>CAUQGB010000001.1:0-255175 GCA_963517825.1 uncultured Candidatus Saccharibacteria bacterium
AATCATCACAAGAACAAATTAGAAAATATTAAAACCATAACTATCGGTTATGCTCGTGTCAGTTCGACAGATAATCGGCAAGAATTGGGGTTATCTGTTCAAAAAGAAGCACTCAGCTTTTGCGACAAGCTCTATATCGAAAAAGATTCAGGTGGGAATCAGGAGAGACAACAGCTTGACGAAGCGTTAAAATTAGCCAAAAATTATGCTAAACAAGGCGTTAAAACAGATTTTGTTGTGTATAAATTAGATAGACTTACGAGAAAGATGCTTCACCTCTCTGCTATCATTGAAGATTTAAGCAAACATGGTATTCATCTTCAATCTATTCATGAAAATATTGAAACAGATTCTTTAACTGGGAAATTCTTTTGTTTGATGTTGGGTTATGTGGCAGAATGGGAGCTTCAAGCAATTTCTGAACGCACTAAAGACGGACTCCGTAAAGCTAAAGAAAAGGGTGTGAAACTTGGTAATAAAGGGTTGCCTAAAGATACCGAAAAACAAATAATCGAGCAATACCTACGAAAAGAAAATTCTGTTCGAAATATAGCCAATCAACTGGATATTTCCACCGCAACTATTTATAATGTGCTAAAGCGCAATGGTATTCAAATAAATAGAAGAAATCACCTATAATTGATTGACAAATCCTTAGAAAAATAGTAAATTAAACCTATCAACAGTTTTAGTAAACGGTCGTCAACTAAAACAATGAAAAAATAAAAATGCCAATTCAACAAGGTAACTAAAACCTTATTAAACCAGCATTTAAAATATTTTTATTGATAACCTTGATTGTTTTAACAAACGACCGTTCACTAAAACAAGCTCAGCCCCTATTGTAGCAGGGATTTTTTGAGTTTAAATAAGAAAGGGGGTATTTCGTATTTAAATAGATACGAATTTTCATGATTGCTACAAAATATATAGATTTTATAAGGAGAAAGTATGTTACTGGTTGTAATTGTAGCTATTGGAGTAATTTTATGGTTTATTAGAAAATCTTCCATTGATAAGTATAGTCAGAAGCAAGAATTGGCTATGAGAATTCTTGAAACAGCTAAACAATTACGTTTAGAGCATCTTGCTGATATTAACGAACTCGGTGGGCAAATGGCTTCGGCAGACCGTGAACAATACATTAGCTTAACTCAAGAAAGAGAGTTAACCGAAACAGTTATAAGGGATCTTGAAAACATTATCAGCTGTTTGCAAGATATATTGCAATGGAGACCAGAACCATCAGCTGGGCGTAACGGAATCCAAAACGCTATTTTTGCCTTACAAAGACAAACTGGCTATACTTTGGAAGAATTAGCTCAAGATTTAGGGGTTAAATAGTGTAGAAAGAGGTTTTATCATGGGAAATGTTAATGCTTGGGTTTGTGCTTGCGAAAGAGAGCGTGGAGCTGGAAATAAATGTGAACATTGCAGGCATGCTATTGTTAATGATTTCAGCAATCATATGTGTCAATACTACGGTCAATGCCAAAAGAAATTCGGTTGGTGATAAATATGATTAAACTAATCCGAAAACTCATTTCAGCAACTATTGAATGCCCAACTTGCGGAAGAGAAACAAGCGACCGACCAGAACGGTGTAGCCATTGCGGTAATAAACTATAGGAGCATAAATATGACTGAAAAATGCACAAAATGCCAAGAAGTTTTATGGTTTTATGCAGAAGATAGAGCGCGTGGTAAAGTAATAAAAGTTTGTAAAAATCCTAATTGTACAATGTATAATTTTCAAATCTCCTTTAGTGAACGATAGTTGAATATATGAAAAAGACGGCTTATTTGAACCGTCTTTTAATTAGCTTATAAGATGCATGAACTCAGATTATTTTAGAGTGCTGAGTGTCAGCCAGTCTTTTTGCGAGGTTTAAGGACTTTACGAAAGCCAAAAATTATTCAAAAAAGCTCAAACTACGATATCCGATAAAACTACCATCTTCACCGTATGCAGGTTCACCAGCCATCAATAAATCAGAAATTATCCGGCCTTCAGCTCTTGCGGCATACGCAATACCAAAATCTACAATATAGAGTATACCAACCTTGAAGGGCGGTAAATCTCTTATTTCAATAGATTCAACCTTCGACATTGGAACCCCTCCAAGTGCTCCATTGCTGAAGATCTCAATCTCTATTTCAGGACTATAACATTCTGATTCAATTTTTAATATAGTTACATTGTCTTCATCTACAATATTAATTGTATGCTTCGTAAGATTAAAGATTTCATTATTGGCCATCATTATGACCTCCTTTTTTCCATTTTTGCTTTTCAGCACTGAATCCATAATTTTTTTATAGACTCAGCGCCAAAAAGCAAACTTCAAAAGAGTTTTTTAGCTTTCGAAAAATAAAATGTACGAATTAGAAATTTTAAAAGCTCAATCCGTACATTATTTTAACATATTTCTTTAAAAAAGTCAATACACTAGAGATTCAACTCCGGGTAGATGTCTTTCGTAATTTCTGAGATTTCATGCTTTAATTGCGGGAAAGGCACACCTTCACGAGCAGTAACCCCTTCGAAAATCCAAAAGACACGCTCTGAATATCCCATTCCACAAGCTGGCGGCATTCCGTATTCTAACATCTCAACATAATCAATATCAAGCATCATCGCTTCATCATCACCATTATCTCGCATTTTTTGTTGTTCAACAAAACGATTCAGCTGGTCAATCGGATCGTTCAATTCACTAAATAAATTACACAACTCTGAACCCGCAATCACAACTTGTGCTCGCTGCGTCATTTCTGGCGAGTTTGGGTGAGTCTTTGCAAGTGGTGAAATAAATGTAGGCGTGTTAACCAGCCAAATTGGCCCTGCGACATCTTTTCGAATATTTTTCCATAACTTATCAATTCCACGGGCTTTATTTTCAGTCTGCTCAACTTCTAAATTGTTAGCTTTCAAAGCCACTTTAACTTCTTCAAGCGAACAAGTGTAGGGATTTAAACCATATCGCCTTTCGATAGTTTCAGCATAATCCCATTCCTCCCACTTT
The DNA here is from genome assembly GCA_963517825.1 of uncultured Candidatus Saccharibacteria bacterium. Taxonomy (GTDB): domain Bacteria; phylum Patescibacteriota; class Saccharimonadia; order Saccharimonadales; family Saccharimonadaceae; genus Nanogingivalis. Next base: position 3,027 of record CAUQGB010000001.1, read on the forward strand.
TTCGAAAGGTCAACATCAAAGTTACCAAGCTTAAATTGTAAAGCTCCAAAAGTTTGCTCTAGAACATATTTGAACATTTCTTCTTGGAATTTCAAACCATCTCGCCAATCCCAATAAGCCGCATACCATTCCATAGCAATATGTTCAGGCAAATGCTCATCAGAGTAATTCTCATTTCGAAAACGTGGGCCAAGATCATAAACTTTTTCAAAACCAGCACCAAGCAAACGCTTTAACGGCAGCTCATGGCTAATTCGAAGATAAAATTGAGCATTATCAAGTGCATCCATATGTGTTACAAATGGATTAGCATCAGCACCACCGGTTGTATGCTCAAGAACAGGAATATTAATTTCAAAAAAACCCCTTGCGTTCAAAAAATCGCGTGTTGCTTGCCAAAACTTCGAACGGCGTACAAAACGGTCACGAACTTCAATATTTACATTCATATCAACATAACGCCTTCGAAAACGCTCTTCCTTATTCGTAAAACCATCTTGCTCAGTTGGCATCGGGCGAAGAGATTTAGAAAGAAGCTTTAGCTCTTGTGTTTCGACTGAAATTTCACCAGTTTTCGAACGAATCACTTTTCCGTTTGCCTGAACGAAATCGCCAACATCAAGTAGATTTAGATCTCTTAAACCAATTAGATTCTGCTCTTTCGAGGTTTCAGCTAGATTTTGAGCCGTAATAAAAAGCTGAATCTTACCCGAAAAATCACGCAAAACAATAAATGCCAATTTACCAAACTTTCGAATACCCGCAATTCGCCCAGCAATTTTAACTTCATCCCCCTCCATTGAGTCAAAATTGTTCACAATTTCGCCCGCCATTGCAGTGCGTTCAGTTTTAGCTGGATACGGATTTAAGCCGAGATTTTTAATTTCTTCTAATTTTCTTAATCGCTCTTCGCGTAGTTCTTTCATTGTAGCCATAATTAACTCATATTTTAGCATATTTTCGATTTTTTTTCAATTTTTTTAAAAAGCACTTGACTTTTTTATTTTTTAGTGATATTATACAAAAATCAGTCCACGGACTTAAAACGGAGGTGTCGTATGACAAGTTCTTTACAACTATCTAGTGATCTCGCAGCAAAACCTTCCCTAACAGAAGTTCAAGTTAAAAAACAGGAACCTAGCGAAGGTTCTAAATTTGAATACTGGCCAGATCATTAGAAACTTCACCCTCGAAAATTTTCGAGGGCTTTTAATTTGACTTTTTATATATTTTGTGTTATTATAGTAAAATCCTATAGCCGAAAGGCTCTAAATTGGAGGCACTTTATGTCTATGTTCCTTAAGCATGATCTCGTTCAGGTCTTACTCAGCAAAGATTCAAGAGGTAACTCTTGTATAACTTTCGCTGAGATAAAAGAAACTCTGCCTGAAGAAAAATGCGTTATAGTTCATAATATAGTAACTTTTCGTGGTAAATCCCCACTTAAAGCTCCAGAAGGAGCAGAAATTGTAATGGAAGGTTCAAAAATTCCATTCAAGAGAATTTTAAAAAGTAGCGAACGGGAAATGCTAGCTTTACAAAATCGCTACCGACGCTAAAAAGACAAAACCCGCATCTTCGCGGGTTTTAAAAATTATTATTTTCCAAAAATAAGTCGCAAATAATCTTTCATCATTCGAGAGCCAGAGATCACAGGAATATAGCCTTTTAGCTGTTTTCGAATTTGTTTTTCAAGTAAATAATCATCTTTAAAAATCTGTCCAGCCCGATTCATTTGAAGATACAAAGACTTCAATTCGTCATTATAATTTGCGCCACTAACTTCCAAGCAAGGTGCTGGCGAAATATCCGCAACACCACCATCAGCCGTTGAAATTAACATTTTAAGATTCGCTAAATCTTTCATAAACGAAGTTCCGCAAGCTTCTAGCCCAACAATTGGCACATTTATCGAGATATCTGAGCCAACAGCTAAGGCTAAGCCTAATTCTTCATCATAATCTTGAATAAAATGAACCCTTTCACGCAAAAAATCATCTGATTCAATTTTCGAAAGCACAGAATTTAAAGTAGCTCGCATCTCAGTATCGCCTTGATGCACTTTTCCCGCCAAAATATAATGAGCGTTATTTTCTCGCAAAATTCGGCGAAGCTCTTCCATGTTTTCGAAAGGCATCCAAGGGCGTTTATAAGATACAAATCGCCGTTTAAAATCAAAAAGCATCGCATTTTCAGGGATTTGCACTACATGGCCATATTGATCTTTTCTATGAGCTAAAATCTGGTTTAGTTTTCTTCGACCAATCTTTCGAAAATCTCGAATATTTTTTGCACTAATTTTTGTTAGATTTTCTTTATAGTTCTCTGTCGGCAAATCAAATTTATCAAAAATATCTTTATTTCGAAAATCTTCTAAAATCTCAGGCAAAACCCAAGTTGGCAAATCAATTCCATTTGTTACAGCTTTAAATTTAATTTTATCACCATTAATATCATGATAATCTGCAACATTTGCGTGAAGCCGCGAAACACCATTTTTTGCTTCAGCAAGCTCAATTGTTAAAGTTGAAAGCTTCAATCTATCATTTCGAAAAAGCCCAAAAATCCAGGTTTTCAGTGCCGAAGATTCAATGTTCGGCATCACAATTCGGTTAAATTGATCAAAAGAGAATTCGCTTTCCGCCGCTTGAACAAGTGTGTGATTTGTGTAGAGTGTATGTTTTCGAACATAAACAATCGCCTCGTAAAGATTCATTCCATTTCGAACAAGTTCATCAAGCCGAGCAACAGCTGCAAAAATCGTGGCGGTCTCATTCAATTGAATAACTGAAGGTTTTAATCCAACCATCTTCAGCGCTTTATAACCACCAAAACCAAGCGAAACTTCTTGATAAAGCCTGTGGTCGCCAGAGCCATCTCCAGCATAAAGCTCGCCAAAATTACTTTCGCCCATTGTTAAAAATCGGGTTGAACCGAGAATTTTTTGAAAAATATTTAGGCGGGCTGGTGGCATATTTTCAGTGTAAATTTCAACATCATCAAGATATTCAAAACCAAACTCCTCAGGATTGACTGAAATAAATTCTTCTCGTTGGTCAAGATTATGGATTGACTGATGAAGCTCTCTTCGGTAAAACGGCGTTACACAAACAAATGGGATTTCAAGCTTTTCAGCTACCCTTCGCGTATCTGCTGCCAAAACACCAAGCCCACCGCCACCTTTAATACCGTTGCTTTTGTCATAAACCTCCATCGTAAAATAAACATAAGGGCGTTCAGGAGATAATTTTTTAGTTAAATTCGCACGCTCAATTGCCTCATAGAATTCACTAACATCTTCAATATTTTGGCCAACTCGCCTTCGGTTAATTTTTTCGAAATAATTTTCCACCACTTTTCCTTTTAGATTATTCTTATGTTTATATTTTATCAAATTTTCAAATTTTTATCAAATAATTGACAAGATAAATTAAAAGTGTTATTATTTATATATTCTATATTTGGAGGTACATTTTATGTCATATCATGATCACTCAAAAGATGATGAAGGCTTTGGAGGTTGCATATTAATTATTGCCCTCTTCTTTTCAATATTGCTATTAATATTTCAATTTGGAAGATCAACAGTTTCGTTGAAAAAGGAAATTATAGTCGAAAACAGCAATCTTACTAGCTATATAGAAGCTGCTGAAAAATTAGAATTAGACTATAAAATAGAAAATTCCGGAGATAAGAAAAAAATAATTATTTCTTTCTCAAAATAACTCATTTCGGAAGTCAGCTTATATTCTATTTCGGAGGTTTATTCTTATGAATGAAAAACATAAAGACGATGCTGCTACATTCTTTACTTTTTGTATATACATGTGCGCCATATTAGCTCTAGTCTCTTTATGGGTTAAATTTCAAAATTTGCCCGAGCTACAAAAAGAAAAGCAAAGAAATCAAATCAAAGCAGAGCTTGTTAAGAAAGGTGATTTAATTACAGTTAAAAATAACGAACTGGAAGATTATACAGCAGTTCTTAACAGTCTAAACCTAAGCTATAAACTAGAAAAGAATGACAGTCAAACAGTCATTCATGTTAATCGTTAGTATAAGTCAGCAAACGCTGGCTTTTCTTTTTCGAAAAAATAAAATCACCTTTCGAAATGAAAAGTGATTTTTTAGAATTAAGCTTCTTCAGCAACTTCTTCTTTTGGTTGGTTGCGGCGAAGTTTTTCGGCATTTTTGATCGCACGAGTTTTTTGAGCAGGTTTTTTAACCCATTTTGGCATTTCAATTCCTGCTTCTTCCAAAAGTTTTACAACTCGTGGAGTTGGCTGAGCACCGTTATAAAGATATTTTTCAGCTAATTCTTTTTCGATTTTAGCCTCTTTTGTATGTGGGTTATATGAACCAACATAGCTAACTACGCGCCCACTCGACGGATGCCGATGCGCTTCCTGAACCGCTACGCGATAAACAGGATAACCTTTGCGACCTAATCGCTGTAATCTGATTGCTAGCATTTAGATTATTTCCCTTTTATTAACTTTTATAGCTTTTCTATTTTAACAAATTTTATAAAAAAAATCAAGAGCTATTTATAAACATTGACTTTTTAATAAAATCATGTTATAATTTTAAAAGTTTAGTACATTTATTTGGAGGTGTAACATGATTTCGAAAGAAAAATGGGCAGAAATTAAACTTAGCTGGCAAAGATATGGCGGCGAGTATATAGCCCTTATGTTCTGCATCTTACTTTTCATTGCGGTATTTTGGTTTTTTGTGATCCGCCCTGTCGTAAGCTATATTCATGAAAATGAGGTGCACTCACTGAAAACCGAAATCCTCCGAAAGGTTGAAGATAATTCTGCTACTTTGGAGTTCTCAAACGAAAATGAAGCTAAGAAAGCAGAATTAAACCTTGAAGAAATTTCGAAAAAGGATATGATTGATTTCGAAAGTGTTAAAATCCGCAAAAAAGGTGAAAAATTCGAAATCAAAGTTAACTTTAAAAGCGCAAAATAGATTGCGCTTTTTTAATTCTTATGCTCCAATTTTATCTTTTTTATTGCCGCGTTTTGCATTTCGCTCAATATAATCGATGATTTTCCCCGCAACATCGCGATATGTCACTTTCTCAATTCCAAAACCTGGGCTTGCATTTACTTCCAAAACCAACGGACCACGCGCCGAGCGCATTAAGTCGACGCCAGCAATTGTTAAACCCATCGCCTTTGCTGCACGAACAGCCATTCGTTTTTCTTCTGGTGTAAGTTTGATCGGCTCACCCAATCCACCTTTGTGTAAATTCGAACGAAAATCATCATCCAAACTTTGACGCTTCATACTTGCTACAACTTGCGAACCAACCACAAAGGCTCGAATATCTGTTCCTGCCGACTCTTTAATAAACTCTTGCAAAAGAACGTTTGTACCGTCTGAATTTGTTAAATAGAAAGCTTGAAGCACCGATTTTGCAGCCTTTTTAGTTTCCGCCAAAACTACGCCATTTCCGTGAGTTCCACGAGCAAGCTTAATAATTGCGGGCGTTCCGCCAATTTCTTCCAAAAGGTCATCGATATCGTTCGAATTTCGAGAAAACACCGTTTTAGGGATCGAAACACCATATTTTGCCATAATTTGAGTTGAACGCAATTTATCTCGCGCACGCATAATTGCGATCGAACGATTCATAAAAAATGCTCGTGGATACGCCGCCTCAAGTTGACGAACAACAGATGTCCCGTATTCAGTCATATGGCTTGCAATTCGCGGAATAAAGGCATCAAATTTACCAATATTCTCACCATCATACATAACTTTTGGATTTTTTTCATCAATCGAAACATAGCATTTTTTGTAAGCAATTATCTCAACCTCATGGCCACGTTTCTCTGCCTCTTCTCGCAATCGCTTTGTTGAATAATTCCCCGGCCCGTTTGATAAAATTGCAATTCTCATTATTGTTTTTCTCCCATTAATTTCCATTCTTCATCAAGATTAATTTTTCGGCGCGAGTCGACCAAAATATTATTTTTAATCAGAAAAGCTCTACCAATCAACATCTTAAATTTCATTTTAGAACGATCATCTAACCCGAATAAAGCTTCAAATTCTCTTCCTTCAATTAAAATTTTAAATTTTACTAAATATCGAGCTTTTGAGCCGCCGTGTGTATTTTTAACTTTTCTCGTTAAATAATCTTGCGTTTCAAAGTGCATTTGCTTATCGCCAGCTAAATTAAAACTTAATATGCCATTTTTTTCACAAATATTATCAGCATGAATGACACCAGAAAATGCGCCTGTATCAATTTTAGCGATAGTTTTAACTTCCGAGATTTTTTCTCCTACAACATCAGTAAAAGTCACATCTTCAAAAGCTCCAAAAATCACTTTTTCTTCCATAAAAAGAATCACTCCTCGCTGAATTTATTACTTAAAACTACCTAAATTTTACCACGTTATCTAATTTTTGTCAAATTATTTCTTACCAACTTTAAGTTCATAGATCTGCCTTTGCTGGTCTAAATTATATAGATTATTCTTCCCACCAAGCAAAAAATCATCAATCAATGTCGGTGAATTAATATTCTCTTCAATATATTTCCAAATCTCTTGGCCACCATTAAAATAGCTCAGATCTTTAAACCAAGGTAATTCATCAGTTCCACGAAAAATCCTCTGTGTATTTCTATAAGCAATTTGACGTTTTTTATCGATATTCTCTTCCGAAAAATTATTTTTGCCGTCTAAAATACCCATTCTCCAATTAGCTTCGAAAGCTTTACGAAAATTCATATTATTAAAATAAGCAAAACCTGCCGTCAAATAATGTTGAACACCCGCTTCTTGATAATCACCTTTTACAGCCATTTCCATAGCACGAGCAATTCCTTCTTCGGTGTTCATATATCCATCAAGCCCGGTTCTCAAGGCTTGATTGTCATAAGCCTCACCCATTTGAGCACGCATATAGTGCGTTCCAATTTCGTGCACAACCAAACCTTCAAGCTCTTTTTTTGAAACCGACTTTCGATTTTTAGGAATAAAAATTTTCTTGTCTTTTGCTGAAACCGCAATCGCACCAGAATCTTTCCATTCAACATTAAATTCCGAAAATCCATCATTTTCAAAATCTTTCAAAATATTTTCGAAAACCTCAAAAATCTCATCCGCTGGATATCTATCGTCATCTTTTTTCGGAATAAGTTCTAATTGCTTTGAGTATAGGTCTTTAATAATTTCACCAAAATTATGAAAAACCTCATCGCTAGGCTTGAATCTTTTTAGATCTTGGCTTGAATTTTCATCCTTCTCAATTAGTCCATAAAACTCTGAACGGATTTTTTCACCTTTTTCATCAAGCTTTAAAGCATCAATTTTTGCAATTTTATCTGAAAGTAGAGAATTAAATGTTTCAAAGTCTGGCTCACCATAAACTTCGATATTATTTTTCATAAATTCTTCTTGGGCTTTTTGCTTATCTGCTAAGATTTCGGCTTTTCGAAAATTATAAGCCGCTTCAAGCATTTTAACAGTTTTAATTCTTGTTTCGAGTTGAGTATTATACATTTCTCGCTCAATCTCACCAAGTGAATTATCGTTTTCAACTGCTAAAATTGCATTCGAAATATTTTGGTAAAGATTTTTAATTTCACCACTATTTAATTTTTCATATTCATTATTTGGGTGAGAAAGACTATTATTTTCAAGGAATTCAAGCTTTGCTTCATTTGCATTTTTTGGAGTAAATGTTGAAATAACTTTTGGTTCAGACTCTTTAAATATCTCTCTTGTATCAAGAAATTCATTTTTACCAAAATTACTTTCAAAATTATTCATAAATTATATCTTTTCGTTATTTTTATATTTTCGAATTGCCTCGCGAGCAGCTTCTTGTTGAGCAATTTGTTTGCTTGGACCTTCACCTTCGCCCATTTTTTTATCACCAACAAAAACACCAAGGGTAAAATTCTTCTCATGATCTGGTCCATCTTCATTTAAAACCTTATATATCGGCGTAAATCCATCTCGAGCTTGTGAAATTTCCTGCAAATAACTCTTTGGATCACGCCAAGATTCTTCTTCTAAAATTTGGGGCAAAGTGCTTAAAATATTATCTGTGATGTATTTTTTTGCAGCTTCATAACCCTTATCAAGGTAAATCGCCCCAGTTGTAGCTTCGAAGGCATTAGCCAAAATTTGCTGACGAGCTCTTGTAGAGCCCTGTTTCTCGCCGCGACTCATTCGGATTAGTTTTTCATAGCCGAGCCTTTCGCCAGCCGCGCCTATACTTTCAGTCCTAACCAATGCTGAACGCCAAGCTGTTAAAATTCCCTCAGGCTTATCGTAATTCGAAAATAGAAAATCAGTAGTAACGAGCTCAAGAACTGCATCGCCCAAAAATTCAAGTCGTTCATTATGCTCGCTTGCCGACTTTTTATGTTCGTTTAAATAGCTTCGATGTGTTAATGCGGTCACTAATAACTCAATATTTTCGAAATCATAACCAAGCTTTTCTTTTGCCCATTCATGATAAGGTGTCAATAAAACTCCACTCACTACAAGTTCTCCTGTCTAATTTTTTTCATTGCAAGCAAAATTAGTTTACCAATATCTTCATACTCAATTTCGTCTAAAGCATCAGAAAAACTAAACCACTTAATACCGTTCATCCAATCCTCTTTTTGAATTGCGTCAGTGTCACCAAGTGCTTTCACTAAAAAAACTTGAGTCGTCATCAAAACAAGCTTATCGATTCGTCGATATCGAAAATTAATTTTGCCAAGCCAACCAATAATTTTTACATCATGTAGGCCAGCTTCTTCACCAATCTCGCGCTTAGCAGTTTCTTGCGCAGTTTCTCCTTCTTCAATATGGCCTTTCGGAATCGTCCAGCGATCTTTTGAGTCTTGAATCAATAAAATTTCAACTTCATTTTTTTGGTTACGACGAAAAATAACGCCACCAGCGGTTGGCTCACGAACAATTTCTTGAATCGAAGACCGGCGCGTTCTATGAAAATATTTTCGAAGATGTTCAACCTTCTTGTTCGCCATTTTGTTCCTCCACAAAAAGCTTATATGCCGTTCCTAAAACGCCATTTATAAACTTACTTGAATTATCGGAACCAAACGCTTTCGCAAGTTCAACCGCTTCATTTATAGCCACTTTTGGTGGAACCGTTTCTCTAGAATATAGCAGTTCATAAAGCCCCATTCTTAAAACATTGCGGTCGATTCGCGCAATCTGTGAAATTGGCCATTCCGGAGCCATCGGCTGAAGTTTTGTATCCAGTTCAACCTGTTTTTCAATAATCCCGTTTAATAAATCTTGAACGAATTGCTTATCTCCAATCACTTCTTCGTATTGCTTTATATTTCGAAAAATAATCTCAGCCAAGTCAACAGTTTTATCTTGTGCCTGAGAGCGAAATTCATATTCATAAAGTGTTTGAAGAACAACAATCCTTCCTAAATGTCTATTTGATGCCATTTTTACGTAAGGTTCTTTCCTATATTAAAATATTATTATTTTTTGTCAAATGAAAATTAAAACGCCAGCAAATTAAGCAGCTAGCGTTTTGTTTTCTTCGAGTTGCTTGTTTAGAGCTTTACCAGATTGTTTTTTAGTTGTGTAAACTTTCACTGGTGATTTTTTATTAACTCGACGAGCTAAATCCAATCGCAAGTGGCTGCGTCGCAAACCAGTCTTTCGAGGACTACTCTGTTTCTTTGGCTGTGCCATTTAAAGTTTCTCCTTAGGTTTATTATTTTCCTTCAACATCAATTATACCTTAATTTTAAAGATAAAGCAAGCTTTTTATGAATCTATTATTGACTTTTTATTATTTTTATGCTATAATAAAATCATTATGAAAAATTATGAAAACAAAAAAAATCAAATTCAAAATAAAGAAATAGTAAAAATTAGTAGAAAGAAGCTAAGACAATTTGGCACTTTAGCGATGCTTGCCGGAGCGCTTGGTGGTTGGTTTGGTCACGATGCTTATAAAAGTCATCAAGAGAATCACCCACCAGAAATTTTCCAAAAAAGTCAAACTGAAGGCTTAGACAACTCAGAAATAGATTTTTCGGAACTTGAAAAAATTTCAGACAATGGCGGTGTGATTCATCTACAAAAAGGAGACGCCATAAGAAGCTCAACTAGCGAATATTACGAAAACCCTGAAAATTACACTTTCGGTGAATCAAACCACTCAGCGATTGGTATTATGAATGCAGATAAAAACTTTGTCACTAAGGGCGATGTTTACCTAAAAGATGGGGATAATCCAAAAATAGTCACTAGAATTGAAAATTTCGAAAAAACCTCAACTGGCGAAAATACTAAAATTGATATAAATATAGACAAAGATGGCTGGGTTGCAGTCGATGCGAACAGAGGAGATTTTCAAAAAAACCAATAAGATGGAGGAATTAAACCTCCATCTTTTTATTTAACAACAAAATTAATTAATTTATTTGGAACGAAAATTTCCTTCAAAACCTCTTTATCTTGCAAGAATTTCAAAACATTGTCCTCTTCTCTCGCAATAGCAATAATTTCATCTTTTCCAGAGTCCGTTGAAACTTTAATTTTCCCGCGGAGCTTTCCATTAACTTGAACAATAATTTGAATTTCATCGGTTTTCAAAAGCTCTTCATTCCATTTTGGCCAGCCAGATTTTTCAATAAAATTATCATTCCCCAACTGCTGCCAAAGCTCGCTTGAAATGTGTGGTGCGAAAGGAACAAGCATTTTAAGTAAATCCTCTAAAACAGCTCTCCAATCACTCGAAAAACCTTCAAGCTTTAATTTATAAAGATCATTTACAAACTCCATTAAAGCAGCAACTGCAGTATTTAAACTTTCGCGATAAAAATCTTCAGTAACCTTCTTAATAGTTTTGTGCTGAATTTTTTGAATTTCAGCAAAATTCGAAAGATTTTGTTCCGATTTTTCGCTTTCAATAAATTCTTGAACTAGAACCCACACACGATTTAAGAAACGATACACGCCAGCAATTCCACGTGGATCCCAAGAGGCATCAATCTCATATGGCGCAATAAACATTTCATAAGTTCGAAGCGAATCTGCGCCGTAACCCTGATCGATAACTTCTAGTGGATCGATCGTATTACCTTTCGACTTACTCATTTTTGAACCATCTTCGGCATTGATATAACCATGATAAAGTAGTTTCTTAACAGGCTCAGCAAAATTTGTCAAACCTAAATCTCTAAAAACATGAGTCCAAAAACGAATATAAAGTAAATGCGCAACAGCGTGATCCCCACCAACATAGTAATCGACTGGAGCCCAGTAGTTTACGAGCTCTGGATCCCAAGCGCGCTCAGAGTTCCTAGGGTCAGTATATCTCAATAAATACCAGCTTGAACAAGCATAGCCGTCCATAGTGTCTGTTTCACGAGTCATTTTTTCGCCACCAAATTCGACCGTCATAAACTCTTTACTTTTTGCTAAAGCAGATTTTCCTGAATCGTCAGGCTTAAAATCGGTAATTTTTGGCAATAATACCGGTAATTGATCTTCTGGAATTAAATGCTCTTTTCCATCTTTATCATAAGTAATAGGAATTGGACATCCCCAATATCGCTGGCGAGAAATCAACCAGTCGCGCATTTTATATGTAGTTTTCGCACAACCAATTCCGCTTCGTTCAAGCCAATCAGTAATCTGCTCGCGAACATTCGCAGAATCTTGGCCATTAAATTCTCCCGAATTAACCATAACTCCCTCTCCATGATAGCAAGGGTTATCGTCAATTATATCTGCAGGCTTTTCAATTACCTTAACAATATCAAGATCAAATTTTTTAGCAAATTCATAATCACGCTCATCATGAGCAGGAACGGCCATAACCGCGCCCTCACCATATCCACCAAGAACATAATCACTAACCCAAACTGGAATTCTCTTACCGTTCGCTGGATTTACAACATAACTACCAGTAAAGATACCTGTTTTCTGTTTGTTTTCTTGGCGTTCAATTTCTGTTTTTTTCAAAGATTCTTTTTTATATTCTTCAACTTTATCTTTTGTTAAATCATTAACTAGCGTATCAAGAAGAGGGTGTTCAGGTGCAATTGTCAAGAAAGTCGCCCCAAAAAGTGTGTCTGGACGAGTTGTAAAAACCTTAATCTTTTCACCTTTTGCATTACCTTCAGCAACTTCGAATTCAATCTCTGCACCCTTAGATTTACCGATCCAATTTCGTTGCATTGTCTTAATTTTTTCAGGCCAGTCAAGATTGTCAATATCCTCCAAGAGCTCATCAGCATAGGCTGTAATTTTGAAAAACCATTGCGTCATTCGTTTCTTTGTAACTTCTTCACCACATCGCCAACAACGCCCATTCTCAACCTGCTCGTTAGCAAGAACCGTCTTATCGTTGTCACACCACCACTGATAACTTTCTTTTCGGTAAGCTAGACCTTTTTTATATAATTCTCGAAAAATCCATTGCGTCCATTTATAATATTCTGGACTTGAAGTATTAATTTCACGCGACCAATCAATTGAAATTCCAAGTCGCTTAAACTGTTTTTTGAAATTTTCGATATTGGTTTTTGTGGCTTCTTGAGGCGAAATTCCAGTTTTGATCGCATAATTTTCAGCCGGCAAACCAAAAGTATCCCAACCGATTGGATTTAAAACATTCTTTCCTTGTTGTCTATAAAAACGAGCAATCGAATCAACAATCGTATAACTTCGTGCATGTCCAGTGTGAAGTCCTGCACCGCTTGGATACGGAAACATTCCCGAAATATACATTTTTTGTTTCGAAGAGTCCGCCTTCACTTCATAAAGCTTTGACTCGTCCCATTTCTTTTGCCATTTTTCTTCAATTTCAATCGGATTATATCTTTTCATACTATCTAGATTATATCAAAAATAGTATAAAAAATCAAAAAATCACCATAGATCAACCTTATCACAAATATATTCATTTTCATTAGTTAGATAAACATCAACCAACTCATTATTTTTGTAAAATTCAATTCTATTTTGAAGATTGCCAATTTCCGGCTCAATAACATTATTCCACCAACTTTCACCAGAGCGATATATAACGCGACTTTTATAATCTTGCATTACTCTTTCGTTAAGAGCATTTGGTAAAATAAGTATAAAACTAATCTTTTTTGAAAGTAGTCTCCTCAAAATCTCATCATCTTCACTAATAAATATAATTTCGAAATTGCCCGAATAATATTCTTCTTCAATTTTCTGTACACAAAAATCAAAAAAATGAGATCTTTCAACTTCACTCATCATTTTAGTTTTACTACTCTCATTAAATTCCATATCTAAAAATCGCTTTTTAGATATTTTTGAAAGAGTAGTTTTACCCAAACAAGGATAAGCTGCAATAATTTTAGTTTGCATTTATTTCTTTCAAGAATTCATCTTCATCCATAACTTTTACACCAAGTTTTTTAGCCTTCGAAATTTTTGTTGCACCAACCTTTTCGCCAATTACCAAAAAGTCTGTAGTTTTCGAAATCGTTTTTTGGAATTTTCCACCCAACTCTTCAATTTTTTCTGCAGCTTTTTCACGCGCCATTGTTTTTAGCGTTCCGGTAATTACAAAATTTTTACCACTTAAGATCCCTTCATTTTTTGCAAAATTTTGCACTTTCACACCAAGATTAAACATTTTTGTTAAAACTCGCAAATTTTCATCATCATTAAAATATGCTAAAATACTTTCAGCAACTTTCTTACCAATACCATCAATTTCAAGCAATTCTTCAAGATTCGAATCACGCAGATTTTCAAATTTTTCAAACTTTTCCGCTAAAAGATTTGCCGTTTCGCCTCCAACATGTCTAATTCCGAGAGCAGAAATAAATTTTGCAAGTTCTGGATTTTTCGAAAACTCAATTGCTTGCAAAAGATTATTTGCCGATATTTCAGCAAAACGCTCGAGCTTTAATAAATCCTCTTTTTTAAGCAAATAAATATCCGCCAAATCTCGAATCAAACCTTTTTCAACCAGCAAATTAACATTTTTTTCACCGAGGTTTTCTATATCCAATCCTGCTTTCGAAGCATAAAAGGCCACCATTTTTTTCAAAATTAAGTCAGAATTCAAACCTTTTGCACGATATGCAACTTCGCCGTCTGGTCGATAAAACTCAATATCAGGAAATTGTTTCGAAAGTTCATCTTTAAAATTAAACGGTTTAGTATTTTTTGGGCGAAGTTCAGGCAAAACTCGCAAAATTTTTGGAATAATATCGCCAGATTTAAAAACCACAACCGTATCACCAATCCGAACATCGAGACGCTGAATCTCATCAGCGTTATGAAGACTAGCATGCCGAACGGTAGTTCCAGCAAGTTGAACTGGCGAAAAAACCGCAACAGGAGTTGCCACACCAGTCCTACCGATCGAAATTACTATGTCCGAAATCAAAGCCGTAACTTCTTCGGGGGAATATTTAAAAGCAATTGCTGCACGAGGCTGTTTTCCAACAATTCCAAGATTCGAAAACTGTTCGCGATTATTAAGTTTTACAACTAAGCCATCAGTGTTGAAGGAGAGGTCTTTTCTCTTTTCACTCCAAAAATCAATAAACTCGATAACTTTTTTTAAACCGTTAATTTTTGAAGCTTGCTCATTTATTGTAAAACCAAGATTTTTTAATGCTTCATAAGCGAACTGGTTGGTAGGGATATCTTGTGGATTTTCACGAATTAAATCATAAGCTCGAAAATGTAGAGGTCGAGAAGCTGCAATTGAAGGATCGAGCTGGCGAATTGTACCTGCGGCTAAATTTCGCGGATTAGCAAATTCTGGTTCACCATGCTCTTTTCGAACAAGATTTATCTTTTCAAAATCTTCCTTCAAAATAACAATCTCGCCACGAACTTCAGTTCTTCCATTTTTAAAATTTTCAAATTCACCACTCGCCTGTAAAAAAAGCGGAATATTTTTAATTGTTCGAATATTGCTCGAGACATCTTCGCCAATAAAAGAATCACCTCGAGTAACAGCTCTCACAAATTCACCATTCTCAAAAATAAGAGAACAAGCTAAACCATCCATTTTAATATCTGCGAAAAATTCCTCTTCAATATTTGGTTCAAGTTTTTTAATTCTTTCAAACCAATCAAAAATTTCTTTACTGCTAAAAATATCGTTTAAACTTAACATCCTACTAGCGTGAGAAACCTTAGTAAACCCGCCCTTAACCATATTTCCGACTCTTTGTGTTGGTGAGTTTTTTGATATTATTTCTGGGTTCTCAGCCTCAATCCTCTTAAGCTCAGAAAAAAGTGAATCATAAACCGAATCTGGAACGCTTGGATTATCAAGAGTGTGATATTCGAAAGAATAACGGTTCAAAAGCTCTAGCAAATCTTTATATCGAGTGTTTTTATCTGTCCCCATCAACAATCCTTCGATATAAAACGTAAATATAAACCGAACTTAAAACACAAGAAAAACAACTCATTAGGAGCATCGAGATCGGTACGATCGGAATATTGACAAAGAATCCATTAATTGAAATCAGCCAATTCATCAACATAATTATTGGAATTATTATAATCGACCAAATTAAAGCAAGTATGAATATTAAAAATAGAATTCTCTTCAATATCGCAAGCCTTCTTTGAGAAACCATATCGCCAGCAATCTTTAGAGCCTGTAGTGGATAGGTTCCTGGAATTGTGACAATAATCATTGCAAAAATTGAGCCCATAACCCAAAAAGCTGAGAGTGAGAATAGCAATAGTATTGCACTAAAAAATACAGCCTGTTCTATTCCGCTCGATAAAAAACTTGTTGTTTTTGCGGCCGCACCAACAATCGTTGCAATAAATACAGGAACTAATTGCATTAATATTACAATAGTAATAACCGTCATTGGGATAATAGGAGCTCCGCAAGAATATAAAGCATCTCTTAAATTCAAGTTCTTTTTTCCACTTAAAATATTTCTGCAAATCTGAACCGTTGCAAGCCAAATAAACAGTATTATTATAGCAAACATTATCTGCTGAATTTCAGTCGGAGATTGCACTAAACCGCCACTATTAAATGTTGCAGCCATAACCAACCCAGCTTTGCCAATTTCACCAAAAAAACCTTCAAAATTACCGCCATTAGTAGTATCAATAACAGCTTGCAGACTTGAAACGAAATTCTGATCCATCAACCCGATAAGAAGAATACTAGCTAAAGAAGAAACTAAAACAAGATTTCGAAAAATACTTTTATTTTCTCGAATCAGCCTGAAAACAGACCCCAATAAGTTCCAATAACCTCCAATTTCTAATGGTCGAGTATAGTCTCTTTTTTTCGAAAGCTTAAAACTTCTATGAGGGCGGCGAGATTTAAAGTTTCGAAACCTTATTACTATATTTTTTCGTATAAAAATTCTTACACTAATCCACCAAAAATAGACTAAACTAATTTGTTTTTCGTTTGAACTTAAAATTCTTTTCTTCATCTATAACCTCGAACTATTGTCTTTTAATCTCGAAATCCTATCATCTATTGATGGATGCGTTGAAAATAAATTTTGAAAAAAACTACGCTTCATCGGATTTACTATAAACAGATTTGCTGTTGTAGAATTCTGCTTTCTAAGCGGTTTCTCATTATTTTTTAGTTTTTGAAGAGCACTAATCATTCCTTCAGGATATCTTGTAAGTGAAACAGCTGTCGCATCAGCTAAGAATTCACGCTGGCGAGAGATTGCAAGTCGTGTAACTAATGCTAACAAAGGAGAAATCATCACAAATAGCAAGCCTAAAACCACAATCAATGGATTTCGATTATCATTATCGTCATCGCTCCAAATAAAAAATCTCAATACTAATTCCGATATTAGCTCAATCACAGAAGTTAACGCCACCGCAGCCATAGAAACTCTAATATCGTAGTTCTTAATGTGTGACATCTCGTGAGCAACAACAGCTTCCAATTCACTTTTATTCATAATACTCAAAAGTCCCGTAGTTGCGCATATTATTGACTTTTCCGGATTAGTTCCAGCCGCAAAAGCATTAGGTGATTCATCATCTATTATATATAGTTTAGGCATAGGTAGCCCCGCAGTTATTGATATAGTTTCTACAGCAGAGTAAAACCCAGGAGCAATTTCTCTAGAAACCGGTTTCGCACCATTCATATATAATACAATACTTTTCGAAATATTGTATTGAACTAAAGCATATAATATCGAAAACACTAATAAAATTATAAAAATATAATCATTTTTATAGATATACGAAAAATATAGCCCAATTCCTGAAATTATTGCGATAAATACCATAAATATTATTACAGTATTGCGCTTATTCTCAGATATTGAGCTATACACCTTTAAAACACCTCTTTTAGAATTTTACCTGAGGGGCGTTCTCAACAGCTTTTCGATCTTCAACTTCAAAGAAATCTCTCTTTTCGAAACCTAATTTTCGGGCAAATATGTTTGTTGGAAATGTTTTGATTTTAATATTTAAATCTCGAACACCCCCGTTATAGAATCGTCGGGCACCTTGAATTTTATCTTCAATCTCTTGTTGCTGTTGTTGAAATTGGATAAAACCTTCATTAGCTTTCAATTCTGGATAATTTTCAGCTACAGCAAACAATCGCCCAAGAGCTTGAGTCATTTCACCTTCAGCTTTAGCAGCTGCTACAACGTCGTTTCCAGCACCCATCAAACCTGCACGCGCAGAACTCACGTTTTCAAAAACTTCTTTTTCGTGCTCAGCATAACCTTTGACTGTTTCAACAAGATTAGGAATTAAATCAGCTCGATATTTTAGCTGAACAGCTATATCGCTCCACGCCTCTTCAACCCGCTCATTTAACCGAACAAGAGCATTATATTGCCCCCATACAAACAAACCGATCAATACAGCGATCGCTATAATTATAATAATTGCAATTGACATTTTTCTTAAATTCTCCTACTATCGTTAATTTGGTGCGCAAGGCGGGAATCGAACCCGCACGACTGTTTAGGTCAAGGGATTTTAAGTCCCTCGCGTCTACCAATTCCGCCACTCGCGCATACTTACATTTTACACGCCCCAACCGTAAAAGTCAAGGCGCGTAATTTTATTTTTAAGCTTCGTCTTTATCAAGAAGTGGTGCAATAATCATAATAAATAGAGAAAAAGCACCAAGCACTAAGAATGTAGCCCAAGCTTTACCCATTAATTCACCTAGGTTATTATCTAACCAGATATTTACTAGGCTAATCAAAGCACAAACCATAGCTGTAAAAATATTAAACCAAATACAAACTTGTCGGATACTTTTTACTGTCTGGCTATATTTCTTTTTTACAGGAGCTATTCGAGAATAAACTACAGCTTTTTCTTCAGTATCATTCTCTCCTTTTCGAATCTCTACAACCTTCTGATTTTCACTATTCATATCTATTCCTTTACTTTAAATTATTTGGAGGCACCTACCGGATTTGAACCGGTGTAAACGGTTTTGCAGACCGCTGCGTAACCACTCCGCCAAGGCGCCAAAGTGGTATAAAACGATTATACCACAGACTCTTTAAAAAATAAACAGTAGCGCTATTTTTTCAAAATTTCTTCTAGATTAATATTATTTCCCGTCTCCATATCTTTAAAAAAGAATGAATTTTCTAAAATCTCCCTATCGCCAATCACTAAAGTATATCGAACACCTCGTTTATCTGCAAATTTAAAGGCTTTTTTCATATTAAAATTCTCTAACAGAACTTCGACATTTTTACCTTGATTACGCATCTTATTAGCGATTTCGAAAGATTTTTTCAGCTCCCGTTCGCCACCCATTGGAATTACTAGATATTCGGCTTCTGAGCGTTTATTGAAACTCAAGAGGTTTAAATCTCGCAAGCACCAAAATAATCGCGTTAATCCAATTGAAGCACCCACACCGGGGAGTTTTTCTTTCGAATAATAACTACTTAAATTATCGTATCTTCCACCGCTTGAAACTGAGCCAATTTGTTTGAAATCATCTAGATTTGTTTCAAAAACTGTTCCGGTATAATAATCCAATCCTCGAACAATCAACATGTCAAGCTTGAAATATCCTTCCTGAACACCCATATTTTTCAGCAAACCCGAAACTTCAGAAAGTTCCACTATTCCATTACTGAAGCGTTCATTATTTATCTTTCTTGACATATTTTTAAGACTATCTAAAACCTCTTCACAAGAGCCAGAAATATTTATAAATTCAACTATTACTGAAGATTTTTCACCCAAATCTAAATTATTTAATTGTTCAGCAAACTCTTCACTTGAAATTTTTTCAGCCCGATCAATTAAAGCCATAATTTCAGAAGATTTATCTTCAACACCCAAACCTTCAATCAAACCGCTTATAATATTTCTATTACTAATTCGAATCGTAAAATTGCCAAAATTAAGTTCACGAAAGATGCTGTAAATCACAGAAATGACTTCAGCATCATAGTTTACGCTCAATTTTTCACGACCAATAACATCAATATCGCATTGATAAAATTCTCGAAAACGACCCCTCTGAGAACGTTCACCTCGATAAACTTTACCTATTTGCGAACGTTTAAATGGAAATTGCAATTGTCCAATATTATCCGCAACATAACGTGCGGTTGGAACAGTCAAATCAAACCGCAAACTTAAATCATTATCACCCTTTTTAAAGCGATATATTTGCTTTTCGGTCTCGCCGCCAGCCTTGGCTAATAAAACTTCAGTTCGTTCAATTGCTGGCGTATCAATTGGCGAAAAACCAAACTTTGCATAATTTAGCTCAATTATATTCTTAATTCGATTAAACTCAATTTGCTCCTCAGGAAGAAGTTCCATCATTCCTGGTAAAGGTTTAGTATTGATCTTCATAAATATTCCTTGTTTCTTCAATTTTATCTTTAAATAGTACCATATTTTAATGTTTTTTTCAATTTTAGAGATTGCATTTTTTGATAATTATTTTCAAAAATGCTATAATATTTTTAATATGAACTATCAGCCAAAAATTCCACTCGCAGAAAAAATGCGCCCACAAAAACTCAGTGAAGTTATTGGTCAGAAACACTTAATTGGCGAAAATGGAATTTTACGAAAAATAATCGAAAATAAAGAACCTATCAGTTTAATTTTTTGGGGGCCGGCCGGAACCGGAAAAACAACATTATCCCGAATTCTAGCAAACGAAGTTAATGCCGACTTTATTGAAATGTCCGCCGTAACTAGCGGAAAAAAAGATATCGAAAAAGTTGTTGAACATGCACGCCAAAATTGGAATCTTGGAATTCGAACAATTCTTTTTGTTGATGAAATCCACCGTTTCAACAAATCACAACAGGATGCTTTTCTTCCTCATATTGAAAGCGGTTTGATAAATCTTATCGGAGCAACTACCGAAAATCCTAGCTTTGAAATTATTACCCCATTAATTTCTCGTAGTCGAATTTTGACTCTTAAACCATTATCTCTTTCTGAAATATCAGAAATAATCACAAAAACACTAGCAAAAATATCACCAAACACAAAAATAGAGAATAACGCCTTAGAACTTCTTGCAAAAATAAGTCATGGTGATGCACGCACTGCTCTGGGTAATCTTGAGCTTATCTTAAATTTCGAAAAAAAGCACATAACTCTCGAAACACTCAAAGAATCGATCAACTCTCCACTTTTAGCTTATGACAAAAACGGCGATGATCATTATGACACAATTTCAGCTTTCATAAAAAGTATGCGCGGAAGTGACGCGGAAGCCGCATGTTTTTATCTTGCAAAAATGTTAAAATCTGGTGAAGATCCAAAATTCATCGCTCGCCGAATGATTATTTTTGCTAGCGAAGATATTGGCCTTGCTGGAAATGGGGCAATTACTTTAGCAAATTCAACTTTCGAAGCAATAGAAAAGGTTGGCATGCCAGAAGCTAAGTATATTCTTTTTCACTGCGCAACCGCACTTTCGAAAAGCAAAAAATCTCGAGAAACAACTGGCCTAATGTATCAATCTTATGAACTCGTTAGAGAGTTTCCATACGCGCAAATACCATTGCATCTTCGAAATTCAACCTCAAAAATCACCAAAGATCTTGGCTATACCAAAGATTATGAATGGAAGGCTGGTTTTCAGCACAAAAAAGGCTTTTTGCCGCAAGAAATAATAGACTTTAAGAAATCAGCTAACAACGACTTTAAGAATTTAAAACAAGCCGAATGGTCTCATGAAATTTCTAAAAAGCTAAAAGATTAACTCTCTAAATCCGGTAAAACATTTTCAAGCCACAGTTTAATATCTTCCAAAATAAATTGCTCTTGCGTACTTAAATTCTCTCTTGTTGCAGCTTCTTGAAATTCTTTCATAAATTTTGGAAGCATTTTTTTCAAATTTTTCGCACGATATTCTTCCCATAACTCTTTTTCTTGAGAACTCAAACTCTTTGGGAAGCTTCTAGCTTTATAGTGAAGTAACAAGCCGTTTAATCGTTCATCATTAAAATCAGGGTGAAAATCAGCCAACTCTCGAGCGGTAGAATTTCGAACAGCCTCGGCTTTAATTTCGTCACTTCTCGACAAAAAGCCCTCAAAAAGTCGAGCCTCAGGAGATAAGCTAATATTTTCATGTCGTTCTTTCGAAATTTCATCTCTCTTTTCGAAAGCAGATCGAATATTTTCTGCAAAATGAGGATTTTTTCGCAATAAGTCTAAGTTTTTTTGAATATCCGCTAATTTAAGATTTAACCTTTCTTGATTCTCCTCGTTCAAAACACCAATTGGCGCAACTGCTGGACATTTGTTGTATTGTAAAATTTTTGCCACAATCGGCTTAAAGTCTGCTTGTGAACGAGTTTCGAAATCTGCCGTAATGTTCTCTAAAATTTGTTCAGCACTCCAATCAAGAAAATCTTCTGGAGAAAAGCGTAAATCCCAAACAATCACATTTTTGTTCTTAGCTGGAGCAATTGGATAAGCGGCTGTAGTTTTTTCAAACTCAACTTTAAAACGACCTGATGTATATAAAAAAGGTTTTGGATTTTCAAGGTTAATCATTTTTTGAACTTCATTTTTTGAGCGCATCTTAAATAAATACTCAAAAATCTGTGGCTGTTTCTCTTTCAACAATCGCGCCACATCTATTAACCCATCAACATCACTTAACGCATCGTGAGCATTCTCGTGAGAAATTCCATTTTCCTTAGTTAAAAGCTCAAGTTTATTTGAAGCAAATTTCTCACCAGTTTTACTATTCTCAATAAAAGGCCAGTTAATGCCTTCAGGTCGAAGTGCTCGTATCATACGCACAACATCTAGCAAATCCCACCGAGAACGATTCTCCTTCCATTGCCAATCATATGGTGGATAAAAATTTCGCCACAAAAGATGCTGAATATGAGTGTCATCAAATCGAACATTATTATATCCAACAATAACTGTATCTGATGTGAAGTATTCTTCAATAAGCATTTTCGCAAATTCAGCTTCAGTATAACCTTCTTCAATTGTTTTTTGTGGGCTAATTTTTGTAACCATTAATGCACTCGGGCTCGGTAAAACGTCATCGTTAAGTTTTACTAAAATATTAATAGGTTCGCCAATTCTATTTAAGTTTTCATCTGTTCGCTGCCCTGCAAATTGCATAATTCGGTCGTTTTGCGGACTAAATCCACTAGTCTCTAAATCATAAAAAAAGAAAGTCTTCATGGTTATATTTTACTCTAAAACTACAAAAATAACAAATACACTTGACTTTTAAATTAAAATATGGTAAAATACAAATGTCCCTGAGATAATAATCTCACTCATTCGCCAGAGGGTGGCGCGCACATTTAGGAGAAAAATAAATGAAAGCTAACTATAAAAAGGCTAAAAAAGAAATCAGTCTAATCACAAAAGGATTGATCAAACTATTTCTTCTAGTGGGTTGTAACCCACTTACAGTTATTGAAATCTTCTCAAAGTGGTTCGATGCAACCCAGGTGAGAAAAACGGTAGGGTTACATTTAGGCATAGATGAAAAATCGCTGCTATCACTACAGAACATTAAATTCCTTAGGAAAATCCGAGAAGAAAACCCTAAGGTAAACTTATAAGCACGACTAAGATCGTGCTTATTTCTTTAGATAATTTTAATCTTCCCAATTCGAATCAACAAGCTCGAATTGATTGCCCGAAATTGAAATTATGCTTGAATTTTCCGCACCCATACGGCGAAGCTCGTGTTCAATTCCCATTTTACGCAAAATATCTCGCAAACGGTTTACACCATGAATATTCATAAAGTTAGTTCTTCGAGCGAATTTCTCAATTTTATCCCCAAAGACTTCATAAACACCCTCTTCTTCGTTAAATTCAACAAACCAAGCTTTATTAATATCCTCTTTAGAAAGTGATATGATAGCAATGCCTTCATCTTCTTCGTTATCTTCTGCTTCATTTTGAAGACTTCTAAAATCTTCAACCTGTTTTCGAAGAGCACGAAGAACTTCTTTCAAACCCTGATGCGCACTTGAAGAAATTGCAAAAATTTGAGAATCGCCAGCAACCTTGCGAAGTTTCGAAATCTGGAAATCGATAATTTCAGTATCCATTCCTTCTGTTTTAGTTAAAGCGATAATCTCAGGTCTATTTAATAGTTCTGGTTGGTATTTTTTTAGTTCTTCACGAATAATTCTATATTGCTCATCTGGTTTTTCTTCATAAATATCAATCAAATGCAATAAAACACTAGTTCGCTCAACATGACGCAAAAAAGCATCGCCTAAACCTTTTCCTTCGCTAGCCCCTTCAATTAAGCCCGGAATATCCGCTATCAATAAATTTGAGCCATCAATTTCCGCCACACCAAGATTTGGCGTTAAAGTCGTAAAAGCATAGTTTGCGATTTCTGGACGAGCATTTGAAACCACGCTTAAAAATGTTGATTTTCCAGCATTAGGAAAACCAACCAGCCCAACATCAGCAAGTAGTTTCAGCTCTAAATCGGCTTCGAAAGCTTCACCGGCTTCACCCAACTCCGCAACCCGAGGGGTTTGACGAACAGAAGACTTAAAGTGTGCATTACCAAAACCACCATCGCCACCGCGAGCAATTACAGCCTCTTCTCCATCAAACTTTAAATCAGCTAAAACTTCATTATCTCGCTTAACTATAGTCCCAACTGGAACTTTTACAATTAACGGTTCACCGGACTTTCCTGTCTTATTACGTTTTGAACCACTTTCACCATTTTTAGCTTTAAGCTCTGGTTTGTATCGAAAATTTAAAAGCGTATTCAAGTCTTTGGTTGCTCGAAAAATGACATCACCACCACAACCACCATCGCCACCATCAGGGCCACCTTTTTCGATATATAGTTCACGCCTAAAACTAACCGCACCATTTCCACCGCGGCCAGCCTGAATAAAGATTTTAGCTGTATCTACAAACATACATATATAATAACACAAAAAGCGTACAAAGTCCAATTTAAATGAGCGATCAATCCATGAACGCTCATTTAAAAAATTAATGTATGTAGTTTGACACACTACTTGCAGATACATTTCTGGTCGTGACAACATTTAGTTTTCCATTATAGTTCATGTCAGAAACAGTAACTGTTCCGTCAGAATTCACCGATTCAACAATAGCAACATGACCAGCACCCCAGATGTATTGATTTGCATAAGCATTCCATTGAGCAATTGCGCCAACAGATGGAGTTTGGTCAACTCGATATCCAGCTGCCCGAGCACTAGCCGCCCAAGTTGAAGCATTTCCCCAGAAACTTCCAATATCTGGACGACGATTATATGCATACCAAGTACAGTTTCCCCAAGCGTAAGCATTTCCAGCTTTAACATTATAATTAGAAGATAACGAAACCGATGATATGCTTCCAGATTCCAGAGAGCTTCGAGATTTTGAGGCTACATAATTTGAAAATACCTTAGACCTAGGATTATAATCTGGTCGCTCCTCTTCGGGCAAAATACCACCTGGAATAACAATTTCAGCACCTTCTTTAAGTTCTTCTCCATCTTTAAGCTTATTATAAGAAATTAACCTCTCCAAATTAGCTTGGTATTTTTCTGATAGCGATTTTATACTATCACCAGATTTAATTTTATAAACAATTCCGTCCACAGGTAGGATTCTTAACTCCTTACCAGCTTCAACTTTATCACCCTTCAGGCCGTTAACCCACTTAATAGTTTGAGCAGTAATACCATATTTATCGGCAATTTCTTGAATAACCTCTTCTGAAGTTGTAGTATATTTAACGATTTCACGCTTCTCGGAAGAAACTTCAAGAACTTTAGGTTTCTCAACAGAAACAGTAACCTGGGGCGAATCCTGGAGTATAGCAGTAGATGTCGAAAGACTCGCCGCAGAAGGTGCAACTGCCAAATCGGCAGATTCTGCAAGATTGGCTATAACACCAGACTCAGTAACTTTGTCCGCTACTGAATATTTTTCAGTATTATTGTTATTTTGAGCATTATTTTCGGATAAACTCAAATTTATTTGGTTATTTAAGGTTGAGTTTTTAAATTCTGGTTGATCACCGCCAAATACAGCAACCATAACCACAATAATAAAAATAGAAGAATAAACAACAGTTGATTTTAAACTTAGTATATTAATTATCTTTGAAAAAGTAGAATTAGAAACTTTATTATTTCTATTCTGTATGATTTCAATCTTAGGAGATTTAACTCCTCGTCTTTGACTACAAATAATCTTTCTCCCGCAAACACATTACTGTGATGCACTACCTTAATAATACCCTTTCTTTTCGAAAATTAGCATAATGTCGACCTTTTTAATTAATATTATAGAGTTAAACGAATGCTATAAAGTATTTTCTGGTAGGTGCCTTAATATAAAAATTCACAAAACATCATTTTATATTAATTTACATATAAAATTCTATCAAATATTAATACAATTGTCAAGCTTAATCACAAAATCAAGCACTTTTTTGCACAATATTTTTTAATATTATCTTGATGCTCTATATCTGTTCTACCATAATAAGTCTTATCATCATCTCCGCTCAAAAAGAATAAATAATTATGCTTAGCCGGAGAAGCTGTTGCCTTAAGAGCGGACAGCCCTGGTGTTGCAATTGGAGTAGGTGTTAAACCTTTATATTTTCGAAGATTATAAGGGCTATCTAAATTTGGAGTTCTTTCAACTCCTGTTTTATCCGCAATATATTGATAAGTTACATCTGAACCAAGCGTCATCCCAGCTTTAATTCTGTTGTAAAAAACACCTGCAACTTTTTGTTGATCTTCGAAATCACTCAAGGTTTCTTTCTGAACAATCGAAGAAAGTGTGATTCCTTCATATAAACTCAAACCTTTTTGCTTGAATTTACTCTCAAGGTTTAATTCTTTAATTTTCGCTTCAAAGTCTGCAAAATATCTCCGCAAAATATTTTCAACTTTTGCGCCTTTCTTAAAATTATGAGTTTGGCCGTAAAGAAATCCTTCAAGATCCGTATTCTTTGGTTTACCGGAGAAAAGAGTTGGAAATTCCCCGGAATAATCTTTCGAAAAAGCATCATCAATTTCATTTTTCGAATAGCCAGCTTTCAAAAGAGCGTTTTTGGCCATTTTTACTGTTCCACCAGGTAAAAAGGTAATATTAAAACTATCAACAGCTTGACCTCTATTTAAAATATCCAAAACCTCAGGAATTGTCATACTTGAAGACAACTGATAACCGCCAGCTAAAATATTTCGTTTATTATTCATTCGTGCATAAAAAATAAACGAGTTTTTAGAAATAATTATTTTTTTATCAGCCAATTTCTGAGCAACTACATCTAAAGATTCGCCTTTACTAATATTAAAGTCAACTTTTCTAGAATCGTTAGTTCTATAATTTATTACACTATTATAACTTAAGAATAAAATTCCACAAAAAGAAATAAAGCAAAATAATAAAACTGTAAAAACAACTAAAATCCTCTTTCGAAAAACTCTTTTTTTATTATTTTTTATGTCCAAAATAGCAGCAGTTTCCTTTTCGCGCTTAGATATTTCCTCAATAACTCTTTCAGCACGATCTTCTATTGGCTCCTGATCATCTCTATTTACTGGTGGTTTTATAATCCCATCCATTAAAAATTCTCCTCCAAATAATCTTGTAAAATAATTGAAGCCGCATTCATATCGATATCACCTTTTGAATATGGCTTTCCGTAACTTTTTAGTCGATTTTCAGCTTGAATACTAGTCAAGCTTTCGTCTTGAAAATCAATTCTATCAACTGAATATTCAAAATTTTTAACAAATTCTTTAGTATAAACGGTTTGTGAGGTCTCTTCACCGCTCTGATTTCGTGGCAACCCAACCACAAGAATATCTATTTCTTCTTTCGAAATTATCTCAATAATTTTTGTTATTGATGATTCTAAATCATTATCTATTTCAATAGTGATAAATGGTATAGCTATTTTAATAGAAGAGTCAGCTAAAGCAACACCAACCCTTTTAGTACCGACATCAAGAGCCATTAACTTTAAAGATTTCATTATTTATCAACCGTAAATTTGATGTTAATTTTTTTATTATCCTTCGGTACAGTTGTAACCCAAAAGAATGAAAATTTTATATCGACGTTATCAACACCCTCACTCGACTCAATCAAACTTCTAACCTCGCCAGATTTTTTACCCTTGATTTTATCCTTAAGGCTGTCTATATCAATAGCTGGGCCAATTTTAACATTTGATGAAATTTCTACACTATTACCACTAAATTTCGAAAATGAGACATCTTTCAAGCCATAATCATAAATTTTTTGATTATTTAAATCACCAATTTTATTTTTAGCAAGAGAAGAGATAATTCTTTCAATACTTCTATTCTCAATTGCTAAGATTGAATATAGATAAGTTGCTTTTAATGTAGCCTTACCGTTTGGAGCCTCTTGATTGACGGCAACGGAAGAAGAAATCTCGCCCTCTTTCACAGAGAAACTATCGTTTAATACAGTATAATCTGAGCTGAATTTAGCTTTTAGAGAACTCTTAATAGAATCCACATTTTCTGTATTGATTTTAGCTTTTGCTGCATTTATGTCATTTTGAGAAACAACTTTTAAAACTTTCTTTGAACCGCCCGAAAGTTGGCCTCCGTTTGCTGAAACCCCACCAATCGATGAAACATATTTTTGCGCCGATAAGTTACATTGCTCACCAATCACAGTCGCTTTAATTCCAACATTTACGCTTCCGGCAGAAATCGTGCCGCCTTTAATCTTTGCTCCAGGGATAGTCACAGTTGATGTTGTAATAAAATTACACTGACCAGCCGAAAAAGCTGAACCTTGGGCTACCGTTACAGGGTCACTATCGCTACTTTGCGAAAGAATCAAGCCTCCTGAAGCAGCTTCACCTTCTTCGCGAGTTCCAGTTGCATCAAAAGTAATCTCGTGTTTTTTCTCGATGGTTTCAATTTTTGAAAGTAACGATTTTTCACTTGTGCTATTGGAAATCGAAGCAACACCTTTTATGTTAATATTCGAGGTTTTTGCAGCAATCGTGATATCCGCAAATGGAGCAAAGAATATTGCCCAAATTATAAATACTAAAAATACAGAAAATACTCCACTAATAATGAGAATTTTTTTTCGAAACTTTGAAAAATCTGGAACTTTCGATCCTTTTCTAGATTTATTACTCTTCTCTTTTTTAAGCTCTGGATTAATCTTATTAAAATTCTTATTATCATCAATATCAATTCCTTCAAGAATTTCAGCCTCTTTCTCATCAGAAGTCGGACCGCTAAATTCCGAAATTGGCAAGCTTTCACCATCAATAATATCATCACCATCAACCTCAAGAATATCAATTTCTGGGATTTCAGGCTTACTTTGCAATGTTTTTGCTACGGGTATTTTTGCTGCAGCCGACATAGTTTTTAAAGCTGAATTATTTGTAACAAAAACTATCTTTTTATCGGCTTTCTGAGCAGTACGAGATAGTAACCTAATATTTACGGCACTTCGAAAAACACCCAGGCTTTTCGGTGGGACAATCGCAATAATCCGCTCTTTCGAAGATTTTATTTTATTTACAACATCCGTAATATCGTCTTCTACATCAACATAAATTACATCTTTTGTAGTTTTTTCACTCATTTTCTACCTCTTTAAGTTCGCAAAATTCTATTTAGCTTGTCTCTGAAATTCTCACTCGCATTTTCATCAGAACTATAGGTGTCGTAGCCGACTCGCAATAGTCCCATTGCAGTAATAAATGTATGGTCGTTTATTTTTCCAGATTCATCTACAACGCCAGAGACTTCTTCCGGTTTTATGTGTTTAACCGTAGGTTTTTTATTGAATGGCAACTCTTTCCACCAGTCACTATTTTCAAGACGTTCAGTCAAAGACTCTAGGCTAGACCCACCACCACAAAGCAAAATTCTCGAAGGAAGATAATCAATATTTTCAAAATCACTTAAAGCAAGTTCAACGCCTGAAACCCAAACATCAAGAGTGTTTTCGATTGCATCCATTGCTTGTTGCGCAATATTAGACTTAAGTTTATCGTTCGAAAGGTTAACTTTAAGCTTTTCAGCATTTTTGTATGACAGCCCCATTTCATTAGCAATCTGATTAGTAAAACTCCTTCCGCCGATCCCAAACATCTTAGTACCTTCAACACCACCATCATTAACAACTGCAATATCTGTTGTTCCACCACCTACATCAGCTAAAATAGCTGTGAAACTACTTGAAGAATCTGACCCAACGACACTTCTAGCTACCGCAAAAGGCTCAGCAGCAACTGCAATCAAATCAAGAGCCAGCTCATTTGCAACACGTTCAATAGCACCAATATGAACCGTTGGTGCAAAAGCTGTATATATCTGGATTGAAACATCTTTACCTTGAAAACCAATTGGATTTGAAACTTTATATCCATCTATATGAATACCCACAATCGCTGAATTAACTAGCTTAATTTCAGCTTCTTGATTTCCTGTTTCGAGAGCAATTTCTCTCTGTGCCTTAAGCTGAGCGCGTTCTTGAATTTTATCGATAATAAATTCCATCTCTGCCTCATCAAGCGGTCGATTTGGTTGAGGCCGACGGTATTTTATAGTGTTTGTCGCACCCTTAACTAGCTCTCCGGCTATTCCTATCACAGCCTTTTTTGCTTGAATTTCAGCTTGATCTTCTGCTTCAATTAGTGCAGTTTCACAGTTCTGAACAACGCTCGCAATATCAGCAATAGCACCTGAATGCATATCAGAGACTTCTTGCCTCGCACGACCAACACCAATCACACGAATTTCATCATCATGAATCTCAGCTACAAGAGCCTTCACGAATTCAGTTCCAATATCAAGCGCAACGATATGATTATCGTTTAAATCTTCTCTTTGTTTATTCTTGAATAACATCTTAAAACTATTATAAAGCTTTTATGCTTTTTTTGCAAATTTTTATACTAAATAAGTGTACATATAGTACACTTATTCTTTTATTGAAGAATCGCTTTAATTCGACGTACTCCAGCACTTGAAGATTGTTCTTTAACAATTTTAAACTTCTTACCGCCTTCTGCCAATTCTCTAGTATTATCAACATGTGGACCACCACATATTTCTACACTAAAAGGTTTTTCACCTTCGGCCTTCATTGTATACACTTTTACGGTTTCACCGTATTTATCTCCAAACACACCGATCGCTTTTAGTTCGTTCAATGCGTAATCCGTTGGATATTCCGCCCAAGAAACTTCTAAGCCTTTCGATATTTGTTCATTCACCGTATCTTCAATTTGCTTTTTCTCTTCATCTGTCAGCTTACGGTCAAATGTAAAATCAAATCGTAAACGATCTGTATTGATATTTGAACCCTTTTGCGCAATTTGCCCTTCAAACATATTATGTAAAGCCGCATTCATTAAATGTGTAGCTGTGTGAAGCTTGCGATGTTCAAGAGTTTGACCTTCAAGCCCACCTTTAAACTTGCCCTTTGAAGCTGTTTGCGAACGCTCACGTTGTTCTTTCATCTTAGCGTTGAATTCTTCCTGCCAATTTTCTGAAAGAGAGATGCTTCGACGAACAGCCTCTTCAGTAGAGAGCTCAAGCGGAAAACCAAAAGTGTCATACAATTGAAATAGTTCTACGCCCGTTAATCCATCTTTTGAAAACTTCTCAAGTTCACGCAATCCTTTTCGAAGAGTTCGACGGAAGGCTTTTTCTTCCTTCACCATTACGGCAATAATTTCATCACCCTTTTCAGCAACTTCTTGATAATCTGGAGCATAAATATCAACAATAACCGGAATGATTTGTTCCACGAAATTATCTTCAATTCCTAAATCGAAAGCTTTAGCCATCGCACGACGAATAAATTTTCGCATAACATAGCCTTGCTCTTTGTTTGAAGGCGTGCATCCATCAACCGCCAAAAAAGCCGCACTTCGAAGATGGTCTGCAATTACGCGCATTGAAGCAGTGTTTTCATCGTATTTTTTACCACTTATTTCTTCGATTTTATCAATAATCGGTTTCATTAAACTAATCTGGAAAACATCTGGGCTATCAATTTTAGCTGCGGCGATTCGTTCCAACCCACCACCAAAATCAACATTCTTGTGTTCAAGAGGCTCAAAAGAACCATCTTCAAGACGACGATATTGCATAAATACCTGGTTACCAATTTCCATAAATCGACCGCTATCACTTGCAGGGTGAGCCTTTCCAAAGCTAGCATCATGATTTTCTTCACCGAAATCATAAAACACTTCGGAGTCTGGACCACATGGATCCCCAATTGGTGTAGTATCTAATCCACCACCACGGCTCCACCAGTTTTCTTTATCGTTATAAAAGAATATTCGACCACCTTGAAGACCAAGCTTGTCACCATTTTCGGCAGTATCAAGCTCAACAATTTTCGCATCAATTCCTTTTTCCGCAAAAACCTTTTGCCAAATTTTTGCAGACTCATCGTCGCGGGGGATATTATATTTTTTATTTCCAATAAAACAAGATACGTAAATCTTTGAAGGATCTAGACCAACCACATCCGTTAGAAACTCAAAAAATTGCCGAATTTGTTGCTCTTTAAAGTAATCGCCGAGAGACCAATTTCCCAACATTTCAAAAAAAGTTGTATGCCTATTATCGCCAACATCGTCAATATCTTGTGCACGCAAACATGTTTGACTGTCTGTTAACCGCGCACCTTTTGGGTGTTTTTCGCCCAAAAGATATGGCAAAAGTGGTTGCATTCCACTTCCTGTAAATAAAGTTGTTGGGTCATCTTTTAAGATTAAAGAAGCCCTCTCAATTATTTCGTGACCATTTTTTTGACAAAACTCTAAATAAGCTTTTCGGATTTCTTGTGCATTCATATTCTTTCATTTTACCAAATTTTAGCCTTTTTAGCAAATTGTTGATTTTTGAAATTATTTTTTGTATAATTTAAGTATTCTATTATTATCGGAGGCACATTATGAGTGGAATAAGAACTGGTCGCCAATTTATAGTTTCTTTTTTTATTGCAATTTTTATACTTATTTATATAGGTATATTCTTCGCTTTTTCGATTAAAGAATCTAGCGATCAAATTAATAACCCAAAAAATGAACAAATAACTAGAAAATTGGAATAAAAATAAACTACTGCACCTATACTTACTTTTTTTCGAAAGTCAGCACACACTGGCTTTTTCTTTTTATAATAAATAAAACCACCTTTCAACTTTAGAAAAGTGGTTTTTAGTACCTTAATCCAAAATCTTATTGAAATGCCACCAAATACGCCACAAACCCAGCACCTGCTCCTAGCAACAATATTGCAAATATCGCCAACACAATCCCCCAACCAGATTTCTTTCTATGCTTGACTGGCGTAGAATATTCATCGCTCGAAAGAATTGGTGTAGATAGTTTTGCCTGCCTAAGCTCTTTTATAATTGCTGTTGGTTTTTGTTCATGATTTGAAGCTGGCCTCTTGAATTCAAAACTTTCTGCTCGATTCCGGTTCATACCTAACGGTCTTTTTTCAATTTGCGGATTTTGCAAAAAAAGTGTTTTTGGCTTTTCAGATTCATCAACTGGCTGAATTATTATTTTTCCTGAAACTTCCTCTTGATCAGCAGTTTCGTTAGCCTTCTCATCAATCTTGAAAATTTCTATTTTTTTCTCATTTTTTTCTTCTATTAGTTCTGGCTGTTTTTTTAGATCAGTCTTAACTTCAATTTTCGAAGCTTCAGATTCAACCACACCCTCAATTTCCTTTTGGATTTCTTTAAAATTATTAAGCGGCGTGACTGTCTTGTCGCTAGTTTTTATGCTCGAAATTTCTGGCATAACTTTTTCCGACTCGTTTTCTAATTTTAGATGTTCAAAAGCCAAGCCAGAAGGCCTTCGCTCAGGAATTTCAACTGCACGCTCACCATGGAAAACTCGAAGTTTATTGTCGTCATCACCAATCCGATAAACACCAGCGTAAAATTCTGCACGATTTGAAGTGGTAGTTTTTTGACCTAAAATAGGTTTAATTTCATCTTCCTGAGGTTGAGTTCTATTCCCCATTTTAACCTGAGTTTTTTCGTTTTTCAAAACATTTTTTTTTCGAATTGGCGAATTTTCAAGCTTTTTAATATTTCGAGCTAGCTTTTCACCACCATAAGTTTCCAAAATTGGACTTTCGAAGGCAATTTTTTCTTCTTTTACTGAAAATGGCATACCAAAATTACCTCGATGATGTTCTGGCGGAACTGGCGCACTAAAATCATCCAAAATGCGAACTTTTGGCTTTCCGGAAATGACTTTCTTCTCATTTTTTGGATTTTCACTAACTTTTTTAATATTTCTAATTTGCTTTTTTCCATTATTATAGTGAAGCTGGTTGGCTGATTGCGGGGCTTTTCGTGCAAAAACCATTTTTTGTTGCTCACGAGAATGTTCAATCTGATTCTCAATTTTTGAAAAAACCTCATTATTTTCATCTTTTGAATTTGGCACAACACCGTTTTCAAGATAGCTTCCAACCGCTTTATCTAATTCTTCAAAATCTATATCTCGCATATTTTTCCTTTTATTTTATTGTTTCAAAAACCTTTTGAGTAATTTGTGCAAATTTTTCAACACTTAGGCTTGCACCCCCAATTAATAGCCCATCAACACCTTTAATTTTAGCATAGTCTGTCGCAAATTCCGGCTGGACACTTCCACCATAGACCACTTGAATCTCTTCGGCGGTTTTTGCTCCATACAAATTTTTAATTTGGTTTCTGATAGTTTTTACAGCTTTTCGAACATCATCTGGATTAGCATTTACTCCGGTTCCGATTGCCCAAACTGGTTCATAAGCAATGATAACTTTCGAAATATCTTCACTCGAAACATTCGCAAGTCCACCCAGTAGCTGATCGTTTAATACTAGATTTGTTTCGTCATGATTCCGTTCGTCCGAGGTTTCGCCAATACAGAGAATTGGGCGAATGTTATTCCTGATAGCTGCTGCAACTTTTGCACGAATATCTTTATCTGTTTCGTGAAAAATATTCCGCCTTTCAGAATGTCCAACAAGCGCATATTGTACAATTCCTCGAAGTTGAGAAATCGAAACTTCACCAGTGAAAGCGCCATGGTCACGCCAATAGAAATTCTGAGCAGCAAGTTTAAATTGACGATGATTGATTTGCAAACTTAAAGATTGAAGCGTAAAAGTTGATGGCGCAAGAATAATTTCCATCCCACGATGAGCTTGAACTTTTTCACTTAATTTATGCAAGAAAATACTTGACTCTTGCATATTTAAATTCATTTTCCAGTTGGCGATAACAAGTTTTTTGTTCATAATACCCTTATTTTAACATTTTATTTTATTTTTGTAAATTCTTATGCTTTATCTTCCAGAACTTCAAATCCTGGTAAAATTTCGCCACTCATTAACTCTAGAGCCGCGCCACCGCCAGTTGAAATTAGTGAAAAATCAGCAATTTCAGGATTTTGATTTGACCAATTTAGCGCGAAAGCCGATGTATCACCACCGCCAACAATTGACTTCATACCATTATCTCTCGTAGATTTCGAAATTTGCAAACATGTTCGGCGTGAGCCTTCGGCAAAATTCTCAAACTCAGCATAACCAACGGTTCCATTCCAAACGACCATTTTAGCTTTCGAAATTTCACTCTCAAGCTTTTGAATCGCCTTTTCACCTAGATCTAAAATTGTTTCATCTTCAGCGACAGAGATAACTCGTTTTTCGACTCGTTCAGCATCTTTCGAAAATTCTTTCGCCACAGCAACTTCTTCTGGTAAAATAATAAATTCTCGAAGGCCTTCAAAACCAACCTTCTTCTCTGCTAATCTAAAAATCTGTTCGATAACCTCCTTTTGACCATCTTCAATTCGACTTTTTCCGACCCTAACATTAAGATACTTCAAAAAAGTATTTGCAATCGCGCCAGCTACAATAATTTTATCTGCACGCTCAACAAACTTTTCAATTAAAGGCAGTTTATCTGAAATTTTAGCACCGCCCATAACTGCAACAAACGGCCTTTTGGGGTTTCTAAAAGCTTCTGAAATAGTTAAATACTCCTTTTCGAGCAATAATCCAGCCACGCTTGGAAGTTTTTTTGCGATTCCGCTCGTTGAAGTATGTTCTCGATGAATAACACCAAAACCATCTTGCACGAATAAATCCGCTCCCGTAACTTGCAGTAATGCATCTGCAAAATCTGACGAATTAGATTTTTCACCTTTCGAAAAGCGTAAATTCTCAAGCATCTCGATTTTATAATCATCGTCAGCGTCCTTCATAGAAACTGAATATCGCGTACGTGGAAAAATTGGCGTCGTATGAAAATTCATCGGAAAATTCAAATTTTCAGCCTCTAAAAGATCTCTTAACCGATTAAAAACCGGCCGTAATGAATATTTTCGAGCCCCATTTGGCAGATGCTCAAGCTCATCCAAATCCGAAATTCCTTCAACCGCCTTCGGTCTACCCATGTGTGAAATAATAATAATTTTTCGAGCACCTCGCTCAATAAGATTTTTAAGTGTTGGTAGGCTTGACTTAATTCTAAAATCATTCAAAATATTCGCCTCACCATTTTCGAAATATTCAATTGGGACATTATAATCTGTGCGAACTAGGACAACCTTTCCGCGCACATCAATATCATTAATAGTTTTTTTATTAAACATATGTTTCCTTTTTTATTTTGCAAATTTTAATCTAATTTTATCACGTTTAAGTTTAAAATTCAATATTTTAAGGTTTTTTTGAAAAAAGTATTGACTTTTTAGCTATTATGTGTTATTATATAAACATAATCATACGAAAAACAAAAAATATCAAAATAAAAATGATTATAGAAAGGAACTATTTTGTTCAAAGTCATTCGAGTAAATCAATCTGAAGAATCATATTCAGTAAATGTTCGAACAAGTCGCGAAAAATAATTAAGACTTTTGAAAAACAAAAAATCGCCTACTGTCCTTGAGGCGATTTTTAAATATTATTATTAAATTGTCAGGCCTTTATTTTACGGCTTTAGCCATGCGTTTACGCTCATTTGAATCAAGATAGCGTTTTCGAAGACGCAAATTTTGTGGCGTAACTTCAAGCAATTCATCGTCTTCAATAAAATCGATACATTGCTCAAGGCTTAAATTAGTATACGGAGTCAATTGAACCGCGCCATCAGAAGATTTCGAACGCATATTTGTAAGGTGTTTCTCTTTCACAACATTAATTTCAAGATCTTCTTGACGATTGTTTAATCCTACAATCATTCCAGCATAAACTTCAGTTCCCGGACCGATAAATAATTCTCCACGACTTTCCGCACTTTGAAGTGCATATGGTGTTGAAGTTCCTTTTTCGAAAGCAATCAAAACTCCATTTCGGCTA
Organism: uncultured Candidatus Saccharibacteria bacterium; assembly: GCA_963517825.1. GTDB lineage: Bacteria > Patescibacteriota > Saccharimonadia > Saccharimonadales > Saccharimonadaceae > Nanogingivalis. The sequence continues at coordinate 39,880 of CAUQGB010000001.1, forward strand.
GAAGGGATTTTTGTTCCCATCTCTTGATAACCGTGCGGTAAGCTATTCATAATGATAGTACCTTTTGTTGCGGTTAGCATTAAGTTTCGAAGCCCAATCATAGCTCGAGTAGTGATGATATATGTTAACCGTGTCGCACCTGTTGGCAAACTCTCTTGTGAACACATTTCTGCTCGGCGAGTTCCCATTTCTTGGCTTACTGCACCCACAAATTCTGGCGCAACCTCAATGATCAATTCTTCAACTGGTTCTTTCTCAATACCATCTTCTTGAATTGTCACCACTTGTGGGCGACCAACTTCGAACTCAAATCCTTCACGACGTAAAGTTTCAATTAAAACTGAAAGGTGCAACTCACCGCGGCCGGAAACAATAAAGCCGATTCCATCTTCTTTAACTTGAAGTGAAACATTTGTTTCAAGTTCTTTTTTCAGCCTATCGCCAATCTGACGAGAAGTTGTAAATTCACCTTCACGACCCTTCATTGGGCTTGTATTTGGTCCAAGATACATCGAAAGTGTTGGTTTTTCAACCTCAATTGTCGGCAAAGCTTCAGGGTTATTCACATCGGCTAGAGTTTCACCAATTTCAGCTTCACTAACACCCGTAATCGCAACAATATCACCTGCAAAAGCCTCTGTAATTTCTTCACGATGAAGCCCTCGATACGCAAAAAGCTTATCGATTTTTGACTTTTTAACAGTTCCATCACGCTTAATTAAAGCAATTTGTTCTCCGGCTTTAACTTTTCCGCGAGAGATTCGCCCAATAGCATATTTACCCAAAAAACTATCGTATGTTAAAGAAGTTATAAGCAATTGAAAATCACCGTCAACATCAACTTTTGGCGCTGGAATTTCATTGATAATTGCTTCAAAAATAGGTTCAAAATTTGCTTCAGCTTCTGGATTCTCTGGAACCTCAGGCCAAGCTTTACCATCACGCCCAATCGCATAATAAGTTGGGTAAAGAAGCTGATCGTCGTTCGTTGCTAGCTCTAAGAATAGATCTGATACTTCATCATTAACTTCAGCAATTCGACGTGCAGGTTTATCGATTTTATTTACAACTACAATAGGCTTTAAACCAAGCTCAAGAGCTTTCGAAAGCACAAATTTCGTTTGAGGCATTGGTCCTTCTTGAGCGTCCACAACCAAGATAACACCGTCAGCCATATTTAGCGTGCGTTCAACTTCGCCAGAAAAATCTGCGTGCCCTGGTGTATCGATAATATTAATTTTATAATCCCCATAATAAATTGAGGTTTGTTTTGCGGTAATAGTAATTCCGCGCTCCGACTCCTGATCACCAGAGTCCATTAGGAGTGTTTGGCTCATTTCAGCCTGATTTTCACGGAATGTATTACTTTGTTTTAAAAGTCCGTCCACTAAAGTAGTTTTTCCATGGTCAACGTGGGCAATAATTGCCACATTTCGAATATTATCTGATTTCATATTTTCTTTCTCTTAAAAAATTATTATAAAACTTTCAATATTCTACCATTTTTTTCATTAAAAATCAACCAAACTATTTAGGGAAGTTGCTCCACCAAAGAATTTTATTCGTAATATTAAATAGCCAGTTCACTCGCCGATCATAATTTAAAATTATCAAATGCGTATGTTGATGTTTAACAGTTTTTCGAACGTTTTGCGCCGCACGAGCATAAATTGAAAAACCTTGAGCTTCATATTTTGACAAAATTTCAAAATATTCTTCTCTTTCTGCTTGCGAAAAATTACTAATCGTTTCAGTAAATCTCTTTGGAATTAGGAGTAGGTGCTTCTCAACTTCGAAACCGTCCCAAATCTGATACGGAAATAGGTTTTCAACCAGTACAAAATGCTCAAATTTTTCTATAACCAAATTATCATGTATTGCTCTGTCGTAAAAATTATAGTCTTCACCCTCATGTTTTTTATTTTTTACGTATTTTTCATATTTTTTGCCAACCCCATTAGGTTTTCTTGAGTCCATTCTTTTTTTATTTCACCTTTCAATTTTACATATTTATCTAAATAATATTAACATAACTTTAATATTTTTTCAAAAAAAATAAAAAAAGTTGTTGACTTTACAAAAAAAGTCTGCTAAAATGGTAATTGTTCGGGTGATTAGCTCAGTTGGCTAGAGCATCTCGTTTACACCGAGAGGGTCTGGGGTTCGAGTCCCTAATCACCCACCAATTGAAATTATATCGAAAAGCTTCAGTTTTGGAGCTTTTTTCTTTTTTCGAAATCTTTACTTATTGACTTTTTAAGCTTTTTATGTTATTATATAAACATTCTAGCACCTTTCTATACTGGACTAGAAAATATTTTACAGAAAGTGAGGGTTAAAAATGATTAACCTTCTTGTAAACATAATCTTGTTCATTTTACGAACAATTAACGCCATTACTTTTGGTGTTCTTGATAATCTTGGAGTTGTTTATTCAATTCTAATTTTTTCAACACTAGTAGTTTTCGTCAAGATTGACTCAAAAATCCAAATCTGCAATTTTTGGCAGAGTTCTGGATTTTTAATTAAAACTCTTGTCTTCACAGGGGTTCTCTTCAATGCCCTACCCCAATGGTATCTCTGGGTTGCGGGTGTGATTTTGGTCGTTTTGGCATATTCCTTAACGCCCAACCCTGATAAAGAAGATGAAGAACCATCGATTTTGACAAAAATTTGTGATATTCTAATAGAGGAATATCATAAAAGTGATTTAAAAAAGAATGAGCAAAAGGAGAAGCCTAAAAAAAGTCGTAGGCTTCCGCCAGTGTGACCTACTAAATCGCCTTAAACAAAGGCGATTTTTCTTTATTTTTTTCGAAAAAGTTAAAACGCTTGCGTTTATTTAATATATATTATATGCTTATTGACTTTTTTATACTTTTGTGCTATAATTCTAGCAGTTGGCATATCATAATCAGCGGATCTGTCAATGAAGCTTAAAAATCGGGTTATTATGAGGTATGAATCGTGTACCTCAGTGTTCATTTTATTATTTGGCCAAATAATAAAAAATCTAATGAAAGGAAGGTGAAATAAGAATGAACACAAGTAGAAAAAATAAAGAACTATTAGGGAAAATTCGGAGTCTTATCGGAGACGATAAGAAGTCGATGAAATGGTTTGAAGAGGTTCAAGTTAAAGCCTCGAAGTTAGAAACCGACGAAGAAAAATTAGAATACCTTGAAGGCATTCTAGATAAGTTGGAAAAAAATGACGGTGAAGGTGATAGAATTGAAGCTACAAAATCAAATACGTGGCCAGCAATAGCTCTAGGGGTCGCGCTGTTTATACTTGTAGTTGGCGGAGCGGCGTTATACTTTTTGTTTTTAGCACCAAAAAGTGCTAATGCTACAAATGGTAGCACAGCCACCGTTTCTTCTACAATTTCAAAATCTGTAGATCTTCCAAAAGAAAAAGAAGATTTCCAGGTCATCGACTATAAGGTCGATGGTGATGCTATTGTCTACCGCGCAATTGCAAACACACAGCACAAAGTGTTTGCGAACGGCTCAGAAAAAAATTCCTTTTCGTCAAACTCCAAAGATGCAGTAAGCGAGATGATTCAATATATGAGTCACAACGCAACTGCTCTCAAGGAGAAAGCAATGACCTTCGGCATCGTTGACACCAAGACTGATGTTAAGGACTGGCTAGAAAAGAAAGATGGAAAGGTCTATTACAATAGCAAAGGTAAAGACGTTTTCTATCAAACGAAAGCATTCCTTTCTAGAAGCCAAATTTCTTCTAAGAGAATGGAAGAAGGCTCAAACTACTACACTACTGGCGTCAATGACAAAGGTGATGTAGTTATTAGTCGACGTATTCAAGATCTTTCAGGTCAAGAATATGTCGAAGTTTCAAATCCGAAGGGCTCAACTGAGAAGTACAGATATTGCGTCTTGGTTTACTGTGGTAACACAGTAATGAAAAAAGGCGATATTCCGGGTGTACCGACAGAAAACATCGAGATTCCTCCTACAAAACCAGGAAAACCTGACAAGCCAGATAAAAGCAAGGTTGAGAAAAAAGACCCTAGTAAGGATCCGGCCAATCAAGGCAAAGCCCCAGTTGGTGGAGGTCAAAATGATGGATCTTCAAATGGTTCAGAAACCTCTCAGGCAAAATTGCCTGAGCAATATTCTGCTCCATCTGCTCCGGCTGCACCATCAGCTCAAACCGCACCATCACAAGATGCTCGTATTAGCGAGCCATCTCAATGGAGCGGCGCTGGTACAATTACAGATTCCAACGGTACCACAAAGGTGACCGATAATGGATCTGTAGCTACCCCTGATGGTCGGAACTATAGCGGATTAACAAATCCAAGCTCAGTTCCACCAGTAGAGTCTGGAGCAAATGGGACTACAGCCCCATCAAGTTCTGCTAACTTCGCAAATAGCTCAATGCCTGAGCCTGCGATTGACGATTAGTACTTTTCGAAAGTTAAAACTTTCAAATTTCACGCTGGGCGGTTTTCCGCCGCCCGGCTTTACATTGATACTTCTTAATAACCCGATTTTAAGTTTTAACAATTCGGCACGCGAAGAAAAATAAAATATTGACAAACAGAATTATGATATTGAATTAATAATAAATTCTAATAAGTGGAGATTATAAGGGAGAAAAATGAGGGACCAAATGAAAAAACTCATTAATTTTATTAAAAACCATTCTGTAATCTCTGGTTCAATCTTGGCTGCAGTTATCGCTCCAGTTGCCGTTATGGCCTGGGGCCCAGCTCGACCATCATTTACTATTGAAAAACCAGCAGATTATATTACATTCAACTCAATCACAAATAACCCTGTGATTGGTGGTGACGAAAAAGACTTCGTTGGAATTCGTGAAGTTGGCTCAAACGCAAAATGGACAAACAATATGAAAATCCAAAATGGCAAAGAATATTATGTTCGAATGTACGTTCACAACAACGCAGCTTCGAACTTAAATCTTGTTGCCGAAAACGTAGTAGCAAAACTTAACGTTCCAACAACAACCGCAAAAAATGTGACTGTTCAAGGTCAGATTTCAGCTTCAAATGCAAAACCTAACACAGTTTGGGATGAAGCAACTTTCTCAAGTGATAATGACTTCAACTTGGCTTATGTTGCTGGTTCTGCCCTTTTCGAAAATAACGGAATGGGTACAACTAAACTTCCAGACAGTATTGTAAATAATACGGGTGCAAAACTTGGATATGATAAACTTGACGGAAAAATTCCTGGATGTTTCCAATATGCAGGTTACGTAACCGTTAAAGTTAAGGCTCAAGTTAGCCAACCGCAAGAGAAAACTAATATCGACCTTGCGAAAACAGTTCGAAATAAAACAAATGGCGAAAAATCTTGGGTTGAAACTGCAAACGCAAAATCTGGCGACACAGTTCAATTCCAAATTCACGCTAAAAATACAGGTTCTGCAGGAATTCAGAACTTGGTAATTCGCGATATTCTACCAAAAGGTTTGAATTATGTTGCAGGCTCAACAAAGCTCTACAACACATCAAATCCAAAAGGTTTGAAAGTTAGCGACAATATCATTCAAAATTCTGGAATCAATATTGGTACATATCAAGCAAATGGTGATGCTTACGTACGTTTTGACGCAACAGTTGCAGCCGAAAAAGATTTGCCAGTTTGTGGAGAAAATACTTTAACTAATATAGCTCAAGCAAGTGATCAAAAAATAGTTAAAAATGACACTGCTAGCGTACGAATCACTAAAAAATGTGATACTCCAAAACCTCAAACTCCAGCTTACAAATGTGACGCTTTAAGCTTAAACATTGTTCGAAAAGATGAAAAGCAAATCGCTTATTCAGCTGATACAAAATATTCAGTAAAAGATACAGAATTTACTGGAACAAAATATGTTGTTAAAAATTCTAAAGGTGAAGTTGTAGCTCAAAAAGTAATCAACAATGGCACTAAATTTGAAATTACCGTTCCAAATGATATAACTGAGAAATATACAATTATCTCAACAATCATGACTAAAAATGGTGAAAATACAAATGCAAATTGTGAAAAATCTTTTGAAACAAAAGCTCCAACTCCAAAACCTAACAAACCTGAGTTGGTATGTAAAAATATCACAATCAACCAAATTTCTCGAACACGATTCGAATTCAACACTTCTTACACTGTAAATCACACAACATTTGTTGGTGTTAAATACATCATCAAAGATGAAAGCGGTAAAGTTGTAATCGAAAAGACCGTAAACAATGGTTCGAAATTAACAGTTGATATCGAAATTACTGGTAATTTTACAATTTCTTCAACAGTTATTACAAAAGATGGCGAGAATGCAAATTCAAACTGTGTAAAAACTTTCGAAGTTAAACGGGAAGAAAAACCATCAATCGTTATTAAGAAAACTGTAAACAATCAGAAAAATGCTATAATCGAAGCAGGAACTGATTTTAACTACGAGATTACAGTTTCGAATAATGGAAATGTTGATTTGAAAGATGTTGTCGTAACAGATCGCGCTCCAGCAAATATTACTTTCGTAAGTGCTGATAGCGGAGAGATCAAAGATAATATTCTAACACTGAAGATCAGCTCTTTGAAGATTGGTGAAAGTAAGACTATCATTATTAAATCTCAAGCAACTGCAACAGGCATGTCAGCTGTAAATACTGCTTGTGTAGATACACCAACAATTCCTGGTGATAACGACGGTTGTGATAGTGCGAAAGTGGAAGTTCCAAAGAAACAAACTCCACCAACACCTACACCAAACAACCCAATTCCAAATGTTCCAGCAGAATTGCCACAAACTGGTACAAATGCCATTTCTGCAATTCTCGGATTAAGTTCAATGGTAGCCGCATTTGGTTACTACTTCGCAAGCCGAAAAGCTGCAAAATTCTAAGCTGACCGCTTCTCAATGGAGCGATAAAGCTTCAGATAGAAAATAGACCTCAATTTCGAGGTCTATTTTTGTTTATAAATCTTGTTGCCCTTTTTGATCTGCAACTTTTCTTGCTGCAATAATGACATTATCGATTAAAGAAGCAACCGTTAATGGGCCAACTCCACCTTTTATCGGTGTCATAGTCAGATCCTTTCTATTTTTGCGAACTTCATCCGAAACATCGCCCTTAATCTCTCCGCCTTCACTCGCCGTTCCAGCATCGACAACCACCGCCTTAGATTTTAGCATTTCCGAAGTAATCAACCCCGGTTTTCCAACCGCTGTAATTACCACATCAAAATATTTAAGTGTTTTTATCATTTCTTCGCTGTTAAATTCATCAAACTTCGAAACCATCACTCCAGATTTTTCAAACATTTTTGAAAGTGGCGCCCCTACAAGTCTTCCCTGCCCAACAATGGCAACTTTTTTACCTTCTAATGAAATATTATAGCCCGCCAAAAGCCAATTTATTGCCTGCGCTGTAGCTGGAACAAAATCACCACCATTCAAACCATCAACATCTTTTTCTTTCGAAATTTCGCTCAAAATTGCTTCAGTTTCATTTTTCGAAAGCTTCTCACCGCTTTTATTTTCAAGCGGTAGTTGCACAATAATGCCATGAACATTCTCATCAAGATTAGCCTTTTGAATCTCTTCTTTCATCAATTCAGCATCAACTTCTCGTCGCTCAACCTCAATTAAAATATCTTCGCCGTACTTTTCTTTTAGTCGCATATAAGTTTCGGTTACGGGGCTTTTTGAAGAGTAAAAAATCACTAATTTTGGAAAAACTCGCCAGCTTTGTCGCAAGGCTCGCACCTGTTTAGCTTGACGTTCTTTGATAAAATCACGAAGTTCTGCACCATTTAAAAATCTCATAAGTTTATTATACGTAAAAATCTTGAAAATTTCAATTTTTTAATATATAATCATTATTGAAATTAATCAAAGAAAGGATTTTTGAATGTACAATTATAATACTGACTATTCTTACGGATACAGAGGTTATAGTCATAATGTAGGAGCTGATGCAGCTTTCGGAATATCTATTTTATCGCTCTTAACTATCGCGCTAGTTGCCGCAATTGCAGGGTATGTTATTAGTTCTCTTCTTTATATGCTAATTTTCAAAAAAGCTGGAATCGACACCAAAAAAGCCTGGATTCCTTTCTATAACCGATGGATATTCTTCGAACTCGGTGGTCAAGAAGGCTGGAAATCTCTTCTAACTTTCATTCCTTATGTTGGAATTGTTATCTCACTTATTTTCGAAATTGCTGCAGTTGCTGAAATCAGTAAAAAACTAGATAAACCACCTTACTGGGCTATACTTTTCCTATTTGCAGCACCTATTTGGTTCTTAATACTGGGCTTAAACAGTTCTCGCTGGAATGATATAGCCGGAAAAGAAAGTCTAGCAAAAGGAACTATTCTCGGTTATAAAATCGTAGAAGAAGATAAAGAAGCAGAAGATGCTGAAGCTAAAGAAGAAAAAACAGAAGAATAATTCTTTTTAAATCCTAAAACGACATTCAAATCAAGAATGTCGTTTTTATTTTAATTAAATTTCAAGTGGTTCTTGCTCAATTTTTATGCCAAATTTGCACTCAACCACGCGCTGAATTTCCTCTCGCGCTACCACCAAATCCTCATAATTCTCGGCTGAGATATTTGTCAAAACCAAAGCATTTTCCATATAAATTCGAAAACCAGCTATTTCCTTCCCTTTTAATCCAGCCTGATCAATCAGCCAACCAGTTGCAATTTTATATCTATCACCAAACTCAAAAAGTGGTACATTTTGATATTTTTCACAAATCTCTATCGCTTTTTCTTTCGAAATTATAGCATTTTTGAAAAAACTACCTGAATTTGCAATCCTCTCTGGGTCTGGTAATTTTTTTGAACGAATTTCAATCACTGCATTCATTACATCTTTTGCTGTTAGATTTTCTTTATTTTTACCAATATTTTTAAGCTTCTCCTTCAAGGCCTTGTATCCAGGCATTTCTGGTTGAGATTTCGAAAGCTCCAAATTTACCGAAACGATAAAATATTTTCCTTTAGCATCATTCTTGAAAATACTATCACGGTAAGCGAATCCACATTCACTTTTTAATAAAGTTTTGATTTTACCAGTTGATATTTCGAAAACTTCAACACTTTTCAAGATATCAGCAATCTCCTGACCATACGCGCCAACATTTTGAATTGGTAGAGCACCGACAGTTCCAGGAATCATCGCCATTGCCTCACAACCACTAAGGCCTTTCGAAACTGCATAATTAACAAAATTATGCCAATTTTCACCAGAGTTTATGCGGAACTCAATATTTTTATCGTTTTCAAAAATCTTTTCAAAACCTTTAATTTCATTTTTTACCACCACCCCCTCAAAGTTCTGACTCTTTACGATCGTGTTACTTCCGCCGCCAAGAATAAAAATTGGTAAATTGTTTATTTTCGAAAATTTAACTGCACTCCTAAAATCTTCAATATTTTTTACAGTTATAAAAAAATGAGCTTTTCCACTAATTTTCATAGTAGTTAGTTTACCAAAGTCAACACCTTGCTGAATTTTTAGGTTTTCGAAAATTATTTCCTTCATATAAAAACAATTATATCATAAAAAATAAAAACTCGCCAAAAGCGAGAAAATATGTGGTACACCCGGCAGGATTCGAACCTACAACCGCCTGGTTCGAAGCCAGGTACTCTATCCAGTTGAGCTACGGGTGCTTAATGAGTAAATTATACCACACTTTTTTTATTTTGTGAAGACTATTTTTTAATAAACTTTAAAATTTTATACAAAGGACTGCCGTTAATCGAGTTATTATAATCTATCTCTTTAGAGAGTTTATATCCAGAAATTGGTGAATTTTTATTTACATCATCACTATACGGAGTGATCACAAAAAACTCTTTGTTGCTAGAAAATTCTTCTTTATTGCTCTCAATCTTTGGCGTGTAATCAGCCCGAATCATGTCGCCAGAGCGATAAATCGGAGGTTCGCCATAAAACCAGACTTTACTTTTACTATTAGAATATTGCGCCGCTGAATAAAACAAAAATCCGCTAACAGCAATTGTCGCATTACTTTCTTCATTTCGAACTTTTTCAATCGCCTGCCGAATTTCAGTAATTTCACCTCCATTTTTTGAAATACCTTTTTGTAGATTAAGCTGAAAAACCCCAAAAATATGTGAAAAAATAATCAATAAAGTTAATAGAACCGAAATACTCTTCCTACTTTCGAAGAGTTTAATAGAAATAATTGCCAATAATATTGACATAAAAACTTCAGCCATTAGTAAATATCTATCAACAAAAATTGAGCTAAACGGCGGTAAGCTCGCAATATAAAGCAAAATTACAGGAGCTATTGATACGGAAATATTTATCCGTAAATTATCATTAAAATCCTTATCTCCCAACTTTTTAAACATAAAAAGTACGACAATCAGAAGGATTATCATAGCAACTATAGATAACCAACCATTAGTATCATCAGCATCGAGATAGAATAAAAAATTCGAAATCATATTCGGGATTGTCGAAAAATTCAGTGCAGGAATCCAAAATTTAGCTTTAACATAAGTAGCCTGTGAAATAAAAAATGGAATCCAGGGGATATACAAGACCATAATAGTCAAATGCGAAGAAAACCATTTTTCAGCAAAAAAATCGCTCAAAAGCCGCTTTAAATCATTTTTCCAATTTCGAAATCTAAAAAAAGGAAGAAACTTATACTTATTCAATTTTTTTTCTTGTCTGTCTAGAATGTAAATTGTTCTAAAAATCCATAATGAAATTGGAATTAAAGCATAAAGATATTGTGTCCAGATTCCAGCACAAACAGCAATAATATAAATAATTCGCCATTTTTTCTTATTTTCTGCTGTATTTTTTACAACCCAAGCTTCATAAAAAGACCTCACAGTTAAAACGCCCAAAAATGACACCATTGTATACATTCTGGCTTCTTGCGAATATCTAATTAACATCGGTGAAATCGCAAGAAAACTACTCGCAAATAGTGCATTTTTCCTATCATAAAGCCTTTTTACCAAAAAATACGACAAGATTATTGTTAAAGCACCAAAAAATGCCGACATACTCCTTAATGCAAAATCACTCGAACCAAAAAATAAACTCCAAATTTTCAATAAAAAATAATAAAGAGGTGGATGAACATCAACAGACGTATAGTGCCAAATTTCAGAGAAATTAAAACGAATTATATAGGCTGAAAAAGCCTCATCAAACCAGATTGAGGCTTTCGAAATCGTTAAAAAAACAAGGGTTAAAAATCCTAAGATAATTCCCAGAAAAGCAATTTTAGAGCGGCACTTTTTAAATCTTGAAAAAACCATACCCATGATGAATCTATTATATCATAGCTTTTAGTTTTTTCGAAATGCTAAAAATTACCTATAAATCGCTCGGTAGCGGAAAATTTCTAGCAAAATCTGCAACTTCTTTTTTAATTTCGGCAAGTTTTTTAGAGTCTTCACGGTGCTTAATCGCAAGATCCATCCATTCAGCAATTTTAACCATCTCGGCTTCTTTCATTCCACGCGAGGTTACAGCTGGTGTTCCGAGTCGAATTCCACTTGGAGTAAACATAGGTAAAGTGTCGTTTGGGATCGAATTGGCATTTAAAGTTAAGCCAATCGCGTCCATTGCGCGTTCGGCAACTTTTCCATCAATTCCAAAACTTGCATAAATATCAATTAAAATTAAATGATTTTTTGTACCTCCAGTCACAAGTCTGAAACCTCTTTTCGAAAGTTCTTCGGCCAAAAATTGCGCATTTTTTACTACCTGTTGAGCATAAATTTTAAATTCAGGCTGAAGTGCTTCATAAAAAGAAACCGCTTTTGCCGCAATTGAGTGCATTTGCGGACCACCTTGAGTTCCTGGAAAAACACTGCGATCAATTAAAGTTGGTAAATTCTCAAGAGTTTTTTCTGGTTTTTTAAGCGGATTGCCCACTTTCCCATTCGAAAGAATCATTCCACCACGAGGGCCACGGAGGGTTTTATGTGTTGTAGTTGTCACAACATTAAAGCCATATTCAAATGGATTTTTCGAAACACCACCAGCAATTAAACCAGCGATATGTGCAACATCAGCCATTAACATCGCTCCGTGTTTTTTACCAATTTCAGAAATCCGTGCGTAATCAATTTCACCAGGATAAGCAGAAAATCCCACAAGAATAATTTTTGGCTTATATTTTTCAGCTAATTCTTCAATTTGCTTATAATTAATCTCCCCTTTTTCATCCAAACCGTACCTTACAAAATTATAAATCTTACCGCTCCGAGTCACTGGTGAACCGTGTGTTAAATGACCGCCTTGAGATAAATCCATACCGAGTACCGTATCTCCAACTTCTAGCCAAGCATTATAAACTGCTTCGTTTGCATTTGCCCCACTGTGCGGTTGAACGTTTGCATGATCGCATTTAAAAATTTGTTTAGCACGCTCAATAGCTAAACTCTCAATGATATCGGTATTCTCCTGACCGCCATAATATCTTTTACCAGGATATCCTTCAGAATATTTATTTGTCAAAACTGAGCCAAGCGCTGCCAATACTTCTCTCGAAACATAATTCTCGCTCGGAATTAGTTCCAAGCCTTCTCGCTGGCGATTCTCCTCATTCTCAATTGCATCAAAAATCTTTTCATCAAACATAAAAACTCTCCCTAAAAATAAATATTTTAAAACTAAAAAATATAAAAAATCGTCACTATATCATAGAGAATATTATAGCAAAAAAAATTCAAAATTTCGAGAGTTTTTTGAACTTTAAAATTCCTCTTCGCTTTTACTATTAATTATCAGCATAAAGAGCAAAATAAAAAAATAATAATATAAGCATTTTTTAAAATAAGCCCCTTGAAATACTTATATCATAAGTGATATACTTATGATATGAATGAAGAACAAGCCTATTTAGAGAAGATCGGGAAGCTTATTCAAGAATCTCGCCTACATCAAAATTTAACTCAAGCAGAACTCGCTGAAAAAATTGGCACTTCGCAAAGCGCAATTAACCGTATCGAGAGCGGTAAACAAAATATAACTCTTGAAATGCTTGCAAGAATATCAGAGGAACTTTCTAGTGAAATTATATCTGTAAATTCAACTAAAAAAAGTAACTTTCGCGTTCATGGTGGTCGTGAACTTTCTGGTGAAATCGAAATTAAAACTTCAAAGAATGCAGCGGTTGCTTTACTCTGTGCATCGCTTTTAAATAGAGGAAAAACAACCCTTCGCCGCGTAGCCCGAATAGAAGAGGTTAACCGGATCATTGAGGTATTAAATTCACTCGGCATAAAAACTAAATGGCTCAACAAAGATAATGACCTTGAAATTATACCACCAAGTGAATTGTCTTTCAAAAATATGAATATCGAATCCGCAAAAAAAACACGCAGCATCCTAATGTTTCTCGGCCCACTTCTTCACCAATATTCAGACTTCGAAATACCTTTTTCTGGTGGGTGTAATTTAGGAACGCGCACAGTCGAACCTCACCTTTATGGACTAAAGCATTTTGGTGCGAATATTGTAGCACAAACTGATTTTTATAAGGTTTCAAATAAGCCAAAAAAAGTTGAGAAGCCAATACTTTTAACCGAGCGCGGCGACACAACAACCGAAAATATAATTATGGCCGCAGCGCTTTCTGGTCAAGAAATTACAATTCGGAATGCTAGCCCGAATTATATGGTGCAAGATTTGTGTTTTTTCCTTGAAAAACTTGGCGTTAAAATTGAAGGAATTGGAACAACAACTTTAAAAGTTCATGGATTAACAAAAATCGAGAAAGATGTTGAATATTACGTAAGCGAAGATCCTATTGAATCTTTAACTTTCGTGGCGGTTGCGCTGGTTACAAATTCTGAAATTACCATCAAACGTGCACCAATCGAATTTAACGAACTGGAACTCGCGACCCTCGAACAAATGGGTGCAAATTTCGAAATCAGCCCCGAATATCTTTCGAAAAATAAAAAAACGCGCCTCGTGGATATTAAAGTTAAAAAATCAAAACTGCATGCCGCGAAAGATAAAATTCATGCGCTACCATTTCCTGGTATAAATATGGATAATTTGCCTTTTCTTGGATTAATTGCAACTGTCGCGGAAGGTCGAACCTTGATTCATGATTGGAGCTACGAAAACCGTGCAATTTATTTCACTGAGCTTTCAAAATTAAATGCCAAAATTGAACTCGTTGACCCACATCGTGTTTATATTTCTGGCCCAACAAAATGGAAGCCTGCAGATATTATCGCACCAAGCGCCCTTCGCCCAAGCGTCGTAGTTCTGATCGCAATGCTTGCCGCACCAGGAGTTTCAACCTTGCGAGATGTTTACAACATTAATCGCGGCTATGAAGATTTTGCAGAAAGATTAAATTCACTTGGTGCAAAGATCGAAACTTTATTTTCATAATTAAAAAGACTCCCAAAAAATTGGGAGTTATTTTTAGCTAATGTTTAAGATAGTCTTTATTTTCTGTGCGATATTTTATCGCATTTTTTCGAACAATATTCGCAGCAGGAGAATCAAATCTTCCACAATCTTCTAGCTTTTTAATTAAAATTCCTATAAATTTCAGATTAAACTTTGTACAAGAAACTCCGCTCGGTTTTTCACCGTTTAAAATTTCAAAGATTGTTTTTAATTCAATATCCACATCAGAGCTTTCCACTCCGTGATCCTCTTCGAGCAGAGCTTCGGCGGTATAGACCATTGAACTTTTAATCGCCTCTAAGAGATTATTCTCATTTTGACCATCAAGACTACTACCAAAACTTGGGTGATAAGCCCTAAAACAATCAAAAGTATCTCGAAAGACTTCATCCATCTTTTTTGATCCAAACTCCGTAAGGTTCAACTTTGCCATATTATGTACCTCCTTGGCAAGAAATATATCTAATACTATATCATACTTTAAAATTTTGGTCAAATAAAAAAGAGCCATACGCTCAAATTTACTTGGGGCGAATGATGGGGTTCGAACCCACGGCCTCCGGTGCCACAAACCAGCGCTCTAACCAGCTGAGCTACATCCGCCATAACTTCAACCATTTTAACACATAAAAACTTGAAAATCAAGCTTTAAAATTTTGGCTTAATTTGTGGGCGAAAACTTCGCACAACATTTTGAGAGCTCGGAGTTTGCGAACCGTAAAAACCCGCCATTCCGGTTTGCTGAACCTCGCCGAAACCGCTTTTCGTCATTCTTATTTTTGTTGATTTATCAATTTGACCATTCGAAAGTGTATTTTTTTGCCTATTTAAGTTTTGCTGCAAATAATTTGAAGCCCTTTCTTCTCTTTTGGCTCTAATCTGATCAAGAGCCGATCTTGAACTTTCCATTTTAGTTTTTTGTGCCATCCTTAATTGACCAAGTTGAGAATCTCGATATGAGCGCATTTTCGAATTTCTATAATCAATTGCTTGGCGCTGTGCAAAACTTTGTGAGCTTGCAGCACCAATTCTTCCGCCAGACTGAGCTTTAGCGTAACCACTAGAGTGAGCAACTTCTTCCAGGTTGGATTTCACGACATAATCATTCAATTTCATGTTATTATATTAACATAAACATGTTATTTTTTCAAAAAAGTATTGCTTTTATAGAAAATCTTTGTTATAATATCCTTATGCGGGCGTCGTATAACGGCTAATATACCTGCCTTCCAAGCAAGTGATGAGAGTTCGATTCTCTCCGCCCGCACCATTTGATCTTTTTTGTTTTAGCATAAGCCTCCACTATCTGGAGGTTTTTGCTTTAAAATAAACATATGGACTTTTTTTAAAAAAATTGATATAATTATTTTAGGTACGCCCCCGTAGCTCAGTGGATTAGAGTAAGAGGTTTCTACCCTCCTGGCCGTAGGTTCGAGTCCTACCGGGGGTACCAAGTTTTTATGGAAATTATTTTTTATTTATTGCTAACACTTTTCGGCATAATTATCGCCGTTTTTCTTTTGACTGTTTTATTTGGTGCGCCATATGTACCAACTCACAAAAAAGAACTTATTAAACTCTTTAAAGCTATCAATCTTTCTAAAAAAGATACATTGGTTGATATTGGGTCAGGTGATGGTATTGTTTTAAAAATGGCAAGCAGTTTTAATGCTCGCGCAATAGGTTTTGAAATCAACCCATTTCTTGTGCTTTTTTCAAAAGTTAGGCTTCGAAAATGCAAAAATATTCAAATTTATCTTAAAAATTTTTGGACGGTTTTTCCTATCGAAAATATTACAGTTTTCTACACTTTTGGTCATCAGGAAAGAATTCATAAAATGCTCAATTTATCTCAAATTCAAGCTAATGCACAAAAATCGCCTCTTCTTTTTATAAGTTATGGTTTTGAAATTAAAAATTTAAAACCCTTCAAAATATCTGGAGCTCATTTTGTTTATAAAATAAGTCCTAAAAAATAAAAAAGACTTTATTTTTAAAAATAAATATGCTATAATACAAGTATTGGGCCAGTAGCTCAGCCGGTTAGAGCACCTGCCTCTTAAGCAGGGTGTCGAGGGTTCGAGCCCCTCCTGGCCCTCCAAAAAATGAATTTAAAAATCGACGATTATCTCGCCGATTTTATTTTTTATATTTTA
The DNA here is from genome assembly GCA_963517825.1 of uncultured Candidatus Saccharibacteria bacterium. GTDB lineage: Bacteria > Patescibacteriota > Saccharimonadia > Saccharimonadales > Saccharimonadaceae > Nanogingivalis. The sequence goes on from CAUQGB010000001.1 coordinate 56,458, forward strand.
ACTTTGCTGAACAATATCCGGTGTAATCTCAATGTTTGAACCAGGCTGAGCTTCGCCCGAAAGCATTTTTCTTGCAATCGTATTCTCTACAACACGCTGAATTACCCTTCTCATTGGTCGAGCTCCCAATTTTGGATCGTAGCCCATCTCTGCAAGCATTAATCGTGCTTCGGGCGTAACTGAAACTGAAATTTTTTGCCCAGCAAGGGTTTTATTTACTCCTGCAATCATAAGATCAATAATCTGCAATAGATTTTCTTTTGTGAGTGGCTCGAAAACAACAATCTCATCAAAACGGTTTAGGAATTCAGGTCTAAATTCACGACTAGCTATCAAATCATTTACGATGACTTCTTCGGCGCTTGTAGAATCATAACCGCGTGCAATAAGCTCTTGAATCCTTTCCGCTCCGGCGTTAGATGTAGCAATAATAATCGCATCCCTAAACGAGACTTCCCGGTTTTTCTCATCACGCAAAATACCTTCATCCAAAACTTGCAAAAGTGCCGTCAACACATTCGGGTGCGCTTTTTCAATTTCATCTAAAAGCACAACCGAAAAAGGTTTTTTCATCATTTGAGCAGTTAGTGAACTCGCATCTCGCGATCCATCCGCAATTAATCGCGAAACATCATCAAGATTCACATATTCATTCAAATCAAGACGAATAATATTATCTTCACCATTAAAATATACTTCAGAAAGCGCTTTCGAAAGCTCAGTTTTTCCAACACCAGTTGGACCAAGGAATAAGAATGTTCCAATTGGTCGATTTTGATTTCGAACTCCGGTTCTTGCTCGACGCAAGGCATTTGCAACCACTGAAACAGCCTTTTCCTGTCCAACCATTCGTGCATGAAGTAGATTTTCTAGATTCAGAAGAGTTTCCTTTTCTTCATCAACGTTTGCTGTCGAAATTTTAACATTCATAGTTTGCTCAATAGCTTTTTCAACCGAGCTAGCTGTAACAATCTTATTTTCAGCAAAACCAGCGGACATCTCCAACAATCTAACCGCTCGACCCGGCATCTCTAAGTCAAAAATATACCTTTGACTTAGCCGATAGGCTTCTTTAAGTGCTTGAAATTGATATAAAACTCCGTTTTGGTGTTCGAAAAGCAAAAGCTTATCCTGCATAACTGCCAAAGTCTCATCATAATTAGCCGGATTTACTTGTAGCCTATTCATTGCTTGCGCTAAGGCTGGATTTTTAGCCGAAATCTGTAAAAATCTCTGCTCATCCATAGTTAAAATCATGCGTAAAACTCCGCCTTGAATTATTGGTAGAAGCAAGTTCGAAACATCAACTGAACCAACCCCGTCTTCGAAGAATAATTGTGCATTATCAAGACAAATAATAATATTTTTAGCAGCATACGCTTCATTCAAAACATAATTTAGTAAATTTTCAATTTCACCACGCCCAGGAGCCGCAGCGATCAACGAAGATGCATCTAATGAGATAACTTGTCTAAATTTTAGATTTGAAGGTATTTTTTCATTACCATTAGCGATTTTTGCCGCAAAAGAATTTACAACTGTCGTCTTTCCAACGCCATCAACGCCAATAAGAGCAATGTTTTGCTTACCTTTACCGCTAAATTGTTCAATCATCTTCGAAACCAGCTCTTTGTGCTGCTCCAGGTTAGAAGACATTAAAATATTATTTGATACCTGGTTGGTAATATTTACCCCGAAACGATTCAATGTTGGCGTATATCCGAACGACCAATCTCTTGCGATTCCACCAGTTTTCATCGGAATCTTAGATTTATTAATTAGCGAAAAAATATGGTCATGCCAGAGTACACCTCTCTCAAGATCTTCAAAATCAACATAAAATTGAGCTAAAAGCGTTTCATAATTTGGAAAATTTCGAACAATAGCTAAAGCTAAAACTGACCCTGAAACGGTTTTAGTTTTTAATTTTTGTTGAATTTGAAGTGCAGTTTGAAAAATATTTTCTGGAGAATTTTGCGGAATCTGAACTAGACTTTCTATCGTAGTTTTTCCAAGCCCAAACCTAGTAGCAATAAATTTTCCACCAGAACTTTCTAAAACTACTTTCGCAATCTGCTCGCTTGTTGGATTTTTCGAAAGCTTTCCTAAAATATTACTAGCTAACTGCCCTTCAATATTTAAATCTTTTGATGGCTCTAATCTATGAAGTTCTCCATTCCACCAATGAACTAAAATTGCAATTATTGATGAAAAAGATAAAATTAGCCAGCCAAGAGCCGAATCTATTAAAATTAAACAAAATCCACTTAATATTCCAACAATTTTTAAAATCTTAAGAAGAAATAAAATCCCCCTAAGACCGTTCATTAAACGGGATTTTTTTGCGCGCAAATTATAATAGTCAAAAATCATAAGAGCCAATTCCTTTTTGTTTTGCTTGGTTTAACTTCTTTTGATGGAACATTTTTTTGCCAATTTTTAAAATCGTCCTTAATTTTTGGAATAATTTTCGGCGTCCAACCAGTTGTAAAAATTACAGCAAGAATAATAGGTAAAACTGGTGAAATCAACCATAAAATCAGCATTACTAGACCCCAAATTGCCTTAAAGCTAATAAAAAATATACCTATTATCATTATTATCGTTCGCAAAAAAGCACCAATAAACCGAGAAAAAAGCTTATCAAAAAACTTCTTAATTCGAACTTCAATAGAAGCATTCAAAACACCCAAAGCATCAATCTGTCGAAAAGGCGCAAACCAAGTTTTTATCAAAAGACCTAGCGAAAAGGTATCAATAGAACGCTCAATTCCTTCTAAAATTTTCTCAGCACGCCAGGCTAAACCTTTTCCATACCACCAAGTTAAAAAAGATATAATCATAAGTAAATTATACACCAAAAAAATATTTTTCGCAATTTTGAATTTTACTTTTTTTATGATAAAATAGACTTAGGCATAATATTGCTTTTGATTTTTTAAATAAATTTATTGATGAAAGGTAAAATATGGAAATAATCATAGCTACGCTTAGCGTTCTGTTTGGTGGTGGTGGCGTTTTTGCGTATCAAAAAATTAAGACTGCAAATGCAAAAAATAATTCAGACAAGATGATAGCTGAGGCTCGAAAAAAATCAGCTGAAATTTTAGAGCGCGCAAATGAAAAAGCTTTAAAAATCACTGAAAAAGCTAATGAATACGATTCTGAGCGACGAAAAGAAATTCGAAAAACCGAAAATCGCCTCACTGAAAGAGAAGAATCTCTCGATCGAAAATTTGACCAAATTGACCTGCGAACCGAAAAACTTCGAAATAATGAGCTTGAAATTGAAAAACTTAAAAATGAAATTAAAGAAATTCGCAAAAAACAAGAGGAAAAACTTGAAAAAATTGCAAAGCTTTCAAAAAAAGAAGCAGTCGAAAAAATTATGAAAGCTACTGAGAAAAATATAGCTCAAGATGTGGTCAACCTAGTTGCAAAACTACAAAAAAATGCTACTGAAGATGCTGAAGAGAGAGCTCAAGCTATTTTAGTTTCAGCAATGGAGCGAATCTCGAGCGAAGTGACAGCGGAACGTACAGTTACAGCTATAAAACTTCCCGACGATGAAATGAAAGGTCGAATCATCGGTAAAGAAGGCCGAAATATTCAAGCGCTTCAACGTGAAACTGGCGTAGACATACTCGTTGATGATACTCCAGGAATGGTTGTTCTTTCAAGTTTCGACCCCGTTCGCCGCCAAGTCGCGAGGCTTTCACTCGAACTTTTAATGAAAGATGGACGAATTAATCCAGCAAGAATTGAAGAAGTTGTAGAAAAAGCAGAACGCGAAATTAATAAAGAAATCAATCGTGCTGGTGAGGATGCCGCTCGAGAAGTTGGTCTTTCTGGTTTACCCCGCGAAATGTTACGACTCCTTGGTGAATTAAAATTTCGAACAAGCTACGGCCAAAACGTCTTAAAACATTCAACAGAAATGGCTAATGTTGCCGGCTTAATCGCTGAAGAAATTGGTGCAAATGTCAAGATCGCCAAAACTGCTGCACTTTTCCATGATATCGGAAAAGCTGTAACTCATAAAATTGAAGGAAAACACGCCCAAATTGGTGCTGAACTTGCTGAAAAATACGGTATGGACCCACGCGTGGTTAACGCTATAGCCGCTCATCACGAAGACGTTGAGGCCACAACGGTTGAGGCAATTATCGTAAAAATCACTGACGCAATGAGTGCATCTCGGCCAGGAACCCGAAACGCTTCCGCCGAAAACTTTGTTGAAAGAATGCGCGAACTCGAAAATGTTGCAACCAGCTTTAAAGGAATTAGCAAAGCTTATGCGATTTCTGCTGGGCGTGAAATTCGTGTAATAGTATCACCAGAATCTATAGACGATCTTTCTGCTATAAAAATGGCACGAGACATTGCAGATAAAATCGAAAGCACGATGCAATATCCAGGTGTAATTAAAGTTAATATAATTCGCGAGACACGTGCAATTGAATATGCAAAATAATTTCAAAAACATAATAAAATAGCCTTCCCAAAGGCTATTTTATATCATATCTTACAAGTTAATCCACCGTTTTTAATTTTAGTTGTTGAGAAATCTTTACAAATTGGCTCATCCCCTTCAGTTTGAGCGGAAAATAAAGGAACTGGAAAATTACTATCATAAAATCCAATTCGACTTTCAACTCTCCTAAATTGCCTATTTGCTCGACCAGTTGAATCGACTTTTGGCTGAACACCCTTAAGATCTACAATAGTACCATTATTCATAAGCTCAACTTTGAATTCCGCATTATTCAATAAAGGCGTTAATCGAGCATACAAAACATCGGTAGGAGAAACATTTCGTCCAATATTTACTACCATTTCACAAGCATAGATATTTGAACCAGCCCCGAGATTGTCTGAACATTTAGTAAAAGTATAGTCGTTTGTCGATTGCAAAGAATTCTCATCTCGACGAATAGTTGGCAATTTCGAACTATTCACAACTCGAGAGTCCAAGCCCGAAGCAGGATAAAACAGCATTTCACTTGCACCACTCCCATCATCTGGATAAGGTGTATCCATACTTGTTGATGAATTTCCATTATGTCCTGGAACATAACCGTATAGTTGGGTTTTTAATATAGCGGGTCTATTTTGAACTTGCCAGTCCTTTATTAAATTAGGTCGAGTATTCGGATTATTTATCGAATCTAATGATATTTTCGAACCGTTTGCTATATTATTTTTAGTATGCCATCTAATACGAATCTGATTGAAACTAGAAGTACCCTTTAAGCTAACAACCGAAGGTGTACCCTCATTACTTTGGCCTAAAAAATCAGAAGTATCTGTTTTAATTTTAACACAAGTGTAGGCTTGATCTAAATCTCTATCAACGCCCCTCCCGCCAGTACCTGTTGTGGTCTGCACCATAGTTTCACCATCTTCAGCACCAATTCCAGCGGTAGCCAAAACATAACAGCTATCAGATGAAATCGCCTTTGCCATTTTACTGCAGTCATATGTTTTGCCTTCAAAAACTTTAGTGCCAGCATCAGTACTACCACAAGCACCTTTATAAATTCGCAAAAACCTTTTAGCATCTTCGACACCAGCTTGAGCGCTATCATAAGCACTTTGCGAAAGGTCTAATTTACTTGCCTGCTCTTGATCTCGAAACATAATCCGCAAAAAACTCACAGACATAATTGAGACCAAAATACTGACCATAATAACAATGAAAATTGAAACTCCGCCTTTTTTAAACTCTTTATTCGCCATATTTAATACCTCACTGGAAGTTCTTTAGTATAAGTTGTAACGATTTTGCCTTCACTACCAGATTGAGCCTGGGCCCATAAATAAGTATCTGCCGATTGATTAAAAATCTCGGCTGGATTACTTAATGTGTCTTTTATCGTTCCATCAGAACCAGCAGTTCGCCATAATCTTAGATTTTTTGAAACAGTTCCACCACGAATACGCAACTGATTGTCACAATTCTTCATATTAACATCATTTACATTTTGGGCACCATTAACCGCACAAGTATTTATTACACCTCGAGCTATCAACCAAGCATCAACCCTTTTCACTCCCTGATCGATAGTGATATCACCATCGGCAATAATTATAATCTGGTGAAAATCCGAATCACTATTTACAGCTCTATCAGCATTCACAATATCGCTAGAAATTCGAATATTTTTACCGTAAATTACTTTGGTTTGTTTGTCAGCCCAAATTGCACCGAGCTGCTTGTGCGAATCATTATAAACTTCAACCTTCGTGTTTACATTTTCGAAATTCTTTTTAGGGAATTTCGAAGAAATATTCGATATCAGTGAACCAATACTTGTTCCTCCTTGACCAAAACTACCTTTCGAAGAATAATTCTCAATTGCTAGCTTTTGTGTGCTCTGTGAAGACTCAGTTCGAAAATCTTTATTTTTCATACCAGAGAGCGCTTCATATTCAACCCAAGAACCGAGAACTCCATGTTTAGTTGGAGATAAGCTCGTTCGAATCCCCGATCTAGAATAAACACCATTCCCCCAAAATTGAACTTTTGGCTTTTTAACTAGTTTAATACAGATTGGCGCACTATGCCGCCAGTCTAAATTTTCTCTTTCTTGCTTGACTTGCTCAGCCTGACTTTGGTTTGAATTCATCTTGTATGGTGAGATAGAGAGCGCTGCGCAATAACGGGTTCCAGCCTCGGCACCTTCTTCAATTGAAGGTATAAAGTCTGAAACTCGAGTATCTTTATTGAATTTCCCAGCCCCTTCTTTAACAACGCGACATTTTTCAATTCCTTGGTAGTCTTGATAATAGAAATTAGTTGGCGAACAGGTGTCGCTATTTTTATTATCTCTCTTATTGTTATGGGTTGCAAAACCTTCTTTATCTGAAGGGACGCGCCAGGTTGTAATTTTATATTTTATCGATGAGGTTGCAGTCCCACCCCCTGGAATAAGAATTTCTTCACCATCATTAGGATCGTTTGGCACCTTGCCGTTAGTAGGAATATCTAAATCACCGCCAGAGCAGTTTCGAATTTTATCGATTTTAACACAAGGAGTTATTTCAAAATCATAAGGAACATAGACACAAGCCTCGTTAGTAGTTTTATTATATCTATTAACATTATCAATATCACCAGCCGAAACTCCATATGACATTTTCGAACATATTGTCTTTCCAGCCATATCTCTAGTTACCATAAAGATTTCCCTATCGGTACCTACTGCATTAATCGTATCCCAAATATTACCTTGATTAATTATTGTAGGCCTACTATTCCATGAGTCTTTATTCCATCTAAAATTATAGTTGCTATTTACCGAATAATCACCATGTCCATCATTTCTGAAAGTTTGATAATGACCACTACCATTAACACTATTTTTATTAAAATCCTTACCTGTAACTTTGTGCCTAAAAGAAACCCATTGTCCAACTTTAGCGGTTTGAGGATTAGAGCGGCCATTACCTTTAAATCTTGAATCATCTGAACTAATTCTCTGGCTAGAATTCAAAACTGCAGCCTTAGTATCTCCTTCAACGTTAAATTTAACTGGAGCTTTAATCTTTATTTTAATAGTATGGTCATAGCAATTACCAGGTTCGCCTTTATGATCTTCTTCCCATGAACGATTCCCCCCCGGATGATAATAGGGAGACCAACATTGCCACACATTAAAACTTATAATTTCCCCATCGGAAAGTTTACCAATTGCAGACTCTTTTATAGTTATTTTAGTAGGTGGAGCAATGCGTCCAACATCCCTAGCCTTATCCATTATATACTTAAAAGGAGTACCCTGGCCTCTACTACCGAATCCAACAGGGCCACTCGTCTCGAGCATATTAGCATCTAAATCTCCTTTTTGAATCCTAACATTCGCAGCAATACCCTCATATCCGTCCTGACACGCAACTGCAGCAACATTGAGATAAAAGCTTCTATTCTCTTTACTCACTTGAAACTCATGCTTTTCATAAATAGAACTAATAACATCCATACCTTCAGGATCGGAAGATACCCAGTTCCCCGTTACCGTTCTAATTCCAGGGTTATAATCAGAAAAGTCCTCGTCTTTGCCTTCATAGGTTTTCTCTTTAATCATTTTATTGTTAGAATCACAAGAATTAAGGAGCCTCTCCCTAACTTTTTCTGGCACAGAATCAGCATTTGTATTCTTTTGAAAAAAAATGGAATTAACTATAAAAGATGCCAAAACAGCAAAAAATAAAATATTAAACTTTTTCATTTAGAATAAATCTCCAACATCTTGATATTTCAAGCTTGAGGGTTTAAGATATTCAATATAGCTAGCACCATTAATTTTTAAACTTGGGTTCTGACCCTTGTTAACCATTTCTTCAAGATTTTTAAATGTTTGTTCCTGGTTTTCCGTTCCAATAAAAAGCCTCATCATTACGCAGTTAGAATCTTTCTCGTTTCCTGCTTTTTTCGAAATCTCATTGCCTAAAGCTTTTGCATTTTTAACATATTCTTCTTTTTTGCCTTTAATATTGTTATATTTATTAATAATATCATCCCCACAAACTGAACCAACAGGGTTTTTCATTGCAGCAATATCATTTTTATTTTTAATTACTTGCACCACGTTTAGCCCTGCACTCAAAACAGCAATAGCTAAAACTACACCAAATAATATTTTATGTTTCATTATCTAAGTCCCTCCACCTTAAAAATATTTCCTAAAATAATTATAAACAAAAGCGTTTTAAAAATCAAGACTGCACCGCAAAAATATATTTTACAATATATTTATTACATATTTAACCAATCTTTACCAATAGAAACTTCAACCTTTAATTTAACATTTAATTCTGGAGCCACGTTCTCCATTTCTCGCTTTAAAATTTCTGCCACTTTTTTAGCATTTTCAGCTGGAACTTCTACTAAAATTGAATCATGAATTTGCAAAATTTGTTCACCAAGCCCGGCTTTTACAATTTTTTCATCAACAGCCAGCATTGCTCGCTTCATTAAATCCGCCTCAGTTCCTTGAATTGGCATATTCTGCGCCGCTCGCTTCGCCATCTCACGAATCATAAAATTACTCGATTTTATATCTGGCATTGGCCGCCTTCGCCCAAAGAATGTCTCCACAAAACCTTCATCCTGAGCTTTTTTCAATGTATTATCCATAAGTTCCCGAATCGGTTTATGAGCATTAAAATACTCTTCGATATATTTTTTCGCCTCATAAAAACCAACTCCAATCGTACCAGAAAGATTATGAGCTCCAACGCCATAAAGAACACTAAAATTAATAATTTTCGCAACACGCCGTTGTTCTTTCGAAACTTCATCAATCGGAACACCAAAAACCTCACTCGCAGTCTTTGCGTGAATATCTAGATCTTTTTCAAAAGTCTCAATCAAGGGCTTGTCATTCGCCAAAACTGCCGCCAATCGTAATTCAAACTGCGAATAATCTGCTGAAACTAGCAAATTTCCCTTTTTCGCCACAAACCCCTCACGAATACGTCGTCCAAGCTCGGAACGAATCGGTATATTTTGCAAATTAGGATTACTTGAAGAAAGCCGCCCCGTTGTTGTTACATCTTGCGCAAAATTGCTATGAATCCGATTTTTTTCATCTGCAAGTTTTGGCAAAGCATCAACATAGGTGCTTTTCAATTTCGAAAACTCACGGAATTGCTCAATTTTTTCAATAATCGGACTACATTCTCGTAATTTATCAAGCTCTTTTTGCCCTGTCGAAAAGCCATTTTTTGATTTTTTAATACCTTTTGTCGGTAGGCCCAAATCTTCAAAAAGCACTTTCGAAAGCTGAAGTGGACTCGCCACATTAAATTCTCGCCCAGCAATTTCAAAAATTTCCTTTTCAATTTTTGAAATTTCACCAGCAAATTCCATACTCATTTTAGCAAAAATCTCTGGGCAAATTTCAACACCAGCTTTTTCCATTTTAAATAGGACCAAACTCATTGGGAAGTCTAACTTTTCAGCAATTTCACGAATTCTTGGCAAATCTTTAAGCTTTTTTTGTTGACGCTCAAAAATAATCCGCATCGCTGAAATTCGAACCTTCGAATCATCTTCATCTATTTTTTCGCCATAAATTCCACTCAAACTTTTATCGCGGATTAAAGCATTCAACAAAAATTCCAATTGCTCAATATCGTAAATTTCACCCCAATCTTCAAAATTGCTACCAGCATTAAAAATTTTATGAAATGTTTCTTTTGCATTAAAGAAAACTGTTTTTGTATTTTTGAAGAAATCAGCAAATTTCGAAAATTCCATAAAATTAAATTCTGCAATATTATCAAAATTCGAAACTAGAATTTTTAATTTTTGAATATCAAAGTCAAAGAAAACCAAATCCTGCGGTTTTTTGAAAAACTTTTCAGCAGAAATTTCTGGCAAAATATTTATCTCAGAAGATTTCAAAACTTCTTCAAAAAGCCCAATTTGGTTTTCATTTTTTGTTTTAAAATCCTCTGAGCCAGTTTTCATCTCTTTTGGAATTTTTCGCACCAAAGAGTTAAATTCAAGCTTTCGAAGCATTTTTAAAACTTCTTCATAATTAAAATTACGAATATCGGCATCTTCAAAGTTAAGCTCAACTGGGGCGTCAAGAAAAATCTCGGCAATTTTTTTACTCATAAACGCTAATTCTTTACCATCTTCAAGTTTTTTTCGCCAAGCTGGTTTGATATTTTCAAGATTTTCATAAATTCCCTCAAGTGTAAAAAACTCTTGTAAAAGTTGCGTAGCAGTTTTTGGACCAATCCCTGGCACACCTGGAATATTGTCGCTAGAATCACCTTGAAGCGCTTTTAAATCTAAAAATTGAGATTGTTTTAATCCATATTTATTCTCAAAATATTCAAGATCAAATTCTTCTATATCCGAAAATCCACGTTTCATTGCAAAAACTTTAGTATTTTCATCAATCAATTGCAGCATATCAAGATCAGAAGTAATCAAATTTGCTTCAACTCCAAGCTTATTTGCTTGAACCGCTAGAGTCCCCAAAATATCATCAGCCTCATAGCCATCAGTTTCAAAAAGAGGCCATCCTAAAGTCTTCAAAAAATCCTTTAAAAGCGGAATTTGTTCATAGAAATCATCTGGCGCTTTTTTTCGCCCAGCTTTATATTCAGGATAGATCGCACTTCTTTTTGCGGTTGAAGTTCCTTTTTTATCCCAAGCCACAACCACATAATCTGGTTTTAATTTTCGAATAACTTCAAAAGCTAAACTGGCAAAACCATAAACACCGCCTGTTGGCGTTCCGTCTTCAAGACTTAAATTACCCATAGCGTAGTAGCCCCGATAAAATACGCTTTTTCCATCAATAATCACTAACTTTTTCATTATATTCCATTATATCACGCTCGAGGATATTTTTCACCTTTTCGAAAACTAAAATAGGGCCATAAAACCCTATTTTTCATTATGTAAAAATTCTGAAATTTTTATTGCCGCTTGAGCACCGGTTGCTACAGCTACCACAATCTGCTTTTGTGCACTTTCAATTATATCACCAGAAGCATAAATTCTTGGAATATTCGTTTCAAAATTGCTATTTACAATAACTTCCCCGTAATTGTTAACTTCAACACCCGATTTTTTTGCAAAACCAGAATTTGGAATCAAGCCAATAAATTCAAAAATCGCATCAGCTTTAATTTCAAAAGTTTTTTCACCTTCTTCAGTTTGCTGTTTTATGCGAGCGCCAATAATTTTTTCACCAAAATTAGTCTTTTCGAAAAGAAATTCCTCAATTTCAGTTTTTAAAAATAACTCAATTTTGCCAGATTTAACTGCTTCAAAAAGTCGCTCTTGCAACACCGCTTGCGCCGAAATTTCACTTCTAACCAAAAGCTTGACTTTCGAAAATCGGCTTAAAAATAAAGCTTCAGTTACCGCAGAATTACCACCACCAACTGCAATCAAATCTTTTCCAGCATAAAATGGACCGTCACAAGTTGCACAAGTGTGAACGCCTCGCCCAAAAAAATCTTCTTCTCGCGGCAAACCAAGCATTCTATATGAATTTCCCGTTGCAATCAAAACTGTTTTTGAATCAAATTTTTCGCCATCAATGTCTAATCGCACAAAATTACCAAGACTTTCAAAACTTAATACTTCACCATAATCAAACCTTGCACCAAATTTTTCAGCCTGAATTCGCATTTTTTTTGAAAGTTCAAGTCCAGAGATTCCTTCATTAAACCCTGGATAGTTCTCGATTAAATCTGAAGTTGTTGCAATTCCGCCAAAAGCCGCTTTTTCGAAAACTCGCACACTCAAGCCATCTCGTGCAGCATAGATTGCCGCACTTAATGCAGACGGACCCGAGCCAATTATAACCAAATCGGTCATTTTAGATTTCCTCGAGGTTCGGTCGTGGAATTTCTTCAAATTCAGGTATTAACATTACAATAAATTTCAAAGGTGTATTTGGACCAATAGTTTTCGAAGAGTCTTCCTGATTTACCGAGCCCTGAGCGCCATAAGCTTTATCCGCAGGAATAGATAATTCGCGAATTCCACCAACTTTCATACCTTTAAGACCCTCACTCCAGCCCTCAATTAAGCCCCATTTTTTACCCTCTTTACGAAAGACTACTGGCGATTTTAATCTACCATTTTCAAAGCTTCCGTCAAAAACTGTACCATCGGGTTTCCATCCAATGTAATAAGCCTGGAATTTCGTTGTTGAATCTGTAAATTCTTCACCATCACCCTCTTTTAAATCTTTTTTCGTAAGCTCTTTTATACTCGCAGCGTTAAATGCAACTGGGGCTTTTTCATATTCCTTAAAACTGTCGTAATATTTAGCCGAAAGCTCCTTAGCTTGCTCTGTAACCTTTTTTTGATAATCTTGGTGCTTCTTCAAGACTTGCGATCGTTTCTGTTGTTCTTCTGAGTGACTTTGAGTCTGCAAAAATGAAGAAGCGTAAAGTGCTACAGTTGAAACAACCGTTAAAATTAAGATCGCCCAAATTGAATATCTTTGCCAAGTTGGTGTTCCAGTTTGTAGTGAATTTTTCTTATTTGCCATTTTCCCTCCTAGATTATTTTTCCGCCATTTTTTACGGCTTTTTCTTCGATTTTTTGCATAATATCCCGAATTTCATCACCATTTAAGGTTTTTTCGAAAGGTGTAACCTTAAACCGAATTGAAATATTTTTTGTACCATCACCGTTATTAAATATATCCATCGGCAAGGTTTCAATCTCAACACCCTTAAATTCACTCGAAATATCTTTAAAAATATCAAAAATTTCAGCAAATTGCCGTGATTCATCAACGTTTATCGAAATATCACGCTCAACGGATTGGAATTTTGAAAAATCTTTAATTTTAACACTTGTTCTTCCTGTATTTTCAAGTAAAATTCCCAAATCAAGTTCAAAACCGGCAGTCGATTCTGGTAGTTTCAAAGCTTTTTGAATTTTTTTCTTGAATTCACCAATTACACCCAAGATCTTTTCGCCTTCAGAATTTGAAACCTGAATTAGAGCCGAACGTTTTGGTTCAAATTCGGTTGAAAGTGGCGATTTCGAAAGATCAAATTTTACGAATTCAACTTTTAAGCCAAGCTTCTTAAATAGAAAATCTGCATAATTTTTAGCCTCGAAAAATGCATTTTCACCTTTATTTTTTGTATAAACAAAGGCTAGTTTTTTCTGTTCAAACGGAACATTTTCTTCATTTAAGCCAAGCATTTTTTCAGTTATTTTATTCATTTCGAAAATAGCGAATTCGCTAAAGCCAGCACGAATATTCTGGTTAACTTTCGAGAGCAAACTTGGTGTCAAAGTTTGGCGATAATATTGTAATTCTGGTGAGATTGAATTTACAATTTTATAAGCATTTTTTGGATCTTGCCCAGCTTTTTTAAGCAGATCGCCATGAACAAAAGTATAAGTTAAAATTTCATTTGCGCCGCTTGCTACTAAAATTTCACGAATTTCAGATTGGAGTAAATCAATTTTCGCTTTCTTTACGGCCCTAAATGTTCGTTTTGGCAGCTGTAATTTAATATTATCATAACCATTCAATCGACCAACTTCTTCGATCAAATCTTCTTCAATGTGCAAATCGTTTCGCCAAAATGGAACTATAAATGTTTCAGAATTATCATTTTTAGTCAAAATTCCAACATTTTCTAGAGTTTTTTGAATCTCTTCACTAGAAAAATTTGTTCCCAAAATTTGATTAATTTTGTCTTTCGAAACTGAAATCTCGGATTTATTATAGTAAAAATCACCTTTCGAATCCGCAACTTCACTTAAAGATTTTCCGCCAAGCGCCAAAAGTTCTGTGCCAAATAAATCTAGAACTTTCCGCGACATCATTTCTGGTACACCTTTCGTAAATCGAGTAATTGCTTCCGAAAAAATTCCGTGTCGCATTTGAGTGTTTCGTAAATTATAAAGGTTAAAAGTTGCACTTTCTACTAAGATTCGTGTTGTATTTTCATCAATTTCGGTTGATTTTCCACCCATTGCGCCCGCAAGAGCCACGGCATTTTCACCGTTTTCACCTGTTGCGATCACGATATCATTTTGGCTCATTTTGATTTTTCGGCCATCCAAAAGTTCAAGCTCTTCATTTTCGAAAGCTTTTCGAACGGTCATTTTGACATTTTCACTACCGTTGATTTTAACTAGCTTATCAAAATCAAAAGTATGGAGCGGTTGGCCAGTTTCAAGCATTAGCTCGTTTGCTAAATCAGTTATTACATCAATTGGTCGCATTCCAGAGCGCAAAAGATAAGTTTTTTCAAGTGTTAAGTTTGGGTTTTTCGAAATATCAGAAACATCAAAAACAGCCGCTGTATAGCGTTCGCAAATTTCAGAATCCTGAGCATCAACCGTAATCGATTTATCATTATTAACTTCAAAACCAAAATCTGATTGTTTTATAAAATCTGGCTCAACAAATTTCTGCTCTAAAATACCAGCAACTTCACGCGCAAATCCAATAATTCCAAAACAGTCGGGTCGATGTGTCAAACTTTTGTTTTCGACTTCAAGAAGATAATCGTTAAGTTCAAATTTCTCTGCAAAAGAATCACCCGCCTGAAGACCATTTTCGAAAGCTTCTGGCGAAATCTCTAAAATTCCATCATGTTCGTCACCCAAGCCAAGTTCGCGCAAGCTCGCAATCATACCGTTGCTCATATTACCCATTAGTTTTCGAGCGCTAAGCTGGAAATTTTCACCACCAAAAGTTTCTGGAACGATTGCTTTAGGTGGTAACCAAGCCACAAAAAGACCCTCCCTTACATTTGACGCACCACAAACTACTTGAATAAACCCGTTTTCATCACGCTCAACACCATCACGTTTACCGCCATCATCAATTTTGCACAAATTCAAATGATCGCTACCTTCAACTTTTTTAGCTGAAATTACACGCGCAATAATTACATCTTTATATTTTTCGTTTAAATTTTCAATACTTTCAATCTCAACTAATCGTGCGCCAATCAATTTCGAAAGCTCATTAATCTCTGGCAAATCTGGAACAAATTTTTTAAGCCAATTTACTGAAATTATCATTATTCCCTCTTAATTTATTTATTACTTTTATAACTTGTTTAACACTAAAATTCTTTTAAGAATTCCAGTTTAGCACTTTCAAAATAACGAATATCCGAAATTCCATATTTCAACATAACTAACCGTTCAATTCCGCCACCCCACGCAAAACCACGGTATTTTTTACTGTCAATTCCAGCCGATTCTAAAACATTTGGGTGAATCATTCCGCACCCAAGCATTTCAAGCCATTCACCTTTTTTGCCACCGAGCGCCTCTGGTTTTTCAATTAAAAATTCAAGGCTAGGTTCCGTGAACGGAAAATAACCCGGTTGCGTACGGATTTCTAATTTTTGGCCATAATATTCTTCAAAAAAGGCGTGAAGCGTACCAAGCATTTGTGCTAAGTTTGCAGTTTCACTCACAAAAACACCTTCACACTGATAAAAAGTATGTTCATGAGTCGCATCTAGATCTTCATTTCGAAAAACTCGTCCATAAGAAACGTGCGCAATTTGACCTTCTTCTTCAAGCTGTTTTTTGCCGTGTTTTAAAACGCGGTTTTGCATCGTCGAGGTGTGCGCTGGCGGAATAAAGTTTTCCTCGGTTCGAAAAGTATCATAGCCATCTCGTGCTGGGTGATTTTCTGGAAAATTCAACGCTCCAAACATATTCCAATCATTATCGATTTGGCGAGATTCGATCGCTTCAAATCCCATTCTAGTGTAGATGTCTATAACTTTTTCAAGTTCTTTTTGGAGTGGATGTTTTGAGCCATTCCTTGCGCTTAAAAGTTGAGGTTTTTTAGCAATTTTCTCGTGCGAGCTTGCTGCGAAAGGAGCCGAAATATCGATTTCTTCAATTTCAGAATTTTCTTTTTCTTCAAGAATTTTTGAAACTTCAGCTTGAATCTCATTTTTTAAATCATTAACCTTTAAACCAAACTCACCTTTTTGTTCATTTGGTAAAGTTGGGATAATTTTGTAAAGTTCCTTAATTTTTGGCGATTTTAAAATATCACTTGGATTTTCAAGCGTTTTAAGCTCCGCCAAAAGCTCTTCCCTAATCTGTTGAATTTGTTCCATAACTGATATCATTATATCACAATTGTACTAGTTTGTCGATTTTCAAAAAGTCTAAACTTGTTGTGAAGCCACCCAGATATATAGACCTAAAGCGATCAAAATCGCAAAAAATACCAAAAACCAAACAAACGCCAAACTTGTCGTCTCTTTAGTTCCCTCAAGATATGCGCTATCCTCAATATTAGGACTTTCTTTCTTATTTTTTGGTGTATCACCCCCTTCACCGAGTGAATTCTTAATCTGTTTTTCGCGAAGTTCTGCTGCAATCTTCTCTTGCAGTTCCGTGCGATTATCGTCTTGTCGTACATATAAAGCCATATTCCTATTGTATCAAATTTTGACTTTTTAGAAAAGTTTATGTTAAAATATAAACATAAGTTAAACTAAGGAGGAAAAATGGCAACAAAAAAAGCCAGTTCAAAGAAATTTTCAAAAGTTGCTCATAAAAAAGTAGCAAAAGAAGTTTCGAAAGTTGAAAAAACAGTTAAAGCTATGGTAAAAAATAGTAAGAAAAATAAAGTATTTTCTCTTGAAGAAATTTCAAAACCAAGTTTTATTTCAGCGGTAATACTTGAATTTATCGGAACATTCCTGCTAGCGGCTGGCGTTATTATTAGTCAAGGTCAACCATTCGGCGTAATGTTTATCCTTATGTCAATCGTTCTGCTTGCTGGAGGAATTAGTGGAGCTCATGTTAACCCATTAATTACAGTCGGCGCTTGGACAACTCGTCGGATCAATACAATTAAAGCTCTCTTTTACATCGTGGCTCAAGTTTTGGGTGCAATGGTTGCTTTTATGCTTTTAAATGCCTTTATCGGCACGCAAGACACTCTGCAAACATATGGCCAAAAACCAACCCTATTTACCGCAAACCCTATTCCAAAAGACAAGGAAATACTAGCGCTTGCTGCTGAATTTATTGGTTCATTCATTTTTGCATTCTCTGTTGCAACTATAACCTCAGACAAAAAGAACGGAAATATGGCAAAAGCACTTGGTGTTGGCGGTGGTCTATACTTGGCAGTTTTAATTGCAGGATCTCTCGCAACATTAATCGGATCTTCAGCAATAATTAACCCAGCGGTAGCATTCTCTCTTCAAGCGTTTACTGTAAAAGAACAAAACGTTCCTTATGCAATTGCGATCTATATCGGTGCAGCATTAATTGGTGGAATTCTTGGTTTCGTACTAAATCATCTAATTCAAAAAACAACCGAAAAAGAAGAAGAATAATCAATAGCAATAAAAAAGAGCGGCTTTCGAAAGTTGCTCTTTTAAATTTATTTTATTCCCGAGGCTTATCAAGCATTTGTGGCTCAACTCCAGTTTTCTTATCTTCGCCAGAAATCTTAACTATATCTTTATCAATTTTACCAAGCTCTTTGTGCGCATTATTAAAATGGTTAACGGTTGTACCAAGCGATCTTCCAAGTCGCTGCATTAAATCTTCATATTTCGAAATATGTACGCCAAGCTGACCAACTCGCTTTTGAATCTCTTTGCTCTGTTCTTCGATTTTTAGTGATTTTAAACCTTGCAAAACAGTTTGAAGATAGGCCATAAAGCTTGTTGGACTAACCACAATTACACGCTTATCACGAAAAGCATATTCAATCAAATCACGCTCAGAACCTTGCGAACCAACAACTCCAGTTAAAGCATCATAATACAAACTCTCGCTAGGAATAAACATAAAAGCAAAGTCCATAGTATTTTCATTTGGGCGAATATATTTCGAGGTTTCATCAATCCGCATTTTTAAATCATCGCGAACTCTTTTCGCTAAAATCTTTCGCTCTTCACCTTCAGCTTCAATCATTCGATTATAATTCTCAAGACTGAATTTCGAATCTACTGGTAAAATCTTATTTTTATCAAGGAAGATTGCCGCATCAACAATTTCACCATTTTTAAATTTATATTGAATCTTGAAAGCATTTGGTGGTAAAACGTTTTCAAGAACTTGCTCAAGATAAAACTCCCCCAAAACGCCACGCTGTTTTGGATTTTGCAAGGCATTTTGAAGTGTTTTTAGCTCATCTGCAACATTTACGACACGACTATTCGTTTCATCAAGTTTTGTAAGCCTTTTGGAAACCTCTTCAACAATTTTTGAACTCTCAGAAATCTGTTTAGCCATTGAATTTTGAATTTGAAAATTATTTCTCTCAAGCTTTTCTGAAACTTTATCATTAAAATTGGTCAGGTTAGTATCAATATTTTCACGCATTCTGTTTAATCTTTTATTCAGCTCAATCACATCCATTTTTAGCAAATTTACACTTTGGTCTTCATTTTTCGAAGCTACAATTTTCGAAATTCGAAAAGACTGAAAAAATAAAACCGATGTTAAAATTACAATAATAATTATTAGTCCAATTTCCATTTATTTCCTCCTTTTAAAATACAAACAATAATATAGCCCATTATAAATACAGCCACAAACATTATTATCAAACAGCCTAAAGCATAAAAATTTTCAAAAACATAACTATATTAAATTATAACATATTAAAGCAAAAATAAAAGGCGCATTTAACGCCTTTTTAAGTTTGAATTTAGCGAATAGCCACAAGAGTCATATTCATACTTCGAGAATTAGCCGTCCAACTAATAATTTCGTTCACTGTTCGGCCAAGCACGCTTTTACCTAAAGGACTCTCGGCGGAAATCTTGCCAATAAGCGGATTTGCTTCTAAACTTTCAACAATTCGAAATTTCATAATTCGCCCAGTTGCACGGTCGAAAAGCTCCACAAATGAACCAATCGAAACTTTCGAACCTTTTTTCTTGCTTTTTGGTAAAATTTTCGCATTATGAATTTGAAAATTCTTTTCATGAATTTCACTTCGAATCGCATCAATTCGCGCAAAAACATCATTTTGTCTCAATAAATCTTCCTTAATATCACCATCACGAAGCTCCATCTCGAGCATTTTTTGTTCATGCTCAAGCTTTGCAATTTTCTTTTTTAATTCTTTAAATCCTTGTTTGCTCAAATAAATTTTAGTGGTATTTTTCATAATTCCTCCTTTTGTAGCAATGCTACATTATTATTATAACGAACCATTCTTAAAAAATGCTTAAATTTATTATTTTGTATTTTTATGATATAATCTAATTATATGAATAAACAAATTCTAAAACTTAAAAACCAAAAAAAGAGTGATTCCGTAAAAATTATTGCATTAGTAGGATTAGCCGGAAGTGGCAAAAGTACCGCTACAAATTATCTAAAACAAAAAGGCTATCCGAGCGTTTATTTTGGCGGAGTTGTAATGAAAGCGCTAAAAGACGAAAATCTCGAAATCACACCAGCGAATGAAAAAATGATGCGCACAAAACTACGTGAAGATTTTGGCAAAGATATAATTGTAAATAAAATTGTTGAGCAAATTCAAAATCTCATTAAGTCTGGCCAAAAACGTATTATTGCTGACGGTCTTTATACTTGGACTGAATATAAAATTCTCAAAAAACACTTTCCAACTGAACTAAAAGTTATAGCATTAGTTCCACCAAAAAATCTTCGCCACAAGCGAATCTCCTCTCGCCCCGAGCGAGCAATGACTTTAGCCGAAATTAACGACCGTGATTTTAATGAAATTGAAGTTCTTGAAAAAGGCGGTCCAATCGCGATTGCTGATTATTTCATCGTAAATAAAAATTCAAATCTTCGAACTCGCCTTAAAATCGATAAAATTCTTAAAGAAATTAACTTTTAAAAAACTCGAGATTTGTTTACTCGAGTTTTATTATTCTAATTTACATTTTTTCTGGAATTTCAATTCCCAATAAATCCAAGCCGTTCTCGAAAGTTTTCGAAACTTTTTTAAGAAGAGTTAATCGTGCAGATTTTTCAATCTCCGGAGCATCAGAAACACGTGTTTTTTCGTAATATCGATTCATTTCTCGTGCTAGATCATAAAGGTATTTTGAAATTTTGTGCGGCTCTAAGTCACGTGAAGCTATCTTAACCACTTCCGGAAAGGCCAATAATTGCAAAATTATATTCTTTTCAGCTTCGAAATTATAATTTCCAAAATCAACTATTTCAAAATTCTGTTCTTTTCGTAAAATATTATTTACGCGCACAGCTGAATATTGAACGTATGGGCCAGAAAATCCAGTTAATGCAAAAATATTTTCCCAGTCAAAAAGAATATTCGTTCGCCTATCTGCAGCAAAATCTGAGAACTTAATCGCACCGAGCGCAATTTTCTTAACATCTTCTTCAGAAACATCTCGCCCAGCCACAATTTTACGCGCACGTTCTTCGGCTTTATCGAGAAGCTCTTCCATCAAAACTACACCTTTTCGTGAAGACATTTTTTCACGCGTTCCGTCTTCATTGAGCTGGTCAATCACACCGAACCAAAGGTGATACAAATCAGTTTTAATGCCAAGCTTTTTTGCCATTGCAAAAATTTGCGAAAAATAGAATTGCTGCTCAGCACCAACCGAATAAATAACCTTATCAGGAGCGAATTCTTCTTCACGGAATAAAATTGTAGCAAGGTCATTTGTAGCATAAAGTGCCGCACCGTTACTCTTCTGTACTAAAAGCGGTACATCAAAACCATATTCTTCCAGAGGAACAATTACCGAACCGTCTTCATTCTGAACCGCAACACCGCTTTCAATTAATTTTTGAACCGCTGCTTTACCTTTTGGCGCAAAAAATGCTTCACCATATTCATAATCTGTTGAAATTTTTAATCGTGCCATCACATCATGAATATGTTTAAGGCTAATTTCTTTAAATTTATTCGAATAATTTAAAGCCTCTTCATCACCATTTTCAAGCTTCAAAAGCCACTCTTCAGCCTTTTTCTCAATTTCGCCACCTTCACCTTGCTCTTTCATTGCGGCTTTAGTTTTAATATAAACATCACCAAGCTCGTAAACTCCACGCTTAGCCAGCCTTTCTTCATTTGAAAACATTTCGAATCCAACAACCCAAATTCCAAAAGGTGTACCATAATCACCTAAATGGTTATCCGTAATAACTTTCCATCCAGAAAATTCAAGTAATTTTTTGGCCGCCCAACCTTGGTTTCCAGGTCGTAAATGCCCAACACTGTAAGGCTTCGCCATATTTGGACTTGGCCCATCAATTAGAGCAAGCTTTCCTTCACCTTCATTATTTGAGCCAAATCTATCGCTAAATTCCTGACTTAATATTTTTTCAAGTTTTTTTGCCGAAACTCGCAAATTCAAAAAACCTGGTCCAGCAATTTCAACATTTTCAAAAATTTCATTTTTCGAAAGCTCCTTTGCTAATTCCTCAGCGATTTCGCGTGGATTTTTCGAAAGTTTTCCTGCAAGCTGCATTGCAATATTTGTTGCAAAATCACCAAACTCTGGCCGTGGCCGCGTTAAAGAAACCTCAGTCTTAATATTAAATTTTTCTTCAATTAATTGGTTAATTATTTCTGCAACTTTATTCATATAGTATATATTAACACTTTTTATAAAAAAATAAAATATGTTATAATAGAACATATATGGATGACAGTAAAAAACTAAATGGATTAACCGCCGCGGAAGTTCGAAAAAGAATCTCACAAGGCTTGGTGAATGATTTTAAAATTGATAATAATAACAGTTTTTGGGAAATTACTAAAAGAAATATTTTCACACTTTTTAACTTTTTAAATTTTGCAATCGCAGTACTTTTAGCATTAGTTGGCGCTTGGAGTAATTTGATTTTCTTCGTTGTGATTATATTCAATGCAATCTCTGGAATTGCCACAGAAATTCGCGCTAAAAAAATGATCGATAAACTCAATCTTTTGAGCAAAGAAAAAATCACTGTAATCCGTTCTTCTCGCGAGCAAAAAATTATGCCAGAAGAAATTGTAATGAATGATATACTTAAACTTTCTGCTGGGGAGCAAGTTCCATCAGACGCGATAGTCTTAAAAGGTGTTAGTGAGGCCAATGAAGCAATGCTCACCGGCGAAAGTGACCTTGTTCTCAAAGAAAAAGGCGCAATTTTACTATCAGGTAGCTTTTTGGCAAGTGGTAATATCCTAGCAGAAGTTTCACACGTTGGAGCAGATAATTACGCCTCAAAACTTATGGTTGAGGCCAAAACGCACAAACCGATCAACTCAAAAATTCTCAATTCTCTCGATCGTATCGCTAGTTTTACTAGTAAAATTATCATTCCCTTCGGTCTTGCGTTGTTTTTTGAGGCGCTCCTGATAAAAATGCTCCCAACTAATCTTGCTGTAATTTATACATCAACACCACTCCTGGGCATGCTTCCGAAAGGAATCGCCCTCCTTACAATCACTTCATTACTAACTGCGGTAATTAAACTTGGGCTTCGAAAAGTTCTTGTTCAAGAAATGTATTCCGTTGAAACACTTGCTCGAGTTGATACACTCTGTCTAGATAAGACCGGAACAATTACTGAAGGAAAAATGAAAGTCGAAAATCTATACAATCTTTCACGAAAATTTTCAGAAGAAGAAGTTAACACTTTTCTAGCGACTTATATGAAGTTTAGCGAAGATAGTAACCCGACAGCTCAAGCAATTCGCAAATATTCTTCAAAAACAAAAACCGATCTTAATGCTACGAATATTATTCCTTTTTCAAGTGATCGAAAATGGGGGTCAATGCAAATCGAAGGTGTTGGAACATTATTTTTAGGTGCGCCCGAAATGATTTTTGGCGAAACTTTAAAGCAAGCGAACGAAGCGCTAAAAAGAGGATCCCGTATTTTAGCCTTGGCATTTTCGAAAGATGAAATTGATAATAAAAACATCAAGATGCCTGAAAAAATCTCAAAACTAGCCCTAATCGAAATCACCGATCCTATCCGTGAAGGGGCGCGTGAAACGCTAGAATACCTCCGCTCACAAAAAATTGATCTAAAAATTATATCTGGTGACAACCCTATTACTGTTTCGAATATTGCCAAAAAAGCTGGTTTTGTAAATTTCGAAAGCTACATTGACTGCTCGAAAGTTAAAGATGCTGAGCTTAAAAAAATTGCCGAAAAAACCGCAATCTTCGGTCGAGTTTCACCGCACCAAAAGAAATTAATCATTCAAACGCTCAAAAAAGCTGGTCGCACAACCGCAATGACCGGTGATGGTGTGAATGATATTTTAGCCCTACGTGAGGCTGATTGTTCGATTGTAATGGCTGAAGGAGACCCTGCAACCCGCCAGATAGCTAACCTAGTTCTTCTAAATTCTGATTTTAACGATTTACCAGAAATTCTTTTTGAAGGGCGTCGAGTTGTGAATAATATCGCCCGAATTACACCAATCTTCTTCATTAAAACAATTTATTCATTTATTCTAGCGATAATTTGTATTTTGAGCGCCCTTCTTTTCGATAAAAACCTACTTCTAGTTTTTCCATTCATTCCTATTCAGGTTACACTTATCGATCAATTTGTTGAAGGTTTCCCGCCCTTCGTATTAACTTTCGAAAAAAATATTCGCCCTGTTGAGAAGAACTTTATTAAAAAATCACTCTTAATGGCTTTACCTAGCGCCTTAATGGTTGTATTTTCTGTGATCTTCGTACGAATTTGGGGTGCAGCAAATGGTTGGATCGCACAAGAAATCTCAACCATTTCCTACTATCTTCTCGGATCAATTGGAATGCTATCAGTTATTCGAGCCTGTTTACCTCTTAATATTTGGCGAGTTTTGCTGCTAACTTGGTCGATCGGTGCATTTATTACAACCGCTATCCTATTTCGAAAACTTATCGAAATTAGCGTTCTTTCAGAAAGAGCATTCATACTTTATATAATATTAATGACTATTTTTACAGCAATATTCATTTATATCGAGTGGTTGAAAAATCACAAAAAAAATGATACAATTAAAGCATAAACTGAATAAAAGGAGTATCTGAGAATGACAATTGACCAACAGTTTGTTGAGTATATCGTTAAAAATTTAGTTGAAAATCCTGAAGACGTTAAAGTTGAACGAACAATCGACGAAAAAGGTGTTTTACTAACCCTTAGCGTGAATAAAGAGGACCTTGGTAGAATCATTGGTCGTCGAGGCGCAACCGCACAAAGCCTTAGAGCCCTTCTCCGCGCATTAGCTCTAAAAAATAATGCGCACTACAACCTAAAAATCAGCGATAGTGAAGAAAAGAATGAAGCTGTGGAAAACACAACAGATGAAGCTGTGGAAAACAAAAGCACTTTCGCAGATCAGACAAGAAAAGAGCTTGCAGAACTAGACGATATTGCGTTATAATATAAACAGTTCAATTTGAAACTTGCAAGTGGAGTTTCAAGTTTCGAAAGAACTGTGGAAACAAAAAAGTCAAAGCTCTATGCGAGCAAACTAGAGGAAAGTTTGAGAGCTTATACTTGTTAAAAATCCAGCCGATATACTGTGGCTGGATTTTTAGTTCCCCATTTTTGCAAAAACAATAAAAAAATGCTAAAATATAGTAATGAAAATTCAAATTATCACTCTTTTCCCTGAAATGTTTGAACCAGTCCTGAATAACGCCATGATATGGAAAGCGCAAAAGCAAGGAGTGGTTTCTTTTGAAATCATCAATCTTCGAAACTTTGGAATTGGGCCCCGAAAACAAGTTGATGATATTCCATATGGTGGTGGAGATGGCATGCTTTTAAAACCTGAGCCTTTGTTTGAAGCTATAGAGTTCGCAAAAAAGAAAACACCAAATGCAAAAATTATTGCAATGACACCAAGTGAAAATATCTGGAATCAAAAAAAAGCCCAAGAAAAAGCAGCCGCACATGAAGACTTAATTATTTTATGTGGTAGATATGAAGGTTTTGACTCCCGCATTTTCGAAATTGTTGATGAAAAAATTAGCGTAGGAAAGTTTATTTTAACTGGCGGCGAAATTCCAGCAATGATAGTTATTGATAGTATCGTGCGGCTAATTCCCGGTGTTCTTGGCGGTGAAAAATCAGCCGAAATAGAAAGCTATTCTGATGGTGACAATTTGGAATTTCCCCAATTTACACGCCCAGCAAATTTTAGAGGCATGGAGGTTCCTGAAGTTCTATTGAGTGGTCATCATGCTAAAATAGACGAGTGGCGAAAAAAATATTCAAAATAGTATTTTCTTCTTGATTTTTCAAAGAATATACGCTATAATGGTTGTATATTTCGAGTGAATCTCGGGGTGTGGCGCAGTTGGCTAGCGCGCGCGGTTTGGGACCGTGAGGTCGAAGGTTCGAGTCCTTTCACCCCGACCATAGAAATTATATAATGAGCATACTTTATAAGATGCTCATTTTTTATATTTACAACACAGTATTGACATTTATAAAAGTTTATGCTATAATTCAAGAATAAGTATTGAAAAATAAAAAGGAAAAAATAAATATGTCAAAAATTGTTGTTGCCCTTGGCGGAAACGCATTACAAAAAAATGGTGAGCTAACTGCTCAAATCCAGGAAGAAGTCGCTAAAGAAACTGTCCAAAAGTTAATTCCCCTAATTAAAGATGGTCATGAGTTGGTTATTGTACACGGGAATGGCCCACAAGTTGGTAATTTAGTTCTCCACGAAGAGGCTGGAAATTCGCCATCAACCCCAGCAATGCCCCTTCACGTAAGTGTTGGAATGACACAAGGAATGATTGGCTACTGGATCCAGAAAGCACTTCAAGAAGAACTTTCGAAAAATGGAATTTCAAAAAATGCTGCGACAGTTATTACACAAGTTGAAGTTTCGAAAGAAGACCAAGCCTTTCAAAATCCAACGAAACCTATTGGACCATTTTATTCAGAAGAAGAAGCTCAAAAAGTAGCACATGAAAAAGGTTATATTGTGAAAGAAGATTCTGGGCGTGGATGGCGAAGGGTTGTTCCGTCACCTAAACCAATTCATATTCTCGAGAGTGAAGCAATTACCGATTTAATGAAAACTGGAGCAATTGTAGTAGCTGCCGGTGGCGGTGGAATCCCAGTTGTTTCAACTGGTAACGGGTCTTTTGAAGGAGTTGATGCTGTGATTGATAAAGACTTTGCTGCTGAATTATTAGCAGAAAAAATTAACGCCGACATTCTCTTAATTTTAACAGCGGTAGATAATGCAATGATTAATTTTGGAAAAGAAAATCAACAATCTTTGAATATGATTTCTCCAAGTGAAGCAGAAAAATACATCAACGAAGGCCAGTTTGGAGCCGGATCTATGTTACCAAAAATCCAAGCATCTCTAAAATTTGCAAAAACTGGTAAAAAATCTATAATTACAAGTTTGGAAAATGCTCAAGACGCAATTGCTAAAAATCTTGGAACAATAATTTCAGAATAATTAAAAAATAGCCTTTCGAATTGAAGGGCTATTTTTATATTTTGAACGATTCCTATTAAGATGTATGTCTTATATTAAACTGTTCGAACACGGATAGTGTCTGTTCCACCAACTAAACCAGGTTGGCGTCCAGAGACAATAACAACCGTAATATTTTCTTTTGAACCAAATGTTCCATTAGCTTTAAGTTCTTTTGCCAATTCAAGACCAGCAAACTCACCGTCTGGACGAATGAAACTTCTAGTTGCATAGTTTAAGCCTAATTGTTGAGCAACACGGCTCGAACTTGTTACGGCATAAATTGGAAGTGCTGGGCGATTTGCGGCAACAGTTGCAGCAGTTTGGCCAGATTTAGTTTCAACGATCAAAGCATCAGCATCAATCTGTTCAGCAAGTTCAACAGCAGCAAGTGAGATAGCATTTAAAGCTTCATCATTTCCACGTTCAACAATATCATCAATAGGAGAAACTGCTGCATGTTCTTGAGTATACATAATCACATCACGCATTGCTTTTACAGTTTCTTCCGGATATTTACCAGTTGCAGATTCATCTGAAAGCATCACCACATCAGCACCCTGAATTACCGCATTGGCAACATCTGATACTTCAGCGCGTGAAGGTTGTGGATTATCAACCATTGAACCCATAGTTTGAGTTGCGACAATTGAAATCTTACCATGCTTACGACAAAGCGCTACAGCTTTTCGTTGAATGATTGGCACAACTTCTGGGGCAACTTCGTAAGCCATATCACCGCGAGCAATCATCACACCATCGGCGGCAAGCACGATCTTTTCAAGTTCTTCATCCGAAACAGCTTTTTTAGTTTCGATTTTTGCGATAACTTGAGCTTCACTATTATGACTAGCAAGAAGTTGGCGAACATTTTCAATATCTTCGGCAGTTTGCACAAAGCTCATTGCTACATAATCAATATCTTGAGTTGCACCAAATTCAAGGTCTCGCATATCCTTTTCAGTAATAACATCGCCACCAAAATCTGTATCTGGTAGGTTTAGGCCTTTTCGACTCATCAAAGTTCCTTTATTCAAAACTCGCAACTTGATTGCAGTGCTTGAAGGAATATCAATAACTTCTGTTCGAACCTTGCCGTCAAAGATATAAACAGGTTCACCAATCTTAACTTTTTCAGCTAAGTTATATTGAACTGGTAAATTAGCTGATCCATCGTGCTGTTGAATCGCATAGTCAAGAACCAATTCATCACCTTCAACAACATCGAAACGATTATCTACGATATCTCCAAGACGAATCTTTGGGCCTTGTAAATCTTGCAAAATAGCAACTTCACGACCAAGCTTTTCGCTAATTTCGCGAACTGCTTTAATTTTTGCAGCGTGTTCTTCATATGAACCATGTGAAAAGTTCAATCGCGCACCATTAATTCCTGCGTTAATAAGTTTTTCGATCATTTCAGGGCTGTCGCTTGCTGGGCCGATCGTAGCCAAAATCTTTGTTCGTTTGTAAACATTATTTTCCATACTTTTCTATTATAACACTTTTATTTTTATTAAAAAAGGGGTTGCATTATTTTTTAAGGTTTGTTATAATAGTGTTGAGTTGTTGCTTTATCACCCCAAAGCTCAGCTCAATGGTCTTATCGTCTAACGGTTAGGACACCAGGTTTTCATCCTGGCAATCCGGGTTCGATTCCCGGTAAGATCACCAAAAAGAAATTATTTAAAATCACTTTTCGAAAGATTAGTGATTTTTTTATCTTATCTCAATCTTAAAAAATATACTCCTTAATATTTATTAAAAATTATAAATAAGAGACATATCTTGTAAAAAATAAATTTACGTCAATACGTTATTAAAAATAAAAAGCCAAGATAAAGCGTTTAAAATAAACATTTTATCTTGGCTGGGATGGAGGGATTCGAACCCCCGAATGCCAGGACCAAAACCTGGTGCCTTACCACTTGGCGACATCCCAATACCCAACCATTTTACCAAATTCTATTTTAAAAATCAAGCGTTATCTTGGACATTTTTTGGCAATTTCTCGGGCATTTTCAGTAATTTGATCTAGTAAATTTGCTTTTCGAATATTCCTATAAAGAACTTTAGGCATTTCATAATCTTTATTCTTTAAAGCTTCCTCAATCAAAAATAAAGATATTTTTGGATTTTTTGGTAAAATCGATCCGTGAAGATATGTTCCAATCACATTTTTATAAATTACGCCCTCAAAAGCGCTTTCCGGTGTATTTCCCACACCGCTTTTAACCCGCGCTAAAGGCTCATTTTCTTTTGAAAGGTAAGTTTTTCCACTATGGTTTTCATAACCAATAATCTCACCAAATCGCTCAGACTCTTCAACAATATTGCCAATCATTCTCTGCTCACCGCCAACCGTTTTGACTTCCTTAAACAAGCAAATTCCTTTAATTTTTTTACCATCTACAGTTTCAAAATAATCACCGAAAAGCTGGTACAATCCACAAATCATCAACATTGGCACACCTTCTTTGGCAAGTTTTCGTAATTTTGGTGCAATTTTTAGCAAATCATCTTGAATTTGACTTTGGCCTGAATCCTGACCGCCCCCGCCAATAATAATATCAGCATCCTCAGGAAAATCATCTCCAGGATTATATTCAACAATTTCGTATTTTATTCCACGAAGCTCCATCTGTTTTTTCAATGCTAAAATATTGCCATAATCACCATAAATATTCATATTTTTAGCATAAAGCCATAAAATTTTTAAATTCATAAAATCTTCTCCACTTCTGAAATTTTCGAAAGTTCTTTTCGAATTTCAAGCATTGCAGTGTAAGTTGCATAAATTCGTTTATCTTTTTCGCCTTTTTCCATAAAGTCAACAACGGATTCAGCAATATTGCAATTTATATTATCTTCTTCAAACTCAACATCATCATGAAAAAGTCGAAGCGCCATATCATAAGCTCGGCTACCTGAAATTGCTTGGACGCCAGCGTGTTTTAAGACTGAAAAATCCACATCCCAAAGCCAGCTCATATCGCGGCCATCGGCATAATTATCATTAATAGCAATCATTGTTTCGAAATCTTCAGGTTTAAAATTTTGCAAATTTATTTGAAAACCAGCCGGATTTTTAACTAATATAATCTCAATTTCTTTACCATTAATTTTTATTTTCTCACCTCTACCAAAAGCCGGCTGAATTTTCTCTGCCGCGCAAATTATTTTTTGTCGATTGATTTTAAGTTTTTCAGCATTCAGAATTTCTTCAATCAAAGCGATCGCAGCAGTTAAATTTAGAATATTATGAATCCCACCAATTTTGAGTTTAAACTCATCAGTTTTTCCATCCCAAGAAATTTTTGCAATATTATTCGAAAAATCCTCAAGCAAAACATTTGCTGAAATTTTTCGAAGTGATTTTTTAGAATTTTTTAGATAGATCTCATCATCATTTGGGAAAAAATCTGCCAATTTATGGTTAAATCCAAACTTAACAACTTTTGAAAAATCTTTCGAAAATTCCTTTTTGCCCAAAAAACTATCGTTAGCATTTAAAACGACTGAGCCAGAAGTATTTTTACCAATTTTATACAATAATTCTGCAGTATAATCAATCTCGCCAAAGCGGTCGAGCTGATCACGCATTACATTTAGAAGAAGTGAATATCGTGGTTGGATTAACTTTACGAAATGAGTCGCATGGGCTTCATCAAGCTCCAAAACAGCAATATCTGCATCAAGCTTGCCGTTCCAATTAGCTTCAGAAAGAATTGCCGCGCCCACACCACGGACAAAGTTTGAACCAGTTTTATTTGAAAATACATTTAGTCCTTGACTTTCGAGTAGTTCAACAACCATTTTTGTAGTTGTAGTTTTTCCATTCGTGCCGCTAATTACTACAACACCGTATTTTAAGCCCTTCAACATGCTCGAAATAAAATTCGGATTAATTTTTTCCATAACAAGCCCAGGTAATGCCGAACCGCCACCTTTCAATCTTGAAATCGCCTGAATAATTTTTCCAATAATTATCAAAATTCTATTTTTCATTATTTCCTCGGTTTTGTTATGTTTGCATCTCTACCGTAAAAAGGTAGCGCAATTTTATCATGTTTACCATTTTTCAAGCTTTCGAAAGCAATTTCTCGCCAATTTTCATCACTTTCCACTGCGACAATTGAAATTTCCAAGCCATCAGCTAAAGTGTTTGCAATTGAAGCTCCGATTCTTAATCCCGTAAAACTCCCTGGCCCCGCAAAAAAACCAATTCCAGTAAAATCTTCATATTTTTTACCAATAGAATTCAAACATTCCTCTAAAAAAGCCAAAATATCTCGCGCCATATTTCGTCCCAGTTCTTTTTCGAAAAAGTTTTCATCAAGCCAAATTTTACATTTCTCTGTTGATGTATCTATAAATAAAATCATTATACCTCTCTCACTTTAACTTTTCTTTGTTTTTCACTTGAACTTTCAAAAACCAGCTTCAAATGTTTTTTTGGTAAATTGTCAGCTAGATCACCAGCCCATTCAATCACCGTTACATTTTTTGGATTATTTAAATTTTCAGCAAGCTCCATTTCCATAATTCCATAATCGTTCAATCTATAAAAATCATAATGTGAAAGTGTTAGTTTCTCTCCTTCATAAACTCGTGATATTGTAAAAGTCGGGCTTTGAACCGTCTCAGAAATACCCAGACCTTTTGCCAAACCTTTTGTAAAAGTAGTTTTCCCAGCACCAACATCACCAACAAGTTCCAGAACCATTCCTTCAGAAATTTGCCGGCCGATCTCTTCACCGAAAGCAATCATTTCATCTGTCGATTTTATTTCTTTTTCGAAATTCATAATAATATAATTATACCACGCTTCAGGATTCATTCAAAATATTGAGCATTTTGTCCTTTCGAAGCTTAAAATTAATCAAAATAACTGCCAAAATTAAGCAAAAATAGCAAATTAGCATTTCACTAAAGCCAAAGCTGATTTCCAACTGTGCTCCTTTGATTTTTGAAAATTCACCAATTATAAAAATTGAATATTTTAAAATTAATTCTGCGATAAAGCCAAAAAAATGAGCAATTGGTGAAAATATTGCAAAAACTCCCGTTAAAAAAGTTGCAAGCATTGCGCTTGGTACAAACGGCAAAATTAGCATATTCGCAAATATTGATATTACGCTTACTGTGCCAAAAGTAAAAATTATCAGCGGAAGTGTTACGATTTGAGCACTAAAAGTTTCGAAAAATAGTTTTAGAGCAGAATTTAGTTTTTCTGGCTTTTCGAAAAAGATTTTTTGTAATAGTGGCGAAAGAATCAAAACACCAAAAAATGAAGCAAACGATAATTGCCAGCCTAGATTAAGCAAGTTCGAAGGTTCGAAAATTAAAGTTATTGCCGCTACAAAAGTTAGAAGAAAATACGCTTGGGTTTTTCTGCCGAAATACCATAAAATTAAACCAAAAATTGCCACAATCCCTGCACGAATCATCGACGGCGTAAATCCAACCACAAAAACAAACCCTAAAACTAATAAAATCGCTACAAATAAAGCTATCTTTCTTGAAATTTTATTAAAGACTCGCTGGGCCGCCATCACTAAAACAGTTAAATTATATCCACTAGCAACCACAATATGCGTCAAAGCTGTGATCGTTAAGGCTTTAGAAATCTCCTCTGGCAAAGAATTTTTCTGGCCTAAAAGATAACCGAGCCCTAAATCAGCCTCTGGTGAAGGAATAAATTTTCGAACTCCTTCAGCGAAAGAATCTCGCATATCGCGGATAAAATCACTCTTTGGGCTAATCTTTATAAGTCTTCCTCGATGAATTGAAATCGCAAAATCACCAAAACCTTCAGAAATTTTCCCTTCTACTAAAATCTCATCGCTCCTACGAATTTTTTGATTTGTTTTTAAACTAATAAAAGACTTTCCATTAAATTGTTCATTCGAAATTCCTATAACTTTTGCACGAATTTTTAAGCTTCCATCTTCCTTAAGATCTGGATCTTCAAGAACAACAGCTCGAACAATTACATCTTTTTTAATATTTTGTGCAATTTTTAAATTTTCGAAATTATAAACTGATCCTCGCCACAAAGAAAGCAAAATTCCAGCAATTAAGGCTAAAATTAGACAAAACTTCCGAGCAAAAATCCAAGAGAATAAGAATAAAATTATTGCTAAAATTAGCCAAACAATTGATTTAAGACTTGTATTTTTCGAAAAAACTGAAAAAATAGTGCCAAAAATAATTCCACCAAAAAATACAAAATTAAGATAAAATCGGTGAATATGAGCTTTAGGTTTCATCATTCTTGGAATTGACGTTTTTTATTTCGATAAATACGATAGTTTGTAAAAACCATTGGCAAAATTGACAAACTTGAAATCAAAATCATAATTCTCATCGATAATTCACCTGATGGATCTACTCCTTGAAGTACAAAAAATAAAATCACAAATAAAGAAATAGCAATAACCGAAACGGTATTCATTCCGATTTCATACAAAAACAAATATTGCATGCGCATTCCGGATTCATCAGCTTCACCATACAAACCTTTGAAATTTGCCATATTAAAGCCATTCATCGCCATTGCGGCAATAATTTCTAGAATTCCAAGTAAAAGCGGATTCGATGAAATAAAAATTCTAAGCGAAAAAACTAGCCCCATAAAAACAGCCCCGATCTTTAAAAGTCCTCGTTCTTTATTTTTGTCAATCACTTTACCGTAAATAAAAGCTGAAACCAAAGCTGCAATTGAAGAAATTGAAGACAAAACTCCAGCTGAACCATAAGCATTAATACCTTTCAGCAAAAAGACTGGCGCAAAAAAGCTCCAGATATACAAAGAGTTCCAAGCCATTCCACAACTATAACAAATAACCAAAAGATGCTTATAATTTCGCCATGGAAAACCTCGAAAACTTATTTTTCGAACAGGCTTCACTCGCTCTTTTGTTGTTAAAAGTGGAATTGTTGTCAAAACTAAAATCACCGAAGACACCACAAAAAGCTTCTCAACTCCAAAAAATATCGCAAGAAATCCACCAACTGCAGGAGTTATACTACTCGAAACATGTTCTAAAATATAGGAAATTCCAAGCTGTTTTCCAACTTTTTTGGCAGTTTTAGCTTTCGAAAAACTAACATTATACGAGATATTTTCGACCGAAGTCGATATTCCTTTAAAAACTGCACTAATAAGGGCTACGACCAAACCCATTTCCTTACCAAAAATTCCCATTGAAGCCATTAAAACTAAAGCTGGAATAAACAAAATATTTGCAAGTAGCATTCCATGCTTTGGGCCATTTTTTGAAATATAGAAAAGAGCGACTATCGAGCCTACAAATTTTGCAATGTAATAAATTAAAATACAAATAGGAACAATCCAGATTGAATGCGTGAACTTATAGATATAAATTAGACTAAAAGTACTTGTTAATTTTGTTGCGAAAACTCGCATATTTTTCGAAACATACAAAACAGCCATTTCATCAAAAGAAATATATTGCCAATAATTTCGAATTTTTAAAAAAGGTTTTAATATTTTTTTAAACATAAGTATTTATATTTTATCATATTTTAATAGCCTTAAAAAGGTTTAAAAGCTTTATTTTTAAATTAATAAGTGATAAAATTAAAGAATGAATATTTATTTTTCTGGAATTGGCGGCGTTGGAATTGGCGCTCTTGCAAGTATCGCCCACAGCGCTAGCTACGGTGTTTTTGGTAGCGACCAAAATTCAAGTTTAATGATTGAGGAGCTTTCAAAAAAAGATATCGAAATTGAAATCGGCAAACAAGATGGAGATTTTTTAAAGCAAAAATTCATTGAAAACGGTATCGATTGGTTTGTTTATACTGCAGCCCTACCTAAAAATCATCCCGAACTTTTAATGGCAAAGAAATTAGGAATAAAAATTAGCAAACGTGATGAGCTTTTAAATGAAATTATAGCTTCCAAAAACCTTAAGCTTATTGCAATTTCAGGAACTCATGGAAAAACTACCACAACAGGAATGGCAATTTGGGCCTTTAAACAGTTAAATGTTCCTATTAGTTGGTCGATTGGTACAACTATTTCTTTTGGTGAAAGTGGCTTTTTTGACCCCAAGAGTGAATACTTTATTTACGAAGCAGATGAATTTGATCGAAATTTTCTTCATTTTACACCGGCAGTTAGTTTGATAACATCAATCGATCATGATCATACCGATATCTATAAAACTGAGCAAGATTATTTTGATGCTTTTACAGAATTTGGTGCTAAGAGCAATTTTATCATTTCTTGGAAAGACCAACATCCAGAAATTTTCGAAAAGTTCAACAATAAGGTAATTTTATCTAAACCTGAAGAGGAATTGAAAATCCCTGGTCTTCACAATCGTAAAAATGCAAGTCTCGTCTTAGAAGCTATTGATTATCTTGTCGAAGCTCAAAATCTACAGGCTCCAGAAGATTTTTATGAAAAAACTATAGCCGCGTTGAATAACTTTCCAGGAACAAATCGCCGTTTCGAAAAAATAACCGAAAATATTTATTCAGATTACGGACATCACCCAAAAGAAATTCAAGCAACGCTTCAATTAGCAAACGAGGTAGCAAAAAATAACGGTTTTTCTGGAATTTCTCTAATTTATCAACCCCATCAAAATGTTCGCCAAGTTGAGGTGCAAGATGAATATACGCCAGAAGTTTTCAAGTACGCAGATGAAATCATTTGGCTGCCAACATATTTAAGCCGTGAAAATCCTGATTTTGAAATTCTCTCACCTGAATTTTTATCTAGAAAAGTATCCGAAAAAACAATCGTTATGGATCTTACAAAAAATGATTCACAACTATTAGAAAAAATCAATGAGCTTAAAGATAAGAATCGACTAATTCTAGCTATGAGCGCCGGATCCCTTGATGGCTGGATTCGAAATAAAATAAAATAAAATAAAATATTCCCGCAGAAGCGGGTTTATTTTTAATAAAAATAAAAAAGCGGTAAAACCGCTTAAATATCAAACTGGTGCTAAAAATCAAGATTTTTCAGAATATTCTCAACTTTTTTCTGACGTCGCCCTAAACTATTGATGAATTACCTGAAAGCTTATTGGCAACTATTTTCACAGATTTCTCTAAGGTTAAAGCGAGATTATTAAACAAACAAAATGAGTAAATATTCAAATATAAATCTGAAGAATAGTCAAAGAGCGAAATTAATTCATGCCATGCCTCCCTTATCAATCCCGAAACATCATCGTATTTGAATTCATTTCTGGAAGATATTTGAACAATTTCAATAGACAAATCAAGAACTCTTTTTGCGCAAAAATTTAAACGCGTTACTTCATTGATGATTAGAGATTCATTTTTTATAAAATTATTTTTTAAGCTTTCTACACCCATACTATGCATGTAAAGATCGGGATCAAGATTAAGCTCATTCATGATTTTTGAAAGTTTTTTAAATGCACCCAGCCATTCATCAATAGTATGTCTCTCGGACGCAAAAATAATTTTGTCTAAATAATTTATTGTAAAATCTTCGTTTCTAATCATTATTTTTCCTCTCACTTTATATAATATCATAAAATATACTAAAGTAGTATAAGCTAGGTTAAATTTTCGCCTTTACTCCGAGCTTTGCTTGGTAATAAAAAAACTCGCTGGAGCGCGAATATTTTTCAAAAAGTCTGGCATGGTGCGCACGAGAAGACTTGAACTTCCACGAGCCGAAGCTCACTAGCCCCTCAAGCTAGCGCGTCTACCAATTCCGCCACGCGCGCAAGACCATTTTAATTATATCAAAACTACGGCGTTTTGTAAAGATTTGATTTTGAAGCCGACCAATAGATTACATCAGCATACCTATTGACTTCTGTTACAAACGTATTATTTGCCGAGTATGGACGAACTGACTTTCGAAAAACATAACTTATTTTAGGTTGGCCAAGCCCAATTGCAACAGAATTAGCCAACCAGCGTTGAGTGAACTTAGTTAGTTGAGCTCTTTTATCATTCAAATTCTGGGCAGTTCTTGAATTTAATAGAAGATCATCAGCAACAACGTCGCTATAATTTGAAAAATTCAACCCCTTTTGCCCAATTTGAGAAGAGTGCCAAAACGCATATATATCAGGATCGGCACCAAGGTCAACTTCATAAACCAAAATACTGTAATTTCTTGGTTGAAGTATTGACTGAATAAAAGCTCCCGTTTTATCATCTTTATTAATAATTGTTAATTTTACATCAAAACCAAGTTTTTTGAGCTGATTTTGGATCTCTTCGGCGGCTTTTTTGTAGTTATGAATACTTGTTGTTGCAATATTTAAAACAGCCTTCTTGCCATCTTTTTCCAGAATCCCCTCATGATTCTTTTTCCAACCAGCCTCATTTAATATTTCCTGTGCCTGATTTAAGTTATATTGAGGAATATTTAAATCTTTAACATCTACAAACTGGTTCAATACTGGAAAATCAAGCTTATCAATAAACTCCATCTCTTTTCTGACTTTTGAAGTATCAATCCCGACCTGAACAGCTTTTCGAACTTTTGAATCTTTCAGAATTGAGTCCGAGTTATTCAAAAAGGCATATATTCCGCGATTAACATTAGTTTCTCGAGAGCTTAATTTAGCTCGCTCGTATTCTGAAAATTCACTAATTTTAAGATTCGGTGAAGCTACAATCTCACCGTAAATTAGAGCACTCTTAAGCTTAGACTCATCTTTAAAGGCAATAATATCAAAATTATCAATATAAGCCTCCCCCTTATAATATCTCTTATTCTTAACTAAAGAAATAATAGTCCTATCCTCACCATTCTTAGTGGATTTAAAATTAAACGCACCTGAAGTTATTGGAGCTTTAGAAAAAACACTCTCACGAATCTTATCTATTTGAGTAT
Source organism: uncultured Candidatus Saccharibacteria bacterium (assembly GCA_963517825.1). GTDB lineage: Bacteria > Patescibacteriota > Saccharimonadia > Saccharimonadales > Saccharimonadaceae > Nanogingivalis. The sequence goes on from CAUQGB010000001.1 coordinate 94,249, forward strand.
CTTTTAAAATATGCTCTGGCAATATTGAAAAATTAAAACTATACAAAATAGATGACGAATTTGATGGAACTTTAACACTAAACTCATAATCACTATCTTTAGAGAGTTCAACATTCTTCCAAGCTTTAAAACCAGAAGGGTTGATAGATTGCTCCTTCAATAATTTTGTAGTAAAAATTACATCATTAGCTGTTATTCTTTGGCCATCAGACCAAACAGCGTTTTTTCGCATTTTAACTTTAAAATTTCGATAATTATCAGATGTTGAAACACTTTCAGCTAAATCACCCTTTAAACTCCCCGTTTCATCAATATCGTAAAGCCGAGAAAAAGCAAGATACTCAAAAGATTTTTCAACATCATTTGAAGCAAAAAGAGGGTTTAAAGTCTTAACCTCCCCTAAAATTCCCTCTGAATAAGTTCCCCCTCTATAAAAAATACTCTCGCTATAATTTTCAGCGCCCATTTCGCGAAAAATACCAACCGAAAAAATTAGAACTGCTACAACACAGACCCAAGCAACAACTATCTTTCTAATATTTGCTAGATTCTCGAAACGATCAAAAAACATTTCTTTCGTATGCGAAATAATTACCTTCTCAGCTATATCAACTTTTTTAGATAAAGATATTTTATTACCTTGAAATGCCTGAATTGTTTTGTTTTTTGAAATATGAGCCTTATTATTTCGTGGAATAACAGAAACTCTCTTAACCTTTTTAGGGTTATTTTTAAAGTCCACTCAAACTCCTTTTATTTATTTAGGTAAAAGTAAAGTTATAAGAATCGATGCAACAAAAACGAACGCAAAAAAAACCGTTGCTCGAAAAATGCTCTTTTCAACACCGCGTCGTTCGGTATAAAGCTCACCAGAAGCGCCAAACCCTGCACCTAAAGTTGCGCCTCGTTGTTGCAGAAGTATTAATATCATCATCAGTATACCAGAAATGACAGTTGAAAACTGTAAAATAACATCAATATTCATTATAAAATCTCCTTTTCATCTTCAATTCTTAAAAATTGACTCAAACTATAATTTAATAAACTCATAGCTGCACCTACAACCACAGAACTCCAAAATCCGATTGAGATATTTGGTGCTATAAGTATCGAAATCCACACAATCATACCATTAACTATCAGTGTGAAAAAACCAAAAGTTAAAATAATCATTGGAAGCGATAAAATTGTAAGAATAGTTTTGAGCGTACTGTTTACAATTGAAAAAATCAAACCAGCAAGAAAGAAAGTTCCTGCGCTATGGTTGCTAACACTTCCAAAAATAGAAATCAAAATCCAAAGCAAAAAACTATTTAAAAACCACCGATTTATAAATTCTGTCAACTGTTCCTTCACGTATATTATTTTACCATATTTTAGTAATAAAAAAAACACCTTTTGGTGAATTTTCTAATATATTGGAGGGTCTGATGGGGCTTGAACCCATGACACCCTGCTTAAAAGGCAGGTGCTCTAACCAGCTGAGCTACAGACCCACTTGCTGAATACATACTAAGTATATATTAATTCTTTTAAAAAGTCAAGGATTTTTCTCAATTTTGTTGAATTTAAATGAAGAAATACTTAAAATCGATAAAATAAATCCTATCAAAATAATATAACTTGCATATTTTTCAAGTGGCTGCGAAAGACTTTTCGAAAGCATATCAGGCAAAAATACCTTTTCGAAATACGTGAGTGCTGCTAAATATGTAAAAATTGCAGAGAATACTGAAGAGAATACACCAAAAAGCCACTTTTCTTGTTTTGGGTTTTTTGCTAAAATCATCAAAGCTGGTGCTAAAGTTAAAAATAATCCAATAATTCCACTCAAAGTTGATTCCGGGATCGCTAAGTTTGAGGTTATCAAAAAACTAGTGATATACTTATTCCAATATTCATTCAAAACAAGCCCCGAGAGAATAATGAGATTAAAATAGCCCATTTTACGCCGAGATAGTATTAGAAAAACCGAAAGAATTACAATAAAAATGATTGTCGACATAATGATATTATAGCATAAGCTTTAAGAATTTTTAAAATATTAAAATTAGTACACCAATAAAATATAATTAAATTTTTTAATTAGCCGAGCTGTCAAAAAGCTCGACTAATCAATTCCCTAAAATAAGGACTTTTTAACTTTCTTAAAATCCATTAAAATCTCTTTTTGCTTTTTCGAAAGTCGTGTTGGAGTCTCAACAATAATCGTTACAATTTGTGCGCCGCGTCGTTCAGTTCGAAGATGCGGGACTCCATGACCAGAAAGCTTAAAATCTGTATGACTCTGGGTGCCGGCAGGAACTTTCATCGTGAGTGGTCCATCGATAGTTTCAACTTCAATTTCCGCACCAAGTGCCGCATCAATCATCGAAATTTTCTCTTCACTTAGAATTAAATCGCCTTCACGGGTGAATTTTTTATCAGCTTTAACTCGAATATTTACATACAAATCACCCTTTTCACCACCTTTAATTGCTTCACCGTGGCCAGAAAGCCGAATTGTCGCACCATCATCGATTCCAGCAGGAATTTTAAGTTTAATCGATTGCTTTTTGCGCGAAATACCGTTACCGTTGCAAACGGAACAATTTTGCTTCGGAATCTCACCTCGACCATCACAAGTAGGACAAACTATTGTTTGTTGAATTGGACCAAAAAGCGTTTGAGTTGTTCTAGTTTGCTGGCCACTCCCATTACAGTCTGGACATTTTTGCATTCCGTGACCAGGTTCAGCACCAGAACCCTCACAATGTTCACATTCATCATCTAAATTTAACGAGATTTCAGTTTCTGTACCAAAAATCGCCTCTTTAAAATTCAAAATTAGTTCAACCTCAATATCGCGACCTTTTTTAGCTTGAGACCCTCGATTTTGCGAAAATCCACCACCAAAAATTCCATCAAAAATATCTCCAAATCCGCCGCCAAAATCAAAATTAACATTCTGCCCAGAAAATCCACCAAAACCTTCGAAAGGATTTCCTCCTGAGAACCCGCCAGAATTTCCACCGACACCCGCATGGCCAAACTGATCATAGCGCTGTCGCTTTTCTTTATCTTTTAAAACTTCATAAGCTTCATTTACTTCTTTAAAAGCTTTCTCATCACCACCTTTATCTGGATGAAGCTCAACTGCTTTTTTTCGAAAAGCCTTTTTAATTTCATCAGCACTGGCGTCTTTTTTTACACCTAAAATATCATAATAATCTGTTTTGCTCATATATTATATTATAGCAAATTAGCACTTGAAGTGCAAGAGTGCTAATTATTATTTTCAATATTTTTTAGCTTAAATTCCAGCCCATGAATCTGAACGTCAATTTCATAAAATTTCGAATCGTACGCACGCATTTTATCTTCAAAAATACCACTCATCGATTCATAAATGTCTTGATTATCCATTTCATCCCTATTAGCATCGCGCATATATTGAAGTTCCTCGCGCATTTGTTTTTCAAGATCTAGCCTCTGTGCTTCAAGCATTTGAATTTGTGCCTCAATCGCTGCTCGTTGGTCTTCCGCTGTAATTTCCCAGCCAGTTTCTTTATTTTCATTTCGATTATTCGGATTGAAATTTTCCATACCCTATATTATATCACCAAACCAGCTTTTCATCAAAAATTATTCCGATTTTTTCTTCGAATTTTCTTTAATTACACTCTCAATATAGCCGTTTAAATTATTGTCAATTCGATTAATTTCAAAAGTTAAATAAGCTAACCATCCAAATATAATTACTGTCAAAATAATAGTAATGAGTTTTTTGTCATTTTTATCAATAAACTTCATATAAATATCCTCAATTAAATAGCTCACCCTTATAAAAGCTATTTAGCCCTTCGTCTCCTTGTCGAAACCCCCTCCATTGCTGAGGGATATTATAATAAGGGGCTATATCAAAAAGATTCAACCAATGAAAAAATGTATTACCAGCCAAGCTATCATTAAGATGGAAAATAATATCACGAATATAAGCTTTAGTAGTATAGTAAAAAACAAAAGTAAAATAACCACTCCAGAAATAAATATCATAAATATCTTTTTTGCCATAGAATACCTCTTTCTAAAAGTGCGAGCATCGGGTGAGCACAAATTAATTATACTAGATAAAATTAAAAAATCAATACGCAAAAATGCCCAGTTCAACCTGAGCATTTTTACTTTTCGAAAGGTGGATTTTCGAATTATTTCTTATCAATAACTTCGCCTTCAACTGGCTCGTCATTATCTTTTTTGTGAGAAGTTTTAGCTTTATCGCCAGCTTCACTTGCATTATCTGCACTTTGTGCTTGATATAATTTAGCACCAATTGGCATAATTGCATCTTGAAGATCTTTCGAAGCTTTCTCAAGCTCATCTTTATCTTCAGCATTTTGGTGTTTTTTAGCTTCTTCAACCGCTTTCGAAATTGCTTCTTCATCTTCTTTCGAAATTTTGTCTTTGAATTCGCTTGGCATTTTTTCAGCTTGATAAATAGCGTTTTCGAGTTGGTTTTTCGCATCAATTATTTCGCGCTTTTTCTTGTCTTCATCTGCGTGAAGTTCCGCCTCTTTTTGAGCTTTTTCAATATCTTCTTTGCTCATATTTCCTGAGTTTTGAATTGTGATATTATTCTCTTTACCAGTTCCTTTATCTTTAGCAGTAACTGTTAGGATTCCGTTTGCATCGATATTGAAAGTAACTTCAATTTGTGGCACTCCACGTGGCGCTGGCGCAATTCCGGAAAGCACAAACATTCCAAGAGATTTGTTGTCGGCAGCCATTTCACGTTCACCTTGAAGCACATGAATTTCAACTTGTGGCTGATTATCAGCATAAGTTGAGAAAACTTGCGATTTCGAAGTTGGCACAGTTGTGTTTCGATCAATCATTGGCGTTCGAACACCACCAGCAGTTTCGATTCCAAGAGTCAAAGGTGTAACGTCAAGAAGAAGCACATCTTTAACATCTCCAGCCAAAACGCCACCTTGAATTGCAGCACCAACAGCCACAACTTCATCAGGGTTTACACCTTGAGTTGGTTTTTTACCAAAGATTTTTTCAACTTTTTCAACTACAGCTGGCATTCGGGTCATACCACCAACCATCACAACTTCAGCAATATTGCTAGCTTTTAGATCTGCATCTTTTAGAGCTTTTTCAACAGGCTCAGCCAATCGCTCAATCAGATCAGCAACTAATTCTTCAAGTTTTGCTCGAGTTAGAGTATATTCAAAGTGTTTTGGACCATCTTCGTCAGCCGTCAAGAATGGCAAGTTCACTTCGTAGGATGTTGTTGAAGAAAGCTCTTTTTTAGCTTTTTCGGCTTCGTCCTTCAAGCGTTGCATCGCAGCAGAGTCATTTTTAAGATCGATTCCTTCTTCTTTCTTAAATTCATCCAAGAAGTGGTTCACAATTCGGTTGTCGAAGTCTTCACCACCGAGGTGTGTATCACCGTTTGTCGAAAGAACTTCAAACACACCATCAGCAATATCAAGAACTGAAACATCGAATGTTCCACCACCAAGGTCGAAAACAGCAATTTTTTCGTCTTTTTTACCATCTAAGCCATAAGCAAGTGCGGCTGCAGTTGGTTCGTTAATAATTCGTTTTACTTCAAGACCAGCAATCTTACCAGCATCCTTAGTTGCTTGGCGTTGACTATCATCAAAGTAAGCTGGAACGGTAATCACAGCTTCGGTAACTTTTTCACCCAAGAAAGCTTCAGCATCAGCTTTAATTTTCGAAAGAATCATCGCTGAAACTTCTTCTGGTGTATATTCTTTATCACCCATTTTTACAGCCACACCACTACCTTTTTTCACAATTTCGTAAGGCATAATTCCAAGATCTTTTTGAATCTCATCATCAGAATATTTTCGGCCAATCAAACGCTTTACACCGTAAATTGTATTTTTTGGATTTGTTACACGTTGACGTTGAGCAACTTGCCCAACCAAGCGATCGCCTTTTTTATTAATCGCTACAACTGATGGAGTAGTTCGATTTCCTTCTGCGTTTGTGATAACCTCAGGTTTTCCTGCAACCATATACGCAAAAGCACTGTTAGTTGTACCAAGGTCAATTCCAATAATTTTTCCCATTTTCTCCTTCTTTCTTTATTAAATTTATCTGTTCGATAGCTTTCCTAGTCAATTTCGAATTTCTTAGCCTATTCGTATTTTTCAGAAAGCTTCTCGAAAGTCATTAACTATTCTATAAAGCGCGCCTCGCAATTCGTTTCACGCTTACATTCTGATTATACGCTTTTAGCACTCACAAGTCAAGAGTGCTAATGTTGTATTATTTACAATATTTTTAAATATCCTCTTGACAAAATCAAAAGAATATAGTATCATTAGTATATCTAGGCTAACAATTTATTCAATCATTTGAAAGCTTAGAGATTGGAATATTAATACCTCCTTCACAAAATTTTCTTTCGAAGATTAAATTTATTTAAAAAAATAATTGAATTTAGCCTTCGAAAGAAAATTTCGAAATAATATAAAAGGAGGTAAAGTAATGAACCACAAGTTCCCTTGCCCAAAATGTGGAGCAGGCGATATAGAAATTTCACCTGCTACAATTTCCGGACCAGACTTATTCACAGCTTCTTATGGATTTACAAAATATAATTATATCTGTAATAGTTGTGGCAGCTCTGGTTATCACTGGGTAGACCCTTCTTGAATCCCATCATAACGATGGGATTTTTCTTTTTTAATATTGTATTTTATTCAATTAGAAAAACCTCAAATATTCCCAATTCTCAATCTCTGGCGCATCCCCTGAGTTTTCTCGCGCAAAACGCAAAGCATCGACTTGACGCTTTTGATATTCTCTTGCAAGTTTTTCAAAAGCTGCGTCACCTTTATTAACCGAATTTAAGGCTCTTGCCGCAATATCGTATCGCGACACTCTATTTCTCGCCAACATATCAAAAGATGTTGTTGTTGAACCTTTTTCTTCGTATCCGTTAATTTTAATTCTCGACGGATTTTCATAATCAAATAAAATTGATTTCAGAGTTTTAGCATAACCGTGAAAAGCAAATATCACTGGCTTATCTTTGGTAAAAATCTTCACAAAGTCGCTTTTCGAAAGTGTATTTTCGAAAGTTCCAATTCCTTCACCACATAGCGCCTGAATATAAACCAAGCGAATCTTAACTTGCGCAACATCATGAAGCAAAACTTGAAGAGCTGCAACCGTTTCTTTGAAAACATAGTCGCCACTTGCCGCCAAAATTAAATCTGGTTCATCATCTTCTGAAATTGAATCCCAATCTGTAATCTTCTGATTTTTCCAACTATCAAAAATAAATATTCCGCCATTTTCAAGCTGTTTTTGCGCACTTTCAATAGAAAAATATCTTGGTTCTGGCGTTTTTCCCACAACTAAAACATTAATATTATTTCGAGATTTTAGCATTTTCGAAATCAACACAACCGCCGAATTATCATCTGCAGGCAAAAAGATCTGTCCAATTCCATTTTCGCGACGCAAAACCTCATCAATAAAACTTGGATTTTGATGTGAAAAACCATTGTGATCTTGACGCCAACCAGTTGAAGTTAAAATATAATTCAAACTTGCTAAATCACCCCGCCATTTTACCTCTTGAGATTGTGCCAAAAACTTCGCATATTGATCCATCATTGAAGAAATAATTGGCGCAAAAGCTTCATAAGAAGTTAAAACCCCATGCCGACCAGTTAAAATATACCCCTGTAAAAGCCCCTGCAAGCAGTTTTCACTCAAAATTTCCGTCACTCGACCGTTTTTCGCCAAATCCTTTTCCCAAGGTTTAATTTCTCGTTGCCAAGAGCGTGGAGTTGCTTCAAAAATCGCATCTAGTTTATTCGAATAGGTTTCATCTGGGCTAAAAAACCTAAAATTATCAGGATTTTTTTCGAAAACTTTCTCTAATAAACCCCCAACAGCATTCATTGCAAGAGATTTTTCGCCTAGCCCTTCAGTAGTTTCCGGCAATTTTAGCTCTTTAAAATTCAAATTCGCATCAATAAAACGATTTCGGCCAATTCTGCTTGAATTTTCTGGTAAAAAGTCATTAATCCAATGTTTGAATTCACCTTTTTCAAAATCAAAAAGCTCTTCGAATTTATATGATTTCATCCAATTTTCAAGTTTTTCAAGCTCATTTTTATCTGTTTTCGCTTTCAAAAGAGGCACTTGGTGTGCAAGTGAATTTCCTTCAATTTTTTGACCGTTATTTTCCTTTACACCCGAGCTGCCTTTCTTGCTTCGCATAATAATCATTGGCAAACGAATAAATTTATTATTTCGCCCAAATTTTATTCGCGAAATGTCTCGAAACGCATTCGAAAACGCATTCGAAAGTTCCAAATCAAAATCTTCTGCGGAATATTCATCGACAATTTTAGGCTCCCAACCAGCTCCATGAAAAAACTGAATTAACTCAAAATCGCTCATTGAACCAAAGATCGTTGGGCCAGAAATTTTATAACCATTTAAATGCAAAATTGGTAAAACAACCCCATTCTCAACCGGATCAATCAATTTATTCAAATGCCAAGAGGCTGCAATCGTTCCAGTTTCAGCCTCACCGTCACCAATTAAAGTTGTAATTACTAGGTTTGGATTGTCTAAAATAGCACCGAAAGCGGTAGACAACGAATAACCGAGCTCACCACCTTCAAGAATTACACCAGGTGTAAATGGGCTGGCGTGCGATGGAAAACCGCCCGGCCAAGAAAAGTTTTTCGAAATATATTCAATCCCCTGGGCATTTCGCGTGGCTTTTTTATCAACTTTCGAAAGTGTTTCTTCTATAAACAAATTCGCTTGAAGTGCTGGAAAAGCATGTCCGGGGCCAAGCATAAAAGCAGTTTTAAGACCACTTTTTGCAAATTCTAGCTGTTTTTGAATATTTAAAAGATGTGCATAAACATGATTTACGCCCGGGCAACTCCCCCAATGCCCAAGAAGTCGGGGTTTAATATCATCAAATTCCAGAGAACGATTTAACAAAAAATTATTTTGCAAAAAAATTTGTGCTACCGTGAGATAATTTGTTGCACGAATAAACTTTTTAATATTTTCAAGATTTTGCCCACTATTCATACATTATATTTTATCATATTTATGCTTAATTTTAAAGATTTTAAAATTAAAAAAACCGCCAACATTAGGCGGTATACTATGAATAATAAAAAGGTACGGACTCTAATTTTTAAAAAATAATTTTAGTAGAAGGCTAATCCGCGAGTCCCAACCTTCTAGAATAAGGCGAAACGAATTAACGTATACAATAATATCATATTGTCAAGAATGTGTCAACAAATAAAACTACTTTCGCCCAACTTTTACCATTGCGGCCCGCAAAACCTCGCCTTTTAAAGTATAGCCAGCTCGAAGCTCTTCAACAATAATTTCTTCTTCACCGTCAGACTCTTCATCAAATTGAATCGCTTCATGAAGTTCAGGATTAAAAGTAACACCTTTCGAAGAGTCAATTTTCACAACGCCCATTTTCGAAAGATTTTTTTCAAGATTTTTACTCATTTTAACCACATTTTGCGCCCAAGAATTTTCCGCCAATTCTGTTGGTAAATGTGAAATTGCACGCTCAATATCATCAATCATCGGAATCAACGCCAAAATTGCCTTTTTCTCGCCCAAATTTTGTGCATTCAAAATTCGGCTCTCAACATTTTTGCGATAATTTTCAAAATCAGCACGCGTGCGTTGCAAATCATTTTTTAATTCCAAATTTTCCGCTTGAAGTTTTTCCATCTTAGAATCTTTCTTAAGAAATCCACCTTTTTTCTCATCTTTCGAAACTTCTTGATTTTTTGCAGAATTATTTTCTAAATTAGATTTATTATCTTCCATGTTTCCTCCTTAAATCTTAATTGCATGTTTTACAACTTTATCACTAACTTATTCATTACAAAATTTCTTCTAAAAGCTCGCCTGTTTTTTGAACTAATCGAACCACTTTTCCGTAATTCTGACGAGTTGGCCCAAGCACTCCAATATAAGAATTTTCTGAAAATGGACTTTCAAATTTTGATATAATCAAACTCGCGCCCGAACTTTTACCAATTGGATTTTCGCTACCAATATAAACATTCAAGGGTTCATTTGGCGCAACTTCACGAAGCCAAGGTTCAAGGTTGTCTAATAACTGTGCAATAGATTGAACCGCCTCACCACTTTCGAATTCTGGCTGTGAAAAAAGATTATAAATTCCGTTCATATAAAGTTGGTCACCAATCGTTGCAAGACCAAGATTACCAGTAAGTTCCACTAAAGAATCCACCGCCGAACGAATTGCGTGATCAGCACGATCATTCTGAGCTGAAACCCGTGAAGAAATTGCCCGAAATCCGCGTAAGCTATCTTTCGAATTATTAGCATTTAGTAAAATTTGTTCATCTTCGCCCTCGCTTTGAGCAGTTAAACGGTTCACATAGAAACGATAACCTTTATCAGTTGGAATTCGCCCGGCAGAAGTGTGTGGTTGTGTAATTAAACCAAGATCTTCAAGTTTTGCCATTTCAGAACGAATTGTCGCACTTGAAACATTAAAAAGCTTCGCCAAAGTAACACTACCAACTGGGCTAGCAACTTCGGCATATTGCTCAATAATTGCTACCAAAATTTGCGTTTGTCGTGGTGTAATATTCATATTTTAAGTTTATCACAAATTAGCACTTAGGTCAATAGAGTGCTAATTCTGTTTTTTATAGTTTTCATTATAGGTTTTTGTAGAATACTTGACTTTTTATTATATTTATGCTATAATTGTAATGTCTTAGTAGAATACTACGAAGTAAATTTTAAAGAAGAGTTATCTGTAATATTATCTATTCATTTTTCTAGATTTTCATTTTCGCAGATAGGTTTTTAATATCTAAAAGCTCATCTGCGGAAATGAAAACCGCCAAAATAATGAAAGGCTTTCGCCAATAAGAGTGGAAGAATAGTGAGAAAAATGATCAAAGAGATTAAAAACTTTAGAGAGCTTAAAGATGAGCTAATAAGGTTAAACCCTAAAAAAGTACTGATTTTTGGTGAAAATTCTAACAAAGAAAATTATTTACTTCTACTCAGTGCTTTAGATCTCAGAAATCTTATTTTACCAGAGGGATGGAAGATCGATGCTAAAGAAGGCTTAACAAATAAATCTCTTAATAGCATTAAGTTTGCTAAAATCCCTGTATTAATTTTAAATACCGAGTTAGTTGCTGGACCAAATATAAAAATCGATAAGATTATGGATCGGGGGATTTTTTACAAACCATAATAACTCTTCTAAACCCGCAAAAAATGCGGGTTTTTTCTTTTAGATTATTTTTGCAGTTCTAAAAATTTACTCTTAATATCTTCCAAAAGTTTTCTTGCTCGCACACGCACCTCAATATCTTTATAATTAAACTCAACATCTTGGTGCATAATCTGATCAATAATTCGCGCCGTATTTCGAAAATCATCATTTAAAATAAAGTGAAAATATGGCACTTCGAGTGCTCGCTCCAATGAAGAAATCGCTTCTGGCAAACGTTTTTCGAAATCTTTTTCGAATTCTTCTGCGCTTGAATATCGGTTCGCAAAACGTGCTCGCCAAGTTTCAAAATCTGGTGGCAAAATGAAAACTGCAACTACGTGCTCGCTCATTTTTTTATATTCTGCAATTCCTTGTATATCAATATCCGTTACAGAAATCTGACCGTTTTGATTTGCTTTTTCAATTTCTGCAACACTTGTGCCGTAAATCTTGCTATGAACAAATTTTGCCTCAATAAACTCACGTTTCTTAAGCATTTCTTCGGCCTTTTCTTTCGAAATAAAGTTATAATCAATGCCATCTCGTTCAAGATTACCATTATTTTCACGAGGAGCGCGCGTTGTGTGGCTCACGATATCGCGATATTCTGGGTTTTTCAAAAGATATTTTTTAGTTGTATCTTTTCCTGCACCAGAAATTCCCGCAAGCAATAAAACTCTAGAATTTTCAACTAGCGAAATTGCTTCCGGCGGTGTTTGGTAGTTTTTTACAAGAAATTCAAGATTATTCATCTTAAAATTATACTATATTTTCTGGATTTCGTCAAAAATTTCTTGCTCAGAAATTTCATTTAATTTTCGATTTTTAACAATTTTTGAAATAATTTCAGCCGCAAAAAATCCAAGAAAATCCTGCTCAATTCCATTTTCACAGTTCATATATTTGTCAAAATCATAGTTTTTAGCATTTTTAGAAAATTCTAAGAAATCTTTTCGAATCTCTGGCGAAAGTTTGATATTTTTTGAAATTCCAGCCAAATAAAATCCTCCGCCAACCGCCAAAATATCCATTAAAAATTCGTTTTGAAAATTCAATTTTCGCAAATTCTCACTTGCAATAGCTCGAATTATCGCGTTTCGAATATCGATATTGCGAATATCTCTAAAAATCTCACAAATTTCAAAAGCAGCATGATTTTGCCTTCTATAAAAATCAATCCCATCGTCTGAATAAGTCCAAATTTTTCGGCAAAAAACCAAGTCATAACCTTTATTTTCACCAAATTGTGGTCGTAAAATTCGCATCGCTTGCTTATAGCTTGAGCGCAATTTCTTGCGGAAAACTTTATTATTTTTGAAATTTCCCAAAATTATTTTTCGCATTTTAAAATCTCCTTTTTGGCAAACTTAATAAACTCCACCGTTGAAATTCGCACAGCATCAATTGGTTTAATTTTATAGAATTTACAATATTCACCAACCAAAAAATCACCAATTTTATAGCCCAAATTGTGCGGAAAATCAGGATTTTCACCATTAAAATTATATAGCCATGCATTATAATTATAATCTTTTTTATTTTCACAAATATCAATCGCTTCAGCAAGTCGCTTTAAGATCATTGCTTTTTCATTTTCGAAATAATAAAACGGCTTATCTTCCCAGAAAATACCAGTTTCATTTCTAACTTGTTTCTCAAAGCTCACTGCTAAACCTTCAGTGACAATATCTACCATTAACCAAAAATTACGTTCATAAAAACCTCGAAACACATGGTTTAGCTCGTGAAAAATATTTTGAACAAAATCTGCTTCAAAAAAATCATCTTCGAAGATTACAAACTCCATAAAATTATCTTTAAGCTGAGCAACACCCCAAACTTTTTGGTTTTTACTTATCTCCGGATTAGACTTTTGAGCGTGTGAAAAATAAATATCTACATCACTCATTTTTGGGAAATATTGCAAAAAAGAATTATTGTATTTTTCAAAATAATTATAAATTTTAGTTTTTACCAAATTGCTTATATCTGAATTAAAAATTAAATTAAACATGTTTTCCATATAACAAAATCGAGACTCTTAAAATTAAAAGCCCCTTTCAGAGCCTTTAAAATTAAAATTTAGCGTTTGTATGAACATTCACCACGTCATCGACATCATCAAGCGCATCCATTAGTTTTTCAACTTTTGCACGAGTTTCATCATTGGTGATTTCAACCTCCATATTTGGTACATATTGAAGCTCTGCTTCTTTTACGGTTAAACCTTTTTCAATTAGTTCTTTTCGAACTTTCATTAAATCTTTTTGATCGGTATAAACCACGATTTCGCCATCTTCTTCAATAGCATCCTCGGCACCAGCGTCAAGAATTTCAAGCAATGCGTCCTCGCCAGTAGCTTCAACCAAAATTACACCTTTACGAGTAAACTGAAACATCACGCTACCCGCGTCAGCAATCCGGCCACCATTTTTAACAAGCGCAGTTTTAACCTCTGGGAAAGTTCGATTGCGGTTATCGGTTGCAGTTTCAATAATTAAACCGATTCCATTTGGACCATAGCCTTCGTAAGTAATTTCTTCGAGCACCGCAGAGTTTTTATCTGCCGCCCGAGCAATCGCACGCTCTATATTCACATTTGGCATATTCACCGCACGGGCTTTTTCAATCGCCAGTGCCAAACTTGGGTTCATGTCTGGATCAGCACCACCACGAGCTGCAATTGCAATTTGATTTCCAATTCGTGTAAAAATCGCGCCCCGTTTTGCGTCATTTACACCTTTCTGCCGTTTAATTTTTGACCATTTATTATGACCAGCCATAGTTCTCCTTAATTTTTATCTGTAAATCTACACCAATTCTACCATTTTTTGCTCAAAAATTCAAACTTCAAAAATAAAAACGCCCATTTTAACTTTTGGGCATTTTAGTTTTATTTAATTTTATGAGCTACTACTCGAATAATCTCGCTCCAGCTCAAAAATGGCTGTGGAATTTCCGCTAATTCATGAGCGGTCATTTCGTTCCGAATAGCTAAAGAAATTTGCGAAATCAAGCTTATCGCATCTGGCGAAACGATACTTCCGCCAATAACTTTCCCCTTCCTATCACAAATAATTTTAGCAAATCCACTACTAAAATTTTCAACATTACTTTTTGCAATCAAATTAAGTGGAGCAATCGCAGTTCTATACTTCAAATCTCTCTTTAAACAATCATCTTCAGTTAGTCCAACTACAGCGATTTCTGGCCAAGTTGAGATTGTTCTAGGAGCGAGTGGAAATTTAACCGCCAATTTTGATCGAGAATGTAAAATATTATGTGCAACCGTTCGACTTTCAAGTAAAATCTCCGCCGTTTGAGCATTCGGGTTAACCACACCCCCGACCGCAAAAATATGTTTCATTGAAGTTTGTGAAAATTCATCAACCACAATTCCATCTTTCGAATATTCAATGTGTGCATTTTCAAGTCCAATATCCACATTTGGAACTCTCTCGCCAACAACCAAGATTTCATCAACACGAACAAATTTTTCTGTTCCACCACGCTGAAAAATTACTCGCTTCATTAATCCATCTTTTTGTACAGCCACTACACGAGTTTGAGGCAAAACATAAACTTGGTTTTCTTCAACCAAAATATTTTCAAGCGTAATCCCAACCTCTTCATCCTCTTTTGGTAAAATTCGTGCCGAGACTTCGCTAATATAAACTTTTGTACCAAGAATAGCCAGAGTTTGAGCAATCTCAACAGCCTCAGCCCCACCACCAACAATAAAAATACTTCTTGGTGGACGAGTAATGCTGAAGATCGTTTTTGGTGTGTAATATCGTACGTTTTCAATATTTTTAATATCTGGAATTGAAATTTTCGAACCAGTTGCAATCAAGAAATTCTTTGCTGAATAATGTTTCTGGTTAATCGAAACCTCATTCGGTGTCAAAAACCTCGCTTCAGCGCGAAAAGTTTTGACTCCCAGACTTTCGAAAAATTTTTGATTATCGTGAGCACCAGTTCGCTCAACTGCGATCTTCTTCCAAGCTGAAATCATCGGAAAATTGTAAGTTAAACTCGCTGAGCGTAAACCCATTTTTTCAGCCCTTTTCGCCTCAAAAAAAGCTTTTTCAACTTTCGAAATTGCCGCCCGCGGAATATCACTATAATTTGGTGACTCACCACCAAAAAAGTCATTTTCAACGATAGCAACATTCAACCCAGCTTTCGCCGCAATATTCGCCGCCGCAGAACCACCCGCCCCGGACCCAAGAACAATCAAATCAAAATCAAATTTTCTTTTAGACATTTTATACTCCTTAAATTATGTTCTTGAAATTTTTATAAATATATGCAGCTTCCGGGTGAATTTTATGCAAAATCATTCCAGCCTGTCTACGGATATCGCCACTCGTAATTTCTGGCTTATTTCTTTGCCAATCTGCAAACTCGAGGAGGGTTTTTCGAACAAATTCATCACTTTGCCCTTCTGGAGATCTAACAATCAAAAAAGTTTCGCTCAAGGATTTTTGCAATTTTTTATAATTAAATTTCTCGACTTCTCCATCAGATTTTACAACCATCCTCATAGCGAAACTCCTAAAAATTCTGGTGTAAAAATTATAACACTAACTATAAATGCTAAAATTATCATTCCCAAACCTGCAGAAAATTGCATAAAACGCTTATTTCTATTTCGCCAAGCTTGGATTTCTGAAATTGGATATCCACCAGAAATCATGCAAGCAATACTAAAAATTGGTAGACTAGAAATTAAAACATAAATTACTAAAATAGCAAATTGGTGGGCTAATGAAATACGTGAGGCTAAAATTGCCGAAATCGCCAAAGACGCAAAATAAAACAAGATTTCACTCAAAACGCTCACAATTCCTAGCGAAAAAGCTTCAGCCGAATGAATAGTTTTACTTGCTCGCTCGTTAAGAAACTTTGCCATCGAACGAGGAACCCAAAGTTCAGTGCCATTTTGTGCACCTTCACTTCTTCGATAATAAAAAATCCAAGTAGAAATCCCAGAAGCAACTAAAATACCAGCCAAAACCGCCCAAGCTACTTTCGAAAATGCAATATCATAAAATATTCCGGCAAAATATGCAAAAGTTGAAAAAATAAGAATAGTTGCAAAAACTGATCCAAAAACTAAAGACATAGATAGCTTTGTTAGTTGTAAATGCGACCTCTTCTTGCTTAAAGTGTGCCCACTCAAAAGTGTTAGAACACTAATACTCAAATGAAAACTAGCCTGCACCATTGCCGCTAAAATTACCACTAATAAAATCATCCAAATTTCCATAAGCTTCATTTAAATTATATTATAAGCACAAGCGAAAATCAAGAAAAATGTTTAAGTTTTTTTCGAAAAGGTATTGACTTTTATATTTTTTTGTGTTATTATAAATAACGTAATATCAACCAAAAACAAAAAAGGAAATATAAATGGCACAACATGAACGAATGGCCTCATGGGATAGGCACCGAACTAAAAAAGAACTTCGAAATTTTATTGATGCAAGAATTTCTCGTTTTGACGAATTTGACGAATTAATGTAAAAACTAAAGCTCCTAAAATTGGGAGCTTTTCTATTGAATTTTTTTTCTAGATATGTTAAAATAGACTTATTATGGTAGCGTAGCTCAGTTGGTTAGAGCGTAGGACTCATAAGCCTAAGGTCGCAGGTTCAATCCCCGCCGCTACTACCAGAAATTATATAAAAACCATCTCAATGAGGTGGTTTTTTATCTCATCATCGATAATTCATTTGTTTTCGAAATCTATTGATAAATAAAAGTTAGTAATTTTTGATTTTTCATTGTTTATTATATATTTAAGGATAATTTTAAAAAATAAAAAACACCTTTCCGATTTAGAAAAGTGCTTTTAAAAAATAATTTCTTGGTTGCGGGAGTAGGATTTGAACCTACGACCTCTTGGTTATGAGCCAAGCGAGCTGACCAGACTGCTCCATCCCGCGATATCTATATATGTTTTATATTTTATCACACGAATTTTAAAAAGTCAAGATTTTTTGGCTATTTTATTGCTTTTTGAGCATTTCCACCGAAAAGAAAGTTAATCCATTGTGTAAAATTTGAAGTTTTTAGAGCTTCAGTCCGTCTTTCTTTTTGCTCTTCCGGGTATTTTGAAAGAATCAAAACATGTTCACCCGGCATTGCAAGACCAAGTTTTTCACGTACAGCAAGCTCTTGATATTCGGAGCTTTTTAGATATTTCTGTTCGTATTCAAGTGTTTTGTAGCTAATTTCATCAATCAAAGCTTGGCGTTGTTTAAGTTCAAGCTTTTTTTGAATTGCGTAATTCTTCTCCATGGCTGTGATATTTCCCCAAACCCAAATTACAGAAATAAAAATTACACTCACCATAATAATATTACTCAAAGTTAAAATATCGTTCGAAAAATAATACTTCGCACGGCGAGTTTTAGCTTTTAAATCGTTTAAGTTTAATTTCACTATTTAATTATATCAAAAAATATGATAAAATTAAATAGTCGGGGGATTAGCTCAGCGGTTAGAGCAGTCGTCTCATACACGATTGGTCGCTGGTTCGAACCCAGCATCCCCTACCAAAATCGCCTAACTGGCGTTTTTATTTTTGCTTTAAATTAAATAAAAACCGCTTCGCCTGAATGAGAAGCGGTTTTGTAAATCGATTATTTCTTTCGAGAAACCGTCAAGAATCCATTTCGTGGATTTTCTTTTACGATTCTATCTTCCGGAAGATCACAAGGTGTTCCTTTATCGTTTTTTTCCTTTTTAGCAAAGAAGTAAATTGTTTGTGGTTTTCCGCCACGCAAAGTTACTTCACTTTTGTGCAAATAATATGTAATTCCTTTTGAATTTGTTTGACTATAAGCCATTTCTATCCTTTCATTACTACTGTTATATATTTTCATTGTATATTAGTTTTTAAGTGGTGTCAAGTGTTTTTATACTTTTGGTACATTTTTTTTTAAAACAAGCTTAAGAATTGTGGTTGTTGTCATTTTTATTGCAATCATAAAAATTAAAATTGCTGCTATTAAAGTGGTCCAGCCAGCCAAATCTGGCGACCAAATTGGCGTAATAAAACTGTAGGTATATTCTGTAATATTTGGGTATTTAGCTTTAATTTGCCCCTGATTGCTTGCGGGATATTTATTTTGTTCATCTAGAATACATTGCTGATAAGCTAAAGAATAACCACCACGAAATCTTGGTCTGCAAGTTTCTTCTGCCTTTTTAAAGATATTTCCATTAGGATTATTACTTTCGGCCTCGCGTGCAATTTGTTCTGCTTTCCTCATATCACTTTCGTAAATATTCGCCCACACGATTTTTACTTCTCTATTAATTTTAAACCAATGTGTTTTATCACTATACACAATTCCACCACTATTCATATGCGCATGAACATAATTAGCAAACTCAATTGTCGCCTTTCTAGTAGCTTCAACATCGCCAGCTTTATCTGCCGCCTCAACCGCTTCCCGCCGGCGGACCATTCCAACATTGTTCAATCTCAATGCAGTCAAATCAACAAAGATAACAAGCAAAAGCAAAATAAACAACTGCCAATTTTTTAGCGATTGTATCTGTTTAAGACGTTTTTTAATCCTGCCTTTACCCACCATAATCCTTATGTCTATTTTATCAAAAACTTTCAAAAATTACAAATTTTGCTTAATTTTTTCAGCTAATTTTTCGCCAACTATTTTCGAAATCTCACTAACTGGAGCTTCACGAATTCGCTTCACCGAGCCAAATTTACGCAATAATTTTGCTCGTGTTTTTGCGCCAACTCCATCAATTTTTTCTAAAATATTCTGCGTTTGCTTTTTTGTGCGCAAATTCGAATGATAGTTAATCGCAAATCTATGCGATTCATCACGAATTCGCTGAAAAAGTTTAGTTAAATCGCTAAACTCTGAATTATTCTCACCTAGCAAGTTGCGAGCATGTCCATGCGAATGACTTTGCGATAAATGTAAATTCAAAACCAGAAAATCGCCTTCACGCCGAACTGAAAAATATTCACCTTTTTTAGCTAAATTTTTATTAAGCCAATCCGTTTTTAGATTAGTATTTCTAGTATCAAAAATAATTTCCTCATCACGCTTAGCTATTCCAATTGCTAAAATATCGCTCGGCAAAACTTCTAACGCCGCGCTCAATTGGCCTTTTCCGCCATCAATCAAGACTAAATCGGGCCGTGCCCATTTTTCATTACGTTTCGAAAAACGCCTCATTAAAACTTCTTTCATATGTAAAAAATCATCATTTCCACCAGTAGTCATTTTAAATTTTCGATACTCGCGTTTATCGCTTAAGCCGTTCGAAAGAACCACCATAGAGGCCACATTATTTTCACCTCCTGTGTGTGAAATATCATAAGCCTCAATTCGCCGCGGAGGATTTTTAAGAGAAAGAATTTCTGCCAATTTCGAAAGCGCATGATCTTTAGAGATATCCAAAAACTCCTCATTCGAAAAAATAACCTGCCTACCAAGCTCACTCAAATCTCGCAACTGATTGCGTTTTTTTACCGCCATTTCAAAATTCTGTTCACTAGCAAAATCAAACATTTCTTTTTCAATTTCAAGCTGGAGCATTTTTCGCTCGCCCTTCAAATACCTTGCGAGTTGCTGCAAATTGCGCTTATATTCAGCCTTTTTTTGATTAAATTCATGCGAGTCTTGCTCGAAATTTTCCAACCCTGGTGTTAATCCAATCTGGAAATCTAAACTATTTTTTGCTGGCATCTTTTCGCTCAAATAGTACGGAAAAACTTTTCGAAGCAACCGCACCGATTTTTTTACCGCATTTGAATTATAAAATGGTCCAAAATATTCCGCCGAATCGTCAAGCGGATTTTTGGTAAAACTGATGTGTGGAATTTTATCACGAAAGCCAATTCGCACATAAGTTGGTGATTTATCATCCCGCAAAAGAATATTATATTGAGGTTTATAGCGTTTAATCATCTCGCTTTCCAAAAAAAGCGCATCCATTTCAGTTTCAACTTCAATCCAATCGGTCATCGCTATTTCTGCCACCAAAGCTTGCGTTTTCGAATCTTTACCTCGTGAATTTTGAAAATATTGCCGAACACGATTCTTTAAATTTGCCGCTTTTCCAACATAAATAATTTCGTCTTTCGAATTTTTATGAAAATAAACGCCAGCAGAATTTGGCAGTTTTTTTAGCTTTTTCGAAAGTTGTTTGTTCATCTTCTATTATTATATCATTTTATGTTTTTTATAAAAACTATTTATTACTTTAATGATGTGTTATAATTAAATCATAGGCTGCATTTAAGATAAAATCTATCTTGAAAATGAACCTCAACCTTTAGAAAGTAGGTGAATAATATGGAAAAAACTGAAAAAGGAAAAGACATGGAGCCTATCTATGTTAAATTATCGACAGGGCAACATATAGTTTTTAGACCCTGCGAACAATCAAAAAAGGATAGCACCCGCACAACTTAGGCCACCTAATTTTGGTGGCTTTATTTTTTCAAAAAATAAATTCATTACATATTAGATCATTATAAACTGAATCAAGCAAATTTAACATAAAATCAATCTGTTTTGTTAAAAATTTTAGCAATATTTTTTGCAAATATAAAGCAAACTTGGTAGCTGCAATTGAGTCTTTTTTATATAATTAGTGTATAATATTTAATATGAAAGGACAAAAAATGTTTAGTCAAAATTTGCAAAAGCTGCGTGCTTCAAAAAATATTTCACAAGAACAACTTGCCGATAAAATTGGAGTTTCGCGACAATCGGTTTCAGCCTGGGAAAGTGGAAAATCTTCACCAGAGCTTGAAAAGTTGGTTGCTATAAGTAATCTTTTCAATGTTAGTTTGGATGAATTAACTGGTGAAATTTCAACCAAGAAAATAGATTTTGATGAAGAAGACTATAATAAAACTTATAGAAAAATTGCTATAATCCGATCTTTAGGAATTTTTATTTTATTCTTAGGAATCGCCTTTGCTACTTTTTCTTCAGGATATGACTTTAGAATGCGACAATCTCTACTATCAGATTCGATGCCAGACTTCTCTATACTTTCCGGTATCGTTCTAATGTTGTCCCTAGCAATCGCAGTACCATTGTTCATCCTTGCTAGAAACTTTGATAAAACAGCAATTGAAAATCTTGTCGAATCTAATACAAAAATTAACGAAGTTTTTTCGAAAAAAGAAATTCAAAACGCTGAAAGTATCGAAAGTTTTAGCAAAATGGCTCTCGTTTCGATACTATTCATTGCTATAGCTAGCCATCAAGTTATCTACAATTTCACAAATCTAGGTGGAAGAACTGCGTCAACGATTTTCATGCTTCTACTTGGAATTGGACTTTCTATATCAACCTATGGTAATTCTACTTTTGCTAAAATTAGCAACTTTAACGAAATCGAAAGTGAAAATAAAGAGAAAAATCGAAAAATTGGCCTTTTCGCGGCTATTACAATGATGTCGATTACAGCGATTTATCTAACTTATAGTTTTATCACCAATGATTGGTCTTCAGCAAGAATTTTTTATCCTGTAGGCGGTATCGCAGTTGGAATTTTTGCAGTAATCACCAACCATAAAAAATAAATAACGAAAAACGCTCAATTTATAAACTGAGCGTTTTATATTTTCGAAAATTAGTTTTTATATAGTGCGTGCGAGTTTGCTGCAACACGTTCAAGAAACAATAGTTGTGCCTGAGAAACGTTTTCAGCTTTACCAGCCCAAGCTTGCAATGCAGGCAATTGAAGTGCTCTAGCGTAGCTATATGTAACTCCCCAATCAAATGGACCAAGATTTGTAATTTCTTGCAAATTATCTGTTGCTCGAGTCGGTGTTTGGCCACCAGACAAGAATACAACACCCGCTAATTCTTTAGGAACAGAATTTTTCAAGGCCGCAATAGTTTCGCGTGCAACTTCTCTTGAAGATGATTGAATTTCATTTTCAGAACCAGCAAGAACCATACTTGTTTTTAAGATTGTTCCAGCAAGATCAACTTTAAAGATTTCTAATTCTTTAAACAAACTCTTCAAAATCTTTTCAGTAATCTCACGACACTGTTTTATCGTATGATTTCCTGAATAAACAACTTCTGGCTCTACAATCGGTACAATTCCATATTTTTGACAAGCTTTCGCATATTGAGCCAAAATTCGTAAATTTGCCTCAATGGCAGCACCGCTCGGAGTTCCTTTTTCTTTATTTATTTCAAAAGCAACTCGCCATTTTGCAAAGTCAATATTCATTTTTGAATATTTTTTAAGCTTTTGATCCAAAGAATCTAGACCTACAGAAATAGTCTCATCCTCAAAACCAGCTAAAGGTCGAAGTCCACCATCAAGTTTAACCCCAACTAAAATATCTCGGTTTTTTAGATATTCAACAAAATTAACACCTTCAGAAGTATTTTGTTCAACAGTTTCTTCAAATAGAATAATTCCGCTTAAATAATTCTCGATATCTTGAGTTTTAAAGAACATTTCCCTATAAGCTCGGCGATTTTCAAAATTATCTTCAACGCCAATACTTTCAAACTTTTTATGGATATTTCCACCAGATTCATCCGCTGCAAAAATTCCTTTTGGTCGAGCGACTAGGCTTGATGCAACTTTATGTAATCTTCCTTTAATATCCGGCGTATCACTTATGATTTCAACTGGTAATTCATAGTTTTTACGATTTAGGATTTGTTGCGCATAAAAAGGTTTTAGAACATCATTAAAATCTGATTTATTCGCAATTGTTAGCGCTAGCCGCAAACTCTCTTCTAAATTTGAAGCGTTCGAAAAGTTTTCAGCCACAAAAGCAGCTTGAAAAATATTACTCTGATAAAAAGAATTCAATCCAAAATCGGCTTCCGCGCTAGCAATTTTTTCTTTATTTCCAACAACTATTTTAGCTCCGTCAAAAATAACTACACTACGGACACCAACCTTCAATAAAGATTCCACAACGGTTTGGTAATTGGAGTAGTCGATTAGATCGCTTAAATTTTGTTTTCGAAAATCTACAAAAACTAAATTCGCTCGAACAAAAAGTTCCCTTGATAAGTCTTGATCTAGATCAGCAATGTTATAAACCAGCTCGATTTGTCGGTTTTCAGATAGATACTTTCGAAAATCCATCAAATAAGATTCCGAAAAGTTTGTATCCGCGATATAGATTAAGTCTGGCGCATAAGGTGGAGAATTCCATTTTGTTTCGCGCGGATTACTTGTTAAGATAAAACTCTTGCCCTTATATGAAACGATAAACCGTTCAACTAAAGAATCGTTAATTTCACTATATTCAAATTGAGATATCCCTTTTGGATTAGCATTTGAAAAAGCCTTGAAGTGAGCGGCAGTAAAAATCTTCTCGCTTAAAATTGTACCACCAAAAATACCAGCTTTCTTTTTATAATTCAAAGTAGAGTCATCAAAAGTTAAATCATAATGAAAATCATTAAGTTCATCTTTGTATATTTTTTGATCTTGAATATCTAGAAAACTGTCTTTTGTTGCATTTCCAATCGATAGAATCGTCGGTTTCATTTCCCACCTTTAAAAATTATTATGCTTTTGTTTAATTATAACAAATTTTTAGCACCAACGCAAATCTAAAGATTAAACAAGTCGTTTAAGCTTTCCGCAACAGTTGGATGTGTAAAGATTTGATCTCGCAAAACTGTATAATCCAGATTAGCATCAATTGCAGTTTTTACAATGTTTATCACTTCTGGCGAATTATAACAGAACAAAGCTGCGCCTAAAATTTTATTCGTCTGCGCATCAACTACAGCTCGCAAAAGTCCCGTTGTCTTAAACTCAAGTTGAAGTTTCGGAACCGCTGCAGCTGGAATTTCTTTCACTTTAATTTCGAAACCTTCTGCTAGGGCTTGCTTTTCAGTTAAACCAACTTTCGAAAATGGAACCTGCAAGAAAACTGAATTTGGCAAGTTTTTGCGGTTGTTTAAAGAATATTCACCATTGCCATAAAATTGCGAGCGCAAAATTCGAAAATCATCTAGAGAAGCATATGTGAATTGTTCTTTTCCGCGCACATCGCCAACTGCCCAAACTTTTGGATTTGAAGTTTGAAGTTTTTTATCCGTCCAAATTCCACCATTTTCAAGCGTTTCAATTCCCGCTTTTTCAAGATTTAATTTCGAGATTGCAGGTTTTCTTCCGACTGAAATCAACACCTTATCAAACGCAAAATTTTCGCCATTATTTTTCACTAGAATTCCATTTTCAGTATTTTCGAAAGCTTCAATATTTGCGTTAAACTCAAAATTAACACCTTGAGAAACTAGAAAATTAAAAATCGCTTTTTGCATCGAGTCATCTTCATTGGCCAAAATTTTATCACCTCGTTCGAAAATTGTTACTTTTGTACCCAACTTCGCAAAAGTCGATGCAAATTCTAAACCAATAAATCCACCGCCAATGATTGCTAGACTATCAATTTTTTCTTGGTTATCAAGAAGTTCCGTACTTGTAAAGATTTTTGAATTTTGCAAACCTTCTTCAATTCCTTCAATTTTAGGAATAAAACTTTCCGCACCAGTATTAATGATAATTTTATCAGCCGAGAGCTCAAGTTTTTCGCCATTTGATTCAACTAAAACTGTATTTTCATCCAAAAATGAGCCAAAGCCATCAAAAACCGTAACCGAATCGTTATTAGCCAACATATGATAATTTTTTGAGTTCAACCGCTTAACAACGTCATTTTTACGCAAAATCGCTTCTTCAAAAGTTAAATTTTCACTCGCCGCAACTGCTAAAGTTTTAGTTGGAATACAAGCAATATTAATACAAGTTCCGCCATACATTTTCGAAGATTTTTCGATCAGAGCAACTTTTTCACCTTTATTTGCTGCCAAAACCGCTAGCGTTTTTCCAGCTTTTCCAAAACCAATTATAATTTTATCAAATTTCATCTTTACCTCTTTTCTATTTCTATTTTATCATATTTGACTTAGAAAAATCTTAAATTAAAAAGAAAAACCCCCGAATTTTCGGGAGATTTTCTTGGCTCCGGCAGCTGGGCTCGAACCAGCGACCTATTGGTTAACAGCCAACCGCTCTACCACTGAGCTATGCCGGAATAATAGTTATATTATACATGAATATTTTCGAAATATCAAGACTTTTTTATAATTTTCTAAAAAATAAAATTGACCCGCATTTCTACAGGTCAATTTTCAATATTTTATTCAGTTCGAAGAGCTTCGATTGGATTCATTTTTGCAGCTTTTCGGGCTGGAAGATATCCCGAAAGAATTGAAATTATCATCAAAACAAGCACCAATAAAATCCAGGCCAACCAATGCGGCTGAAGAAGATTTGTATCCACCCCAGCTGCATTTTGTAGTTTTAAGGCATTTTTAATTACTGGGTTTAAGAAAGTTATTCCATAAGCAACAACAACTCCAATAATTCCGCCAATCAAGCCAATTAACGCTGCTTCATATCTGAAAAGTTTCGAAACATCACTTTTACGCATTCCGAGTGATTTCATTAAGCCAATTTGCGAAGTTCGCTCCAAGACTGAAATATATTGAGTATTTATAATTCCAAAAACTGCTGCCAAAAGAGTTAAAAACCCAAATCCAGCAAGTCCAGCCGATATTGCATTAATTCCTGCTTGAACAATAGCTTTATCATCCGCAAAAGTTGAAACATCATAGTAGCTTCCACCATTTAAAGCTAAAATATCTTTTTTAATTTCATCAACCGTCCGGCTTCCATCTGTTGTTACGCTCAAACTATAAAATTGAGGATCCCTATCATTCTGCTTGGTAGCAATTGCCAAACCGTCACTGTTTTCTATCCAGAAATTACCTTTATAGCTGAAAGTTGTCTCTGTTTTTCCGGCATCGACTGCTTGGATTTCGAAAGTTTTTTCAAAAATTTGACCTTTCGAATCTTTAAATTCCAAGATAACTTTTTTACCTATAATATCCTCGGGTTTTTTGCCGCCAAGAACTTCAACATAAGCTTTTGGTGCAACAATTTTACCAGCATCAATTTGGTTATTTTTATCAAGCTTTCCAGCCGAAAGCTCCATTTCTTGCTCGTCATTTTTAGTTGCAATACCAACATCATATTTTTCGCCATTCTCTATTCGAACTGTTTCGGCGCTTACTGGTATTGCTGGTGAAGCCTTTCGAACACCTTTTACTTTCGAAATTTTATTTAGATCTTCTTTGCTAATTATTCGTGATTTAATACTTTCTTCTGCTTGAGTTTTTTCAAAATCCTCACGTGTTGTTGAAATCTTATTCGGTGCATATGGATCTCGAGCTTTAACAGCACGAATTACCGTTAAGGCTCTTTGGTCACCGATTTTATTAGCTAAACTTTCAACATATGCGTTTCCACCTTTCGCTGCAGCTATTGCGACCGCCACTGTTGTTGCCCCAACTGCAATCGCAAGGCTTGTTAAAATTGTTCGTTTCTTTGCTAGACGAAGACTCTTTCCAGCTCGTCTAATAATATCAATCCTACGCATTTTTTACTCCTTCAATCTGTTCAACTTTTCCGTCTTTAATTCGAATTCGAATATCACATTTTTCTGCCAATTCTTCATCATGCGTAACAATTAACAGCGTTGCTTTAGAATTCTTATTATATTCGAAAAGCATTTTTTCAATCTTGGCGCTTGTGATCGAATCAAGATTTCCAGTCGGTTCATCCGCAAAAATTATTTCTGGCGAATTCGCAATCGCCCGCGCAATCGCCAAACGCTGTTTTTGCCCACCCGAAAGATCACGAGCCGGTGTTTTGATTTTATCCTCCAAGCCAACTGCTTTTAGAGAATTTTCAATAATCTCTTTTCGCCGAAAAATTGGCTCTTCAGCAATTTCAAGCGGCAAACTTACATTTTCGAAACAAGTTTCATTGCCTTGCACAAAAAAGCTTTGAAAAATAAATCCCATTTTTTTCGAACGAAATTTATCAATATATTTCTGCTTCATTGAAAGAATATTCACGCCATCTATCAAAACTTCACCTTCTTCTGGCGCATCCAAACCGCTCATCGCGTGAATCAATGTTGATTTTCCGCTTCCCGATTTTCCAATAATTGCCACGCTTGCACCTTTTGGAATTTTAAAACTTACATCTTTTAAAGCTTGAAAACAATTTTTCTTTTTACCGTAAGTTTTTGAAATATTTCGAACTTCAATCATATCGCTCCTTTTAATTAAAATTGATCCTCATCTGGGTTTTCAAGATACAAACACTGACCTTTTGTATTTTCATTAAAATCATAACCGTTTACTTTAACTTTTTCAGCGCGCATTTTCAATCGCGTGTTTTTCGAAACCACAGAGTTACACTTATTCGTTTTAACGTCCGCATTTTCAACCTTATTTAATTCCAAATTTCCGCCATCGCTATTTACACTTAAATTCTTTGCGTCAATTCCATTAGCATAAAAGTTGCTAAACTCACCTGCGTAAACTTCTAAATTATCAATTTTTGCTGAATTTTCGAAATTAACAGACCCGTTTTTCGAAATATCCACTTTAATTTTCTCGGCATTTTTTGCAAAATATTTTACTTGCGAGCTCGATTTCAAATTAATTTCACTTAACTCTGGGCCGTAAATATGAACTTCTTCCTGATTTCCACCATAAAAATAACGCGCATTATTTGAAACTTTATTCAAATTTAGTTTTAAAGTTTCGCCATCGAAATTCGTTTCAAGATTATCTTTTTCGAAATTGAAATGTGTGAATTCAATTTTTGGCTCATCCGCAATATGATAGAAAACTGCCACCGAAGAATCAACTTCTAGCTTTTTAATATTTTTCATTTTTGCAGAATCAATTTTAACTCGTTCTGAAATTAAACTTTGAGAAACTCTATTATTCACTTTATCGCGCAGCAATGATGCTGAAGTAATAAATCCCATGAGTCCTACAAACGCAATCACGACCGAAAAAATCGAAACAAAGATGTCAATTTTTGTAATTTTTAGTTTGAAAAGCATTTTTGCGACAAATCCCATAAGTAAAAGATAAGCAAAACCTAAAATATTAGCACTAATAATTACACCTATACCGGCATCTTTAGCATTTGCAAAAGCCGCCGCGCTATAAATTTCTGAAAGCGCTAGATTTCCAAGAATTATCGCTGTAACTCCGCCCAAAAAGGCCAAAACCGCAAAAATACCAAAAATTATACCAAAAGCTTTAGCAATCTTTAAGTTTCGAAGATGAATTTTTTCGAAATTATACTCTTCATTTACTTCCCGAATGGAATTTGCGGTAATATTTTCGCCACGAAGTCGCAAAATGTCATTTGCATTTTTTGCTGCAGGAATAACCAAAATCGACAAAATATAGATTGGAACTATTCCACCAAAAGTCATAAAAAACATCACAATTAGCACCAAGCGAACCCAAACTACATCAATATTTAAGTATTGAGCTAAACCAGATGCCACGCCAGAGATCATTCCATTTTTCTCATCACGATAGAGCCTTTTTGAAATTTTCGCTGAAGATTTCTCTTCATTTTTTTCGGTAAAATCTGTATCCTGAAAAACTTCTGGTGAACCAATTTGAGCTTCAATTTTCGAAATCTCTTTTTCGGTAATAACTCCACCTTCTTTCACTCCAAGTTCCGCCAAAATCTCAGTAATCCGAATTTCTACATCTTCAAAAATATCTTTATCGCTTGAATAAATCTTCAAATCTTTTAGGTATTTTTCTAGTTGCTTTTTTGCTGGAATTTCAATTTCATAAGGAATTTTAGCCAAATGAATTCTTGTAATTTCTTTCATATTTCTCCTTTAAAGCTCATTTATTGTTTTATTCAGCTTTTCAATTTCTTCGCTAATATTTGCTAAAACTTTCGTGCCAAAATCGGTTATTGAATAGTACTTTCTCGGCGGCCCTTGCTCACTTTCTTGCCATTCGTGGCTTAACAATCCATCTTTTTGCAATCTTGAAAGCAGTGGATAAATCGTGCCTTCAACCACAACCATTTTAGCTTCACGCAGCTCCCTAATAATGTCGCTAGTATAAACTGGCTTTTTTGCACAAACTTTTAGCACACAAAACGCCATAAAACCTTTTCGCATTTGGGTTGAAATTTGTGAAGCATATTTTTCAATACTTTCTTGTTCTTTCATACTTCTATGTTATACAAGGTAGCTTAAAAAGTCAAGTACTTTTTTTCGAAAAAATAAAAAAGTTTGCTCAAAAACAAACTTTTTTAAAATTTTTATACCAATCCGTTCGGATTTTTACTTTGCCAATTCCATGAATCTCGGCACATTTCATCGAGTGTTTTTTCAGTTTTCCAGACAAGTTCCTTTTCAGCCTTAGCCACATCAGCATAACAAAATGCAATATCACCCGCACGACGCGAGGTAATTTCGAAAGGAATCTTTTTACCTGAAGCCTTTTCGAAAGCACGAACTAACTCTAAAACACTCACTCCTGAGCCCGAACCAAGATTGTAAATTTTAACACCACTATTCTTGCAGTTATTTTCTAATGCTTTCAAATGACCTTTCGCTAAATCGACAACATGGATATAATCACGCACACCCGTACCATCAGGAGTTTCGTAATCATCGCCAAAAATCGAAAGTTTTTCTCGTTTTCCAATGGCAACTTGAGAAATATACGGCATCAAATTATTCGGAATTCCTTGCGGATCTTCACCAATTAAACCACTTTCATGGGCACCAATTGGGTTGAAATATCGTAAAATCGTAATTGACCAGCGCGCATCAGCCTTCGCTAAATCTTTCAAAATATGCTCGATTACAACTTTAGTGTATCCGTAAGGGTTCGTTGCTGTTTCGCAAGGCATTTCTTCTCGATAAGGAACTGGATTTTTGTCACCATAAACCGTTGCGCTCGAAGAAAAAACGATATCATAAACGTTAAACTCTCGCATAATTTCTAAAAGAGAAATCGTTCCTTGAATATTATTTTTATAGTATTCAAGTGGTTTTGCAACGCTTTCGCCAACTGCTTTTAAACCCGCAAAATGTATCACTTGCTTAATATCATTTTCTTGAAAAATTTTTCGAAGCCCGTCCTTGTTTAAAATATCAACTTCGTAAAACTTAAAATCTTTACCCGAAATCTCACGAATTCGCTCTAAAGCTTTAGGTTTCGAATTTCGAAAATTATCAATAATTATGATCTCTTCGTTGTTTTTAAGAAGTTCAATTGAAGCGTGAGCACCGATAAATCCTGCACCACCAGTTACTAAAATCGCCATCTTTTCCTTTCGTGATATAAAATTAAGCACTTTATATCATTATTATACTATTTTTCAAAAGACACGGCAATTTATCCTAAAGAATATTTTTAAGATACTTTCCCGTCCAGCTTTTTTCAACTTTCGAAACTTGCTCGGGTGTTCCGGTTGCCACAACAGTTCCACCACCAGCACCACCTTCTGGCCCCATATCGATTAACCAATCGGCACTTTTAACCACATCTAAATTATGTTCAATAATCACCATTGAATTACCAGAATCAACCAAACGATTCAAAATCGAAAGCAATCTTTTCACATCCGCATTATGAAGACCAGTCGTTGGCTCGTCTAAAATATACATTGTCTTTCCAGTCGAAGCACGCGCAAGCTCAGTTGCGAGTTTAATTCGTTGAGCCTCACCACCCGAGAATGTTGTTGCGGGCTGGCCAAGTTTAATGTAGCCCAAACCGACTTCTTGAATCGTTTTTAATTTGCGATAAATTGCAGGGATATTTTCGAAAAACTCCGTCGCTTCGTCAATCGTCATCTCTAAGACATCCGAAATCGTCTTTCCCTTATAAAGAATTTCTAACGCTTCCCGATTATATCGCTTGCCATGACAGACATCACACTCCACATAAACATCTGGCAAAAAGTGCATTTCAATTTTAATAACACCATCACCCTGACAATTCTCGCAGCGGCCTCCCTTAACATTAAAACTAAACCGGCCAGCTTTATATCCACGAATATTTGCTTCAGGCGTGCCGGCAAAAAGTTCACGAATCTGCGTAAAGACACCAGTATAAGTTGCCGGATTCGAACGCGGCGTGCGGCCAATTGCACTCTGATCAATCACAATTGCTTTATCGAGTTTTTCCAAACCTAAAATTTCATCATGCGCACCAGGAACTTCTTGCGCACGATGCTTCCGCGCCAACAATTCTTTACTTAAAATTTCGTTAACTAAGGTTGATTTTCCGCTTCCCGAAACACCAGAAACTACCGTCATTACGCCTAATGGAATTTCAACGTCGATATTTTTCAAATTATTTTCACGCGCATTTTTAATTACTAGCTTTTCATTCTTTTGAATTTTGCGTCGGTTTTTTGGCGTTTGAATTTTATCTTCGCCACTCAAAAACTTTCCTGTTAGTGATTTTGGATTTTTCGAAACCTCTTCAGGCGTGCCAGAAGCTACAATCATTCCACCATTTACGCCAGCGCCAGGACCAACATCAACCAGCCAATCCGCTGCCCGAATTGTATCTTCATCATGCTCCACCACTAAAACAGTATTATTTAAATCTCGCAAATGTTTTAAAGTTGCGATCAGCTTATCATTATCTCGTTGATGAAGCCCAATCGAAGGCTCATCGAGGACATAAAGCACGCCTTGAAGACCAGAACCAATTTGTGTTGCCAAACGAATTCGCTGCGCCTCGCCACCACTCAAAGTGTTTGCCGCGCGCGAAAGCTCCAAATAATTCAAGCCAACATTATTCATAAAACCTAATCTCGAAGAAATTTCTTTTAGAATTTGAGTTGAAATAAACTTTTGTTGCTCGTTTAATTCTAAATTCTTAAAGAGTTCAACGGCTTCATCGATTGCAAGATCACAAATTTCAACAATATTCAAACCGGCCACCGTCACAGCAAGAACGACTGGCTTTAAACGTTTTCCACCACAAGTTTGACATTTTCGAACACGCATAAATCTTTCGATATCCTTGCGTTGAAATTCGCTATCTGTATCTCGATGGCGACGCTCCAAATTTGGAATTACGCCTTCAAAATTCATATTATAAACACGGCCGTTCATTTCGATCGGGTATTTTTCATCTGTTTTTGTGCCGTATAAAATAATCTCAATCGCTTCTTTCGAAAGCTTTTTAGTTGGGACTTTTGTTGAAAATCCATGACGTTTTGCAACTTCCTCGAGTAATTTGATTCGATAACCCTTTTCCATCACACGATTATACGGACGAATTGCACCTTCAGAAATCGTCAAATTTGGTGAAAGTACTAATTCTGGGTCAATTTCCATTCGCGTTCCAAGCCCAGAACAAGTTTCACAAGCTCCTTGTGGTGCGTTGAATGAAAACAATCGCGGTTCGAGTTCAGGAATATGCTCATCCGGGTGAAGCTCACAAGCATAACGTTGTGAGAAAATTTTAACTTCGCCCGTTTCGTCATCTAAAACCTCAAGAATTCCATTTGTCATATCTAGAGCCTGCTCAACACTTTGAGCTAAACGTGTTCGCATTTCTTTCGAAAGGACTAAACGGTCAACTACAATTTCGATATTGTGCTTAATATTTTTTTCAAGCTCAGGGAATTCATCCAAAGCGTAAATTACACCATCAACACGAGCACGAGCAAAACCTTTTTTCGAAAACTCAACAGGAACGTGCGCAAATTCACCTTTTTTAGCTTTCGCAATTGGCGCGAGCAAAATTAATCGAGACCCTTCTTTGAGGTTCATAATACTATCAACGATGCTTTGCGGCGTACGGCGAACCACATCTCTCCCACAAATTGGGCAATGCGGCGTACCAATTCGCGCAAAAAGAAGACGTAAATAATCGTAAATTTCTGTCACAGTTGCTACGGTCGAACGCGGATTCCGGCTAGTAGATTTTTGATCAATTGAAATCGCAGGGCTAAGTCCAGTAATTTGATCTACATCTGGCTTATCCATTGTGCCTAAAAATTGTCGTGCATAAGAATTAAGGCTCTCCATGTAGCGGCGCTGGCCTTCCGCATAAATCGTATCAAACGCCAAACTAGACTTTCCACTACCAGAAAGCCCTGTTATTACCACTAATTTATCGCGCGGAATCTTTAAATCTACATTTTTTAAATTATGTTCGCGCGCGCCCTTAATTTCCAAAAAATCCGCCATAATTCTCCTTTATTATTCGAACTATTATATCATATTTTTCGAAATCTTTCCAGGGTCGCAAATTTCCAAAACTACCTTTATTCGTTCAAAATTTCGCTAATTTCACTTTTCGAAAGCTCGTGCCAACGCTTTTTATCATTTTCGAAAATACTAATTTGCGAATTTTCAAAAGGAATTTTATTTATTGCACACCATTTTTGCATTTTTGCTAAATTTTCAATATAAAAAGTAATTCCATCAAAACCAAAATCATAATTTTTAAAATTAAGGCGTGTTTTGTTTGGATTATTTTTTGCTGAAATTTCTGCAAAGTCCTTAACCGCAAAATCTGGGTAATCCAAAGCCTCGCCCATCAAGCGCGTTTTTTCTTCAAGATTTTTGGCATAATTTAGCTTTTCAGCCCTTAAATATTTCTCCAAATTTTCTCGATTTCGAAAAGCAAAAAGCCTAATTTTCGACTTTGTGTGATTTTTATTCCAAATTTTGTGCGTATAAATATTCTTTCGAAAAAATATTTTCCAGTAAAATAACTCGCGGATTTCTGTAAAGTTCGAAGTTCTAAAATCCAAAATCATTGAGCTTCGCCAGCCTTTTTGAAAGGCTTTTCGCATCTTTTTCTTCATCGCAACCAATATTGTATATCCCAAACAGTAATATATTTTTATTCTTTTGGTGGCGTAGCTTTTACAAAGTTAATTTTTAGACCTTCATTTGTGAAACGTTTTTCATAAGTGGTCATAACTTTATAATTTTCGTTTAAATTGCTTTCATGAAGATCAAAACTAAGGCGTTCAATTCGCCAGCCTTCCGCCACAAGTTGTTCCAAGCTCCAATCGAAAAGATCTTTAGCGTCAGTTTTAAAATATAAAGCACCATTTTCCGCTAATAATTTCGCATAAATTCGCAAAAAAGTCGGGTGAGTTAATCGGCGACCAGCGTTTCGATTTCGTGGATATGGATCTGGAAATGTAACCCAAAGATATTTTACTGAGTTCTCAACGAAAGCATCAAGAAGTTGATCGGCTCGAGCCCTTAAAAAGCGAATATTTTTTATACCATCCTGTTCGGCTTTAATTGCACCTTTAACTAACCTATCAGCTTTAACATCAACTGATACGAAATTCTTGGTTGGGTTTTTTGCCGCTAAAGCTTCGCTAAAAAATCCAGTTCCCGCCCCAATTTCAAGGTTGTCAACTTCAGCATTTTCCTTATTCCATTCGTCAAATTCAAAACAAATTGCAGAATTGTTAAAAAGTGCAAATTTATAAAGTTTGCGCTTTCGAGTAATTATAAAATCTTTCGGGTTTAAAAAAGCCATTTTTCTCCTTTACTGATCTGTTATTTTTAAAGCTTCATCGCTAAGAGAATTTTCATTAAACTCATTTGCATGAATTTTATTACGTGCATGCGAATAAAACAATTCGAAATTTGCCATTTCTTTATTTGAAAGTCCACCTTGTGGAGAAAAGTCTTCATCTTTCTCGAACTGCTTGCGTTTTTCTTCCTCTTTCTTCGCCTTTTTCTGAGCTTCACGCGCTTCTTGCAAAACTGGTCGACTCAAATCAAGCTGGATTGTTCCATCGGCAGTATAAAGAACTAAGCTAGCGATAACCAAAATTAATGCAATCCCTAAACTTCCAACGAGAAAAATTATTAAATTTCGCGAACCATTTATTTCTTTTTGTGGCTCTACTGGCTGATTTTTGAATTTTTCTTTAATTTTATTTAGGAAATCATTCATTAGAAGCTCCTGATGTATTTTTTACAATAAAACTATGAACCTGAATGCCGTATTTTTCAGCAATTTCGCTTAATTTTGTCGTATTATAACTCACCTCTCGTCGCAATTTTCGAACTTTTTCAAGCTTTAAGTAGAATTCTCTTGGATTTTTTGTACAATCTTGAGCGGTAAGTTCTGAAAGTTCACGCTCATAATTTTGGAAATTATCTCTAAAATAACGGAAATTTTCATCAAATTCTGCCGTTAATG
Source organism: uncultured Candidatus Saccharibacteria bacterium (assembly GCA_963517825.1). Lineage (GTDB taxonomy): Bacteria > Patescibacteriota > Saccharimonadia > Saccharimonadales > Saccharimonadaceae > Nanogingivalis. The sequence continues at coordinate 129,667 of CAUQGB010000001.1, forward strand.
AAATCAACCCTGCATCATTTTTCTTGTTCAGAGCGATTCGGGCATTAAAATTCGACATTAATCTATTTGAGATTTTTTCATAATCTTTACCTAAATTAACCCGCTTTAAGGCATCTTCTGAGCGTAGCTTTTTTAAATCTTTCTTTAAATCTGTGCATTTTTCGCTAATTTTCGAAAGTTGCACATCTGTTGGCTTTTCTTTTGCAGCTTCTTCAGCAAAAACTGTATTCGAAAATTGCATTACAATTAACAAACCGCATAATGCAAAAACTATTAAAAATCCAGATTTTTTTCGAAAATTAACCAATTTAGTCCTCATCTTCAGCGATTTCAATTTTTAATTCTTTTAACTGACTTTCATCAACTGTACTTGGCGAACTCATCATTACATCAACGCCTGAACCATTCTTAGGGAATGCTACAACTTCACGGATATTTTCTTCATCCATCAAAATCATGAAAATTCGATCCAAACCGAATGCACAACCCGCATGTGGTGGAGCACCAAATTTAAAGGCGTTTAGCATTGCGCCAAATTTAGCCTCAACATATTTTTTATCATATCCAAGAAGGCCGAAAGCTTCATACATTACTTCTAGATTATGGTTTCGAACAGCACCTGAACAAATTTCATAACCATTCATCACCATGTCATACTGGTCGGCTTTAATCGCCAATTTTTCAGCATCAGTTTCAGCATTTCGAAGAGCTTCAACGCCGCCTTTTGGCATTGAAAATGGATTATGGCCAAAGTCAACTTTCTGATTTTTCTCATCAAATTCATAGAATGGAAAATCAACAACCCAAGCCAAAGCAACTTCATCATTATTTTTTAAGTTGAAGAAAGTAGCAAATTCATTTCGAAGGCGACCCAAAACTTTATTCACAACTTCACGTTTATCTGCACCAAAGAAAATCGCATCACCATCTTCTGCGCCAGTTTCTTCTTTAATTTTCGAAAGCTCATTTTCACTCAAAAACTTCACAATTGGACTTTTTGCTTCACCTTCAGCATATGTAATATAAGCCAAACCGCCAGCGCCCTCGCTTTTAGCAATTTCAGTGAAGTTATCAATTTGCTTGCGGCTCAAACTTGCACCATTTTTTACACAAATAGCTTTTACGCATTCGGCATTTTTAAAGACGCCGAATTCAGTTTCAGCCAATACATCATTCAGATCAATCAATTCCATCCCAAAACGCAAATCAGGCTTGTCGCTACCATATTTTTCCATCGCAACTTCATAAGAAATCCGCGGAATTTCTTCGCTCAAAAGTTTCTTTCCAGCAAAATTTTTCACCAAATCTTTAATAAGAACTTCCATTTCGGTTCGGACTTCTTCACCACTTTCAACAAAAGCCTTCTCGAGGTCTAACTGATAAAAATCCCCATAAAGCCTATCCGCGCGCGGATCTTCATCGCGGAAACAAGTAGCAATTTGATAGTATTTATCAATTCCACCAACCATTAAAAGCTGTTTGAATTGCTGTGGAGCTTGCGGCAAAGCATAGAATTTTCCAGGATGAACACGACTTGGAATTAAGAAATCACGTGCACCTTCTGGGCTAGAGTTAGCAAGAATTGGCGTTGCGATCTCAATAAATTCATGGTTTTCCATAAATTTTCGAATTTCACGATAAAATTCTGCACGGCGACGCAACATTTTTTGCATTTTTTCACGACGCAAATCCAAGAAACGATATTTCAAACGCAATTCTTCATTTGATTTTTGACCATTATCAGAAACTGTAACAGGCAGAGGTTCACTTCGGTTTAAAATTTCAAAATCTTCAACCACCAGTTCAATATCGCCCGTCAAGATATGCGGATTTTTCAAGTTTTCATCTCGCTCTTTGACTACGCCGGTTGCTGAGACAACAAACTCATCCCGACATTTTTCTGCCAACTTAAAACTATCCATAAAATCTGGTGAAATCACAAGTTGAAGCAATCCAGAATGATCACGTAAATCAATAAAAATTAAACCACCGTGATCGCGCCGAGAATTAACCCAGCCTTTTACTGTAATTTTTTCACCCACCATATTTTTTGAATTTTTCGTAAGCGTTCGCATATTTCTCCTAATTTCTGAATTTAACTCTTTATATTTTACCACATTTTACTATTTTTTGCGAATGAAATCTGTCAAATTAACAATTCCGGCTAGATCACCATTTTTTTCAAGCAAGATTGCATAATTTTTATCTTTCGAAATCATTTTTTCGAAAGCATCTAGTGCGCTCATATCCGACTTTAATGAAAAGAAATCCTCACGCATTACTTTTTGTGCTTTTTTTGAGTCACTCGAATCTATTTTAGTAATATCCTCTAAGAAAATTACGCCTTTAACACTAGTTTCTTCTGAATCCATTACTGGAAAAATATTTTGCTTCGTCTTAAAAAGCTCATCAATAATTAACGGCGTCAATAAATCATTTGTATGGATAATAGCCATTTTCTCGCCCGAAATTCCTTTCTCCAAAGCACTTCCTTCTTTAAGCTCAAAAATTTTTTCAATCCATTTTTGTTCGTTTTTATCTAAGATTTGACGATGCTTTTCTAAAAAATACAGAAGTTCTTCTTTGGAATAAAAAGCCCAGGGCTGTTTCTTATTCGCCATGTTTGAAAGTCGATTTTGAATTCGCAAATTTTGTGCAAAATAAATTCCACCAAAAATTGGAATAGTTTTTCGGTTAATTTTCGAGGAAATGCTTGAAAGAACGCCACTTTTTAAAACACCTTTCGAAAGTAAGAAAACTACAAAAATGATTAACGTCGCTTGATAAAAATCAACAACTTTTGCAAATGAAACTACTGATAAAATTATTAAAGCACAACCCAAATAGCGCAAAAAATAATTATAAACTGGCGCAAATTTCTTTTTATTGAGCATCTTTTCCGCTCGCTTATCGCCCGCATCAATTCGGCGCTGAATTTCGAATTCTGAAAATTCAATTTCTTTCTCTTTGAGCGAAAAAATTATAAGCATTAAAATCAAGAAAAATATACTTAAAAACAACATATTTTTATTGTATCACACTTATGCATTTTGAAAAAGCTTATTTTTATGTTAAAATAGTAATAGTTAGTGAAAAAGGAGGAAAATGTCTACTAATAAAAATAAGGCAAAAAATCTTCAAAAAATAAAAGATTTTATGGCCGATAATAAATTTGCAATAATTTTTACAGGTTTGGTTGTTCTTTTTTTGAGTGGAATGATCTGGCTATCAAACCTTCAAAAAATTGATTTGAGTGATATTGATATTTCGAAAGAGATTTCTTCGAGTAAAAATTCAGGAGATATTTCTGAGCATATTTATCATAAAAACAACTCGAAAGTAACTTTGGTTGAATATGGCGATTTTCAATGCCCAGGATGTAAAACTGCCGCCAATCGCATTAAATCAATTGCAGAAGAATATAAAGATAAGGTAAATATAATTTTTAGAAACTTTCCATTAGTTTCAATTCACCCAAATGCATTAGCTGCAGCAAGCGTTGCTGAAGCGGCAGGCTTGCAAGGAAAATACTGGGAGATGCACGATTTGCTTTATGATAAACAAGATGAATGGACAGCTTCAAGCGCCAGCGAACGAATAGAATATTTTACAGAATATGCTAAAGAGCTAAAACTAAATATTGACCAATTTAAAAAAGATATCGAAAGTGATAAAGTGAAGGCGAAAATTAAATTCGACCAAGCTGTAGGTTTAAAAGCAAAAGTAAACGGAACCCCTTCATTCAAGCTTAATGGTAAAGACTTATCTTCTGATATTTGGGGCGATGATTCTAAATTAAAATCAGCCCTAGATGAAGCAATCAAGAATCAGAAATAATCCCATAATTAAAATCTCACTCAGTGAAGAGTGAGATTTTCTTTTTGTTACTTTTTATTGTTCAATGTAGCGTTGCCATTCAGCAGGCACCACATCCACCGCAATTATTTTCTTCCTTGAAGGAGGAAAATTGATTTTGATAGGCATGTGTTCTCCTTTTATTCATGCAACTCACGCGCTCGACCGATTCCTTTATCTAATAAATTTTACACGTTTTTGCGCGAGCCTATGAACTATTCTATCAAAAAAAATAGTAAATGTCAAGAAAACACGCTATTTTTATGATTTCTCCCAAAAATCGCCTTAGCGCTTATACTTATATAATACATCATTATATACACAAGCGCAATAGCTTTTTTCGAATTTTTATAGCTTTTTAAAAATCGCCAGCGTCGCTTCAACCTCTTTAGAAATATTGTGTTTTTTACACCATTCATCAACTGCCTTCGAAGCTCCTGGTAAAGCTTGATTTCCATAGTCATCTACAACAACAATTGCACCACTTTCAAGATTGTTCCAAATTAAATTAAGCGGATCTAAAATTGAATCATAATAATCTCCGTCCAAAAAAGCAAAGCTAATTTTTTCAGGAATTTGCGTTTTCGAAAGCTGGTTAAACCAACCTTTTGTAATTTTTGGCATTTTTTTGATATTTGATTTACGCAAATTTGAAATTAATTGCTTTTTGCTAGCACACAACTCACCTTTTTTAAAAACTTCGCCCAAAGAATTAATATCTTTCGAAGATTTTTCGGGCAAACCTTCAAATGAATCGTAGAGCCAAAGCGTTTTAGAACTTCCCCATTTTTCAAGAGTTTTTGCTAAAAACACACTAGTTGTACCAACATAACATCCAAATTCCACAATATCGCCAAAAATTGCGCGAGTCTTTTCTAACTCGCGCAAAATTACTTTAATCTCGCGTTCATCAACTTGATCACTTAATAACTTCATAGTTAAATTATACTACGAACGCTTGATTGTACCAACAATATCATAAGTTTCATCTTCACTCGCAGGAATAAACTCGCCTGAAACCTCAACTCCGTTTGAATTAGCTTCTCCGTAAAGATTTAAATTGCTTCCACCAGAAACAGCATATTTTTGGCCTTTAGAATCAACAACTCCAACTTTACATTTATCTGGATTCGAATTATCAGTTTTACCTTTTTTTGATGAAAGACAAACTACATTTCCTGAAATTGTTATATTTTTCGAAGACTGATTCTGATTTTTATTATTCGAAATATTTCGGTGGGCAACTGGTAGTGTAAAATCAAGAAGCTTCACAACAAAACCTACTGCAAAAACTACAGCTACCAGTACAACAATTATTAAAATTGAGGTTAATTTTCGATGAAAAGATTCCTTTTGATATTTCGAAATCTGTTTCATTCTATTTCAAGAATCCCATCACAACAATTACAACAAGGCTAATTAAAGTTAAAATAGCCATCAATGGAGCAGTTCTCTTAACCCAGTTTTTATAAGGAACGCCTGCAAGTGCTAAACCAGCCATTAATGATGCAATCGTAGGGGCAATCATATTAAGAAGTCCAGATGCAGTCGCAAATGCAACGACAGCAATTTCTTTGGTTGAACCAGCTAAATCTGCAACAGGAGCAATAATTGGCATTGTAGCCTCTGCTAAACCAGAAGATGATGGAATGATAAATGACATTGGGATATAGAAAATATAAGCCAAAACACCAAATATCTGTGATGGAACTTTTCGAAGAAGTTCTTCACCCCAATAAACAATCGTATCTTGAATTCCACCAGCTTGCATTAAAACGCCAATCGCTGCGGCAACCGCAATAATTAAAGCAACACTCAATAAATCTGCCGAGCCAGCAAGGAAAGTGTTTGTTACAGAAACATCATCTTTTTTAAATTCCTCGTGATAAACAATTTTAATCATCAGTGCTGAAATTAAGAACAATGCTGAAATTTCATTAAAATACCAAGATCCAAATGGCACTGCATGCTCAAAGCCGAAGATCCTACCAACAACAGGTAAAGTTGCGAGCCACTCGTGCCAATCTTTAAAGAATGTTATATGTAGGTCTTCCCATGGAACAAGTGAGATCACCATCAGAAAGAATGTAAAGCCAAAAATTCCCATAACGAATTTTCTCTCAAGCGTAAATTCTGGAACTTTCGAAGCATCAATCGCCTTAACCGCTGGTTTTCCTTTCGAGTCTTCAGCATATTCACCATCTTTAACCCTAGAGGCATATCTCATCGTGAATATAATTGAAGCAATTAGGGATAATACTAAAATAATAAACTGAGGCAAAAGGATTTTTGGCAAATCTGCACCAGCAGCATTTGCAGCAATAATGGTTGAAAACGGATTCACTGTTGAAGCTAGAACTCCAGATCCAGCACCCAAGACAATTACCATTACAGCAGTCATTGCATTGTAGCCAGCAGCGATCATAATTGGCACAATCAATGCATAAAATGCTACCGCTTCTTCTTGCATACCATAGGTTGTTCCACCAATTGCAAAAAGAGTCATCAAAACTGGAATAATCCATTTCTCCTTGCCCTTCATTTTTTTGAGCAAACCACCAATCGCAGAATCAAGCGCACCGGTTTTCATTACTACACCTAAGAATCCACCAAGGATAAGCACAAACACAATTACATCGAGCTTGTTAGCCATTCCATAAATTGGCGACAAGAAGATATCCCAAAACCCCTGTTTTAAATCAATGTAATAATCTTGGTTGTCTTTTTTGGCTTTTTCAAAATCTTTTGTGGCATTTTTATAGCCCCTACTTTCAGCATCAGAAGCTAAAATCTCATTTTTTGGATCTTTGACTTCTTCAACAACTTTTAATCGTTTTTCAGTTTGGATGTAACTGTTAGACTTAATACTTCCATCATCCAATCTTTCATAACGACCACTCGGCACAAGCCAAGTTAAACCAGCCATCAACGCAATAATGATAAACAAAACACTAAAAGCTGATGGTGATTTAAACATTTTTAACTTTTTCGAAATCTTATTAACCTTTTTTGAAGCAGTTTTTTCTGCTTTTTTCTTCATAGCCATTTCTTTCTCCTAAAATTACAAAGTTAGAGCCATCACTGCCTTAATAGTATGCATTCTATTTTCAGCTTCATCAAACACAATTGAAGCGTTTGAGTTGAAAACCTCGTCCGTAACTTCCATTTCTTTCAAGCCATATTTTTCGAAAATTTCCTGACCAACTTTAGTGTTTAAGTCATGAAAAGCTGGCAAACAGTGCATAAATTTTACATTTGGGTTGCCCGTTGCGTGAAGAAGCGCAGTATTAACTTGGAATCCTCGAAGCTGATGAATTCGCTCTTCAAATTTATCTTCTTCACCCATTGAAACCCATACGTCAGTATAGATGAAATCTGCACCATGAGCGGCACCATATAGATCATCTGTAATTGTGATTTTTGCACCAGTTTCATGTGCAATTTCACGACACTTTTCAACCAAAGCTTGGTCTGGATGAAGTTCATTTGGCGCAGCAATTCGAAAATCAACGCCCATTTTTGCAGCCCCGATCATCAAACTATTTGCCATATTATTTCGACCATCACCAACAAAAACCAATTTAGCACCTTTCAAATAACCAAGATGTTCTTCCATAGTCATAAAGTCTGCCAAAATTTGAGTTGGGTGATACAAATCAGTTAGCCCATTCCAAACTGGAACACCAGCATATCTCGCAAGCTCCTCAACGGTTGAATGAGCAAATCCGCGAAATTCGATTCCATCAAATGATCGCCCAAGCACAATTGCCGTATCTTTAACTGACTCTTTTTTACCCATTTGAATATCATCTTTGCCTAAAAATTCTGGGTGAATCCCTAAATCACGAGCTGCCACAGTAAAAGCAGTTCGAGTTCGGGTTGAAGTTTTTTCAAAAAGCAATGCAACTTGCTTACCTTCATGAATTTTGTGTGGAATTCCAGCACGTTTTAGACGTTTGTATTCGTGTGCTGTATCAAGCATTAGTCGAATTTCTTCCGGCTTAAAATCCAAAAGCGTTAAAAAGTTTCGACTCCTTAAGTTTAGTGCCATTTATTAAATCTCCTCTCTCCAAATTGGCATTGACATACATCGTGGACCTCCTCGACCGCGGCCAAGTTCGGCACCTTGAATCTCAATCACTTCAACACCAGCTTCGCGTAAAGCTTTATTTGTTACGTAGTTTCGATCATAAGTAACCACAACACCTGGTGCAATTGCTAGCGTATTTGAGCCATCATTCCATTGTTCACGAGCAGCGGCAATCGGATCACCATCTCCACATTGAATCAAAGTTACATGGTCAAGACCCAGAACTTCTTCCAAGGTTTCTTTTAGATTTGTTCGGTGTGTAATTTTTGGCTGTCCTGGAATGCCAGAATCTTCCAAAATATAAATGTTCAATTCGCCATCTTTATCTAGAATTTCAGGGTGAACTGTAAACTTATCTCGGTCAATCATTGTGAAAACAGTATCGAGGTGCATAAATGCGTGCGAAACTGGAATCTGAATCGCCAAGATTTTATTAAAGTCTGAAAATTCAAACAATTTCGAAGCAACTTTTTCGATTGCTTCAGGAGTTGTTCGTTGCGAAACGCCAATTGCCATTACATTCTTCGAAAGAACAAGCTCATCACCACCTTCCATATTGAATTTATTATAGCGATCAAACCAAACTGGCACTTCTCCACCGGGAGTTTTAGCGGCAAAACGTGGGTGATAGCGCATAATATATTCCATAAACAAACTCTCGCGTCGGCGAGCTGGATATCGCATCTTATTGATTGTCAAGCCATTTCCAACTGCTGCGGCTGGGTCACGAGTAAAGTAAAGATTTGGCATTGGGTCAAGTAAGAACGGATAGTCACTCTTAAAATAGTAATTCAAATGTGACTTCTCGTCTTCATCGGTTTTAATTTCATCTTTTTTAATACCCGCCATAATTTTTCGAACCAATTCTAAAGGTTCAAACTCACCCAAATAACGCATTAGAGCATGTGTAATATGTCGTTCCCCTTGTTTTGAAGCCCGAACAAAATCTGAAATAAATCGCCACTTAATTTCATCATTATAGAGCGATTCTGCTGCTAACTGATCGAGATAAAGAACTTCAACCCCCCGGCTTCGCAAAGTTTCAGCAAAAGCATCATGTTCCGCTTGCGCAACCTCTAAATATGGAATATCATCAAAAAGTAATTGCTCCAAATAATCCGGAGTCAACCCTTCAAGCTCTTTTCCTGGTCTATGTAAAATTACGGTTTTGAGTTTTCCGATTTCACTATTAACCTGAATCGGTTTTTCACCCATATTCCCTCCCTATATTTTATGTTTATGTTTTAATTTTACCATAAAGCTTAAGTTTTATCAAACGATTTAACTTTATTGACTTTTTATTAGAAAAATTATATAATAATGACATCTTAGTACCTTGGAGGTGAAAATTATGGTAAAAATTATGGTAACACACAAATTTCGTTCAAAAACCGTCAAGATGGATATTTCAGAAAACATACTTATCCACGCTGAAAATGGTGACGACTGGGCAATTCAAAGAATTTTCAAGATTTATTTAAAGTTGTGTCACTATCAAAGAGGTAATCTTCAATATAGAAGTATAAAATTCTGGAGAATTGAATCAGAAGCTCCTAAGCAAACTTTTGCGCATCGGGATAATCTTTCGGCCTGCGAAAGGGAAAATTGTTCATTCTGCGACAATGGACAATACGACAAATGTCCGAATAACCGTCATAGATGAAAACCCTTTCGAAAAGGGTTTTATTTTTTAACTTGTTTTATAGATGAATGCTTTTGGTGGCGAGTGCGAGCTTTTGAATTTTTCATTTTTGCGGTTATTCGATTTACATCATGAATAACCATTTGCGGATACGGCAAAACAATATCATTTTCATCAAAAGCTTTTTTAATTTCACGACGAAAAATTCCAGCTACATTCCATTGCTTACCAGCCTTCACTCTTCCTAAGCATTTAATTTCCATCGAGGAATCCAAGAATTTATTCACTCTCACAAATACGATTGGTTCAATAATATCTCTTTTCAGTTCTGGGTCTTCAAGCATTTTTAGGCCAACATTATTTATCACCTCTTCCAAAACATCGATATCCGTATCATACGAAACGCCAAACATTAAATTAACATTAGCATATTTAAAAGAAAGATTTGTTACAGCCTCACTTGCGCCATTTCGAATTGTATGGACCTTTCCATCAGCATCACGAACCTGAGTAATTCGTAAAGAAATATTTTCAACTTTCCCCGAAATTAGCCTCCCAGCAACCATAATTTCGATTGTATCTCCAACTCGATATTGGTTCTCGCCTACGATGAAAAATCCTGCTAAAATATCACGAGTTGTTGTTTGAGCACCAAGACCAACCACGACACCAATCAAACCAGCACCTGTCATTAAAGATGCCACATTAACACCAATTGAACTAAGAAAATTTATAGCTGCGGTCATCCAGACAATAATATCAACTGTAGTTTTTGCAATTTTCGAAATTGTTTCATTTCTTTTTAAGCGTTCTTCGGAACGCTTTATTTTTTTAGTTTTCTTACGAACGCTAAAAGCAAAATCGATAATTTTACGCGATAAAAAACTTGCAAAAACTGCAATAAGAATAATTGTGATTGGTTCAAACCAGTCGTAATCTAAAAATCCTGTTATAAATTTTTCGAAACTCTTAAAAATATCCATCACTAATTATAATTAAAACATAAACATCTTAATTTTTCAATATTCTAATACCACAAAGTTAGAATTGCATCATCAATCTTTCTCGCTTGCTCGTTTTGATTATTTTCGGCATAAAAATCTCGCTTTTTGACTAAAAAATCATGAACAGCTTTTTCATCACCGTAAAGATCCGAAATCTGTTTTTTAATAGAAATTGAACGCGCCTCGCCACCATCTGATTTAGTTAGCTTACCAGCTAAAACTAAATTATCTATATGCTTCGCTACTGTCGCTACCGATTTATAGCCCATACCGCGAGCAATCTCACGATACGTTGGACTATAGCCAGTTTCTTCAATGAAAACCTCTATAAAATTTAATAATTCAATTTGTTTTTTAGTTAAACTAATTGCCACGGCTACCATCCCTACCTAAAACGATAACAATTTCAGACTCTTTACTAAAATTAGATAATTCTGATGGTATTTCTTCGGCTTTAGTTGAATATTTAGATTCAAGCTTTTTAATTGTTGCATTTTTTGAATCTTTCTTAACATAGTAAACTTTAGTTTTGGCATAATCTCGTTTTGGAGCAGATTCAATATTTTGAATATTAAAACCTTCTTTTTCGAGATTTATCTGCTCTTGAGCAGCTAGACCAGGATAATTTGTACCGTTTAAAATTGAAATTTTAGCTTTTTCTTTAACTATTTCGCCGCCAATTGTATTTTTCGAAATATAAGCTTGAATCTGACTATAATCATAGGTTCCAGCTGTTGGAATAACCGCACTAACAGAGCTAATCATTCCAGTTGTAAAATAATTTGCAGAATGGTCCGTTTCGCTAATTAGCGGCAGGGATACAACCTCACCACCATTAAAATCTCGGGCGATTTCAGCAGCAGTCTTTAATTCGTCGCCGTTAAACGAGTGATTAATATTCTCGCCTAGAGATGAAGCAATCGAGAGCAGTGCGATCGGATTGGTTTTTTGTTCATTGATTTTTGAGAGTGCTGCTTTCAGGATTTTCTGCTGATTCCGCTCGCGGTCAAAATTACTTCCACTTAAGCCAATACCGCCTTCAGAACCACGCGCACGCGAAAATGCCAAAGCAGCCTCGCCATCCATATGATAAACTTCACCACTCTTATAGTTAATTTTAGTAGCAACGTCATAGACTCGGCTCGCCCCATCATATGCTTCAACCTTTACATCAATTCCACCAACAGCATTAATAGAGTCAATCAAAACCTTCCAGTTTCCATGAATAACGTATTGAATATCTAAACCAAGAATTTCTTTAGCTTTTTCAGCCAATGCTTTTTGACCTGCCTTTTCAGAGCCCTCTTCACTTGATCCACTATTTTTCGCATCATAATAGCCACAGCCATAAGTTTCATTCAACTTTCCAGCGGTCGTGCCTAGCCAGGTCCGACAAGTGTGTTTAACCCAAAGATCTCGCGGCAAAGAAATCGTGTAGATCTTTTTACTCTCTTGATTTATTGATGCAACCATAACTGAATCAGTTAGATTCTCACCTTCCCAGCCTTTTGGCGAAGTACCAAAAATTAAAATATTCGTACGTCCATTTGCATCAGCTTTTAATTTCTTTTTTTCACTAAAAACAGCCCCAATGACATTTCCATTAGTTATCTTACCGATAGTCTTTAAAGTAGGATATAGCAGAATCCCGAAAACAACCAATATGGCTAATACTAAAATTGAGAAAAATCGCTTAAAGATTATTCGTCGCTTAAATTGCTCTAAAGAAAGAGCTTTTTTACCTTTTTTATCACGTTTTAAATTATTTTTTTCAAGTTTTCGAAGAATTTTTTGATGCCTTTTTGAAGCAACTCGCTCCTTTCGCTCTTTTTCTTCAGCTTCTTCAATCTCTAAGCTCTGCAAAGCTAGCTCAATATCTTCGTTTGAACTCTTAGACTGATTGTGAACTTTTTTCGATTGTTCATTTTCCATCGTTTTAAAATGATCTTGAACTTCCAAATTTAAATTTTTATTTATTTTACTCGAGTCCTTATCACGACTTAAAGAATTGGCTCGCCGCCTTGGTGTAAACCCATCTATTGATTGCTGATTTTTTTTCATAAGCTCTTTCAATTATAGCAAAAATAACTGCTAAAATCAAATAAATATGTAAAGCATTCGGTAAGCCTGAAAAGAAATTCCATTGTACTAAAAATGCCACAAAAATTGACCAAATATACTTTTCTTTTCTGGTTTTTTGGAAAATTCCAAATATTATCAATGACCAAATAGCAAAACCAAAAAATCCTAATTCCAATAGAATCGACAAAAATTCATTCTGGACAATTTCTGAACTATTAGCTATCTGGCGAGTTGAATTTAAAATCGCCGTTCCAGAAGCCCCGGAACCAACTCCAAAAAATACAACAAAAGGATTAGAAACCCAAGTTTCTATTGCCAAATCTGACATTTTTGTACGTTCATTTGTGGATTTTTCAACATAACCATCAAACATTGCTTTTTTAGGTTTTTCCACATATTTTTCTGTTGGCTCTTTCGAATTTAAGTTATTGCTCTCAATTGCTGGCTCATTGATTTCATGATTCCCCGTTTTTTCAATTTTCGGTAAGCTAATTTTGCCCAAACTCATCTGATTCACACTTTTCGAAATCGAATCATAAAAACCATCGCTGATTCGTGGATTCAATTCTGTAAAAATTGCATGAAAAATCATTCCACTTAAAAAACTAGAAAACACAAAACTCATTGAAATGATCATATTCGAAAGTATTTTTCTTTTTGAAAATGGCTGGTTGACAAAAATAAGAACCAAAATTGCAAAAAATGCCGCAAAAATTGCCCCACGTGAAAGTGTTAGATATAACGAGAATAATAAAATCCAAAGTGTTATTTTTTCGAATTTCGAAGCTTTCTTACCAAAAATCTTATGGGTTAATAAAACTATTGGCGCCAAAAGCATACTTCCAAAAAATTGTGGCTCAATCGCAAAAACACTTGGTCGCACAAATCCAAACCCCTGTGCCTTACATCCTGCACACAACCCCCAATCCGTCCAAGCACCGTAAATAACTTGGATGATCGATAAGCAAGCCATTACCAAACTACTAAAAATAAAATTTTTAGTTATCTTTTGAAAAAGCACTTTGTTTTTTGAAAGACTTAAAATCACCAAAAAATCAAGCCATAAAACCAACCAAACTCCTGAAACTAATACCGTTCTTAGTAAATTTTGCGTATTTAAAATTGTCAAAAAATTCCAAAATACAAAAAATCCAGTTAATAAAACAGCGTTACTCTTTATTAACTTTTTACGGTTTCGGTAAATTGTTTTAGTTCCAGCCAAAGCTAAAACAACTACATAAATTAAAGCAATTGAGAACTCTAAGTTTGCACCAGCAGACTTTCCAAAATGAAAATTAGGATAATATGAAAACCACATTGCGAATGGCGCAAAAAACAAAACCTTTTCAACAAAATTTAACTTTTTAAAATTTTCCATTAAAATTCCTCTTTATTTCTTCTTCAAAATTCTTCTTAAAATTCTCTTTCGAAAATTTCTTTGCGCTTTCTGAAACTTTTTTGGCATCAAAACTTGTTTTTTCGAATTTCTCAACTGCCTTTAAAATTGCGGATGAAGATTGTTTATCAAAAAATACACCATTCTCACCATCTTTAATATAATCTTGAGCGCCGCCTTGATTAAACGCTAAAACTGGTGTTCCTGTCGCCAATGCTTCTATTGGTGCGATGCCGAAAGGCTCTAGGCTTGAAAAAACAAAACCTTTCGCCTCAGCCACGATTTTCGAAAGTTCAAGAGGGTCGCTAATTCGCGGAATAAACTCGATATTTTTAGCGCCCCCAGCTAATTCAACCAATTTTCGGTGTTCAGCACCGCCCCCAACTAAAACTAACTTTTTGTCGTTCTTCGAAAAAGCTTCGACCGCTAAATCTAACTTCTTCCAATTCACTTGGCGTGAGGTTGTAATATAATAATCTTTTTTATTTCTTTCAAGTTTAAACTTATCCACTTCTACTGGCGGAAAAATAACACTCGCGTCGCGCTTGTAATATTTTGAAATTTCATCTTTCGAATAACTTGAATTTGCAATTAGAAAATCTGGCTTTTGGGCAAGCTTAAAGTCGTTTTTTCGAAGCGGATTAACTAAAATTTTAAAGAAAAAACGCACCAAAAAACTTAATTTACCAAACCCAGGATTATTAACATAATCATCATACATTCCCCAATAATATTGAATTGGTGGACCTTGCAAATAGCTAATATGTAGCTGTTTTTCTGAAAGATTCAACCCTTTACTTTCAGCACAGCAAACTGAAATAATAACATCAAAATCTTTTAGCTTTTTCCCTAAATTTCGAAAATATAAAACTCGCCCAACTGGTAAAATTTTGCGCATTTTTGCAGGAAAAATATTTAGCCAACCCGTTTTAACCTGCTTGTTTGAAAACCAATCTACTTCTTTTTCGGAATATTGAGAAGTAAAAATTGGTGCTTCTGGAAAAATTTCCGAAACCGTTAATACGACTTTTTCAGCACCTCCATAAGTCGTCAACCAATCAGTCACAATTGCAACTTTTTTGCCATTAAGCCATTTTGGATTTTTGTTCATTATTTTGCCCCTTTTCGAAAAATCACACTCGCAACAGTTTTAAATAAAATTTGAATATCGAAAATAATTGACCAGTTCTGTACATAGTATACATCCAAGCGACGACGTTCTTCAAAAGAAATATCACGGCGACCAGAAACTTGCGCTAAACCTGTTACTCCAGCTTTAACTGCCAAAATAACATTTTTACGATTTGATTTATTAATTTCTTGAGGAATTAACGCACGCGGCCCAACCAAAGAAATATCCCCTCGAATAACATTGAAAAGTTGAGGAAGTTCATCTATTGAAGTCGCACGAATAAATTTACCAATTTTTGTAACCCGCGGATCATCATCTAATTGATCGCCATTTTCACGATATTTTTTCGAAAGTTCAGGTCTACCCATTTTTTCGAAAGCTTGTTCAGGAGTCAAGCCATCAAATTCAGCCTTTTGTGAACGGAATTTATAGATATAAAATTCCCGATTAAAGCGCGTTAAACGAACTTGTTTAAAAAAGATCGAATCCTTTGGTGCAGTAATCTTCATAATAATCGCTACCGTCAGCATAATTGGACTAGCTAAGATCAAACCGATCCAACCTAAAGCTAAATCCATCAAGCGTTTCCAGATTCGACCCATACCAAAAAGCTTCGTAACTTTAACATCGATTACCGGCAAACCACCAACAACCTCGATTGTATTGATCTGAGATAATAATCGATCCTGTTGTGGCACAAACATATACTCTAGGTGATTTTCAATTGCATAATTATAAATATCCTCACTCCTGAGAGCATCTGTTTGAATTAGGATATCTGGATCAGTTTTCGAAACCGCCTCTTTAAAACTTGAGAAGTGTCGAACACCAGTATTCAAAGGTAGAAACGTACTTTTTGAAACCATTCCAATCGTATCATATCCAAAATCAATATTATCGTGGAAGAATTGCGCTAAATCTGTTGAACGTGAATTTGAACCGATGATTAAAACTTTCTGCCTACCAAAACCACTTCTAATCAAAGCTCGCCGAATAAAACGCACAATTTCGCGACCAAGAATCATCATTAAAAAGTTAATCGGCACAAAGAAAATCGCGATAATTCGAACTGGAAAAACTTCATCTCCAGTAAAAAATTCATAAGAAATCATCGCCATAATGCTAATAATCGAAACAATTATCGCTCTTCCGTATTCTTTTGGTCGATAAAAAAATACCGAACGTTCATAAAGCCCAAAAAAATAGTTGATCGCTAACCAAAGTGGCAAAAGTGAAACCGCTAGAAAAACAAAATTCCAAATATTTGGCGCAAAATAATATGCTCGTGTATCAAGGTGGGTTCGTGCAAAATATGCCAGCATAAATGAGCTTACAACTGCTAAAGTATCAGATAATACTAAATTAACTTTAAATATGGTTATTTTATCTTTTTTCATTACGGCCATTATACATCTCCAACATAAAATTCAAACCAAACGCAGCACCTACCATAAAAATAGGTAAATATATAAAAATATATCTTGCTCTACTCTCAAATAAAACTTGATATATAACCATTAAAATAGTAAAAAATAGCAAAACTACATAATAGTATTTAAACTTATCAGCTGATTTAAAGATGAAAATTGTAAATAAAGTAAGAACAGCACCCCAAATAATAGAGATAAAAACACTAAATAACCGAAACTTATCACCATTCCAGGACAGAAAACGTCTAAATTTATGCGCCACATTACCTTCAGCTAAAAACTGTATGAAATTATTTCTGCTAGAACCCTCTCCCCACACTCCGAATGTTCCATCGTTAAAGAAATTAGAAATCTTTAAAATAGCAAATTTAAGCCATCCAAAAGGAAAATTATTCGTCAAACTATCAATAAATATATTTAAACTTACTTTCTCGCGCCCTCTTGCACCTTTAGCGGCGGTATCATCAGCGTATCTTGGACAATATGATCCAATATTACATTCATTATAAGGTGGAAGCCCACGCATAGATCCCATACCTAAATAATGCAAAAATCCAGTTCTCTTTTCCCGTATTTGACTACTAGAATATTTCGCAAAACCGTTAGAAGATACAATTAAAGTATTTAATACAAAAAAGGAAGAAACAGCTCCAATTATAAATAAACTAAAATATTTTGCGATTATTTTAACATTTCGACACTTATTTATGAAAAATAACGAAGATAGGAATATTGATATCATCAATATTAAAGTTGTAGGCTTTATAGCATACCCTAAGTAAGCAAAAATTCCTAATAATATAGTTAAGATTTTTAGTATGTAGCTATTGCCTTTTTTTACATATAATTCAATAAGTAAAAGAATGAAGAATTGAGAAGCAACAAAAAATAGACCGACAGTATCCGTATAAAATACCGTAGAATATGGAGAAAAATTTATTATAGCAATAATAAATGTTGATATAATAGAAAATACAGATTTATTAAATTTAACATAAATAATAGCCATTATAAATAATGAAGAAACAAGAATTAATATATTATTTATAAAAATTAGAAGTATATCTTTATCAATACCTACAAAATTAGCTATACGATATATTATTACCACGAAATAAGTTATAGTTATATTATTATCATACCTCAATAAATAATTATATTCCCAAGCCCTATTGTCTGGATCGGTATTACCAGTTTTTATGTAGTTATTAGCTATAGTTTGTATAGCACCAGCATCCCAAGAGTGTTGTGTTGATGCAGTAGAAAAGCCAGTTATAATTTGAGAGATAGAAGCGATAAAAATAAAGAATACAAGCAGTGCTTTCTTACTAAATTTCTTAGACAACAAAAAAACCGCCGCAACAAATAAAATCAATACCATCACTATAATCAATACTTTATAAGAATCATATATGCTAAATATATTTTTCGAAAGACCAAATATACCAAATATTAAGCTGATAAGAGAAATTAATCTTAATGCCTTAATTACCATGTCATCATTATAACACACACCAATCCAATATTCAATTTCGACATGCTGTATGCTATAATGGTATACATGAAAGATATAGAAGAGACTAAATTATCTATAGTAGTAACAGCCCATAACGAAGGATTGTATCTATATAAAACAATATTATCTATAGAAAAATCTATAGAACTATTACCTGAAATAAGCTACGAAATAATTATAAGTCTAGATAATCCAGATGATGAAACTATAAGAGTTGCTAAATTTTTAAGTAAGAAAAAACAAATCAGAATATTCGAATCATCTTTCGGAAACCCTGCAGATAATAGAAATTTCGCGATATCGAAAGCTAAGGGACCAATATGTGCGCTCGTAGATGGTGACGATTTAGTGTCTAAAAAATGGTTCAAAAATGGATTAGAAAAACTAAAAGAAAATGAAAATTCAGTTATTAGACCTCAAATACACGCTATGTTTGGCACGCGCATGAGTTCTCTGGCTATATGGCAAATGCGAAATTCTACAGAAAAAAATATAGATTCTATACAGATGTCATATTGGAACCCTTGGACACTAACTCTAATGGCTAAAACAGAGTTATTGAAAAATACACCGTTCAAGCCACAAAAAGGAGGTTTTGGATTTGAGGATTATTTATTTAATTGCGACATTATTTCTAAGAATATACCGATACTTATTGCGCCTGAAACTACTTTTTTTTATCGTCAGCGGCCTAATGTCTCGGTATCAACCCAACATAAAAATACAATCCTAGACTATTCAGATCTATTCGACATAGAGTATATTAAGTCAATCGAAATGCCAACGCCTCAAAATAGGAAAAGTTCTAGAATTAACCTTAAAAAATACTATCGAGCGCTATATGACATCGCAAAAAAATCAGAGAATATAAGAAAAGCTATGTCGCCAATAGCATCAAGAATCCTGAGCAAAAAAAATATGAAAAAGCTCCCTACCTTCTTTATTGAAGATTGGCGAGAAATTAATGCTATAGAAAATCAACTCTACCCCACAAAAGAAAAAATATCACAAGTAGAATTTCATCCATTAACTTTTAACCCACTAGAAAATGAGTATGGGATCGTATATAAAAAGCTATGCGAACAGATGTCTGGAAATAATATAGATTATCTATTTTTAGCACCTGCTATGAGTGGAAGGGGCGGAACAGAAAAATTAATCTCTAACTATATTAGAGCGTTAAAAGAGATTCACCCTAAATGGAATATAGGCATATTATCGACACAGCCATTCAACAAGCCAACTATCGATTTTTTCAGTAATTTAGATGTGGATCTAATAGATTTCGGAAGATTAACGAAAAAAATGGGAGATTACGAAAAAAATATAATATGGTCACGTCTTCTAATCCAAGCAAAAATTAAAAATCTACACTTAATAAACGATGAATACTGGTACAGATGGCTATCAGAACATAAATCAGTAATTAAAGAAAAAAATATTAACTTAAATATATCTTTGTTTATGCGCGAATTTACTAGTCAAAAAGATAGAATACTTTCATTCGCAGATCCTCAATTAGTAGAAGTGTGGGATATAGTTAATTTAGTTTTCACAGATAACCAAGCGGTAATAGATCAAGCCTTGGAAAATAATTTATTCGAAAAGTCTAAGTTTAGAGTTCACTATCAACCACAAACTATAGAAGAAGACAATAATTCGAATAATATAGAATATGGTCAAAAAATTAAAATTCTATGGGCTAGCAGAGTGGCGCTCCAAAAAAGACCAGATATCCTTAAAAAAATATCTAAAGAACTCTCAAAAGATTTTGAAATAGATGCATACGGGGTCATTGAAAAAAAACAATATAGTAAAGATTATTTCAAAGACTCTCGCGTTAACTACATGGGAGGATTTAAAGGTATAAATTCTATAAAAACAAGTAACTACGATATATATTTATACACCTCTCAAACAGATGGAGTTCCAAATATATTATTAGAAGTAGCATCCAAAGGAATACCAATAGTATCCAGCAACATTGGCGGAATTAGCGAGTTTATAACCGATAAAGAGAGTGGATTACTAGTAGATATGGAAGATATAGATGGATATGTAAAAGCTATAGAATTCCTAAAAAATAATCCGACATATGCAGAAAAATTTACAGCAAATTTACGAAAAAAGTTAAAAACACAGCACTCATGGGAAAGCTTTATAGATAAGATTTCTAAGGATATATAATTAAATATATGAGCAATAATTCGAAATATTTAATAAGTTTTATAGTACCCGTATTCAATACGGGTACTAATATAAAAAACATCGTTAATTCAATACTTAAAGTAAGTAGCACAATGGGTAATATATTGGAAATTATAGTCGTTGATGATGGATCAGATGATCAAGAAACGCTAGATTCTCTAAAAAATATATCTAAGCTTAATGATGTATCAGTAATAAGACAAAAAAATTCTGGCCCTAGTGCATCTAGAAATATTGGAATATCTAACGCATCTGGAGAATGGATTGGATTTTGTGATTCAGACGATATTATAGATTCCAAACATCTTTTAAACACCGTAAAAACAATAAAGACGAATAATTATAAAAATTCAGATATGCTTGTTTTTGGGTGGAACATAAGGCATGATCAAAATAATAAAAGTACTTATAGACACATTAATTTAGAAAAACAATCTATAACAGGTAAAAATGATATAGCACAAAAAACATTGAAATCTCTAAGTTTAGATGGACGAATGTATAATCTATGGAATAGACTTTATAGAAAAAATATAATCCGTGATAATAATATTAAATTAGATGAAAACCTTAGATTTGGAGAGGATCTAATATTCAACCTGAATTTCTTATTAAAATCAAGCAGGATTGATATGCTAGATATAGCCCCTTATTACACATATATATCTAATAGTGAAACAAGTATAGTAAAAACTACAAAGCTCAACACTGAATATAGAATAAAAAATGCAAGAGAGTTAGATAAATTTTCAAAAATAGCAAATCAGCACAATAACCCTTATATTCAACTTGTTAAAGCTAGATGGCTAATATCTTTCATAATGTCATCTATTCAATGTTCAGTCAAACAAGAAGGATATAAAAAATCCTTAAATAATATAAAGCATATTATTGGCAATAGAATACTAGCACCAAAATTTATTAAAAAAACACCAGAGATAGGGACAATAAAATATATATTTCTACTTACAGCAACCTTAATACTAAAAAATGCCCTGTTAACATTTATTTTGGCTAATCTATTATTGTTTATTAAAAATATTAAATCTCAAAAAAATATAAAATTAGATGAAAAATATTACACACTGAAAAAAATAAGCTAAAATAATTTTATTTTAATACCACTACTTAAAGTCAAGTAGTGGTATTGTTTAAAAGCTCTCTACCTCTATTCAATAATATTCTTTTTCACTAAACCGTAATCGTTGTCGGTTTTAGCAGTTAAATACTTAAATCTAAAATCACCACCATCAAAAGTATTAGCAATAGCCTTAGAATGATCTTTATTTTTTTCGTATAGAACTGCAACAACTCTAAAGTCGGTAGAATTAAAATTGTCTAAAGAAATCCTAATATTAAATACTGAATTATCT
Organism: uncultured Candidatus Saccharibacteria bacterium; assembly: GCA_963517825.1. Taxonomy (GTDB): domain Bacteria; phylum Patescibacteriota; class Saccharimonadia; order Saccharimonadales; family Saccharimonadaceae; genus Nanogingivalis. The sequence goes on from CAUQGB010000001.1 coordinate 151,395, forward strand.
GTAGAAACCTTCATATGCCCACTATCATATACTCTACCGCCCCTACCTTCATCTTGAAGAGTATAAGCAACATATAATTCAGCATCACCACTATACGAATATTCTATATCCGCCTCAAAATATTCTCCATGATGAATAATTGGTTTATTCCCAACAATTTTAATTGATGAAGAATTATTATCAGTAGTAGAACTATGAGCATTGCGCGAATTAAGCGTGTCTAGATTGGAAGCTATATATTTCTCAGCAACTTTATCAACATCACCAGATTCATTTATCATACCATCTGCAATAAAAATAGCATTATTACAATATTTTTTAACATCCGCCATTGAATGTGTAACTAAGATAACAGTTTTGGTTTTATCTTTCTTAATATTTTCGAAAAAATCATTACATTTACGCTGAAAAGCTTCATCACCAACCGCTAAAACTTCATCCAACACTAAGATATCACCTTGAGCTTTAATAGCGATTGAAAAAGCTAAACGAACTTGCATTCCGCTAGAATAGTTCTTTAATTTCTGATCCATGAATTCTTCAAGCTCAGCAAATTCCACAATTTCATCATACATTGCGGAAATTTCTTCTTTCGAAAAACCAAGAAGTGCACCATTCAAATAAATGTTTTCACGGCCAGTAAGTTCTGGATTAAAGCCAACTCCAAGCTCAATAAATGGAACCAAAGTTCCGTCAACTTTTACTGTGCCACTCTCTGGCGTATAAATTTGCGAAATAATTTTAAGTAATGTGGATTTTCCTGAACCATTTCGCCCAACAATACCATAAAAATCACCTTTTTTGACCTTGAATGAAATATCTTTAAGAACTTTTTGTTCTTTATAACCTTTAATTCCCTTCGTCCAGTTTACGAAAGCCTGTTTAATACCGCTCGCTTGCTCTGTTGGTAAACGAAAACTTTTCGAAACATTTTTTACTTCTAAAGCGTATTTTCCCATTACATAATCTCCGCAAATTTTTTCGAATTTTTATTAAAATACCATAGCCCAAAAGCCACTAATAAAGTTGTGATCAAAATTGGGATTAACGCAAACCAGTAATTTTCAAAAAGTGTCCAAAAAGTTGGTGTTTCATGAGCGATCAAATTGTGGCGAATATCTTGAATTGCAAGCGCAATTGGGTTAAGCATCATAATTTTCGCAATCGAAACTCCAAAAAATGAAACTTTTGTAACCATTGAAATTGGATACATAATTGGCATTGAATAGACTAAAATCTGCATAAAGACTTCCCAGATATGCGAAATATCACGGAATTTAACATAAAGAGTTGATAAAATTAACGCTAAGCCAAAAGCTGTAGCAAAAAGAAGTATAATGTTAAATGGCAAAAATAAAACCGACCATTGAAACTTTACACCAGCAAAAATTGCAAAAGCTAAAACAACCAAAAGATTAATCGAAAGTGAAATTAAAGCGCTTACCATTGAAGAAATAATCACGATATATTTTGGAAAATTAATTTTTCGCATCAAATCACCACGGGCAACAATTGAATTCATCCCCAAAGTGACTGCTTCGGTAAAAAATCCCCAAAGAGAGAGGCCGAGAAGTAGAGTTATTGCATAGTTTGGAATGGAGGGATCGGTAATTCGCAAAAATTTTACAAATATAAAATACATTACCACAAAAATCATAAGAGGTTTAAGAACTGACCACAAAATTCCTAAAGCTGAGCCTTGATACCTTAACTTAAAATCTGTTTTAACGAGTTCTGCAAGTAAAACCCGATTCTTCTTTTCAAAAAATCCTATTTTAATCATTATGCTTTTAATTATATCATATATCGCCTAACACTCCAACACTAAACTATTTTAACACCTGAAAATAGCTAGCTTTCTAGATTATTTTTAATAAGTTAAAACAGCATCTCTGCTGTTTTAATTGCTATTTATCTATTTTTAATATATATTTATTACCAACACCCGTAATTAATCCTCTTTCAAAATGCTGAGTCCATTTGTTGTTATCCCATGCTTCATTTTTTAATGGCAAGCCGAGTTTATCTTTTTGCGTATCGTTTAATGAATTATAAAATTTAAATACATCACCCTGAATTTCCCAATATCCTAAATTATCATTTCCTATAATATCACCCCTCTCGTAGTGTTGTATCTTATACCCTTTTTCTTCAATAACATCACTAATAGGGAATCCTAAAGCACCTTTTTCATTACTAATCTTATCCCAGCGTTCGCGTATTTTACCATAACTTTCATGATATCCAGATTTTGGACTACCTATGATAAAACCATTTTGATATTTCTGAAACCATCCACCTTGAATAGTTGAAAATTCTTGTGTTATAGGTAATCCCATCTTACCATGTTCATACCCTAATTGAGCATATTTCTCTCTAATTAAGCCAATACTTTCCCAATATCCAGTACTATCGCTTCCAATTATGAAACCATTCTGATATTTTTGCGCACGACCATTATTGATAATGCTAAAATATCCAGATAGTGGTAATCCCATCTTACCATGTTCATACCCTAGCTCAGAATATCTTTGTCTAATTTTACCATAGTTTTCCCAATATCCAGTACTATCGCTTCCAATTATGAAACCATTTTTAAACCTTTGGAATATTGATTTATCGGTCTTGAAGAATTCAGAATCCACATCACCAAGATATCCTTTTTCACCGCCTAATTCAATGTATCTTTCATATATTCCACTGTGTATTCTTTTACTTTCAAGAGTTGAACCAAATAGCTGGTTAAAGAACATAAAGAAATTACGATTTCCATAAGCCCCACAATGTGAAGTTCCTGGATAATTTGCTAGCGCTGAATCATTTGGAGCATACGGCGTATAAATATATAGACTTAAAGTTGCAACATTCTCAATATTAACACGTTTTGTACCACAAGCTGGATTTGGTGAATATTGAATATTATTCCATCCAAGCTTCAGCGAATAGTCACCATCTTTATGATGGTCTTTATAATATTTTAGTTGCCAAGCTGCCAAAGTCATTTGTTTATAAAAACCAGCTTTCGAATCCGCACAAGCAGCAGAAAATCCAGGGCCAGAATCTGGGCAAGCATAGCCCATCGCATATTTATATTGAGTTTTTACTGGCCAATTATCATCTAGCAAATTGAGAGATTCTTTCTTTAGTAAAACCAACAATACTTGTGGGTTAATTCCATATTTCTGAGCCGCGTTATAAACAATTTGTGCCGCCGAAATTCCGCCTTCGAAAGCTCCTCCACCTTTTTCGAAAGAAGTTTCACCATTATTTGGGTTTTCGTGATAATTATTTATGCATACATATGGAGGTTTATGCCAATAATTTGAATTTTGTGCAGCAGCAAATTGAGCGGCAGTCCTGCCATCATTTCGCCCAGAAGGGCCAGTACCCCAAGTATCACAACTGCCAACTTGTTTATCTAAAAAGCTTTGGATTTGCCGTACGTTCATCGCATCTTTATTGTAAAAAATACTGTCGTCAATAATTCGTCCAGGATTGAAATCAGTTGCTTTAACAGCGTTAGAAAAATTTCTAAGTACAGCTAAAGCACTAAAAACAATAACCGCCACAACTGGCACACCAATTAAAATTGACTTTTTAAATTCTCTACTTCTCGATTGTAAAACTTTGAGCATCCGACCTTCCTTCTTGTTTTTGTTTTGAATTTTTATAAGTTGTTATTGCCGTCCATTTTCCAGTTTTAAATTCACTATCACTAATTTTTTTCGAAACTGCCTTACAATATTTATTATTTGGACTCTCTAAAATTTCAGTTGAAAGTTCAATTTTAGTTCCATCAGAATGTGTTAGAATATATGAACACTTACCATTCCCATCGTCATAAAGAAGACCTGAGATCTGCCCAGCCACACGAACCGCGCCATCTTCAACTTGCACGGTCGTATAAGTTGGAAAATTTGTGTAGCCCGAGGATTCAACGGTTCCTTCAGCACGGTCAGTATTAGTATTTTTAGTTTTCGAATTAATAATTTCCTTAGCAGCTTCTTGTTTTTTAGTTTCTTCAGATTTTTTCGAATCTTCTTTTTTCTCTTCAACTTTTGAAGTATTTTCTTCTTTTTTCTCATTATTTTTCTGAGAATTTAAATTTACCAACCAGAAAATTCCGCTAGCGCCAATAACTAGCAAAATTACAATTATAGCAAAAATAATAGTTTTAGTTTTTTTGGTATTTTGTGTGTTTATTTTCATTTTATTTCTCCTAAACCAATTTTAGCATAAGCCAAATAAAATTTCAACATTTTGGTTATATTTTTTAGTGATTCTGTGCTATAATATAATTACTATGAAGAAACTCATCACAATCATGATTCCAGCTTATAATGAAGAAAAAGCTCTACCAAAACTTTTTGAAAGACTCAACCTTTTAGCGAAAAATGCCTCAAAGTATGATTTTGAATTCCTTTTTATTAATGACGGCTCAAAAGATAAAACAATGGAAATTATTAGAAGTGAAAGCCAAAAAGATTCACGAATTTCCTACATTAATTTAAGCCGAAATTTTGGAAAAGAAAATGCAATGCTGGCTGGTTTCGATTATGCGAAAGGAGATGCATTGGTAATTATTGATGCAGATCTGCAAGATCCGCCAGAGTTAATTCCTGCAATGATTAACCTCTGGGAAGAAGGCTTTGATGATGTTTATGCTAAACGTGAATCTCGCGATGGTGAAACTTGGCTTAAAAAGCAAACTTCGAAATGGTTCTACAGTATACTTGATAAAATTTCACAAATTGAAATTCAACGCGACACTGGCGATTTTCGACTTCTCGACCGCCGTGCAGTCGAAGCCCTAAAAACTCTCCGCGAAACCAATCGTTATACCAAAGGAATGTTTTCTTGGGTTGGTTTTCGAAAGAAAGAGATTACTTATAAACGTGATGCGCGTGTAGCGGGCGAAACAAAATGGAATTATGCAAAACTTTTCAATCTCGCAATTGAAGGAATAACCAGTTTTACTGTTGCACCACTTCGCATTGCTACAATTACAGGATTTTTCATCTCAATCGCTGCATTTTTATGGATTGCTTTTTTGCTAATTCGCCCACTTTTTGGCGTTCCAACTGGTGACGGTTATACTTCAATTATGTCAGTAATTCTTTTTCTTGGCGGGATTCAGCTCCTCTCAATTGGAATTTTAGGCGAATATATTGGTCGAATTTTTATTGAAAGTAAAAATCGCCCTGTTTACCTAGCACAAGAAATCAAGGAGTTTAAGCGTGAAAGATCTACTAAAAAAGCTCAAAAATAACCAAGCTTTCTGGTTCTCGGTGATTGGCGGAATTAATACAGCGCTCGACTTTATAATTCTTTTTGTTTTAACATCTCTTGGTGTGAAAATTTTCATTGCAAACATTTTTTCAACCGGGACCACATTTATTATTAGCTTTCTAATGAATAAAAAAATAACCTTCAAATCTGTTTCGAGCAACAAAAAAGAGCTTATCCGTGAAATGCTTTTATTTATTATTGTAACTCTTTTTGGACTTTGGGTAATTCAAAATATTGTCATCTCAATTTCAATACCAATTTTCGAAAACTTACTTAAAAATAAGCGAATATCATTATTACTATCGAAACTTATCGCTACTATTTTCAGTTTAATTTGGAATTTTATACTCTATAAAAAAGTAGTCTTTAAAAAATAAAAGCGGCCAATTATAGCCGTTTTTATTATATTTCTAATTACTGAAAAATTGTCTTGCTCGTTCCGTTTTTGGGTTGTCCATAACTTCAGATGGCTTTCCATCTTCAATAATTACACCTTTATCTAGAAAAATCATCCTTGTACCAACTTCTCGAGCAAATTTCATCTCGTGCGTAACAATAACCATGGTCATCCCTTTTTCAGCAACCTCTCGGATAACATCCAAAACCTCACCAATCATTTCAGGGTCAAGAGCAGAAGTAGGCTCATCAAAGAGCATAATCTTCGGCTCCATTGCTAGAGCTCGCGCAATTGCTACACGCTGTTTTTGACCACCTGATAAACTATTTGGCATCGCTTTAGCTTTATTCAGTAAACCAACATCATTCAATAGTTCTCTAGCTTTTTTAGTGATTGCCCTATCTGAAACTTTTCGAAGTTTTTTAGGTGCCAGCTTAATATTTTCAATCACGCTATAGTTCGGAAAAAGATTAAACTGTTGAAAAACCATTCCAACTTCTCTTCGCAACTTGTTTAAATCAGTTTTCTTATCGGTAATTTTTACGCCATCAACAATAATTTCTCCCGACGTCGGTTCTTCAAGTAAATTCAAGCATCTCAAAAATGTCGATTTTCCCGAGCCGCTCGAACCAACGATAACGACAACTTCGCCTTCCTCAATATCAATATCGATATCTTTTAAAACATGATTAGAACCGTAATTCTTTTTTAGGTTCTTAATGCTAATTATTTTCATTATCTAATTTCCTCTCAACCTTTGACATAATTCGTGTAAAAATCGCTGTTAAAGCAAGATAAATCAAAGCGGCCGCAAAAAGCGATTGGAACGCAGTTGAAGTTTGGAAACGAATATTATCCGCACCGCGCATAATATCGCTTAAACCAATCCAACCGACAATTGAGGTTTCCTTAAGTAATGCAATAAATTCACTAATAAGTGGCGGTAACGAATTTCGAAACGCTTGTGGCAAAATTACTAGTCGCATAGCTTGCCAATTACTAAAACCTAGCGAACGAGCAGCTTCCGTTTGCCCCTTGTCAATGCTTTCAATTCCCCCACGAATAATCTCAGCAATATAAGCTCCCGCATTTATTCCAAAGGCGATTGCTGCCGTGAAAATTTTTGGCATAAATTGATACGAACCGAACACAACATAATACATAATTAAAAGCTGTACAAGCAAAGGTGTTCCGCGAATAATATCTACATAAATTTTTCCCAAAAAAGCTAACGGATTGAACTTTGCTAATTTCTTATTTTTTGAATTTCGAAATGGCTGAAAACTCGATGTTCGCATTAAGGCAATTAAGACACCAATAATCGAACCTAAAATTACTGAGAGTACTGTCAATACAAGCGTAACTTCTAAACCTTGCCAAAGAAAAATCCACCGATTTCCGCCAAAAATTACTTCCCAAAAATTCATTTTTCACTCACTTCATTAAAATACTTTTTAACCAATTTCTGATATCGACCATCTTTTTTCATCTCAGTAATAACTTTATCCACCTGATCTTTCAATTCATTATTATCTTTTTTTATAGCAACTGCATATTCTTCATTACTCAAGGAATCTGGTAAAATTTGTAAATTTGAATATCCATGAACATATTGATTAGCGGGAGCCTCATCTAAGACCGCTGCATCAATTTTTCCAGAGCTTAAATCTTGCAAAACGCTTGGGACTGATTGCAGTTGAGTTACACTAACGCCTTTGATTTTCGAAACGATCGTATCGCTAGTTGTCCCTAATTGAACACCGATTTTATTTCCCGAAAGCTCATATTTGTTTCGAATCGTCGACCCTTTACGAACAACAATTTTTTGTGCCGCAGAATAGTATGATTTCGAAAAAGAAACATTTTTCTCGCGTTCAGGAGTTTTTGTCATTCCTGCGATAACCATATCCACTTGTCCAGTTTGTAGAGCGGGAAGAAGCCCATCAAAGCCCATATCTTCAACTTTTAGATCTTTACCTAAGCTTTTTGCAACCTCCCGTGAAAGATCAATATCAAATCCAACAACTTTTCCGTCTTGAATATATTCAAAAGGTTTAAAACCAGCATGCGTCCCAACAACCAAAACGCTCTTTCGATCACCGATAGTTCCTTCACGATATAAAATATCTATTAACATTAAAAAAATAGCTGCAATAAAAATAAAAATTCCTGCCAGCCAAATAAAATTATTTCTTTTTGCTACACCTTCCATAGGTATATTATAGTCTTTTTGCTTATGATTATCAACTTAAATTCCAATAAAAATAAGCTTTTCACAAAGAAAAGCCTATTTTTTCGAAATAACCAATTGGCGCTCTCGGCCTTCGCCTTCAGAATGAGTTTCAATGTCAGAATAATCTTGAGCCAATTTATGAACCGTAAACCGATCTGTCGGATTTAAATTTAAGCGATAAGGTTCGCCTGTTTTACGAACTTGTTCTATCCATTTTTCGGCTTTTTCGGTAATTTTTTGAGCACGCTGTTTTTTATAATCTGCAACATCAATATTCACACGGTGAATATCAGCATTTTTTGTCTCAAGCGCTCTTGAAATCAAAAACTGTAATGAACGTAAATTTCCAGAGTCACGGCCAATAAGTAAAGAGTTTAATTCGCTCGAAGGAACAGAGAGTTGAATAATTTCATCATCAGCAGTAGAATAAACCGCCAGATTAACTCCAAAAAAGCTTAAAATATCTTCTAAAAACTTTTGCGCAAAAACAATTGATTCTTCTCGATTCATATTACCTCCGTTTTCCTTCTTTCGCTTTAATCCTTCGAATATTCGTTCCTCCAGTTTTTTCTTTCGAATTCTTCTTTGGAACTTGTTCCGTTGTATTTTTTACAATAACAGCTTCCTTTACATTCCGAAGTTTCTTCTTGTTTGATTCTGCAGCGATCTCTTCCATCTCTTTAGAATCAATTGAGAAGATATATTTTTGCTGAATGATTTGAACGATGTTCGAAATTAAATAATAGAACGTTAAAGCACCATAAAGCCCCATCATTAGAAAGAATAGAATTACCGGAAGAATTAAATTCATATTAGAATTCACGGCAGCATTAAGCTCTGCCTGATTCGGCTCCCTTCCTTCTGCCGCCTCCTTAAAAATATCACGAACTCGCCGATTGCCATTTTTAGGCTGGATCTGTCGAACCATATACCACTGCGAAAGTGTTAGTCCAATTAAAATCACCATCATAAAACCGCTCGAAATATCATTCAAAGGTACAGCCGTATCTGTTAAGTCAATAACTCCAAGGAATTTTGGTTCAAGTTTTTTGCTTGAAATAACATCACTCACGCGACTCATTTGTGCAACTGGCTGATATACCCATTTCGAAATTTGATCAGGCGTATTCACTACGATTCGCATCACACTAAAGAAAGTTAACAGAATTGGCAGCTGAATAAATAAAGCCAGCATTGAACGAAATGGCTTGAAATTATGACGGCGATAAAGCTCCATCATCTGTAAAGTTTCAGCTTGTTTATTACCTTTCGAATTTTTGCGAATTTTCTGCAATTCTGGCTGAAGTTCTCGCATAACTTTTGATTGATGAAGCTGACTTTTCGTAAGCGGCCACATCAAAAATCGCACAATTAAAGTGAAGATAATAATTGTGAAGCCAAAATCGCCAATAAAGTTATAAATCACCAATAATAGGTTCAGAATTGGCTGAGTAATAAATAATTCAAATAAGTTCATATCTATTATTATACTACTTTCTACTACTTATTACAATAAAAATCAGCCTCTTTAAAGATATCAATTATAGTTTCTTTAAGTTCTTCATGCGGAATATCTTTTATGCTTTTATGAAAAATCATCACTACAACATCAAAAGTACCATCTATTTTCGGCAATTCATGGCGAATGATTTCATAAACTCGACGACGAATGCGATTTCGCCCGACTGCGCTTTTTAAAACCTTTTTCGAAACCACCACAGCGAAACGTGAATCTTTACGGCGCGGGTTTTTTGCAAATTTCACGGTAATTTTTTGCGTACGAACTGAAGTTCCGTTTGAATAGACATAACGTAAACTACCATGACCGTGAAATCTATTTTTATAAGCTAACATAACTGTTTATATTTTAGCATTTTTTAAGTAATTTAGCAAATTAAAACGAGCTCATGGCAAGCCCGTTTTGAAATTTATTATAGATTAACAATAACTTTTTTATTAGACCAGAATGATGGCTGATAATGGAGTTTCAATGAAGAACCAGCAGGGACTTCAAAAATCATAGAACCATTCTTCTTACCACCTTTTACTAAATCACCAGAGCCAAGACTATCTGGTAGACTATAAGTTTGCATATTAGCATTTTCAGCGGCTCCGTTAGAATCTTCAGCCTTAAATTCGAAAACATTATAGTTCATCTCAGTTTCAGATTTATTCTCAATCTTTACTGAAACTTTTATATATTCTTTGCCATCTTTTGGTTTTAGATAAGCATTTCCAGAATTCCAGTTTCGCTCAACCTTTTCAACAGTTAATTCTTTTCCATCGAACGCAATTATATCACCAACATTGAATTCAGTTTTTTCTTCTTTTTTAGACTCACCTTTTTGAGTTTGAGATGACCCGTTTGATCCAGAATTTTTGTTTTCACCAACTTTTTCAGGCTGTTTATATTGGCTACTAATAGCAATAATTACAACTACTGCAACAATCCAAAACCAAGCTTTTTTATAGAACGGTTTTTCAGACTTAGTTTTTGAAGATACTCTATTTAGTTGTTTATTATCATTAGACTCTACAGTTGATTTTTCTTCCTTCATTATAACTCCCTTTATAAAATATTAATTATTAAATAATCATTTTACCCCCCCCCCCCTATATATTTTGTCAAGTATAAAAATAAAAAAGAGGCTTTCGAAAACCTCTTTTAATCTCGTTTTAGCATTACAGTAAAAGCTTCGCTCGGAATTTCAACATTTCCAAATTTCTTCATTCGCTTTTTACCACGTTTCTGCTTGGCGAGCAATTTCTTCTTTCGAGAAACATCACCACCATAAAGATAGCCCGTCACATCTTTTCGATAAGCCGAAATATTCTCACGCGCAATGAATTTTCCACCAATTGCCGCCTGAATCGCCACCTGGAAGTTCTGTCGCGGAATCACTTCTTTCAATTTTGCGGTAATTTCACGACCCATTCGTACACTTTCTGAACGATGACACATCACCGAAAGCGCATCAACCATTTCACCCGCAACATAAAAATCCACGCGTACTAAATCTTCTACCAAATAATCCCAAAGTTCATAATTAAATGACCCATAGCCAGATGTAACACTCTTAAGTTGATCGTAGAAATCAGTCAAAAGATTCGCAAGTGGTGCTTCAAAAGAAATCAAAACACGCTTATCAATATAGCTTAAATTCTTTTGTAGTCCGCGTTTCGAAACAATCAGCTGGATTACAGCACCAACATAATCTTTTGGCACTACAATTTCGCCTTTAATCCACGGCTCACGAATTTCAGAAATTTTTGTTTGATCAGGTAAATCGGCAGCACTTTTGATATCTAATTCTTCACCTGTTGTCAAAATAACATGATAGTCAGTTGAAGGGTTGGTTACCACCAAATCTAAGTCATATTCACGTTCCAAACGCTCACGAACAATATCCATATGAAGAAGACCAAGAAAGCCAATTCGCACACCAAAACCTAAAACCGGTGAATTCTCTGGCTCAAATTGAAGTGCAGAATCACTTAAACTTAATTTTTCGACCGCATCTTTCAAATCTTGATAATCTTCATTTGAAACCGGGAAAAACCCAGCATAAACGAACGGCTGAACGTTTTGATAACCAGGTAGAGGCTCGCTAGCAGGATCTTTCGAAAGAGTTACAGTATCACCAACTTTTGCCTCACGGGTAGTTTTTAAGTTAGTAACAATATAGCCAATTTCACCCGCACTCATTTTATCGTATGGTGTCATTTTTGGCTGAAGCTTGCCAATTTCAAGCGCCAAACCTTTCGAATCTGTCGCCATCATTTTAATTTCATCGCCTTTTTTCAATTCACCTGAAAAAATCCGGACATATAAAATTACGCCACGATAATCATCATAATAACTGTCAAAAATCAAAGCTTTTAGTGGTTTCATTAAATCTCCTTTGGTGATGGTATTCTTTCAATCACCGCGTTCAAAACTTCTTCAACACCCATTCCTGTTTTGGCTGAAATATGTAAAATCTCGCTTTCATCACATCCTAAAAGATTAATGACTTCTTTCGAAACTCGTGGAATATCTGCAGCCGGTAGATCGATTTTATTTAGTACAGGAATAATCTTCAAATCAGCCGCCATTGCAAGATAAACATTTGCGAGTGTTTGAGCTTGAATTCCCTGTGAAGCATCTACAACCAAAATCGCACCTTCACAAGCTTGGAGTGAGCGCGAAACTTCATAAGAAAAATCCACGTGTCCCGGGGTATCAATTAAGTTTAGCTCAATTCCTTCCCAATTCATCGTCACTGGAGCAAGTTTAATCGTAATTCCTTTTTCGCGTTCCAAATCCATCGAGTCTAAAAGCTGCGACTTCATGTCACGTTTTTGAACCGTACCGGTAATTTCCATCATTCGGTCAGCTAAGGTCGACTTACCGTGATCAATATGAGCAATAATACAAAAATTTCTAATCTTTTCTAAATTCATAAACTTTCTATATTTTAACAGATTTTTAAAGTTTAGGCAAATTATTTAATCTTAACTTGCACGAAAATCATCTTTTTAATTTGCGAAATAATCGGCTCAGCTTCTTCAAGTTTTAATAATTTCGCAACCAAGACATAAGTCGTTGAGCTCACTAATCCGATGAATATAAATTTTGGAAAGGTTGAGAAGAATCGTAAATCAGAGCCAAGTAAAGGCATTCTCACCACCAATAAATAGCAAATTGAGCCAGCTACAGCACTAGCAATCACCATTCGAAAAATCCCTGAAAGAAATTGCGCGTCAAAAAGTCCATTGATTCTTTTTCGCATCAAAAATAGTAAAATCATAATCTCAAGAACTGCACCAATCGCCTGTGCCCAAGCTAACCCATAAGCACCGAATTTAAAAATTAAGCTGAAAATTATTGCCAAAACAATATTCAAACCAATTGCAACCAACGAGATATAAAATGGTGTTTTCGTATCTTCCATTGCGTAAAAACTCCTTGCTGCAATATGATAAATCGAACGCGCAAAAATTGAAAGAACAAGAACTCCCAAAAGTCCGGCAATTAAATCATCACCACCATTCTTAATAAAGCTTACAATGTAGCCCCGCAAGAAAAAGAATAAAACTGAAACCGGTAAAGCTAAGAAAATAATCATTCGAAGAGCGGCTTGCAAATCTTTTCGAAATAAGTCTTTTCGTCCAATTGCTAATCTTTCAGTTAAATTTGGAAAAAATGCTGTAGAAATCGCAACACCAATTAAGTTTACTGGCATCATTTGAAGGGTTAAGCTCTGCGAATATGCACGCACCGTTCCCGAACCCATTCGGCTGGCCATATTAGTTTCAACAATCGAATTAACATAATCCAAACCTTGGTCCATTGAACGTGTTGGTAATAGCTTCATAACCTGCTGAAAGCCTTTATTTCGCCAAAAAATTCTAAATTGATATTTAAAATCAACACCAATCAATCCAATTGTTGCAATCAAAAGCTGGAGAACAGATCCAAAAGCCACACCAATCGCAACACCCATAATTCCGCCTTCAAAAATTTGAATACCAAAAATATTAATTCCATTTGTGAAAAACACTGTTCCAATAATAATTCCAATGTTGTAAATTGCCGGCGCAAGAGCTGAAAAAGTAAATCTTCCAATTGCTTGCTGAACACTTGTCAAAACTGTTGCAATCGCAAAAAGAAATGGATTAATTGCAATCACACGCATCATTGATATAGCTAAAGAACGAGAAGATTCACTTAACCCTGGGCCAACAATATATTTAACTAAAGGCTCTGCGAAAATAATAATTAAAACAGATGTCACTAAAGTTAAAAGTGCTAACAAATTCAAAACACTCGAACTTAATTCCCAGGCAGATTTTTTATTTCGATTCGCCATTCGTTGATTGAATACAGGAATAAACGTAACACTTAATGCACCCGAAACCAAAATAAAAAACATAAAATCAGGAATTGTAAACGCAACAGTATAAGCATCAATTCCATCAGGGTAAGAATCTAGATAATACGAGTTTAACAACCTGTCACGCAAAAAGCCCAACAAGCTCGACAAAAGAGTCGAGCTCGCAAGAATAATCGCTGCAAATTTAACTGTTAATCGCGAATTTGCTTTCGAAACAATAGATCGAACTTTAGATTTCATAATTAATCGTGAAGTTTTGCTTCCTTAGGCAATTTAGCATCTTTCAAAATTTCTGCAACTTCTTTTTCGTCTAGAGTTTCTTTTTCAAGAAGCGCATCAGTTAAAGCTTTAAGCGGTTTTTTATTCGCTTTAAGAACAGCTGCGGCACGTTCAACAGCTTCTTTAATTAACTTAGCGATTTCAGCATCAATTTTTTCTGCTGTTTTTTCAGAATATGGTCGTTCACGAGTCATCTTATCGAAGAACATTCCTGAATTTTCCTCATGAAATACTTGGTCAAGCAAGTCTTCTCCCATTCCAAATTCAATAACCATATTACGTGCGATATCTGTTGCATTTCGAAGATCGCTTGAAGCACCTGTTGAAATTCCAGCCTCGCCATAAATCAACATTTCAGCCTGACGTCCACCCATTGCGCGCGCCAAGATATCTTTATATTCGAAAATATTTGTATAGCTTCGATCTTCTGGCGGCAAGAACCATGTTACACCGCCAGTTCCACCACGTGGAATAATTGTAACCTTATGAACTGGATCTGAATCTGGTAAAACATGTCCAACAACAGCGTGGCCAGCTTCGTGCCAAGCGGTAGTTTCGCGCTCTAGATCGCTCATTACTTTCGATTTTCGTTCTGGGCCGATGGCTACTTTTTCAAAAGCTTCCGTAAGATCATCGTTAGTAATAACATCTCGGTTATTTCGAGCTGCCAAAATAGCCGCTTCGTTCGCAATATTCGCAAGGTCAGCACCAGCAGAACCAGCTGTCTTTTTAGCAAGCGCATTTAAATCTACTGAATCGTCAACTTTTTTATTCTTGAAATGAACTTTCAAAATTGCCAAACGATCTTTTCTTTCAGGAAGAGCAATTTCAACGCGACGGTCAAATCGACCAGGTCGCAAAAGCGCTGGATCAAGAACATCAGCACGGTTTGTTGCTGCAAGAACAATAACACCCGTATCTTTTTCGAAACCGTCCATTTCAACCAAAATTTGGTTCAAAGTCTGTTCGCGCTCATCGTGACCGCCACCCATTCCTGAACCGCGTTTTCGGCCAACAGCATCAATTTCATCAATAAAGATAATTGCAGGCGCATTCTTTTTAGCTTTCGAAAATAGATCTCGAACACGTGAAGCACCAACGCCAACAAACATTTCCATAAATTCCGAACCAGAAATCGAGAAGAAAGGAACTTTAGCTTCACCAGCAACTGCACGAGCAAGCATTGTTTTACCGGTTCCTGGATTTCCAACCATCAAAACACCACTTGGAATTTTCGCACCCATTTTTTGGTATTTTTTAGGATCTTTTAAGAAATCAACAACTTCATACAAATCTTGTTTTGCATTTTCATTTCCGGCAATATCTTCAAATTTAATTTTCTTTTTATCTTCACCGTAAAGTTTCGCTCGAGATTTGCCGAAGTTCATTGCTTGCGAATTCTGGCCGTTTGCCGAACGCATAATCAGCATAAAGAAAGCTACAATCGCAATAATAGGCACAATCATAACAGCTAAATTCCAGATTATTTCTGAAGAATTATCAACTGGCATCACATCAACAGTTGTTTTTCCTTTTTCAAGCCCTTGCTCATAAATCGTTCCGCTTTCTTTAACTGATTTTTCGCTAGCTCTCTTCTCGCCTTTTCTAGTGATTCTTACATCATTTCCCTGAATTTCTAGTTTCGAAATCTCACCTTTATTAGCGCGCAAGATCACATCTGAAATAGCAACTTCTTTTAATTTATTTGAAAAAATATTTTGGCTCACCCAAATTCCACCAAAAATAGCTATAATTATTACCCAAAAAATAACATTTAGAGATAGCTTCTTAAAATTATTGTTTTTCTTATCTTTCATCATCTTCCTTTCCGGTCATTCAACTCTTATTATTTTAACAAATTTTTAAAGCGTTTTCAACCGAAAAAGAAAAAGAGACTCTAATGAACCTCACAAATTATTCACCTCTAATTCGAGCCAAGATTTCATTTAAATGAAATCCTAACCGACCTAGGGTGTATATTCTCGCGGATAGCGCTTTAAGTCTATTGCCACGAGAATTAAACTTTTCAACGACTTTCCTACCTAAAATTTTAACATAAGGATAGCCGCCATAAGCAAGCACTCTCAAGCTATGAAACTCAGCATTTAATTGCCAAGTATCAGCTTTTTTACCCCTGAATTCATCAAATCTACTATCGAGGATTATATATTCCTCGACTATTTGATTAATTTCCTTAGCTCTACCGCTATTCCTTAGGAATTCAAAATACGTTCGAAGCTTTTCGTCTTTCACGAAAAGACTTTCAAGCTCACGACCTTTAATCTGAGTGAAGTATTCATCCGCCAAAGATAGCAGCTCCATTGCTCTATTGAAGCGTTTATCATCTTTTTTATTACGGATGATAATCTGAGCCTCATTGCGCAACAATTTTGCTTCAAGATATCGGCGTTCTCTAATATCAGCTTTTTCTAAAGCTAATATTGCTAGTTGAGCCACTTCATCAGACCAATAGATCTTGTGAAGCTTTTGTTGAGTTAAAGCCATAAAAGCAATTAATTGAACTATCTCCTCCGCCGACATTTTATCAGTATAGGCATATCTAATAATATTTTCAAGATCTTTATATCTTGAGCTCTCAAAAGCCTTATTAGCTTTATCGCGATCATATTCATCATGTTTATCATGCTTAATCATTTTTTACACCCTCCTAAAAATATGATTATATTTAAATTATACCATAAATTAAAGGTTTAGTCAATATTAAAGCTCCATTCACTCCTAGAAAATATAACTTCATACCCACCTAAAATTTGCGTCCGTGAGCCATTTTTAAAAGTTCGAATTGCATGTAATAAATTCCAAACTTGTTTCGATAGCGGAATTTTGCCGGATTGACGAATTATAATCTCACGCAGAATTTCGTAGCAAACTTCATCTGAATTCATGCGAAAAAACTCTCGTTCAAATTTTTGTCCATCGCCAATTTCAAACAAAATCTCTTGAGTTATTTTTTCAATTTCACGGCGAAGTTCAATTTGCCTTTGCCAAATTTTAAAAATAGAATCCAAATCTTTTTCACTAAAATTCAAAGTTTTTCGAATCCGATTGCGTGTATATTTTTGACTAAAATTAGTTGAATCCTCTCGCCAAATTAAACCTTGTTGCTTTGCCATTTTTAGAATTTCTAATTTCGAAAATCGCAAAAATGGCCGTTCAATATCTGGCGAATCAAAACACGCCACCGCACGCCAACCGCCACCGCGCGCCAAATTTAGCGCAAAAGTCTCCACCAAATCATTCTTATGATGCGCCGTAAAAATTATAGCATTTTCGCGTTTAGCAATTTTTCGTAAAAAAATATATCGAGCATTTCGAGCTTTTTCTTCGTTTGAATTTTCACCTAAATTACCATGCTCAAATTCAAATTTCAATCTATCTTTTTCTGCTAATCTTTGAACAAATTCACAGTCTTCTTGGCTTTCTTTTCCGCGAATTCCATGCTCAAAATGCGCAACAATTAAGTTTTCTTCAAGCCATTTTTGCCCATTTTTATTTCGAAAAAAATACACTAAAAAATCCAGCAAAACCACCGAATCCACACCACCAGAAACTGCCACGACTATTTTCTTCATATAAATTTATTTTACCACACTTGCGTTTTTAAATCGATTATGTTAAAATTTAAACAATGAAAGAAGGTGGGAAAATTTCGAAAATTAAAGAGATTAAGTTCGAAAATTCAGTTAAATTTGCAGCCGAAAGTATTATTGAAAATGCCCTAAATCTGCATGCGACTGATGTACATATTGAACCAAGAGAAGATTCAACTTTGGTCCGTTTTCGAATTAACGGTGTTCTAAAAACTGTTAATGAATTTTCGAAAGATTTTTTGCCAAAATTAGCTAAATACTTTAAACACCTTGGTGGTTTAAATTTTAGCGAAAAAACTTTTCCACAATCCGCCACAATTCGACATGGAGAAGCTCGGATTCGGATTTCCACAACTCCAGTTTTTTTGGGTGAAAAAGTTACTCTAAGGTTAATTCGAGCCCGAAAAAGTGTTAGAAAACTCAACGAAATTGGGCTTTGGGGCGAAAACTTACAGCAAATTCAACAAATTTTGCGCCAACCGCGTGGAATTATTTTTACAATTGGTGAAGGAAATAATACAACCAATTTCTCAATTTTAAATGAATTAAATTCGAGCGAAAAAAATATTGTTACAATTGAAAAAAATATTGAAAAAACGATTTCAGGAATTAACCAGACCGAAATTAATCCAAGAATCGGTTTGGATTATTTTGAAATGACTAAATCAGCTCTGAGTCAAAATCCTGATATTTTATACATCGATAATCTAAAAGATTCGAAAACTGCCGAGCTCATTTTTGACGCTTCAATGCGAGGAAAATTTATTATTGCAAGCCTTCCGGTTCAAAAAATAAGTGAAATTATCCCATTCTTAAATTATCTTGGAATTGAACCATTTTTAATTAGTGCAAACGTTCTAGGAATGATTTCGCAAACCCTGGTTCGTACCGTTTCGAAAAAAGCAATTTCAAAAACTAAAATCTCAAAAGAAGAATCTTCTCTTATTTTGCAAGAATTTAAAACTACGGGAGTAAAAATCCATCAATTAGAAAAAGATTTTCGCGATACAGTTCATCTAAAAGGAAAACTTTCAACTTCTTCGAACGCTATTTTAGAGTTGCCAATTATTCAAAAAAAAGAAAATTACGAATTAGCTTTCTCTGGAAATACAGCTATTTTTGAAGTTTTAAGCTTAATTAATGGTAAAATATCAAAAGAAATTAAAAGTTTAATTCAGCTTAAGCCAACCTCAACCGAAATTGAAGAAATTCTTTCAATAAATAACTTTAAGAATATGAAACTAGACGGCTTAGTAAAGGTTTTACAAAATGAAACAATTTTACCAGAATTAATGAGAAAAACTGGATTTTAAATCAAAAGTTTGTTAAAATCATATATAATTATGTTAATTTTAGCTTCAAAATTACTAAACACGCCAATTATGGGTTTACAAACTGGTTCGCAACTCGCTTTGGCTGGTGATGCAATCATCAACCCTGCAAATTTGCAAATTTTAGCTTATGAGTTGAAGGCTAGTTCCTTCTCAGATGAAGAGATGTTAATTCGAATTGCAGATATTCGTGAGCTTTCACGAATTGGTTTTATCGTTGATTCCGCAGAAGATTTTATTCTACCTACAGATGTAATTAAAATTAAAGAAATTCTTGATTTAAATTTTAATCTACTAGATTTAAGAGTGGAAGATGAAAAGAAACATAAAATTGGTAAGATTATTGATTATACAATCAGCCTTTCGAATTTTTCTGTCCAACAATTAATCGTTAAACGCCCGTTCATAAAATCTTTTAGCGATCCGACGCTTACAATCCACCGTTCGCAAATTGTTGAAATTAACGATAATAAAATCGTAATTCAGAGCGAAGAAGAATCTGTTCCGCAAAAAAGTGCCGAAAAAACTGAGAATTTTGTTCCAAATTACATTAATCCATTTCGAGATTAAAATTCATCTTTAGAAAGTGCCCTCTTAATTTCGTCATACGAAAACCCTTGTCGCGCTAAATATGCGACAAGTTTTTTTTCGTCAGTGTATTTTTTGGCTTTTTTTGCAATTATTTTTTGAATTTCTTCCGAATCATTACGCTTTGAACTTGCTAAAATTTGTTCGATAATTTCGCTCAAAACACCTTTCGAGAATAATTCAGATTTTAATTTTTTAATTGAACTTCCTTTTCTTTGATTTCGATTTTCAATCCAAAATTTTGCAAATTTAAAATCATCAACGTAACCCCTCTCAATCAATCTTTGTAAAGCTTGTTCTGCCGAAATTTTTGAAACTCCTTTTTTCTCATAAAATTCACCCGTTTTTTTATTTCGAAGCTTTCGATTTAGCGTTTTTTTCCACAAATAATCACGAATTTCCTTTTCAGAATGTGGCCGCATTAAACAATAATTAAGCCCAAGAGTATATAATTTTCCAAATTCACTCTGTTGTTCGAGATTTAAAATTTCATCTTCTGAAAATTTTGCGCCAATTTTAACATTTAATTGAGTTAATTGAAAAATATCCAAAGAAAAACGATATTTTCCATTTACAAAAATATTAGCACGATTTGGATTTTTAACTGCTTGTTTTATATCCGTAATCGTGAAATGGCCATCTTTAAAAGCGTCTTCTTTTCGAAAACTTTTTTTTACAACTTTTTCTTTAAAATCATTTTGATCAAAAATATCTAAAGCCATAATTAAAAGTAAAATTAGCCCGAATTTTCAGGCTAATTATATTATTTTTCTTCTTTTTCCTCGTTATCAGAAGATTCTTCGGCAATTTCTTCTCCACGAATTTTTGCGCGAACTTTTTTCTCAATTTCAGCCATAACTTCTGGATTTTCAAGCAAGTATCGTTTAGCGTTTTCACGACCTTGACCAATATTTTGGTCGTTATATTTGTAAAACGCACCTGATTTTCCAAGAATTTCATGTTCAACCGCTAAATCTAGAATATCACCCGTTTTCGAAATACCTTCATTATACATGATATCAAATTCAGCAATTCTAAACGGTGCCGCAATCTTATTTTTAACGATTTTAACCTTTGTACGGTTACCAATTACATCGTCGCCACTTTTAATTTGTGCAGTTCGACGGATATCGGCACGTACCGACGCATAAAATTTAAGCGCGTTACCACCAGTTGTAGTTTCAGGATTACCAAACATCACACCAATTTTCATTCGAATTTGGTTAATAAAAATCACAGTCGCTTTTGATTTGTTGATAATTCCAGTAAGTTTTCGAAGTGCTTGCGACATTAATCGAGCCTGAAGACCCATATGCGCATCACCCATGTCGCCATCGATTTCAGCTTGTGGAACTAACGCTGCAACAGAGTCAACAACAATCAAATCAACTGCATTAGAACGCACCAAAGTTTCAGTAATTTCAAGTGCTTGTTCGCCATTATCAGGTTGCGCGACAAGCAAGTTTTCAGTATCAACACCAAGTTTACGCGCATAAGCTGGATCAAGCGCATGCTCAGCATCAATAAACGCCGCTGTTCCACCTTGTTTTTGAATTTCAGCAATTGCATGGAGCGTTAAAGTAGTTTTTCCTGAGCTTTCTGGTCCATAAATTTCAATAATTCGCCCCTTAGGATAGCCACCACCAAGCGCAATATCTAGGCTTAAACATCCTGAAGGTAAAAGTTCAACATCAACCTTATGATTTTCACCAAGCTTCATAATTGAACCATCGCCGAATTGTTTCGAAATTTGTGCAATCGCTAAATCTAGCGCTTGTTTTTTACCATCTTCAGCCATTCCTGTATCTGTTTTTTTTGCTTTAGCCATAAAATTTTCTCCTTAAAATAATATCTTTATTTTAACATTTTTTAGCAAAATGTTCAAGGTTATTTTTTGAAAAAGAAAAAGGCTCAAAATGAACCTTAAAAAATAATTAGAAAACTGTTGAGCCCTTTTGCCTCGCAAGCTGCTCACGGGCATTTTGTATTTTAGCTCTTTGATTTACAGATAATTTACGATTAGTAATTGCATTATGGCGTCTATCTAATCCAAAAGTTTTGCAATAGACTATATCACCATCAGCATTTCTACCAATTGGAATTTCAATCATTTTCTTCACCCCCTAATTTTACTTTACTAATTTCATAAACCAGCAATAAACAAATTTTATCATATTTTTTTGACAAATTCAAACTAATTAGACCAAAAAAATAATTTGTGATATAATAAAAATATATGAAGAAAAAATCTGGTTTTACAGTTATTGAAATTTGTGTTGTAATTATATTTTTAATCGTCGTTGGTGTAATTTTTACAATACAAAGATTCGAACTTCTCGCAGTTCAACGCGATCAAATTCGAAAACTTTCGATTAATGAAATTTATTATAATTTGGAAGAAGTTTATTACAAGAAAAATGGCTATTATCCTGAAAAAATAAACGAAGATGTCGTTAAAGGTATTGAACCAAATCTCCTAACCGACCCTTCTGGAATTATAATTAATGAAGAAAAAAGTGAATATCACTACGAACCAACCAACTGTGAAAACGGTAAATGTAAAAAATTCACACTTCGAGCAAAATTAGAAAAAGAAGGTGATTTTATCAAAAAATCTCGAAATTAAATATTAAAAAACGGCTCACAAATTTTCGAAAGCCGTTTTTTATTATTTTACACTCATTTTTACACCTTCTTCAAAAAGTTTATCAGAAAGCATTTGATTTTCGCGAGCCGCTTCAACAATATCACTTAAAAATTCTGCTTTTTTGTCTGGATTCGGTGAGAATGGAAAAGTGTAAGTTGATTCATCACCAACAGTGCTTAATTTAACAGTTCCGTAATCAAACAAATGTTGCAAAATTCCCTCTCGAGAATAAGAAATATCTTCAATCGATTCAAGGTTAATCACCTGCTTTTTTTGGCTCATAATCGTATTCGAAATCCATTGAATTGCACGTTCGTTTGTAATCACAAATCGATTTGCTCGATATACAACATAATTAACATAAGTTAATATAATTAAAAGTAACGTAATTGAACCAAAAATCAAAGAAATTTGTGGCTTAAAGCTTGCAGGAATTGGTAGTGGATTTGGCATAAAACAGATAATGATCCACGCACTAATTAGCAAAACACCAATAAACGCACTAAAAATAATATTTAAAAGATAGCCGAGTGAATGACGGCGCATCGAAAGAACCACATATTCATCTTCATCAACAGTGATATCTGGATAAGTTTTTACAGATTGTTCATGGCGTGCTTTAATTACGCGTGGATCGCCAGCAGGAACTTCAACCTGCATAACTGGCTGAACTCGAATTGGCGCACCCAGACTATTTTCGAAACTTAAATTTTCGTTCTGATTCTGGGCAATTTTTTCCTCAAATTTCTGGGCTAGGCTTTGCTTATCGTTCATCTTTGAATTCCTTTCCTAAATGCTCAAACGCTTTTTTCGTAATCATTCTTCCTCGTGGTGTTCTTTGTAAAAAACCAATCTGCATTAAATATGGTTCATAAAAATCTTCAATCGTTGCAGTCTCATCACCAGTTAATGCCGCCATTGTATTTAAGCCAACTGGCCGCGTACCATAATTTTCTATTACAGAATTTAATAAATTCCTATCCGCAGCGTCCAATCCTAGTTCATCAATTTCGAGCATTTTTAAAGCCTCTTTAACTATTTTCGAATCTATAATTCCATCTCCATTCACGTCTGCGTAATCTCGAACACGTTTTAGAATGCGGTTTGCGATTCGTGGAGTTAACCTTGCCCGAGTTGAAAGTATGTCTGAAGCTTCCTTTTCGATATCACTTCCTAAAAGATTGCTTGAGCGTAAAATAATTTTTGAAATTTCTTTAGGCGTGTAAAATTCTAACCGATAAATATGTCCAAACCGATCTCGAAGCGGTGCTGCCAAACTTCCAGTTCGAGTTGTAGCGCCAATAACTGTAAAATGTGGCAAATCTAACCGAACCGAGCGTGCGGCGGGGCCTTTACCGATCACAATATCAAGTTTAAAATCTTCCATCGCAGAATAAAGAATCTCTTCAACAGCACGTGGCATGCGATGAATTTCATCAATAAAGAGAATGTCGCCATCTTGCAAATTCGTCACAATAGATGCTAAATCTCCCGCTTTTTCGATTGCTGGTCCAGATGTAATTCGAATATTTGCACCCATTTCGCGCGCGATAACATTCGCCATTGTAGTTTTTCCTAATCCTGGAGGACCATAAAGTAAAACATGATCAATACTTTCACCACGTTTTTTTGCTGCGTCAATTGCGAGCTTTAAATTCTTTTTCAATCGCTCCTGACCAATATATTCATCAAAACTTGTTGGACGTAAAGAAATCTCCACCTGCTGCTCTTGCGGTTCATCATCATGTAAGTTTGCATCAATAATTCTTTCAATAGCCATTGATTATATTATACCACGACTTGACAAAAATAGAAAAATTTGTTATAATCTTAACATAGTATTCCTCTTTTGGAATAAGAAATTTTTATATTTAGGAGGGCTCCATATGAGCAACTTACAAACTTCACTCGATATTACCACTTGGAAGAACGCCGTGGAATTGGCGAAAGGCGACGAAGAGTTAGCAAAAGATAATTTGACCGAAGCTATTTTCGATTTCACAAGAATTATCTCCAAACGCGTATTCCAAAACGGATTTAAGGTAAATCCGGAATATGTAGTTATTAAAAACTTGGACGTAGCTAATGGATTCGGAAGTGAACGTATCGCAATTATCGTCCAGACAGGAAATTGTTTTGCCATCAATAAAGAAGGACATATCTATAGTATTACTGAAAGTAATAAATATGGCTTTAAAAAGCTAAAAGAAGAAGATATTCTTAATTTGAAGGGAGAACAAGTTGGATTTCTACATAGAACAATCTACCTTCTGCGAGAAGAAGTTGTAAAATCCAATAAAAAATAAAACAGTCGCACAAATGTGCGGCTTTTTTCTTTTTTAAATTCCAGCTTTCAACGCTAAAGTAATGCGCTCTTCTGTTGGTAAATCTCGCGGGATTTGCTCTAATGTTTTTGTTGCATCATTTAAATTAAACCCAAGCGCAATAAGCGCCTCTAAAGCCTCATCTGAAGCTAAGATAATATTATCACCAAATCCATCTTGTTTCGAAATTGCCATTCCAACTTTGTCTTTTAGGTCTAGAATTACACGCTCGGCGGATTTCTTACCAACACCAGCAGCTTTTTGAATAAATTTCGCGTCTTCGCAAGCAATTGCGTTTCGAACTTCTTCGGTTTCGCCCAAGCTCATAATAGCAATTCCAGCTCTTGGCCCAACACCTTGAACAGTAATCAACAATTCAAAAAGCTTTTTTGCCGCCAAACTCGAAAAGCCAAATAATTCCTGGCTTCTATCAGTAATATTGTGATAAGTATAAAATTTAATCTGCTCGTTTAAAACCGCCCGCTCAAATTCTCCCGCGGGAACAATAACTTCATAACCAACACCAGAAACGTCAACAATCACGCTCCCCGCAAATTTTTCAGCAATTTTTCCAGAAATATGTGCAATCATTGTTTAATTTTACCATAATTATTTTGGTTTTTAAATACGCGTCATATAAAAATGCGTAATTGCGGCAGCAAGCGCATCAGCTGCATCATCTGGCTTCGGAATTTCAGCCAAATTTAAATTCGAACGCACCATTTCTTGCATTTGCTTTTTATTTGCGCTACCATATCCAGTTAAAGTTTGCTTAATTTGATTTGGCGTATATTCAGCGATTGGAATTTTAGATTGTTGAGCTACTAAAATCGCCACACCTCGAGCCTGCGCGACCGAAATTGCCGTCGTTACGTTTTTCGAAAAGAATAGTTTCTCAATTGAAACCTCATCTGGCTTAGTTTCTTCGATAATTTCTTTTAAACCGTTATAGATTTCCTCTAGCCGAATTTCAATTGGCGTGTGCGCAGGAGTTGAAATAACCCCTCCTGTAATCATTTTTAACGGTTTTCCAATCTGGCAATCCACAACACCGAACCCCAAAATTCCAGTTCCAGGGTCAATTCCTAAAATTCGCCGTTTTTTCATTTTTTACCTTTTGAGATTTTCGCAAAAATATCTTTTCGAAATTCGAAAAATAAAATTGCTAAAAATACTAAAATTACAACAGCGATAATCCACCAACCCGTAAATTCAGCTTGTTTAGACTTTTCTTCGTCTTTTTTTACATCACCACTAGCACCACTATTTTTTACAACTTTTCTACAGCGATTTGTTTCTTCATTTCTCTCATATCCATCTTTACAAGGTGCCAACTCTTTTTTAGTTTCATTGCTGTTTTTTCTACATCGATTTGTCTCAGGGTTTCGTGTATATCCTGGAGCACATAGAATATCTTTTTTCGAAACTATTGCACTCGAAATTTTTCGACACCTGTTAGTTTCTAAATTACGTTCATAACCTTCACGACATTCCAATATAGCTTTTTCTACCAAAATTTTATTACATCGATTTGTTTCAATATTTAAAAAATAACCATTTTCACATTTTCGCTCCTGGTTTTCTTCTTTAATTTTATTACAGCGATCAGTTTCTTCATTTAGAAAATATCCTGCTTGGCAAGTTTTTTTATTTTTTTCACAATGATTTTCAGCGTTTAGAAAGAATCCATCCTCACAAGGCTGAAAAATATTTTCACTATTTTTTGTAATTTTAAAACTTTGTTGCCACTCTTTTCCATCAAAAATCCAGCTCAAGTCCTTTTTAGAATTTTTTAAATCGACAGTTTGAATTTCATGATTATTCGAATCCAATAACGAAATTTTATTCAAGCCCATCTTTAAAAGCTTGAAATTTGGATCCGCATTTGAATCAAGCAAGAAAAAACTATTTGGTAAAATTTCTTCATCCGTAAAAACTTTTTTATACGGCTTTTTTAAACTTCCAAGATGAATTTCAACTGCGCAATTTTTAAGACTTATTTTTTTATTTGTGTTATTTTTAAGTTCAATAAATTGCTCGCTTGAATTTACTAAAACCTCGTTTAATTGTATATTTTCGCAAAAATCTGGTTCTTTTTCTGCTAAACCGCCATTTTCAAAAATCATGCTATCTTTCGAAATCTCAAAATCACCGCCTAAATTTAAATCTCGAACTAAAACATCTTCTTCCGTAAATTCTGGTGCATTTTTATTCCTGCAAGTCATTTTTAGGCCACACAAAAAATCCACATCCTGCCCATCAAGCCTTAGTTTTATTTGGCTTTTCAACAATTCTGGATTTGGAATAAGTTTTCCATCGCTATTTTCGCCAAAGGAAATTTGCGATTTTTTAAGAAAAACCCCGTTTGAAACTTCGCCAATTATTTTATTTTTCTGAATTATCTCAATTTTCGAAAAATTCAAATCATCACCTAAATTTGTAATCTCGATATTTGAATTTGAAACTTTCGAAATTAAAATCTTCTGATCAGAAATAGCCGAAGCTTGATTAAAATTCCCAAAAAATAATAAAGCCAAAACTAAAAATAGAAAATATCTAAAAAATTTCATTCACAACCCTTCTCTTGAATATAATCAGCATTTCAAATATGGATAAAAACAAAATTTGTAAAGTAAAATTAACATTTTTTTGGTTAAATCCAGTATTCGGAGCTAGAATTTTAGTCTTATTTTTAGACTGAACTGTTGTTTTATTATTTTTTTGCTTAGAAAAAATATCCTTTGAAGAAGAATTTTTATTCTTTTCAGTTAAATCCTGCTTTTTATCATTAACTTCATTTTCATTTACAAGGCTTAACGTTGGCTTTAAATTGCTATTTTCACCGATATTGTTAGCTTCCAGCTTATCTAAACTCTCATCCTTTTTATTTTCTGAAGTCGACACCTCTGGCTTTTCTAGAATATCACCAGCATTTTCAAGCCCACTCGAACCCCCATTTATATTTTCAATTGGTTTTTCAATATTTTTTTCAGAATTATTATCTATTTCTATTTTTTTTGTCATTTAATACTAACCCGCCAGTTTTTGGTACGTAATCATTAAAATTACGCAAACCAAAATCATAGCCCTTTTTTATCTCTGAAGGCTTCATCGTTTCACCATTTTTAAGAATCTCTTCTTTTGAAACAGCAATTTTCTCAACGCCCTTATTGCTAGGTTTTAGATCGGTTGAATTTTTAATTAATCCCTTAATACATCTCTTTTCATCAGAACAAATATAATCTTTTAATTCACCATCAATATAAAGCCCTAAAATAGGCTGCTGGCCAATAGTATCAATATTTCGAAATTCTTCCTTAAATTTCACATCATAATTCTGAGCATTTTGCGCAAAAGTCATATATTTTTGCGATTTAAAAATTCCATCTTGAACTTTCGCAATTTCAATTTGTTTTTGATTATTTTTAAGCGAAATTTCTTTAAATTTATAATCTTTACCACTATTAAAAAGTTCAACGAATTCCTTCGAATCGGTGGCATAAACTCGCGAGATATAAATATTATTTTCTTCCGCAAAAGTATTTTTTGAAAAAATAAGAGCGATAAAAAAAGCGAAAAAACTAATAATTAAACTTTTTCTCATTCCCTCCTCCTTTCCTAAAATGTCCAAAATATTTTAGCATAAACAAAATCCAAAATCAAGTAAAAATAAAATCACTCGCTTGGAGTGAGATTATTTTTAGACTGTAAGTCGCTTTCGGCCTTTTAGTCGGCGTCGTTTCAAAACTTTAATTCCAGCCTTTGAAGACATCTTATTTCGAAAACCATGAGTTTTCGCACGATGTCGTTTGTGTGGTTGATGTGTTCTTTTTGGCATATCTATCCTATTTTACACTTTAATATTAAAAAAATCAAGTTTATTACTTTTCATAAGCTTTTTAATCTGTTATTTAAACTTGAATTTTATCTAGATTCATTTCATAGTATATCATAGTTTTCCACAGAAATCAAGAAGTTTTCCACAATTTTTACAGTAGTAGTTCTAGAATGTGGAAAAATCGCTTTCCTTTTTGAAAATTATATCATATTTTTATTTCTTTAAAATTTCAGGTTGTGGAAAAGTCTAAAATGTTATAGAATGGAAATATGAATGAGTTGTGGAAAAACATTTTAGCTGAACTCGAGATGGAGCCTAAAATTCAAGGCGCAAATTTTAAGACTTGGTTTGCTGATACTAAACTCTTATCTTTCGAAGACGGCCATGCCATTATTGGTTTAAAGAATTCTTTCGCAATCACGACGATAAATAAAAAATATCTTGAAAATATTAAAAAAGCCTTTCAAAACAACGGAAAGAATCCCAAAAAAATCACTTTCGAAGTAACTTCTAGTAAAAAACAAATTTCTCAGGAAAAAATTCCAAATTCTTCTCCTAGAAAACCATCAATAGAAGAATTAATTAAGAAAAAAACCGAAAAATCCAAACACTCGAGCGGCTTAAATAAAGATTATACTTTCGAAAATTTCATTGTTGGCGGTTCGAATGAATTAGCTTATTTTGTCAGTCAAAATGTTGTAGATAACCCTGGTAAAAGATATAATCCCCTTTATTTTTATGGCGATTCTGGTCTTGGTAAAACACACTTAATGCAAGCAATCGGGAACGCAATTGAAGAAAAGCATCCAGAAATGACTGTTCTTTATATTACAATTGAAAATTTTTATCGTGATTTTTTAGAAAATGTGCGTTCAAAAAGACAAGGATATGCGGATAAATATCGAAATGTTGATGTTTTAATCGTAGACGATATTCAATTTATCTACGGAAAAGATAAAACTCAAGAGGAATTTTTCCATACCTTCAATGAACTTCATCGTGCAAATAAACAGATCATCCTTTCAAGCGACCGCGCACCTTCAAGTATTCCAACTTTAACAGACAGGTTAAAAAGTCGTTTCGAAAGTGGAATGACAGTTGATATTCAGCTTCCAGATTTCGAAACTCGCCAAAGTATTGTTGAAGCTCGTGCCGAGCATGAAAAAGTCAAGCTCGAACCAGAAGTTTCAGAATTTATTGCTGAAAATTATCGCACTAATATTCGAGAAATTATTGGAGCAGTTACTCAACTAATTGCGATGGCAGAACTTCGAAATATTAAACCAAATCTTGAACTTGCACAAGGTTTAATTCAAAACAGCCGGCCAACAAGGCCAAACCACTTAAATTCAAAAAAGATTATTGATAAAACTGCTAAATACTTTGGGGTTTCAAAAGAAGATATTCTAGGAAAATCTCGACAAAAAGATATCAATCACGCTCGACAAACAGCCTGCTATTTAATGAAGTACGAGTTAAAAATGAGTTTTCCTCAAATTGGTAAAGAATTTTCTCGAGACCACTCAACTATTATGAATGGAGTTTCAAAAATTGAAAAAAATATTAAATTAGATGCTGAAATTCGTTCACAAATAGAAGGATTACGAGATTTAATTTATGAATAGAGCTATAAAGGCTCTATTTTTATATCTGTTAATTTGACAATTAGTTTATTTCAGGTTATAAAAAGCGAACAGTCATTTTTTGTTCTCTTTTGACTTTTTAGAATTATATTTCATTTATACAAATATAAAAGCACTTCTACTAGTTGCAAAAATACATTTTTATTTTACTATTGTATTTGACAATACATTGCTATTATTTTAATAAAATGTTGAAAGCCTGTGGAAAAATAGCTAATCTGTTGAGTGAAAGTTATTTAAATCTTGCCGAAAAAATCACCAAAGTTTTAAACAGGTTGGTTTTGCATATTTTCAAAAGCTTAAAATTATGGAAAAGTTGTTATTTTTCCACAAAGTTTTTCAGAAAGTTTTACTTTGATTTTCCACACAAAAAATGGTATAATTTTAAGTAGTGAAAGCTTGGTTTTCCACAGTTTCCACAATACCTATTATTATAATTACCATTTTTTAAGAAAAAGGATTTAAATTTTTATGGAACTGACTATTAAAAAAGATGATTTATCTAAAGCACTCAATAATATCTCAGGAATTGCAAGTAGTAAAACTAGCTTGCCAAGTTCTGAATATATTCTTTTTCAAACAGACGGTTCAAGACTTCTAGTTGCTGCTACAAATTTAGAAATTGCAATTTCGCAAAAAATTAGCGCAAGAATTGAAAAAACAGGTTCTATTTTAATGCCAGAAAAACTAACAAAAAGTTTTATTGATAGTCTACCTTCAAATAGCGAAGTTTCTTTTAAAGTTAACGGTGGAAATATTTCAATAGAAAGTGGAAATTATAAATCAAAAATTAATGGTAGTTTAGCTGAAGAATTTCCAGAGATACCAACTGTTGATGAACCGACTGCAAGATTCTTTATTGACTCTGATATTTTTAAAGAGTCGGTCAGTCAAGTTGATACGGTAAGTAATGATACTTCCCGACCAATCTTGACTGGAGTTTTTCTTCACACTTTTGAAAATAATATTTATATGGCAGCGACTGATGGGTATCGTTTAAGTGAGCGCAAGCTTTTCGAAACAGACCAAGAATTTGAATCGCTCGTACCAAGTAATGTTCTAAAAAAAGTTTCAGGCGTAATTCCTGAAAAACTTGATGAAATTGAAATCTTAATCAATGACAATCAAATTCAATTTATGGTTGGCGAAATTCTGGTTGTGAGCAATTTAATTGATGGAAAATATGTTGAATATCGTCGATTAATCCCAGAGTCAACTGAAACTGTTTTGAAGATGAAACGGGCTGATTTTATGCAAACAATTAAAGTTGCGGAGGTTTTTACGAGAGATTCTGGTGGAAGTATCACTTTACGAGCTGATGAAGAAACTTCGAAATTATCAATTCATACAATTGCAAGCGAAATTGGCGAAAGTACATCTGAAACTGAAGCTGAAATTACTGGCGGTGGCGAAGTTACTTTAAATGTTAACTACATTAAGCAAGCTCTATCGGCAATTAAATCGCCCGAAGTTTCTTTTGGATTTTCTGGAAAACTTGCACCAACGGTTTTTAAAAGTACTGAAAGCGATGACTATATTCATATCGTGATGCCACTGAAGAGTTAGGAATTAAATGGTCTTAAAAACTCTGAGGGTTCAGAATTTTCGAACACATTCTGATTTTATTTTAGAAATCGGCGAAAAATCAACTCTTATTTCTGGCGCTAATGGTAGCGGAAAAACTTCTCTTCTTGAGGCAATTTATTTTGCACTACAGGGCACGAGTTTTCGATCGAGCGATAAAGAAATTTTAAGAAATGATGGATCGAGCTGGTTTCGAATTGATTTAAAAGATTCAAAAGATTCATTGAGAACGATTATTTTTAATGATTCCGTTCAAAAATCAAAAAAACAATTCCTAGTTGATGGAAACAAAAAAGCACGTCTAAGTGCTAATTTGCGCATCCCTGTGATACTTTTCGAACCAGACGATTTACAACTTTTAAGCGGCTCGCCTACACGACGAAGAAATTTCTTAGATCAATTTCTTTCACAAATTTTCCCCAGTTTTCAATTGGCGCTTTCGAGATATAATAAAGCCTTAAGACAGCGAAATAATCTTCTTAAACGTGAAAATGTTTCGAAAGATGAGCTTTTTCCATGGAACCTTATGCTGGCGGAATATGGCGCAGAAATAATTTCTAAAAGACAAGATTTTTTAAAGCTTTTGAACTCAAAGATTGAGGAAGTTTATTATGAAATTTCAGGCGTTAAGGATGAAATTAAAATTGATTATTTAGGTGAAAAGGTTTCGAAAAATGAAATTCTTGCTATTCTAAGTGAAAACATTGAACGTGATAAGATTCTGGGTTACACTAATTTTGGCCCACACAAGCATGATATTCAGTTTATTTTCAATAAAAAGCCCGCGCAAAATATAGCGAGCCGTGGTGAAAATAGAAGCTTAGTTTTAGCTCTGAAATTTATTGAAACTGATATTTTAGCTGACTTAACCGCAAAAAGACCAATTATTCTTTTGGATGATGTTTTTTCTGAACTTGATAATGATCGACAAAAATTGTTAACTAAACATTTTTCGAAATATCAAACAATCATCACTTCAACGAATGAAATTAGAGTTGAAGATTGTAAAATAACCTCGCTGAAGTAGCGAGGTTATTTAAATTTATGCCTGACCGCAAGTTGGGTCTATATAATTAACTGTGTAATCATTTAATACATTTTTCTGCCTAGATTTCATCCAGTCTATTGCTAAATCTTTATAAAATTTAAAGTTTGAACTATTACATTTACTATAAATTACTACATTTATTTTCGATACTTCAGTTTTATCTTCTGGCTTTAAAACATAGGATATTGCAAAACCTGTAATTACGCTACCCTTTGTTGTATTGGTGTATGGTAGATCTTTAACTAGGGGATGTTTCCTTGTTAAGCTGTTCATAGTGTCTGTTATCTTTTCATATCCGGCACCGCTCCTAATAATATCATCTCTTTCATGCTCAATATACCAGTTTCCCTTTGGGTCATTTTGAGCTAAGGCTAACACGATATTTGTTTTCTTACCAGATTTAATTTCGAATTCTTTTGAAGAGCTTTTGAATCCATCTTTTGAAACCTCGACTTTATACCTACCTGGCGTTAGGTTGTGTGTTCCGTTTTTGAAATTTTTACCATTAATGGTTATATTCGAACTCTCGGGAGCTATTCCAAGAATTAGCTTTCCACAATAAATATCGGACCAGATCCACCAGCCTATGATTAAAACAGATATTATTCCAAAGATGCCTAAAACTGAATAAATTTTAATTTTAGTAGACTTATCAATATTTTGCATATTTTAACCTTTCCATCGCCAAACTTCAACTTCACCAAGACTCTCCATAATCTGAAGATTCATTGGTTCGATTACACCGGTAGTTCGACTCCATCCAGCATTTGCAACTTTATCTTCACCGTTAACTTGAACGTAAATTTCAATGTGTGCACCAGCTCCACCACCAGTCCCTGAGGATATAATATCACCAGGCTTCATATTACTTGTACTTCCGTTGTATGGTATTTTTTCATATTTATCTGGGTTATTACGCATATATTGAACAAGATTTGCAACTCCACAGCAATGTTTAACATACTCTGGATCTACAGTTGTGCTCATAACCATCGAAACGAAGGCATCACAACTCATACCTTTCTGAACATACGGTTCGCCATAGTTAATTAATCCTGTCGCCCTTAAAGCCTCCATCTGCTTATCTGTGACTTCACCAGCATAAGCTGCAGCCTTATCAGATTCTGGTCGAGCTAACTCTAGCGCTCTTTCTGAGATTGTTGCATTTCCGAGTTTATTTCCCGAGGATGATGAGCTACAATTACCAGATGAATTCGAAGAGTTAGTACTATTAGTGATTGAATCTTGGATGAATTTTACGTAAGCTTCTTGACCTTTTGAGTTTGGATGAATTCCGTCTTCGGAATAAAGATTTCTCCCGCCATTTTTTTCAGCATAACCTTTCCAATCCAATACTGTTATATTGCTATGCTTTGCTGCGAATGATGAAAGTTTTTTATTTATAACTTCATAATCAGCATTACCACCTTTCGAAAAGTTATTTACCCAAAATATTTTTTTACCATTCAATTTTTCAACTAATTTTTCGGCAGCTTTTTCATCGAAATTGTCATTAGTTCCAAGATTTACTACTACAGTATCATGGATTTCACTTGGTAATTTTGCTGTTGCGGCAGCTATTGAATCACCAACTGTTGCGGATACATTCGACCCACTAAAAGTTGAAGATAATCTATCTTGAACGCCGACGGTAATAGAATCGCCTATAAAGGTTATTTTAGAATTTGATGAGGATGTTGAAGTATTTCCACCTTTTCCTCCAAATTGCGAAAGCATTTTATTTCCAACTTCTTCACCTTCCTTAATACGTCCAGCTCGCAAATCTTCGCGAGGCCTTTCGAATTGAAGTGTCCAAGCAGTTGTAGCTTCAAGGACAGAATTTGAAGAGATAACCGCATTTTTTGCAGCAGATTGTGAAGTTTCCAATTCGTACCAAAGGAAGTTTAGCTGGACGCCAAGATCTGAAATTGGCTTACCTTGTTCTTTAGCATAATTTTCAAGATTAGTCCTACGCCCAAATGACCATTGTGCTATACCGTAGCCAATACCATTACCTTCTTCATTTAAATCTGGATTAAAATGATTCGATTCGCCCCAGAGGCTACCCATTATTCCAGCAACCTGTTCATCTGTGAACCCCTTAGATTTAAGAAAGTTCCAGATTTTTTCAGCATTATCATTGCCTTCAAGGTTAATGTTAGCTGTTCCACTACTACTTGCTGGTGCGCAATCCTCTCCTGCATCATAGTAGATTATATCATTTAATTTATAGAAACGTTCATTAAACTCAGCTCTTGCAATATTTGAAAGGGCTGAAGTGAAAATGACTGACATTAATATAACTGATGATATTTTTTTATACATAATTTATTTACCTATTATTGATATTGGATCGAAATGATTTCCTCCAGAAACTGCTTTACCTTTATAGAATTCTAAATGTAGGTGCGGTTCGAATGTGTTTGGCCCTCCGGAACCCCAGCCACCAATTCGACCAATCATATCGCCTTTTTTGACACTATCGCCTGCGTTTTTGTAGCCAGCACTCATATGACAGTATAAGCTTTCGATATCAGAACCTGTAGCTTCCTTGTGTGAAATTATTCGTAGATGTGGACCGCATCCTCGAGACGAATCTCCGCTTGCGTCCGAAATTACACCATCTGCAACAGCATATACTGGTATACCTTCTCCACCACCAAGATCTACACCGGTATGAACACATCCATTAAATTCGCAATCAATTGGGAGGTTTCTTGGCCCATAAGGTGAGTTTATTATCAATTCACCTTCTAGTGGTGATGCGAATTTAGATTTAGCATTTGCAATTTCTTCACTTGATGGACCGCCTTCTCTAGATGATTTTTTATTTCCACTATTTCCACCTCCACTACTTGAATCTGGCTTAAATTCCTCATTCATACCCATCTCTGTTCGAAGATCAGTCAAAAATAGTGAATACCAGTTTGCTCTATCATTTTTTTCGGTATTGCAAATTCCACCACGAGTTTCATCGTCATCATCTTCTGATGTTCCGATTGGTGATTTTCGGTTGAAGCAATATTTATCATATTTTTTCATTCTTTCACTCATTGTGAATGTATTTAGGAGGTTATTATTCTCACTGGTGTCATCTTTCTCGACGATATCACCCCATTCTTTAAGCTTATTAACAACTTCCTCGGTATCAGTTTCAGCAATACCCATATCAATACCAGTATAAACATTACAAAAAATATCGGTTGCAGCACCAGTATCTGTAATTGATTTATCTTCACAGGTTTCCATATTAGCTGCGAAGTTTGCGTTATTAGCTGCACTTACTCCTGGTGTAATTGATGCAAACGATCTTTGTGCTCCGCCAATTATTGATGGCAATAAACCTTTAATTGAGCCCAAAGTTCCAACATAGGGCATCATATTGCTTACAATTGAACCCAAGAAAGTATGCCGTGTAGTTGGATCAAATGGACTGTGAGTTTTTCGAATGTCTTCAGCATTTTCAGCAATTTGACGGTCGGTTTCTTGGCGAAATGCAATTGCTTGAGATTTAGTTAAAACTCCACCACTTCCAGCCATTGAGTTCTTTGCCATCATTGCTGCAGATCCTGACATTATAGCATTTCCAAAATTCTCGCCGGTTGTTGAATCATTTAGAATTGTACCGGTTACACCTTCACTTACATATTTCGAAATCGCACCCATGGCTTGATTTTTTAGTATCTCTGCAGCAGCAGAAAGAGCTAATCCTAGTGCTACTGTCCATATTGCTGCTTTTACAACATCGCCAATACACCCCAAAAAACCAGTCCCCATACATTTAAGTATTGTTAATGCTACTTGAGCTATACCTACTGCCGCAGTAACTATACCCGCAACTTTACAGCTTTGTCGTATAAACCAACCCACCATTCCTGTAGTTAATGTATTCATTAAACTTGCGAACCATCCAGTAATTCCAACCTGGTAGTCTTTTGCTGAATCATCTAATTTCGAAATTCGGGCGTCATAAGCTACTGCCCTCCACCCTTGCGATTCAGTAGCGCTTTTGATACGGTCGTTATTTGATGTGGAATCTGCAAAAAAAGCAAAAGCGTTTTTTAATCTTGAAGTATTGGAATTTTTACTATCAGGATTTTTGTTTTCTTTAGAATCTTTTTTATTGGCGATTCCCATTAAATTATTACCTTGCGCCGTAACTTCTTGCTGGGTTGCTTCACCGGCTTTAATTTTTGAAGCCATCGAGAGAAAAGATAAACCAAATTGAGCTAGCACTTCAACTTTAGCCACTTTAGCAACACTCCAACCCATTGATACTAATGCATAAACTCCACAAACTTTATCTACGGAATTTAAGCTATTTAAAGAACTACTTGCACCTTCAAGTATTTCCAACCCCATGGCTGCTTTTTCGGATGCATTTCTTGCACCTTTTTTAAGCTTATCTTTGTATGTTTTTAGTTTTTCTTTAACTTTTTTAGTTCCTTCATCACCTTTTTGTGCTTTATTTTTACCTTTGTCATCAACATCTTCTTTATCATCTGGTAATTTTTTAGAATCAGTTTCCCCATCTTTACTATGGTTGTTTGCTGTTTTCTTTATATCTTCATCAATTTCTTCTTCAGTTTTACCTTTGTTATCCTTTTTTACTTTTGTAAAATTAAACCAACTCTTGAGCTTTTGCCAAGATTTATCAAGAAAAGATGCAAAACGCCCACTAAAACCACGGCGAAAAGCTTGCCGCACATCTGGGTTTTTGGTTAAAATATTTTTAATATCCTTAGAAGAATTATTTATTTCAATATTTCTACCATCTTTAATGTAGGTTAGTTTTGAAATTTTTTTCCTTCCAAATAAGCTTTCTCCCTCTGATAAATCAACTTTAAAACCAGCTTTTTCAAGATTTTTAATATTTCGATCTGTTACTTTTGACATTCGGCAAACTAAACCTGCTGGCTTACAATTAGTACCTTTTATTTTCAGCTTCATCACTTTAACAGCACGATTATTCATACTTATTGCAGGCGTATTAAGTTTCTCAGTAGCAATTTCTCCCATATGAACTTGAATAAGTGAAGCAATTCCTGTTGAAATTACAAAAATAAATGCACCACAACCACCAATAAGGCCGCCCGCTGCTGTCATCGCTCCTTTATTCTTAATGAATGATTTTGCAAGGTTTTTCCAACCACCTCCTGCTGGGTTTGCTGCATTTCGAGATTTATGAGTTCCACCGCCGCTCACATTGTTTTGCCAACCGCCAGATTGAGTTGGTTTTGAATCTTTCGAAAGTGTTTCGGAATCGCTAATTTCAGAATTTGAAGCAGTAGAAGTTGAAGAATTTTCGGCGCTCGCCAAAGCAGACGGATTATAACCGTCATTTCCGCGAATAACTTCAGCGCTTCCCCATCTACTTTTTGCTCGTTCAAGCGCAGATTGATTCGAGTCACTTAAGTCGCTAAAATCAAGATTTTCATCTCTTTCGAAATCTCTAGCTGCTCCCATTCTATTCCTAAAACTCTATAATTTATAAATTAATTTTACCATATTTACGCTTGTGCTTCAAGCTTAAAATAATTCATTCGGGTCGGCGTAGCCGTTAGTCATCATATTGTCACCTTGGCGGTTTTTTGAACTATTTGGGCTTGTTGAAATTAGCTGATGTTCGGTATCGCTGGCGATGATTTGAATATGAACGTGATTTTGGCCTGCAAAGAATAATCCTTGCCCAACCGGGAAGTTTGAAAGGCGCTTTCGTTCTTCTTCAGTTAATTTAAAGACATCGCTCAAAACATCAACTGCGCTTGAAGATTGCTTTAGAAGCAGCTGCATAGAGCTGTTCGAAACAATCGCTCGACCCATTTTCGAACCCATGAAGTCTTCAACGTCCTGAGAAATCGTGGTAAGACCAAGGTAATATTTTCGTGCGCGTTTTGCAAGGCTAAACAAAAAGTTTGCAGAATCGTCATATTTCATTAACTGCCAAGCTTCATCAACAATTAGCATTCGTTTTTTCTGTTCAGAACGTACAATATTCCAAATGTGTGAAAGTACGATATACATCGCAACTGGGCGAAGTTCATCTTCAAGGTCGCGAATATTAAATACCACCATCGAGTTATTGATATCAATATTTGACTGCTGCGAGAAAATTCCTGCGAAAGTTCCAGTGGTATATTTTCGAAGGCGTTGTGCCAAGCTTGGTCCACTTCCATCCATGTGAACTAAGGTATCGTAAAGGTTGTGAATTGTTGGCGGTGTTGAATTGTGTGTGAGAGGATCTGAAGTGATTCCTGCTCGTGCATAGGTGTCGATAATCGCCTGGTCAAGATCAGCTTCTTCATTTGGCGAAAGTCCAATAGATTGCCCGGCACTTGTTCCTCCAAGCATCAAGCGAAATAGACCGTGAAGTGTCACGATATTTGCACGAAGCGCATTATCTGCTTCTTCGGCATCAATAACGTGTGGCAGATCGAAAGGATTGATTCGAACATCCGAGTTTAAACTGAGTCGAATATAGCTTCCGCCAACAGCATCGCTCAATTTTTGATATTCATTTTCTGGGTCAATAATTAAGACTTCTGCACCCATCATCATCGTTCGAAGAGCCTCAAGTTTCACGGTGAAAGATTTACCGGCACCAGATTTTGCGAAAACCACCATGTTGGCGTTTTCAAGCGTGTATCGGTCGAAAATCACTAATCCGTTATTGTGCATATTAACGCCATAAAGAACACCATTTTCTTGGGTTAAATCGGCAGAAGTAAATGGAAATGAAGTTGAAATTGCGCCAGTGTTCATGTTTCGCCGAATTTGTAATTGGTCGGAAAGTTGTGGTACGGCAGATTTCAAACCTTGTTCTTGCTGGCTTGATGCAACTTTAGAGAACAGCATTTGCTGGCCGAGCATTGTTTCAACTTTGCTTCGAACAAAATTAAGCTCGTCAAGACTATCGGCATAAATTGTTAAATATAAGCCAAAACGGAAGAATTTTTCGGCACCAAGTTGCAATTGATCACGGAGTTCCTCGGCGTCGTTTAAAGCAGCTTCAAGTGCTGGATCGCGGGTTCTACCTTTTTCATTATTGATTGCAAGGTCGGCTTCTAGCTGAGTCACTTTTCGGCGAAGGTTTTTCATAACGATTTCAGTTTCAACTGGGTAAATAAACATTGAAACATCTAAAACTTCATCGGCGTTCAAGATTGGAGAAGCCCAACCTGTGTAAAGTTGTCGAGGATAACCATAAACATAAATTGTCTGACCATATTTTGTGCCAAGCCGAAAATAGCTCGAATGAAATTCAAGACTTGATGGCGCGATAAGGTCACGCAGAGTATTAATACCAGTTAAAAACGCTTGTTCAACTTCAGCTTGCTCTTGAGCACGTTGCTGTGCTGCAATATCGACTGCATCTTTTTTCTTACCCATAACTAAAATCCTCCTTGATTTGGTCGCTCACCTTCAGCTTTTCGAACGAATAAACTTGCCGTATCACGAAAATCTCCCAAAGGCTCATAAACTGCCGTATCGGGATTATAGACATTGTAATAAAGTTCACCAAGTTCTTTAGTATTTAACTGAACAGACTTAATTCCCATTTGGTAAAGACCACCAGTAATTGAATCAACACGTTTTTTAATTTCTTCACGTGCTTTATCCCAAGTATTGCGATCGATTTTCGAAACTTGAGCGCCTGGTTTTGCAAAAATTTTACCAAAAAATCCTTTTGCTGAACCTTTTAGATTTGTTATATCACCGCTCGGGTAATAAGGAATTACGATAAAAAAAGATTTATCCATTATATTTGCACTTCGACTTAGGCTGTCAATGAAGTTAATATAATCTTCCATCAAATCACTGAGTAACATATTATCTTGAGCTACTTGGATTTCGGCTAATCTATTTAAATATGGCTCAATATCAACACGCTGTGAACGAACCAAAATTTGAATTGGAAAAGTTAACGCATTTAAGAAGCTTTGGTAAGAATATTCAACACCTTCTCGTTCTCGTGCACTCATAAGGTCGAAGTTGATTGATTTACAAGCAACGACAGCGCGAAAGCTTCCGTCGCGCATCACAACCATTCCTTCGCGTAGTTCTGCGATTTCAAGTGAATTTTGCGTTGAAAGTGGATTTGCCGGATTATTTACGTTTGTTTGATTCTGATTGATTTGATTATTATTCATATTACCTCAATGAAATTATTACTTCTTTTTCACCCAAGTCGACCTCTTTCGAATTTTCTTGGGCTGTTCTCTCTTTATCTGCTAACTTATTCGCTTGTCGCGCAAGTGTTTCGACTGAAAGATCTTTTCCCTCTGAAACTAGTCTTTTCATTTCTGCACTGATTTCCTTTACAGACTCTTTCTCTGTGAGATGTTTTCTATTTATGAAAGGATTATTTTCAGGATTGGTTGAAATTCGAATTTTTGGGTCTCTTTTTTCACGTTCAACAGTTTCGTTAATTTGTTTAATTCTTTCAAAACTGTTATTAATTCCTTCTAAATTTTGGTTAAAATTATTTGGTGGATTTTCGAAATTATTTTGTGAAGTTTCTTGCTGTTCGACTGGTTGCGGAGCTGGTGGTGTGAAATTCGAAAGAGGCTGTGGTGAGGATTGCACAAATTGTTGTACTTGTGGCTGGTTTTGTTGCCAGTTTGGTAAAATAACCTTTTGATTTATTGAATCTGGATAGGGGTTGTAATTTAATTGAATATTTTCATCAAAGTTTTGTTGTGGTTGGGTCTGCCAATTATGATTTTGTGTTGGTTGCTGATTCCAGTTTTGCCAATTATTCGAAAATGCCTCATTTTTTATTTGAGGTTGATTTTGGCTAAAATTCATCTGGTAATAGTTATGCTGATTTTGTGAGAAGGATGTTGGTTGGGTCTGCGTAGAACTTAAAACTTGAATATCTTCAAATTTAATATTATCCGAACCTTCATATCGATGTCTAGGGTCGAAATAATAAGTTTTATCCTGAATATTCTCAGAATTTTCATTTGTAAATTGAGCTAGGTTTCGAGCCATATCGAGATTCTGCATAATTTGCTGTTTTCGTCGGCGGTCGTGCTGGCTCAACAGACTATCAACATTTGAAGAGATTCGTGAGTTGTCAAACATATCTTCTGCTGTACGAGCTTCGTTTGAATATTCTTCGCGAACCGTTGTGTTAACTGGTGCGATAGAATGCTTAATCGCCCATCCTTCTGTGTCAACAATATCTGCCAAATAGCTAAGCCTGCGTGAAGCTTCATTTTGAGAAATATCTTTTATGAGACTTTCTTCTTTATTTTCTGGCGCTGAAATTTGAATTAAATGCTCCACTCCATCTGGCTGCCAAAAACGCTTATTCGGTTTTAGGTAAAATGAAACAACTGCTGCGAGGTAAGTCTCCATTGGTTGGTCTTTTCGAAGCGGTAAGGCAAGTGCGCCAAAAAAGATAATTACAGGTAGCGGCAAAATAATAAGACCTGGAAAAATTCCCCAAAGAAAAATATCTAGCGCAATACAACCCGCCACTATAATCAGGTAAATGAATTGCCGAAAATTAAACGGCCCAAGCAATTTGTCATCAGCCTCAACATCTTGAGGAACTTTATAAACGCTCATCCTTTATTTGCCCACTTCTCCTTATTTCAATAGTATTAATTTTAACATATTTTCGAAAAAAAATAAAGCTTTAAAAATTAAAATAGGCAAAAACATTCAGGTTCTGCCTATTTCTTGTCTTTAATGTTTTCAGGCTTCCAATTTCCACCCAAAACTTTATCGTAAAGACCTTTGTTATTTTGTTCAATTTCTTTAAGCATTTTGCGAATTTCAGCACCCTGTACAGCGTTGAGTTTTCCATATTCTGAAGGGTTTTCATTAATCGCCTTAACACTTTCAAGTGTAGATTTCATAGTTTCGTTTGACATATTCGAAATAGCTGATTTATCCCAAATAATTTTCATTGCATCGTTTGAAGCTTTAATAATCTTATCATCTGAAACATTTTTGGCATAATTATCATGAATAGCATTATAAACTTCTTTCGAATTCATACCATTCACGGCAATATTTTCAAGTGCTGCACCACCGATAAATTGAAGGTCGTCTTTTTTGGTTTTCTTGAAAGCTTCAACCAAGTCGTTACGGTTAGCATTTAATTCTCCGCCAATTTCGGTTTTACCAAGTGAGTCGATAGCGCTTTTTAAATCTGTTGTTCCCATAAACTTCTCAGCCGTTGCGGCACGTAAGTTCTTGGTAATTTCGAAATCAATTCCATCTTTCTGAATTTTTTCACCCATATTTTTTGAAAATATTTCACGATAATCACTACCTGAAAAATTAAGTGATTTTGTGAGGTTTGTAAGTGATTCGATTTCTTCTTTGTTCTCTTTTGAAGCTGCCACAAAAGAGCTTGCAAGTGCTGATACTTTTCCGGCCTCGCCACGCACACCGGATGCAGTTTCGAGTAAGTCGTTCCTATAACGCATATTATTCGCCATTGAATTATTGAGTGAAAGATTGTTATTCTTTTCAGCTAGTTTAAGAGCATTAGCTTGGTTGGCGTTTTCAACAAATTGAAGCGCTTGCTGGCCGAATTTTCCTTGAAGTTTCTTTAAGCTGTCGTCATCAAGTTTAACAATGCCAGATACATTTCCATCAATTCCCTTTTGAAGAGTTGCGTTAAATAATTCGGCTTTAAGTTGCGAAATTCCAGCGTTCGAATTTGCTGTTGCGCGATTTAGAGCTTCAGTTGCAAGCATTTCTTGATATAATGTGTTCGAACTAAGCGCATGTTTTCGGCGTGCGTCATAATATTTGTTCGAAAACGCATTCGAACCTTGTTTTGGTTCATTTGCAAGTTCAGATAGTTGTTCTGCCTCGAAATTGTCAAACCTTTCTTTTTGGTATTTTTCAGCAATTGATTTCGAAGCACCTATTCGACGTTGGCGGTTATAGTTCATTTGATTAATTCGTACAGGAAGTGAATTTGGCTTTTCTGCAATTGCACGATTTCGATACATTTCTTGGTTTTCTGAAAGGAATTTTTTTGCACGATCAACTGGACCTTTATTAGGGTTATTGATAATTCCAGCAAATTTACCGAGCAGACTACCGCTAACTCGCATAATTGTCGGTGTGATTGCTAATGGTACGACTTGTACTACAGCGCCAAGTAGAAAAATTAAAAAACTACCGTTCGAACTTGCGATAATTGTTGTTCCAATTAATTGCGAACCTCCAAAAAGAAGTGAAATTAACGGATACATCACGAGCATTGTTGTGAATAAATCTTTCCATTTTTCGAACCATTTTTCAGTATTTGGTAGAATATTTGCTGCAAATGCAAGTGGCGCTAAGAAAACTAAAACAATAATAATTGCTTGTCGTGCAGCTAAAATTACTAAAGCCACAACTGCTGAATAAATTACTGCAACTAGTGCTCCAAGGATCATCATTACCGCGGCACCAACATTTCCCATAGTTGCAATTGTTACGGTATAAGCTCCATAAGCCACAACACCAGTTCCGCTCAAAACCGCAGCGGTCATGTTCGACCAATCAAGATTGGCTGTTTTGATTGTGTTTTCACCTCCATTATTAAAAATACTATCTCTAATTCCGATTAAAAGATTTTGAGTTTGTGCGCCTAAAATATTCGAAATA
This sequence comes from uncultured Candidatus Saccharibacteria bacterium, assembly GCA_963517825.1. Taxonomy (GTDB): domain Bacteria; phylum Patescibacteriota; class Saccharimonadia; order Saccharimonadales; family Saccharimonadaceae; genus Nanogingivalis. Next base: position 195,705 of record CAUQGB010000001.1, read on the forward strand.
TCAACCAAAATAGCACAGATGTAATAAGAAATATTTATTAAAATTGCTGCAATAATTAGCTTCGGTAATAATTTCTTAATTCCATAATTGCTAATTCCAAAACCTGTTACTTGCGAATAAATCACAAAAACAAATCCAATCACGAAAAAGACGTTTGCGACATTTCGCATATAATCCCAGACTCTAAAAAGACCAGATTGATTTGATGTGTAGAGTGGTTGAACTCGCAAGAATGCTTGTAGCCAGTCATAAATTCCGTCCATCCATTTCGAAATCGTATTAGCGACCATACAGACCATCCAGCCACCGCCGCCTTCAACACTACAAAGCGATTTTTCTTCATTTTTTGAAACACCATCAACTTTAACATCTTGCGCTTCTCCGTTTTGTTTCACATTTCCAAGAGCGCTTACGTCAAAAGAATAAATTTTTCCGCTTGAAGCATCATTTTCGTTATCAAGAGCGATTACCGTTGTTTTATTTCCGCCAGCATTTGCTGAAGAATTTTCGGTATAAAGTTTTTTTGAACGAATTGATTCTGGGAATTTTGAAGTGTCAGAAACTTTCGAATATGTTTTTCCGTTATATGTTATGCCATTTTTTGAAGAATCTGTCCATTTTGCCCCGTCAAGAGCAAGAGCGATATTCGAATTAAAAAATCCCAAGATTGCGACTACTATAAAAACCGCGATGAAAAACACATTTCGAAAATCTTGAGTTTTTGCTTTTTTGAACCTCGCCAAAGTTTGCATATGAACCGATTTTATCATAATTTAACCCTTTTGTCAACCTTAAAATTGAATTTTTAGAATAAAACACTTGCTTTTTCCTTAAAAATGGTTTAAAGTATAATTATTATGGTAAATAAAATAAAAAATATAATTACACTTGGGATAATTTTGGCAAGTTTTTTTGCAACTTTTCAGAGTGTTCTTGTTTCGAATTATAGCTCTAATTATGCTTTTGCTGAAGAACTCGTGGAGGATGGGAGTGGAAATCTAACCACATCAAATGGCAATAATAGTAAAAGTAGTGGATCTTCTGCGGAAGCAAAAACTGCAATTCTCCCTTCAGACTGGAAAATTGAAGATATTCTAAATATGGTTTTAGTTGTAGTAACCACTGGTGTTGGAATTGCAGCAGTTGGCTCAATTGTTTTTGCTGGTGTTCTATATATTACCGCTCGTGATAATGCCGCTCAAGTTTCGAAAGCTAAAACAATGATTATGAATACAATTATAGGTATTGTAGCTTATATTTTAATGTGGGCGTTCTTAGAATGGATTATTCCAGGAGGAATTTTGTAATGAAAAAGATTATTCTAGCGATTTTTATAACTTTTATGCCAGTTTTATATTTTTCGAATAATGCTTATGCGGCTGGTTGTAACGATAATCAAACTTTTTTCGGTCTCCCTGCTTGGTATCGTGGATTGACTAAAACTGGCGAAGGTGGATGCCAAATTAAAAATATTGGACCATCTGGAAAAGGTGAAGTTACTTTAGAGCAGTTCGTCTGGACAGTGGTTGCAAATATTATTGATATGGCCTTTCGGGTTGCTGGCGTTGCGGCGATGGGATTCATTATCTATGCTGGTTATCAATATATGATTGCTGTTGGTGATCCAGGAAAACTTGCGAGTGCTAAGAAATCACTAACCAATGCAATTATTGGGTTAGTTATCGCAGTTCTCGCTTCAACAATAGTAACGTTTGTATTAGGGATTTTAGGATAATGAAAGAATATAAATTTTTGGCAGAAGCATCTTTTGATAAATCGAAAGTATTAAACGGAATTGATACTTCTAATAAAAACAAAGCTAGCGATACTTCGATGCAAAATGCTTTTAATACTGCTTTCATCTGGGCTGGAATTATCTGCGTAATTGTGATTATTATCGCAGGTCTAACATTTGTAACTGCTACTGGAAATCCTGGAACAATTTCTAAGGCTAAATCTGCACTAATTTATGCTTGTGTCGGTATTGGAGTAATTATTTCTGCTGCACTAATTGTTAACTTAATTCTTGGCGGATTGCTAACGGGATCAATATAATGAAAAAAATAATTTTAATAAGTAGTATTATATTATCAATATTATTATCACCAACTGCTTTTGCAGAAGATAATAAAGCCAAAACTGGTGGTGCTGGAACATTTAATGCTTGTAAGCATGTTGTCTCTGGAAATACTGCTGTCTGTTCTGGAGATTCGAAAGATGCAACTAGTATCGCTAAAAATATAATATCCATTCTTCTTTGGGTTGTTGGAATAGCTGCGGTTATTGTGATTATTTACGCAGGAATAACATTTATCATTTCAGCTGGCAATCCTTCGAAAATTTCTCAAGCTAAAACAATGTTGACCTATGCTGTTGTTGGTTTGGTGGTTGCAATTCTTGCTTATGCGATTGTTAATTTCGTTATTAACGCTTCAAGCGGAAAAGGAGTTGGTGGAGGATCCTCATCTGGAAGTTCAATTTCTTCTGGCGAATCCAATAATTCAGGTAATTCTAATTCTTCTAGTGGTAATTCGAAACCTTCAACAAAACTAAATAATTCAAGTGGCTCGAATAATACTGGATCGCAAAGTAAAAACCGAAATGGTGAAAATGGTTCAGAACGAAATTCGAGCGGTTCAAATAGCTCAAATAATAATTAAAATAACATAAGGAGAATAATATGAAGAAGATTTTAATAACTTTTGGATTAATTCTTGCAGTAGCTGGCTCTTTTGCCTTCAGTGCTGGATTTTTTGAGAAACAAGTTTATGCAAATAGCGCGGCAGATTTAATTAAGCAAGGTGCAGATTCAACTGGCCAACAAGACACTCGTTCGGCTGGCGACATTGCTAAAGATGTTGTAAATATAATGTTTTTCATTATTGGTGTTATGGCTGTTATTATGATTATTTGGGGTGGAATTCGATATGTTCTTTCAGCTGGGAATAGTACTGCTCTTACGAGCGCAAAAAATACGATCATCTACTCTATTATAGGTTTAATTATTGCAATACTTGCCTATGCAATTGTGAACTTTGTTATTAATACGGTTTCAGGAAGCGGTCGGTAGTCATACAATTTCACGCTCAATTCTATTCAGCGTGAAATGGCTAATAATTTAAATACTTGCAAAATAGTAAAAATTTGATATAATTTAAGTATATATAATTTAAGAAAGGAAATATATTTTAAAATGAAAAATATTGTAAAAATGGCTCTATTGGCTGCTGCAACAATATTCACTGTTGGTGCTACTACATTTGCAACAATTCCAGCTTACGCCGCTGATTGTAAAGTTACTGGTGGTTTGAAGTCTGCTGATAGCTGTGCTAAAGGTGTTCAAGAAGAGAATGGTGGTCCAACAAGCTTGTTTGATGGAGATTCGCCAATTTTCACAACAGCAATTAATATTATGCTCTTCATTATCGGTATTCTTAGCGTGATCATGCTTATTTACGGTGGTATACGATATGTCCTTTCGAGCGGTGATGCTGGTTCCGTTCAAAACGCCAAAAATACAATTATGTATGCTATTATCGGTCTTGTTATCGCTATCTTAGCTTACGCTATTGTTAATTTTGTTATTGGTTCAATCACTAATAAAAACTAGAATTGGTAAAAACTATAAAAGAGACTTTTATGTAGGGTCTCTTTTATATTAGGCTTAATATGATGTAAAAATAAAAATCTCGAACGGTTAATTCGAGATTTTTAGATTTATAGAACTTTAATTCGTGTTGCTTGAGTTTTTAGCTTTGTAAAGCTAATTGTTAGAATTCCATCTTTCAACATCGCCTCAACTTCATCTTCCTTGATTGGAACTGGAAGTGTTAACGTTCGACTAAATTCTCCCCAGTAACATTCTTGAGCATGATGAGCAATAATTCCCTCTTGATCACCAGGATTTAAGCTACCGCTAATTGTTAAAGTTCCGTCTGAAAGTGAAACATCTAAGTCATTTTTATTTACACCTGCAGTTCGCGCTTTCACAAAAAGTTTATCTTCTGTTTCGTAAACATCAACAGCGAGCTGACCTGGAAGTTCATTCTCTTCTTCAGTCATTTCAATTTGCTCAGATTCTGTGAAAGCTTCGTCTTTTGAAGTTTCCATTAGATCATCACCAAAGTTGAAAGCAGCTTCGAGTTCATCATTCAAAAAGCTGTCATCATTTTGTCTTCTAGCCATTTTTCCTCCACATTAATTACTAAATAGGCTTAATTTACTTTATTATACCGCACTTTTGCTGTATAATCAAGGGGTAGAAACGATTTTTTATGAAGAAAAGCATATACGAAATAATTTTAGATTCTTTTGCGCCTGAAAGGTGTTATTTTTGTGGAAAACTTAGTAGTCCTATTTGCGAAAAATGCTTTAAAAGCTATTGTGGATTTGGAAAAATTCTTTCAAAACCTAATTCTGTGATTTTGAAAGAATTTTATCTGTCGGAGCGTTCTGGCGAGCTTCAAAAAATGGTTGATGAGTTTAAACTTCAGAGCAAGCGACAAAATTGCCGACCTTTAGCGCGGCTTTTTGCTGATTTCTTACTTTCGAAAGAAGTTATCCTTAAAAATCGTGATAAAATAGTTTTAATTCCCGTCCCGACGCTCTCGAGTCATATTCGTGAGCGTGGATTTGATCATACCGAGATGTTGGCGAAAAATCTTTCGGATATGCTTAATGTTCAGAAAATACAAATTGTTCAAAAAATTGAAAAAACTTCACAACGAGGTGCAGATTTTAAAACTCGTCAAATTCAAGCTAAAAAATCCTATAAATTTATCGGCGAGAGGCTTTCGCAAGATGAAATCTATGTGATTCTTGATGATATTCGAACAACTGGCGCAACTCTGAACTCAATTGCAGAAATCCTGCATAAAAATGGAGCGAGAAGAATTTGGGCATTTTATCTACTTCAACAAGAAAAATAACTTGAGCTTTTAAAAAAAGTATGTTATAATGGTTTTCGTTTGGAGAGGTGGCCGAGTGGTTGAAGGCACCGGTCTTGAAAACCGGCATGCGGTAAAACGTATCGAGGGTTCGAATCCCTCCTTCTCCGCCAAGATAGGTAATTCTGCTTAACGGCAGGATTTTCTATTTTAGTGGAGATTTTTTGAATTTTTAAATAGCTTATGGTATAATTAAAATATTATGAATTTCGACAATGAAAACCGAAATGGCGTTCCTCGCGTAACGGGTTTGCCTGAATCACAATTTCGAACACCTGAGGTAGGTAGTTTTATGGCTGAAAACCCTAAAGAATCTACCGAGCCGGTTTTTGAAGAAGTTAAACCTTTTAACCCAGAAGAATATACGCAAGTTCGTGAAGTTGAGAATAATCAATCTCCTGCTGAAAATATTGCCGAAGAACGAGAAATTGTTAATTGGCAAGCACAAGACTTAATAATCGGTGATAAAAATAAATCTTGGTATATTATATTTTCGATTATTATTTTAGCATTTTGTCTTTTTGCAATCTTGAACCAATCTTGGACTTTTCTTGCTTTAATTATAGTGTCAGCCATTGGAATTTTAACTCTTCGAAAATCAAATCACACTCAAATTATATCTTATAGTCTTTCGACTCATGGAGTTTATATGGGTGAAACTTTTCATTCCTATGGTGAATTTCGAGCTTTTGGTATTCGAAAAGAGACAAATACTTATGCTATTATTCTTTTGCCTAAAAAACGCTTTTCGCCCAGCACAATTATTTACTTCCCAAAGGAAAATGGTGAGAAAATCACAGATATTATTGGCGCTCGCCTACCGATGGAAGAAGTTAAACTTGATTTAATCGACCAGATTATTCGAAAAATTAATCTTTAATCTTGCAATATTTTAAAAAATATGCTAAAATTTAAATGTCTGCCTAATGCGGAAGAACTTCAAAAGTTAGCTACTGAAAAGTAGCATATGCACCTGTAGCTCAGCTGGATAGAGCGTTGGCTTGCGGAGCCAAAGGTCGTAAGTTCGAATCTTGCCAGGTGTACCATAGAAAAAGCATCAGATCAATCTGGTGTTTTTTCTATTTTAGTGATATAATCATTTTATGATTAAAATACAAAAAAGAAAAAATAATAAGATTATATATACTTCAATTATCATTTTATTACTTTTACTAAGTGGAATTATATTTCTTAATAAAATTAACTATAATGCAGAAGAAAAACATAATCAAGACATTATAAAATATTATTTTAAAGATTCGAAATATAATGGAATTAGTTCAAAATTTATTGAAAGAAAAAATTCTAAAGAAGATGTTTTATTGGAAATCCCTATTACGAAGAATAATAAAATCAATGAATTTATAAATAATAAAATTCAAGAAATTGATGATACTTTTAAAGATGACGCAAATAAATCAACTTTCGAAAATATTTCAACTGAAAGAATTAGCTATCAAGTTTATTATAATAACGATGATGCTATTTCAATTTTAATTTCAATCAAACAAGATACTCATGGAGCTAATTTGAATGATCAAAATTTATTTTGGACATTTAATGCTAAAAATGGAGAAATCATAAAGTTTAGTGATTTTTTGAATAATAAAGAAAAAGAAAAATCTAGTATTTTGGAAATCATTAAAAATAAAATTCAAGATTACTTAAAAAATAGTAAAAAAGAATTTTCGAACGAAATTTTGAATGATTTGGATTTTGAGAGTTTTGAAAATATAATAATATTAGATAAACAAACGATTGATTTTCCTTTTTCTAAAGGTCAAATTATTCCTTCTAATTTTTCTTCGGTTCAATTTCAAATTAAAATTTTAGAAATTTCTAATTTCTTGCAAAATAATTTTTCAAGAAAAATATTCGAAGTTCCTGATATGCAAAATTTGAAACAAGCTCAAAAAACAACACCGATAGCTTCTAAATCTCCGATTCTTAATAAAGATTGCTCAAAATGTATTGCTTTAACCTTTGATGATGGACCAGGTATATATACCGATAAACTCCTTTCTTATCTTCAAAGTTATAAAGCGAAGGCAACTTTCTTTATGATTGGGCCAAGTGCTCAGAGACATCCTTCTATTGTAAAGCGAGTTTTTGATGATGGACATCAAATTGGTAATCACACCTGGTCTCACCCTTCTCTACCGGGTTTATCTCCTGCACAAGTTCAAAATGAAATATCCTCAACTAATAATATCCTACAAGGAATTACAGGTGTAAAACCTACTACACTTAGGCCTCCATATGGTGCAACTGATGCGGCCGTGCAAAGAGTTGTTTCTAATCTTGGAATGAGTTCGATTTTATGGTCTGTTGATACTCGTGACTGGGCGGATAGAAATTCGAATATTGTTTGTAATAGAGCAATCTCGAATACGCGACCTGGTGCAATAATTTTAATGCATGATATTCACCGAACATCGGTTGAAGCGGTTCCATGTATTTTACAGAATTTAAGTTCTCAAGGTTATCAATTTGTGACTGTTGATAAGTTGCTTGGCGATCTTCAATCTGGTTATATATATTATTCAGCAAAATAAATATTTATTTAATCTCTAATATATGATAAAATATAAATATTGGAGAGGTGGCCGAGTGGTTGAAGGCGCACGACTCGAAATCGTGTATGCGGGCAACCGTATCGGGGGTTCGAATCCCCCCTTCTCCGCCACGAAAGTAGCTCGCATTCGCGGGCTTTTTTCGTATTTATTAACTTTAGCTTTAAGATTTGTTATAATGGAAAAATATTTTTATAAATAGTTCTTTTAGAAATGAGGTTAATATATGAAAAAGATGTTTTTTCAATTTGTTTTTGTTTATGCGTTTTCGCTAATTGTTGCGATATTACTGTTAATTTTTAAATCAAGATTTTCAGAGGTTAACTATCTTGTAGCACGAATTTTACTTTTTGATTATAGTATATTTACAGGTATGTTACTTTTTATCCCAAGATTTACGATATGGTTAGTAAAGAAGATTTTTAAGAATAATGTTGCTGACCCTGATAAATTTCCAGAGGGTTCAATATCTTGGCCATATATTATTCTATTTGTTTTCGTTTTAGATGTATTTCTATATATATTTTTCGGGGTTACGTTAATAATCCCTATAGCTGTTATTATACAATCTAGTTATATTTTATATAATTTTGCTAAAAATTATAAAACTTTAATTTTGATGGATTCGGAAGAATAACCTCTCTAAGTCAGCAAAAGCTGGCTTTTTTATTTTCGAAAAATAAAAACCGCCTTTTTTGAAACTTGATGGCGGTTTTTTAATTTATTATTTTACTAATTCAACTTTTAATTTTTCAATCAACTCCACCGGTGTTGGATTGGTATTATTCAAAATCGCAAGATAAATACTCACAAAATCCGCCAAAATTGAGCCCCAAAGCACTTGCTCGAGATAAGTTGAACCTTTTAGTTCAATATTTCGTGCTGCTGGGCGCTTTCCGCTCAAAAGTCTATCTGATATTTCGAAACGCTTTTGAACGCGCGGATGATCTAAATTACTTCGCAAATTGAAAATTGCAAAAAGTTTTTCAATTGGATGCGAACTCCAACCGATGAACTCGTTATGATTGAATTCTGGATATTCGTTATAAAAGCTAACATTTTTAGCGTTTTCATTCCAGGAGATTTTCCATTTATAAGCCAGAGGTGAAAATTCACTCGAACTCAAAAATACTGCACTTCGCCCCGCTGAATATAATGCAAGCTGTTTGGCATAATTTCGGTCGTTCGAAACGCTCGCAACCCAAGATTCGCTCTCTTTTCGCAAAAAATCGGCATAATGCTCAATTTCTTCATGTTTTTCATTTGAAATAACCCCAAAATTTACCAAGATTTTCGTCAAGGCGCGAAAATTATAAATCACCGCCATTCGAGGTTGTAAGCCGGCTGGCAATTTAACGTGCGCAATATCACGACTTCGAGCGATTTCTTCAATTTTACCATGAGAAGAAATGGTTGCAATTTGTGCGCCGATTTCAATAGCTTGATGTAGTGCTGAGATTGTTTCTTCAGTATTTCCAGAATAAGAACTGATAATTACAAGTGTATTTTTCGAAACATTTTTTGGTAAAATGTAATTTCGAATAACCTCAATTGGTAAAGTTATATCGTTTTCAAGCCACTTTTTAACAATTAAGCCAGCGAGTGCAGATCCGCCCATTCCGGCAATTACGATATTTTTAATCTCCCTCCCATCATTTTCGGGAGAAAGAACTTCCGCTTGAAAAAGCGTTTGCTTCCATTGTTCGCTAGCGACTAAGAGTGCATTTTGTGGGTCGCGCTGAACTAATATATTAAAATTATCTAACATTTCCACCCTTTCGAAAAATAATCTTGATTATGCTTTAATTCTATGATACAATATAATTAATAAAAAGTAAAGTCAATTAAATATAAAGGTGGGTTATGGAAATTGATATGAATCAAACAAGCAAAATGCCAGTTAGCGACGACCCAGAGCTCGCTAAGATTCTTTCTGGTGTTAGCGGATCTTCGGATAATTCTGACGATAATCAAAACACTGATGAACTCCAATATGAAGATTTAAACCAAGTTGAGATTCCAGCTACAGAAGAAGATCAACCAGTTACTGAGCAACCTCAGCAGACTGCAATGCCAAGCTTTGGTGGCTTAGACTTGGATACAATTAAAGGTTACGCACTTGAAGCTTTGCGTCCATTGGTTGATAAGTTAACAGTTTCAAATGAAGAAAAGTTCGACATTTATCTTTTGCTTCTTCGCTCAAGTGATGATAATACTTTAATTGAACCAGCTTATAATGCTGCTCGAATGATCGAGGATGAAACCAAACGCGCAAATGCACTTCTTGATGTGATTAAAGAAATTGATTACTTTAAATCTAAATAATTATAAAAAACTGCAAAGCTTAGACTTTCGCAGTTTTTTTGTTTTTGGGGATATTAAACTTACTAAGCTAAAACAAAAATAAGCCCCAAATGCAGGACCTATTTCTATTTTTGAAATTTAGATTTTTTCGAATTTTTATTGATTTTCTAATAAAGAATATAACTACCGGTGTAAAAATTGCAGCAATTAGACCGATCAATACTAGTATAATGGTGTTATTTTGATGGTTTTTATTTTCACTTATTACTTTTAATAATGTACTTAAGATTGTTTTAAATCATATTTGCAAAAAAATCAATAGTGTGCTAAAATTTAAATACTTTTCGAAAAGGGGTGGAAGAAATGGAAAAAGCACTTTTGAATAGATTTGGAAAAACTGATTTATTTTTTTGGATAGCTGCTACTCTTTGTACTGAAAGAGTTAAAGAGCCTGAAAAGTCCTATTTGCTTAAAGATAACTCTAATTTTGGGGAATTAATCCTTGAAATCGAGACTAATCAACCGATTGGGGTTCTTCGTAGAAAGAGTTTCTTTTTTGAGTTAAATGATAACAATCTTAAAGAGGCTGAAAATGCACTTCTTGAGGGGCAAATTGCAAATTTGTATATTCGAAGAAGTAAACCTTCAGACACTAACTTTAGATCGTTTGTCGATCGACTAGACAACCAAGCTATTTAAAATTAAGCCGTTCAAAAGAACGGTTTTTATTTTCGAAAATTAAAATCGCTCGATTTGAGCGATTTTTGGGTTATTTTTTAAAGATTTCCTGAGCAATTTCACGTACGATTTGAGCGTCGTTCCAAGGTGTTTTTTCGCCGTCAATTACGCGGTAAACTTCATGCCCTAAACCTGTAATCAACACAATATCACCTTTGCCTGCAATTTGTAAAGCTTTTCGAATCGCTTCTTTTCGATCTGGAATTTCTTGAATATTTGCTGGGAGTTTGTCGTTCTTTTTCGAGATTCCGGAGATGATTTCTTCACGAATTTGTGTGGCATCTTCGGTGTAATTTTCTTCATCAGTGATAATAATTCGGTCGGCTAAATCTTGTGCGATTTTCCCCATAATTGGGCGTTTTTCGCGATCTCGGTCACCACAAGCACCAAAAACTAAAATCGTGCGATTTTTCGAAATTTCTTTTGCGGATTTGAGGAGTTTTTCGAGCGCATCTGGTGTGTGAGCATAATCAACAATCGTGTCAAATGGCAATCCTGGAGTTGCGTATTCAAAACGACCCGAAACACCTTCAAGATTAGCAATTCCCTCTTGAATATCTTTGAGTGAAATCCCTAAAAGATATGCACCCGCCGCCGCCGCGGTCATATTGTAAATGTTAAATTCTCCCGGCAGGTTTGTAGCAATTTCAAGCTCAACATTATTGTCGATTCGAAGGTTAGCCTCACTTCCCTTTTTATAGAGCTTGATTTTTTCAATTTTAACATCAGCCGATTCTCCTTCGCCATAAGTGATTTTTTGGCTTTCAGTGGCAAAATTATTGAAATAATCAAACCATTCATCATCGGCATTTAGAACTACGAGATTTGGATTCATTTCGAAAAGTTTAGCTTTTGCTGCGGCGTAATTTTCCATTGTTTTGTGGTAATCAAGATGATCTTGCGTGAGGTTTGTCATAATTGCCATTTCGATCGGCACGCCTTCGAATTTATATTGGTCAAGTGCGTGCGAAGTTGCTTCGATTAGTGCGAATTCAACATCGGCTTTTTTTGCATCGCGAAAGAATTTTTGAAGCCGAGCAACCGTTGCTGTGGTAGAATTTGTATCGTTTACGGTTTGTTCACCTGCAATTTCGATGTTTGCTGTTGAAAACATTGCAGTTCGATAGCCAGCTTCTTTTAAAATCTCATTAAGAAAATTAACAGTAGTTGTTTTACCGTTTGTACCAGTTACAGCAATCACTCTCAAATCATGAGCGGGATTTCCGTAACGCGCCGAGATTATTTTCGCACGGCTTTTTCGATAAGATTTTTCCAGCCCAACAAGTGCCGATTTTGGCAAAACTTTGCGAGCAGTTTTCGTTAAATTATTCTTAATGCTCATACTTAAATTATATCACTTTTGTAAGGTCAGAGCAAATTGCAAAATAAAAACAGCTTCTTTCGAAGACTGTTTCTAAAAATAATTTCTGGTACACGAGAAAGGACTTGAACCTTCACGCCAATTGGCACTAGTTCCTAAGACTAGCGTGTCTACCAATTCCACCACTCGTGCAAAATTACTTTATTATTTTAACTGATATTTTTCGAAAAGTCAAGGATTTTTCAAAAAAATATTGGTTTTGGCGGAGAGAACAGGATTCGAACCTGCGAGAGCTTGCGCCCAACACGCGTTCCAGGCGTGCGCCTTAAACCACTCGGCCATCTCTCCATAAAATTATTTTACTTTATTTTTTAATTTTTTTCAATCAGAACGTGATATAATTTAATTATGAAGCCAAAAAAATATAATCCTGAAGAAATCTATCCAACGCCCGAAGAAAAAACAGATAAAAATCAAAACCCGCAAGAGTCGGAAAATAACGCTTTTATTCTTGAGGAATATAAAATAATTCAAAAAGGCAAAAGCGAAGATTTTACGCCAATTCAAATTGCTGCAATATTGGGATTTTTGAGTTTACTTCCAATCCCTTCGCCAGCTCCAATTATTAACTATGGTTTTAGTCTGCTTTCAGTTGTAGCTGCTAGCTATTCACTCAAAGCTGCAAATAAATTCGAAATCGAAACTGGGCGAAAGTCAAATGCGAAGATTTGGGCAGAAATTCTATTAACACTTCAAATTGGCATTTTTATAATGTATTTGATTTCTGGTATATTTTCTGCTGGAGGAATGTTGAACGGAGCTAAATTATTTTAGAATTACATTGTTTTTTGAAAATACTTATGATAAAATTTAACTGAAATTTAATCTAAATGAGGTATCATATATGAAAAAATCCACAAAGCCACGAAATTTAAAAGATATTGTCATCATTTCATTAGTTGTTTTTAATTTTATCGTGAGTATTTTTGCAATCTTTTTGGGAGTTCAATTTTACATCCAAAAAGATGCTCTTTCGCATTATTTAGTTCAAGACCTCAATACTGACCAAATAAATTATGAATGCCATAAAGCACCTTCAGACCAGTGTATAAAAGAATATAATCGAATGATTGATATTAAGCGACATATTCTTTCTGAAAGATTTTAATTTTGAGTTATTTCTAAGCTACCAAATTACGGTGGCTTTTATTTTAACCACCAATCTAAATATGATATAATTAAAAGATAAACTAATAAATCGAGGAATAAATGAAAACTAAACTTGTAATTTTTGGGTTAACTGGCGACTTGGGACGTCGCAAGCTTTTGCCTGCACTTGATTCCCTGCTTGAAAAAAATGAAATTTCGCCAGATGAAATTGAAGTCATTGGTGTTTCACGAAGAGAAATCCAGCCTTTCGAAATTCTTGAAAGTTCGCTCGGATTTTCGCGTGCAGAAAATTCGAAACTTTCGCAAATTTTGAGCTTTTTCGAAATGAATTTGGCCGAAGAGACGGATTATGAAAAACTTAAAAATCATCTTGAAAAAGATGGTGAATCGCAAATTTTGCTGTATCTTTCGGTTCCGCCAGCAAGTGCCGCACAAATTTCAACGCTTGCTGGAAAAGCTGGTTTAAATGGTAAAAATGTTAAAATTCTCTTCGAAAAACCTTTTGGAATTGATTTAAAATCTGCACACGAATTTGTTTCACGAACGGCAGAATTTTTTAGCGAAAAGCAGATTTTTCGAATCGATCACTACCTCGCAAAAGAAATGGCGCAAAATTTACTAATTTTGCGGCACAAAAACTCATTATTTTCGCAAATTTGGAACGGAAAATCCATTTCTAAAGTGCAAATTGTAGCCAGCGAACAGATTGGAATCGAGGGTCGTGGAACTTTTTATGAACAAAGTGGCGCTTTGCGTGATTTTATTCAAAGTCATTTAATTCAGATTTTGGCGCTGTTTTTAGCGGATTTCCCAAAAAGTTGGAGTGATTTGCCAAGTGCGCGCTTTAAAGCTTTGGAACAGATTGAAATTCTTCAAAATCCTGAGGAAAATGCAATTCGTGGACAATATCAAACTTATCGTGAAGAAGTCGAAAATCCAAAATCTTGCGTTGAAACTTTTGCAAAAATTCGGTTATTTTCGAAAGACGAAAATTGGAAAAATGTGCCTTTCGAATTAATTTCGGGCAAAAACTTGAGCGAAAAACGTAGTGAAATTCGCATTCATTTGCGCGAAACTGAGGAAAACCAAGCAAATTTGATTCAGATTTCGCTCGATGATTCAGCGAGCGTGAAAATTGAACTTGCAACGAAAATTCCAGGCTTGAATCGTCGCACCGAAATTCGAAATTTGAGTTTTTCTTATGATGAAAATGCTACAACCGCCGAGGCTTATGAAAAAGTGTTGGCCGAAGCGATTCGGGATGAAAAAGCGTTTTTTGCTGAGAGCGATGAAATTTTGCGTGCATGGGAAATTCTTCAACCAGCTTTGGATTTTTGGCAAAATTCGAACGAAGAAACTTTGCGATTGTATAAAAAAGGAACAGATTGGAGCGAAATTTAATGAACGAAAAAACAATTTTTACGCGAATTATTGAGGGTGAAATTCCCTGCCATAAGATTTATGAAGATGAAAAAGTTTTCGCAATGCTCGACATCGAACCGCTTTCGAACGGCCATGTTTTGGTTATTCCAAAAAAACAAGTTGATTTGCTTTGGGATTTAGAACAAAGTGATTATGATTATCTGTGGCAGATTTCGAAAAAAATTGCCAAGAAAATTCAAACTGAAATGAAGCCGATTCGCGTGGGTGTTGTGGTTGAAGGTTTTGGTGTGCCACACGCGCACATTCACCTTGTGCCACTTTATGATAAAAATGTTTTACAACTTCATCACGGCTACCCAGCTGAAACTACACCTGGAGAATTAGCGAAAATTGCACAAAAAATTACTTTCGAAGAATAAAAAAAGAACCCCACATTTGTGGGGTTTTTAAGTGAGAATCTAGTCAGCTGTTATAGCAAAATAATGCCACGTTTTCCCCAGAATTCAATTTCTGATTTAACTATATCAGCAAATTTTGCATTGTGTTTCGATGCTACATGCATCGAATAATTTCCGGTTTTGCCTTTGATAAAATAATTATCAAGCAGGCGATTTTCGCGTCTTACAAAAAGCTCAAGTGTTTCAACTGTAACTTCCGGACCAAAAACTAATCCTTCTACCAGTCTTTTGGTTGAATTTTCTTCTGATTGAAGAAAAAGTTGAAGCACTGGATTGCCTTTTTCATCTATGCTAGCTTCAAAATGTTTGAAAACTTTGACCATTGTCATCTCCGCGTTTAAAGCCCGCTTGGCTATTAATTTTTTCGAAACTTTCAGCTTCGAAAGCTGAGCTTAATTTTTTAAACTCAATTTTCGAAACTGAAAAAAATCGATCAATAGCCAATTTCTCACTTCTGAAATGTTCGCTTGCCAACGCAAGTAACTTAATTATATCACAAAAAAATAAAAAAGTCAAGAGTTATAACGCAAAAAAAGAAAAAGCCTTGCTTTTTTGCAAGGCTTGAATTGATAGAACTGAGCTATTCAAATATGCACAATGATTGGCAGCCAATAATTTGACCTTTGTCATTTTTCACCGTTTTACCAGGGATAAATAAATCTCTAGTGGTTCGACCACTTAATCTTGCAGCGTTCGCGGTTATAACGCTGACGATGTAAAATACGTAATCACTGGGTTCCGGCAAACCAACTGGCTCACCGAAAGTCATTTTAATGATTGGAATACCTTCAACCGTTCCAATCTCAACTTCATCTTGAGTAGCTCTCGCTTCTCCATCAGATGGAAAGGTTTTAACTACTTTTCCATCTTTATCGATAATGTTGATTTCGTGTGGAGTCAAATTATTAATAATAATTTCCATTTTATCTACCTCTCTTTTCGAGATCTTTCTTTATTTTACCAAGTTTTACTACTTAGCAAGAAATCTTTAAAGGATCTTTAAAAACTTATTGCTAAGTAGTAAAAAGGTAATAAAATGGATAATATTTTTAGCTCAATTCTGGTAATGTTCGGTTGTGTTTTCAATAATCACAACTGTTTTAATTATAGCATAATTACATTTAAAAGTCAAGTCCGAAAAAAGTTAAAAAAATGTTAAAATAAGAATATGAAAATTATTGCGATTGGTAAAAAACATGAAAAATGGGTTGCGAGCGGAATCGAAATGTTCGAAAAACGATTAAAAAAACCGTTTGAAGTGGAGTGGCAAATTTTAGCGCATTCGAATTTTGCTGAGGAAAAAGCTCGCGAAGAAGAAACTTTGCGAATTTTAGAGAAAATTAAGCCGAATGATTTTGTAATTTTGCTCGATGAGCGTGGTAAAAATATTTCTAGTCCGGAATTTTCAAGATTGCTTTCGAACGGTTTTGTGAATTCGCAAAATTTTGTGATTGTGATTGGTGGCGCTTTTGGGGTTACGGAAGAGCTTCGTCAGCGAGCGAATTTTGTTTGGAGCCTTTCGAAATTGGTTTTTCCGCATCAAATTGTGCGATTAATTTTGGTTGAACAAATTTATCGTGCGCAAGAAATTTCTTCAGGCGGAAAATATCACCACGAATAAATTATTTATTGTGGAAAAGGTTGTGGAAACTTCTTAAAATTTCGAAAAAATCATCTGAAATCATTTGCGAAAAACAGCAAAAAAATATATAATAGAATTACTATGGCTAAAAATGAAAAAGAGATTGTTAAACTTCGAAATTTAAAAAAGCGTTTTGGTGTGGGCGACGCTGAGAATTATGCTTTGAACGGTGTAAATTTAAGCATTAAACAGGGCGAATTTATCATTATTATGGGGCCTTCTGGATGCGGAAAAACTACGCTATTAAACACGATTGGGCTTCTTGACCGAGCAACTGAGGGCGATTATATTCTTGATGGGCGAAATGTTGCAAGGATGTCGCGACGCAAACAAGCACAAATTCGAAGTGAGAAAATCGGATTTATTTTTCAGAATTTTAACTTAATTCCCCGCTTAACTGTGATTGAAAATGTTGCCTTGCCGTTAGTTTATAAAGGTGTCGGAAAGGTTAAGCGCCTCGAAAAGGCCTCAGAAGTTTTAAAACAATTTCACCTTGGTGAGCGAGAATTTTATATGCCGTGGCAACTTTCAGGCGGTCAAACTCAGCGAGTTGCGATTGCACGAGCGCTCGTGAATAAACCTTCAATTATTCTTGCAGATGAGCCGACTGGAAATCTTGATTCGAAAAGTTCACATATTATTATGGAAGAATTGGCTGAAGTTCACAAAAAAGGAAATACGATAATTATGGTGACTCACAACCCTGAATTGATGGCTTACGCAACTCGAATTATTACGATGTTTGATGGTAAAATTGATACGGATACGAAAAAGAAAATTTCGAAAACCTCTTCGGAAAAATCTGGCGAACCAAATACTTTGGATAAGCTTGAACAGGTTGAAGAAAAAATCGATGAACTAAAAGAAGAATTGGGAGTTTAAATGAGTCCGCGAGTTTTAAAAACTAATATCGAAAATGCACTCGAATCGCTACGTGCTAATCGTTTACGAACCTTTCTTACTATGCTTGGCGTGATGATTGGAATTTCTAGTGTTGTGATAATTTTTTCGCTTTCAGGCGGCGTTAGCTCGATGATCTCCAATCAAATTATGACCGAAGGCGGTGCTCTGGCTGTGGTTCGTCCGAAGGAATTAACTGCGAATAATAAGAACATTATTACAAATTTGGCAACTTCACGAAATTTCACGCAGAGTTCAATTAAGAATGAAGATTTGGCATTGATTTCAAAAACTAAAGATGTATTAGCTGTTGCACCACTTACGAATTTTTCAGCAAAAGTTAAGGGTGATGGAGATGAAAAATATGCAAATTTGTTGGCAACCAGTCCGAATCTCGACCAGACTGTTAGTTTAAAGGTTCGTGAGGGTCAATTTATTGCAGAGAGTGCTAATGCAAACACTGTTGTGATTGGTGACCAGATGGCAATTGATTTATTTGGTACGACCCAGGCCTTAGGAAAAGAAATTACGATGAAGGGCGAAAAATTTATTGTAATTGGGGTGCTAGCTCATCAAAGTTCATCAATTAACTTTAGTAATGTTGATTTCAATAACACAGCAATTATTCCTTATTCCACAGCGAAAAGAATTATCGGTGACAATCTGCAGATTCAGCAAGTTAATATTCGTGTAAAAAGTATTAATAGCTTGAATCAAGCCCATCAAGAAATTGAAAAAGGAATACAAAAAAACCATAACGGCGAAAAGGATTTTGAAGTTTTGGTTGGTAAAAATATTTCGCACCCATCAGATAAATTCATCGAACTTTCAACATTAATTTTGGCAATTGTTGCCAGTGTTTCATTGGTTGTTGGTGGAATTGGGATTATGAATATTATGCTAGTGAATGTTAGCGAACGAACACGAGAAATCGGAATTCGAAAAGCGCTTGGTGCTAATAATCGTCATATTTTGTTTCAATTTTTAACAGAATCAATGATAATTTCATTGAGCGGTGGTTTCTTTGGATATCTTGTAGGTTATGCATTTTCATTTGGGGTGAGTATGTTTTTGCCGTTTAGTCCAATTATATCTTGGCAAATTGCACTTTTGGTTTGTGGAATTTCAGTAGTTGTTGGCGTTATTTTTGGTCTATACCCTGCTTTCCGTGCCGCCCGAAAAGATCCGATTGTTAGCTTGCGTCAATATTCATAAAAAATAATTAAAAATAAAAGTCACTCAATAATTGAGTGACTTTTTAGATTTGAAAATTAAACATTTGTTGGTGGGATACCGTTTGCTCCATTTGAACCACCGCCAAATCCAGCTCCTGTACTTCCCGTAAATAAGCTAATAATAAAGTTTATAATTGCATAAGAAAGCATCGCTATAATCAAGCCAACAATTGCGTAAAGGATGGTATTTTTTGCAGCATCAACTTTTTTCGAATCTCCGTTTGAGAGAATATAGCGAAGACCGCCATAGATTAGCATAACAACGCTAAGAATTCCTACTGCGAAAAGCATCATGTTAATCATTTGGGTGAAAATTCCAGTATTGCCCTCACCAAAAAGTTGAGTTGGAACACCTTCGCCACGGCCTTTATCGGCTCCACCTTGAACGCCACCGCTGAACATATTTCCTGTTGCAAAAGCATTAAGCGCTAAAAATGCTGATGGAAAAGTTGAAGCGATAAATCCGCTAATTGAGATTTTCGAAACTTGTTTTAAATTCTTCATAATAGGCATATTATATCAAAAAAATGGTTTTTTGTCAATGCTCTTGTGTTTTTTGGTAAAATTTGATAAAATAGAAATATTGGAGGATTACCCAAGTGGCTGAAGGGGACGGTTTGCTAAATCGTTAGTCTGGGGAAACCTGGAGCGGGAGTTCGAATCTCCCATCCTCCGCCAGGGAAAACAGTTCGCAATAGCGGACTTTTTTCTTTCAAAAAAAAAATGTAAATTTGATATTATTGAGTATTATTAATCTCATTCTCAATATCTGATTTAATTTTTTGATATTTATCCATTTCTTGGTCACTAATCAGGCCATGCGCGTGCAAGAAAAATGAGAGCTCGGCTGATTTTAATAGCGAATAATATTGCATATTTTGTATTTTTTCAAAACATTTACTATTTTCTCGATTATTTCCTTTTTGAGATAGTCTTGATACGCCTTTATCGATTTTTTTAGCGATATCCATATAATATTCTCGTAAGTTTTCAGTATTTTCTCTGTCTTCTGGTGACTTGAAATACCCTTTGTCTCGGATATCCTTAATAAAATCACTTACAAGCGGTTCTCGCTCAACGATATTCATTGATAGCGATGCGTATTTTGATAAATTGCCATCTAATTGACCCCAAGTTGGGTCTACATTAGTGATGGCGATTCCATTATGAGTAAAGGTTATGAATTGGTTATATTTATGACCCACAGCAGGTTTAGACTTGAAGGGGTTTATAGCATCCCACGGGGATTCCCCCATAATTTCTCGACAATAGGTGTTGGCAAGGCGAGTTGTTTCTGGATTTTGAACTTTTTTGAGTGCCATAAAAATGATTTTAGTCATATCGGCATAATTCCTACAAACACCAAGTGGCGAATCACCTTCCTTCGATAGGTGCTTCATTATTTCTAAAGTTGACATTCTGTCGGCTTTTCTATGTCCGTCAGATATTTCGGAGTGATCATAATTCTTTAATTTCATAACTATATTCGTGCTCAAAAGCATGGCTTGTCGAGGTGACAGCTCTTTCAGATCATTAATATCTTTAATTTCTGATAAATCCATAAGGTTTTTGTCTAAAGCGCATAATTTTGCTGAAAAATTAGCAACTTCTAAAGCAGAATCTCTAGAAATTGAGTTTTGGTATGTTTTGTTGTTAGCTTCTTTAATCCTATCTTCAGAATAGTTTTTTATTCTCCCTGATAAGATTGTATTTGCGGGTGAATTTTTATAAGTTTCTCTGTGAGTCTCTATTATTACCGTATCGGAACGCTCGCCAGGAGTGACCTGCGGGTCGAAATTACTCCTGTTAAAAAATCCATGTCTTAGGCCATCGTGGAATAGCTCAAGACTTGGCTTACCACCAAAGTTGCTAACCTCAATAGATTTATCATTTTCTTGAGAGCTATTTTTTGGATTGTCTTCTACTGACTGAGAAGTCGAGTTTAGATTATTGAAATTTTTCATTTTAATATTTTTTTGTTTTAGCTACTTAATGATAAGTTTATTATACTATATAATTGTTAAAAAGTCAATATTATTGTTATGGTTTTTATAAGAATATACTCCAAAACCAAAAGAGCTCTCATTTTCGAAAGCTCTTTTAAAATTTTATTGTCTTACACCTTTCATTGTAAGATTTAATCTTCCCTTTTCGTCAATTTTATCTAGTTTTACCCAAATTTCTTGATCTTGGCTTAAGACGTCTGTAACTTTTTCGGTTCGCTTTTCAGACATTTGTGAAATGTGAAGCATTCCATCAATTCCAGGAAGAATATTTACGAAAGCACCGAAGTCTTTAATTGAAACGACTTTTCCGCGATAGATTTTGCCAACTTCAGGTTCTTCAACCAATGATTTAATCCAGTTTAGTGCTTTTTCGATTTGTTCAGCATTCGAGCTTGCGATTGTAATCAAGCCGTCTTCCTTAATATCAACTTCAGCACCAGTTTCAGATGTAATCTTATTGATTGTTTCACCACCTTTACCAATGATTGCACCGATTTTTTCAGGATTAATTTTAATTTTTTCAATTCGTGGTGCATATGGTGAAAGTGATTTTTTAGGTTCAGAAATTACACTTAATATGTGGCGCAAAATATGCTCGCGACCTTTTCGTGAAGTTAGGATTGCTTTTTCGAGAACTGAAACTGGCAAACCATGAACTTTCATATCCATCTGGAGCGCTGTAATTCCGTTTTTCGAACCTGTACATTTGAAGTCCATATCGCCAGCAAAGTCTTCGGCGTCGGCAATATCGCTTAGAATGTAAGGTGTTTCGCCATCCATCATCAATCCCATTGCGATTCCTGAAACAGGATTTTTCAAAGGTACACCGGCACTCATTAAAGCCATACAACTTGAACAAGTTGCTGCCATTGAAGTTGAACCATTTTGGCTCATAATTTCGGTTACGCTACGGATTGCGTAAGGGAAATCTTCAACACTTGGTAGAACTGCTTCCAAAGCTCGTTGCGCCAAATAACCGTGGCCAATTTCACGTCGGCCGGGGCTTCCTAAGCGGCGAGGTTCACCAACGGTATATCCGGGCGCATTGTAGTGGTGCATATATCGGCGTTCAATTTCGTTGAACTCCATTGTGTCAACTAATTGCGAATACGAAAGTGGCGCAAGAGTTACGATATTCATTGCTTGAGTCACACCACGAGTAAAGAGACTTGAACCGTGCGCGCGCGGTAAGAAGTCGATTTCGCTCGAAAGTGGTCGAATTTCATCTAGCTCACGGCCATCTGGTCGCTCGCCATCTTCGATAATTCCCTTTCGAACTGCTTTATGAACCGCCAAAGTGAATGCTTCATCATATTCTTTTCGAATTTCTTCATATACTTCTTCACCGAATTTTTCAAGCATTTCTGCGTGGAACTTCTCGCGAATCTCGGCAATATTTTGATTGTACTTTGGATAAGCCTCGCGAATTTTAGAATCGAATTTTCCGTCTGTCCACTCTTCCACTTCTTTCAAAATTTCTTCATTTGGCAAAACTAATTCAAAAGCGCGCTCCTCAAAATAACCTGCTTCGATATATTTTGCACGTAATTCATTTTGAAGTTTAATTGCTGGTTGGAAATTTTCGTAAGCCCAAGCTAGCCCTGCGATAATTTCTTCTTCAGGAACTTCGTTTGCTCCAGCTTCAACCATTGTAATACCGCTTTCGATTCCAGCAACAACCAAATCGAGTGGAGATTTTTCTTGTTCTTCAGGACTCAAGAAGGCTTTAAATTCTCCGTTAATTTTACCAATCCGAAGACCAGCAACTGGGCCATCAAACGGAACCCCAGCAAGATGCAACGCGCTCGAAGCCGCAATCATTGCAATCATATCTGGTCGAAATTCTGGATCAGCCGAAAGAACGGTTGTAACAACCTGAACTTCTTCGCGATAACCTTTTGGAAACAAAGGTCGAATTGGGCGATCGATTAATCGACCAATCAAAACTGCGTCATCACTTGGGCGACCTTCGCGCTTGATAAATCTTGAGCCAGAAATTCGTCCGCTCGCGTACCACTTCTCTTCGTAATCAATTGAAAGTGGAAAATAATCTAGCACTACTGGTTTTGAGCCTAATTGAACGGTTCCCAAAACGACAGTTTCACCGTATTTTACGATAACGCTAGAAGTTGAACGAAAGCCAACTTTGCCAACTTCTAGTGTTAATTTTCGACCCAAGAAATCAGTACTAACCGAAATTACACTTTTCCCTGTTGGGTTTATAATCATATTTGCTCCTTCTGCCAAATGAGTTGCAGGAATTTTCTTCGAAGGATTTTCGAAAATAATTTCTACCACACATTCAGCGTTAATTTTACTCTTTCATTATAACATTTTTTAGTGAATTTAGCAAAAATAAAACCGCCCAGCATTTGAGCAAGGCGATTTTACGGTTTTGAAATTATTTTCGTAAACCTAATTTAGAAACAACAGCTTTGTAGGCTTCAAAATCTTTTCGTTCAAGATATTTTAGAAGTTTTTTACGGCGACCAACCATTTGCATCAAACCGCGACGAGCCATGAAGTCGTGCTTGTTTGATTTAAGATGTTCCGTCACTTCTTTGATACGAGCCGTCAAGATTGACACTTGCGCCTGTGGCGAACCAACGTCATTCTTTGAAACCTGAGTCAAAGCGATTGCCTTCTCTTTATTCTCTTTAGTAATCATCTTTAAAATTTTATCATTTTTTAAGATTTTAGTCAAGAGTATATTATATTTTAATTATAATTATTTGTAATATTAAATAATAAAAAGCCCCGCACTAAGTCGGAGCTTATATTCTTATTCATCTTTTCGCCACTTCTTTTTTAGCTCTTTGGTGAATTTTTCTAGAACCCAGTCCTCGAGTTCATTATCAATCCAGTATTCGAGCCTTTGCAAATCATCCCAATTGGATAATATGCGCACTAGAGGATAATGCTCTTCCTCTAGGTCGGCGTCATAATGGAAGACTTGGTACGGGAGTAAACAAAAATATTCCTCCCACTGATCGTCATCTAAGCAAATATCGCATCCTGCTGTTTGCTGTTTTAGATAGATTCGGATCTCAATTTGACCATCTTCAGAAACATAGTAATTGAGCTCAAATTGCCCAAATTTGATTTCACCGTACAAGTCAATTCCTTTATGACTTATACTTCTCAAAAGATTGGAAAGTTTATCCTTAAATTTTTGAATAAGGGCTTCTTCCATTGTTCTTATTTTCTCAAATTGAATTTCTTTAAGCCAAGTTTCTTTATTAGGAATTTCAATTGTACTTTTGAATTGTTTCATTTTAATGTTCTCTTTCTAATAAATTCGCCCATTTTAATTATTACCGTCGCTAGAAAGTTTTTGCGCCAGTAATTATTTTTTCCTCCTTACGATATTTAAAATATGCGAATTATGTATATATTCTACCATAAATATAATAAAAAGTCAAGCAAAAACCGCCATTCTCTGGCGGCGGCTGCTTTTATAAAATTTCGAAAGCTTTTTTAACTTTTTCAAGCTCGGCTTTTTTGTTTGAAAATTCTTCACGAGTTTCTTCAACCAAATGCGCTGGTGCTTTTGAAACATAATTTTCATTCGAAAGGCGTTTTTCAAGCAAATTAATTTCTTTCGAAATCTTTTCGATTCGTTCGTTTAACTCAGTTTTATATTCAGCTAGAACGCTAGTTGGAACATCAAGATATGCGCCCAAACCGCTGGCAGCAAGGCTAAATCCATGCGGCGCATCTGTTTGAACGATTTCCGGTACGCGTGAAAGGTGGCGAATTGTATCGGCGTTTTTCGCAATTAGCTCATCTTTTTCGAAAATCAAATTGTAGCGTTTTTTGCCTGGAAGTTCAGCGGTAACCAAGCGAATTTCACCAACCAAATCTTGAATTCGTTCAAATTGAAGTGCTTCAAATTCGTTAAACTCTAGCGATTCGGCAAATTTTTCATTTGCAAGAATTCCCTCAGTCCAAGGCAAAGTTTGCCAAATAGTTTCGGTTACGAAAGGTGCAAATGGGTGTGCAATCTTCAAACAAGTTTCCAAAACCCAAGCAAGAAGTTCAGGATTTTGTTGTGTTTTTGATGCTTCAATATACCAATCGGCAACTGTACTCCAAATTGTGTGATAAACAGTTTCAGAAGCTTCGGCAAAACGGTAATTTTGCATGTGGTTGTCTAATTCTGAAATTGCGCGGTCAAGTTCTCGCACGATCCAGTGATCTGCTGGCGAGAAAGCTTCGGGGCGTTTTTCGCTCTTAATATCGCCAACTTTTTCTGAAATAAACCGTGAAATATTCCAAAGTTTGTTGCAGAAATTTCGCCCAGCGATAACTTTGTTTTTCGAAAATGCTTGGTTTTGCCCTGCTGAACGCGCTGCGATAATTCCAAGGCGGAAAGCGTCAGAGCCATATTCAGCAATTACGTCCATTGGGTTGATCACATTTCCCTTTGATTTGCTCATTTTTTGGCCGTGCTCATCAAGAACCATTCCATGTAGATAAACTTCGCGGAAAGGAATTTGGCCCGTACAATAAAGTCCCAACATGATCATTCGTGAAATCCAAGGGAAAATCAAATCGTGGCCGGTTTCCATTACGCTATTTGGGTAGAATTTCGAAAGCTCGCCGCCCTCAAGAAAATCAGTTGTAATGAATGGCCATTGACCACTCGAGAACCAAGTATCAAGCGTATCTTCATCGCGTTTATAAATTTTGCCGTTAACTTCAATTTCGGCTTCGTGAACACGTTCATCAAAAATCCAATCTGTTGGATCTTCAACATTTTGAAATGCTGGGATTGGAATTCCCCATGGTATTTGACGTGAAATGTTCCAGTCGCGAATATTTTTAAGGTATTCCATTAGAACATTCTTCTTGTTTTCAGGCGTAAATTTAATTTCGTCCTTTTCGAGAACTTCAATAGCTTTTTTAGCTAAAGGTTTCGTAGAGATAAACCACTGCTCTTTTACAAGTGGCTGAATTGGCTCGCCAGATTTATAGTCGTAACCAACAACGTGCGTAATATCTTCTTCTTTAAAGAGGGCGTTAATCTTCTTGAGGTCTTCAAGAATCTTTTTTCGCGCTTCCATAACTTCCAAGCCAGCATACTCACCGGCGTTTTGAGTCATTTTTCCATCAAAGCCAATTACTTGAATTTTTGGTAAGTTGTGGCGATTGCCAACTTCGAAGTCATTTGGATCGTGGAATGGTGTAATTTTAACAACACCAGTTCCAAATTGTGGATCGGCGTATTCATCAGCGACGATTTCAACTTCACGATTAGTTAGAGGTACTCGCACTTTTTTGCCAATTAGATTTTGGTATCGTTCATCTTCTGGATTAACTGCAAGCGCAGTGTCGCCAAGAATTGTCTCTGGGCGCGTTGTTGAAACTAGCATATATTCACTAATATCACCAAAATCATCAAGAACAGGATATGCGATTGTCCAAAGTTTGCCCTTCTCTTCTTTGTAATCTACCTCGATATCGGCGTAAGAAGTTTGGTATTTTGTTGAATAATTAACAATTCGCTCACCTCTATAAATTAGGCCATCATTCCACATTTTTTCGAAAGTTTTATAAACGCGATTTACTACTTTTTCATCTAGTGTGAAAGTAAGGTTTTTCCAGTCGGCTCCAGCTCCGAGTGCGCGAAGTTGTAATTCCATGTTTCCACGTTGGCTAGCAACAAAATCCCAAACATTTTTATAAAGCTCATCACGAGAATAATCAAAACGGCTCTTCCCTTTTGCATTTAGAAGGCGTTCGTAAACAACCCACGTTTCAAAACCGGCGTGGTCGGCACCAGGCAAATAAATTGCGTCATAACCTTTCATTTTGTGATAACGCACCAAAATATCCTCTACGGCGGCCATTAATCCGTGACCAATGTGAAGATTTCCGTTTGCATTTGGTGGCGGCATTACAATTGAATATTTTGGGCCAACTCCGCTACTTTCGAAAGCACCGGAAAGTTCCCAAAGATTATAAATTTCAGGTTCGTAATTGTTCGGTTCGTAAGTCTTTGTAATTTTCATAATTCCCTTTAATCGCATTTATTCAACATTTCACGCGAAATTTTTAATGCGTGAAAATTTTACATTTACAATTATACCACATTCGGTGTATAATATAAACATGCTAAAGATTATCGAAATTACAGATAAAAAAGAATGGGACGATTTTGTTAACGAACATAACGGTCATCCTTTGCAGCTTTGGGGCTGGGGTGAACTTAAAGCCGAGTCATCAAACTGGAAAGTGGTGCGAGTTTTTTT
The DNA here is from genome assembly GCA_963517825.1 of uncultured Candidatus Saccharibacteria bacterium. Taxonomy (GTDB): domain Bacteria; phylum Patescibacteriota; class Saccharimonadia; order Saccharimonadales; family Saccharimonadaceae; genus Nanogingivalis. The sequence goes on from CAUQGB010000001.1 coordinate 222,635, forward strand.
GAAGAACGGTGAAGAAAAATACATTGATCGCAAGAAGAACGATCACTCGGATATTGTGGCAGCAGTGCAAATTTTAATTCGAAAACTACCTTTTCCGCTTAATAGTTTTGCATATATTCCGCGTGGCGCTTTGGTGCTTTCGAAAAAACCGATTGAACGAGCTCGCATTTCGCGTGAAATAGCGCTTTGGGTTTCGAAAAACATTAAACCAAAACCAGTTTGTTTGAGTATGGAGCCAGATTGGAATGAAGACGAATTTGAGATTCGTGATGGCTGGCGAAAGAGTAAAAATACTATTTTAATTCCGCGAACGTTAGTACTTGATTTAACTCAAAATGAAGATGAATTGTTGGCTAAAATGAGTAAAAAAACACGCCAGTATATTCGAAAAAGCGGCGGGGAAGTTAAAGTTCGACAGCTTAGAACCGAGGAAGAAATCGACCGTGCGCTAGAAATTTACACTGAAACTGCTAAACGCGCTGGGTTCGCAATTCATTCGAAAGATTATTACCACAAGCTTTATCAAAAAATGGGCGAAAATTCTCCGATTTTTGGGGCATTTATCGAGAAGGAGCAAGGTGAACCTACAAAAGAACATGAAAATGCGGAAACTTTTGAAGAGTATAAGACTGCTGAAGAGCGTGTGGCGGAAAAACTTAAAAATCAAGAAATGGTGGCGTTTTTGTGGTTTGCGCAAAGTGATAGTGTGGCATTTGAGCTTTATGGTGGAATAACTGAGGCAGGGCAAAAAGCGCGTGCGAATTATACTTTAAAGTGGATTGCAATAATCGAAATGAAAAATCGTGGTGTTAAGCGATATGATTTTAACGGTCTTTTAAATGACGGAATTTCGAAATTTAAAGCGGGTTTCGCAAACCACGAAGATTTACTGGTTGGAACACTTGATTTTCCGATTTCGAAAAGTTATTTTATCTGGAACTCATTTTTGCCAACTGCTAAAAAAATCGTGCGAAAGTTCAAAAAATAGGGAAGTGAGATTATAAAAAATTCGCTCAAATCGGGCGAATTTTATGTTTTTGAAAAAGAAAAAGCCAGCTTTCGCTGACTTGAGGAAGCTAGTATGTATTTTTATCTTTGATATAAACAACTATCATGAAGATTGTGAATACTAGCATTGTTATATTAGGTATGATGTTTCTATATATAAACGAAAACTCTATTTTGTATATAAATCCTAATATAATTGATATACTCCATAGTAGATTATTTATCTTCAAAAATATATCAACTTTTGGACCTATGATGAGATACTTGTCAAATATTTTATTAGCAGCTAGTATCACGAATGATACTGCAACTATTATTACAGTAAGAATCTTATTCACTTCTGTAATCAATGAAAGAGTATTATCATCTGAGAAAGCAATAAAAATTATAGCAAAGATAATAGCTAAAGCTACGGTAATACGCTTGCGTAATGTGACCATATATGACTAACCTCGTTTCTTTCTAAAGAACTATTTTTAAGATCATTCATATTAAATTTTTAATACAAAAAGTCAATAGAGAGTTTCGAAAATTGACCAAACTTGTAAAAGGTAGTAAAATAGAATTATGAAGATACTAGGAATTGAAAGCACTTGCGATGAAACTGCGGCGGCCGTGGTTGAATTTGATGCGAGCAAAATTTCGCGCGAGAGTTCGCCAAAGTTGAAATTGCTTTCAAGCGTAGTTCATTCGCAGATTGATATTCATGCACAATTTGGCGGTGTGATTCCTGAGGTGGCGGCGCGTTCTCATATTGAATATGCTAACCCTGTTGTGCGAGAAGCGCTTTCGAAAGCAGGGATTTCCTTTAAAGATTTGGACGGAATTGCCGTTTCTTATGCACCTGGTTTGGTGGGCTCGTTGTTGGTTGGTACATTAACCGCGCGAACTTATGCACGAATTTTCAATAAACCTTTTTATCCAATTCACCATGTTGAAGCCCATGTTTATGCGAATTTTTTGAACGAAAAACCGCCAAAGTTTCCATTTTTGGCGCTAGTTGTATCGGGCGGTCATTCGCAAATTGTTTTGTTTAAAGCTCATGGAGATTATCAAATTTTGGGCGAAACTCAAGATGATGCGGTTGGCGAGGCTTTCGATAAAGTTGCAAAAATTATCGGTTTGTCTTATCCGGGCGGGCCAGCGATTTCGAAAGCCGCACTGAATGGTGATTCTTCGAAATATAAGTTGCCAAAAGCGCGCTTAAAAGGGAAGTATGATTTTAGCTTTTCGGGCTTAAAAACAGCTGTTTTGCGAGCGGTTCAAAAAGAAGTTGGCGTTGATTTTAATTTTCCTTCTTTCGAATTAGCGGCAAAATTAACTGAAAAACAGCGAAATGATTTTGCGGCGAGTTTTGAAAAAACGGCAGTTGAAACTTTGGTTGATAAGCTTGAGCTTGCGGTGAAAGATTTCGCGCCGACAACAGTTGTGATTGCAGGTGGTGTGGCGGCAAATTCAGCTTTACGCGAGGAATTATTACACCGAGTTTCGAAAAAAGTTCCAGAGGAAATTATTTTTACTCCGCCAGAACTTTGTACCGACAATGCCGCGATGGTGGCAACATTGGGCGCTTTTCAAGCTGTGCTGAGCGAATCGCAAAATCCGCTCAAGCTTGAAGTAAAACCGTCGCTTTCGATGAGTGATTCAAAATGGTAAAAAGAAAACCCGCGATATTGCGAGTTTTTTATTAGAGGGCTATCAGAATTTTTCAATTTTGAACTGATCCAATGAATTAATAAATAGATCCGTTGGTTTAATGATGAAATCATTTTGCCCCTCGATCAGCTCTTCGCCAATCAAAGTTGGGTCAAATTTTTCAACATAAAAATAACCATTTTGAATGAATTCATTTATGGTATCCATACCAACTTTAACCCAATGGTCATGAAGTGCCCAATCGATTTCGCTCAGATATAAATTAGTTCCATTAATTCCATGAGTTTCAACAATTCCGTTAATTCTATCAACTCTATTAATAAACCGATTGCCCAACTCTGTTTCATCAATCCCTTCGAAGAAAAGTTTCAGTGGAAGTTCCATGGCTTCACTCACCGCGAGACAGGTTTTCTTAACTAGTCCAACCATTGTTGAAGAAGTTTGAGCTGAATTATAGCGATTTAAGTCAACGCCATTTAGAAAAACGAAACCAAGCATAAAACTTTCGAAATATTTTTGGTAGTCTTTCATCTTTAATTCACTGGGGTAAATCGCAAGAAAAGTGTTTTTTCTAAAATAAAAATTCCGTTTTCCAGCTACTTCTTTTTGCCAATCTTTACCATAAGCACTTCTCAAAAGTGCTACGGCATCTTCATATCCAAATCGAAAAACAAATTTATCAGTTATAAGCATAACCGTTCCTCCAAATGTTCTATTTTTGCCAAAACGGCAAATCTTTTAAATTATAGCATTTTTAAGTAGAATTGTCAAGTTTTTGAAAAAAGAAAAATAAAAAAACCGCCCAATTTTGAGCGATTTTTGAAAAATGTATCAAATTAAGCAAGTTTTACGCCAGCTTTTTTTGCAGCAGCGGCAAGAGAAGCTTTTCGGCGAGCGGCTGTATTTTTCTTGATAAGACCTTTTTTAACAGCTTTATCTAGTTCGCTTTGTGCTTTTGAAAGGCTTTTTGCGCTTGGTTCAGCAACAAAAGCTTTAACTGCACCTTTGATATCTTTTTTAATTCCAACGTTGCGTTCGCGTCGTTTTGCGGTTTGTCGCATTCGCTTTACAGCAGATTTAATAATTGGCATTTAATTCCTTCTTTTAGGTTGTTATTTACAATTCAACATCAATTATATATTATTTCGAAATAAAAAGCAAGTATTTCAAATAAACTGTTGACATTTCATTGCGATTATGCTAATATAGAGCTATAAATTATAAAAATAAACAATAGGATTCAATAAATGTCAAAAAATAATGCTCAAGAGCAGATTATCGCAAAGTTGAAAGAATCAGAAAGCATTCTAATTGCGGTAAATGATAGCCCAAGTGTTGATGAACTTTCATCAGCTTTGGCGTTGACGCTTGCAATAAACAATTCAGGCAAGCATGCAACAGCAGTTGCGAGTGGTGAAATGCCAGATGCGCTAACTTTTTTGCGCCCAGAAAAAACTTTCGAACATTCGGTCGATTCTTTACGCGATTTTATTATTGCTTTAAATAAAGAAAAAGCCGATCATTTACGCTACAAACTTGTTGGTGATCACGTTAAAATTTTCATTACGCCGTATCGTTCGGTGATTTCTGAAAAAGACCTCGAATTTGAACAAGGTGATTTCAACATTGATTTTGTGCTAGCTTTAAATGTTGAAAGTCAAGATCGACTCGATGGCGCTTTGGCGGCGCACGGGCGAATTTTTCATGATGCTTCAGTTGCAATTTTAACCATTGGTGAAAACCAAACGAATCTTAACGGAACCCACTGGCATGCCGAAAACGCCAGTTCTTTGAGCGAGCTTGCTGTCCAAATTATTGAATCCCTTGGAAAGAAAAATCTTACTCACCCAGTCGCAACTGCTCTTTTGACTGGAATTGTTGCTGAAACCGACCGTTTTTCAAATGCAAAAGCCACGGCTGAAATCATGGGTCTTGCTTCGAAACTTATTGCGTCTGGCGCTGACCAACAACTTGTAATTTCAAAAATCCGTGAAGCTGAAGAAAAGGCGGGTGAATTTGCCGTTCAGAAAAACGCTAAAATGGAAGAAGCACTCGAAGAGCTTTCTGGTGAAAAAGAAGATAAAAAGCAAGTTTCTAAAACCGAACAGAAACGTGATGGTGCTTTCGTAATTGCTCATGAAGAAGCAAAAGATGAAGCTGAAAAGGCTGAAGATGAACTTGAAGAATCTCTAAATGAACTAAAAAATATTAATAAACCAGAAAATGCTTTTGCTGAGCTTGAAGAAGTTGAAACTTTTAAACAAAATCAAGAAACTTCTCAAGGAAATTCTAATGAAGAAATTTTCGAAGATCCAAGCAAAGATTTTAATGAAGATCAAAGTCAAAATGAAAATTCAGTGCAAAGTTCGATAGAAAACCAAGAAATTCTAGCCGATCAAAACGTTCCAACTTTCGAAAACTCACAACCGCAAACCTTTGAACCTACTGAACCTCAGATTACTCAATCAGAAGTTACTTCAGTTTTCGAACAACAAAATCCAGCTGAAATCCCTGCTCAGCCGGAAATTGAACAAGCTATTCAATCTGGAAATGCACAAGGTTTGGTTGAAGGACCAATGCAAAATTATGCGCCAGAAATTCCAGCACCCAGCGTACCTTTCGAAAACCCAAATGCATTTATTGCGGAAGCTCCAGTTCAGGGGCAGGTTTTTGAGCCGGCTCGCCAAGTTGAAATTTCGGTTCCAACTTTCGAAAACTCACAACCGCAAACCTTTGAACCTACTGAACCTCAAATTACTCAATCAGAAGTTACGCCAGTTTTCAAACAACAGAATCCAGCTGAAATCTCTGCTCAGCCGGAAATTGAACAAGCTTCAATGCGAGGTCAGGGTGATGAATATTATCATCCAGTTGAAAATACTCAAATTGCAAGTAGCTTAATGGGCGCTCAACCGTATGAGCCAAGCGGAATTTCTCGTGGGGAAAACTCTGTAGCAACTTCAAATCCACAAAATAATGACTATGTTTTAAGTCATAGTGGAGTTCAGAGTGCGGTTTACGAAGAACCTCAAGAAAATATAAACTTCATTCCAGAAACTCAACCTTATGCGCAAGCTGAAACTATTCAGCCACTTTCAAATTTCGAATCAAGCAACCCAATTTCAAGCGAGCAGTATGCGGTGAATAATCCAGCGCAAAATTCAAACGATTTTGCAATGCCAATGCCACCGGCTATGCCAGATTTTAGTACAATGCCAATGCCGCCGGAAATTCCAAATTTTGATGTAATGCCAAATCCAGCAGAGCAACCAGCAATGGGCGCACAAAATAGTGGCGATAAAATAATGACGGATCAAATTTACCCTAACGATCCATCACAGTTTAGAATTCCAGGAATGTAAAATGGCGTTTTTCGAAAACGATAGCGGGCGAATCTTAATTGATAAGCCCGCTGGAATTACTAGCTTTGGTGTTGTGGCAAGAATTCGCCGTGTGCTAAAAAATGAGTTTGGTAAAAAAATGAAAGTTGGCCAGATAGGAACGCTCGACCCTTTTGCGACCGGGCTTTTAGTTTTGCTATATGGTAAAGAAACTAAAAATGCGATGAGTCTCACTAAGCTCGATAAAGTTTATGAGGCTGAATTTACGCTTGGCCAAATTTCCAGTACGGGTGATCCTGAAGGTGAGATTTCGAAATGTGAGAATTTTGAAGTTCCAACTTTCGAACAGATTGAAAAAGAAATTAAAACTAACTTTTTGGGCAAAATTGAACAAACACCGCCAGCTTTTAGTGCGATTAAAATTGATGGTAAGCGCGCTTACGATTTAGCGCGAAAGGGTGAAGATTTTGAAATTCCTAAACGCACGGTTGAAATTTTTGATTTCGAAATTTTAAGTTATGATTTTCCAAAACTAAAAGTTCGCACGCATGTTTCGAGCGGGACTTATATTCGTTCGCTAGCAGAAGATTTGGGTGAAAATTTGGGTTGCGGCGCGTTTTGTTCGCAACTTCGGCGCACAAAAATTGCCGATTTTGATATTTCGAAAGCTAAAAAGCTTGAAGATTTTGGAATTTTAGATTAGTTTTTGCTTATTCTACTAAAAAATGATATAATTTAAACAATGAAAAACGCAAAAATTCTTTGGATTGATTTAGAAATGACTGGTCTTAATCCGCAAAAAGACCGGATTTTAGAAGTTGCCGCAATTGCGACAGATTGGGATTTTAACGAAATCGCCACTTTTGAAAGTGCGGTTAAAGTTGATGAAAAAATACTCAAAAGCCGAATGGTTGGCGAGTTTTGGGATACTTTTAGTGAAACGCGCAATGCTTTAAAAGTACAAAACTCTCATGCTACTAAAAATTCACAAGAAGTTGAAGCGGATTTAATTAAATTTGTAGAAGAAAATTTTGCGGAAGAACTTTCGAAAGGCGAAAAGATTCTTTTGGGTGGAAATTCAATTCACCAAGATCGCCGATTTATTCGTGCGGAATGGAAAAAACTTGAAAAAATGTTGCATTATCGAATGCTAGATGTTTCGGCGTGGAAAGTTGTGATGAGCGCCAAGTTTAAACGGGTTTTTGCCAAGCCCGAAAATCACCGTGCGTTGGATGATATTCGCGGTTCGATTGAAGAGTTGAAATTTTATTTAAAAAAGGTGAAAAAATAATGAATCAAGATGAAATTAGAGATTTTTTGTTAACTTTTGATGCGGCAGAAGTTCGAAAAGATGAAGAAAATAAACTTGAAATTTTTGAAGTTAATTTTAATAAATTAGAAAAAATTTGGCAAGAAAAAATGGCTGGTGAGCTTGGTGATTTTGAGCGTGCGACTGGTGAAAAGATTCTTTCGAAAATTGCAGAGAGTGAAGAATCAAAAGCAATTTTTGCAATTATCCATGACGGTTCAAAGCCATTAAACGTTGAAATGAAAACTGGTGCGCAATTGGCGCGAATTTTGCGCGAAAAGGAGAGCGTGGTCCCTTCTAAATTAATGAACGAGCGTGATTGGAATTTGATTATTGGGCAAGGGCAAGTCGCAGCCGATGAGTTGCAAGACTTATTACGGTTAAGTTATCGGTTGATTTGCGAATAGATTCATTAAACTAACATTATTTAAGTGAACTTCTTAGTGATGTGGCTTTATGAAAAGCGGGGTTTTCTTTGCGAAAAAAACTTTTTTGTGATATAATCATAAGTAATATGAAACCGAATGAAGATTGGAATCAGGTCGGCCAAAATCAAAATTTTGGTGCACAACAGAATTTTCCGCAGTATCCAAATAATTACCAAAATCAACAGCAATTTCCAGTTCAGCCAAATCAACCTGTTCAAAATCCACAAGTTGCTCCAAATTTAATGCCAGATCAAAATTATTCGCAAGATACTGCAACTGAAAACCCTTACACAGTTGAATATCTCAATAAGATTGCACCCAAAAAAGCTGCTCCGTTTTGGACTAAAGGTAAAATTTTAGGTGCTTCAGCTTTGGTAATTTCGCTATTTTTCTCGCTATTTATTATAATGACGGGGAATAAGGGGGATAGCGATACTCAGGCGGTGGTTCGTGCATATTACAATATTTCGAAAATCAAAGAAACTACAAAATCTTTCCAAAATAAGATTAAAAGTTCGGATTTAGCCGCCGTTAATGCTGGAATTAATACCTCGCTTAGTTCGAATGAGCAAGACTTAAAAGAATTCATGAAGAGCCGAAAGATCGAAGTTCCGCGCGGAGATTCAAAAAAGAACTCGCAAGCAATCAAACAGACTGACGCAATTTTCGATAAACTTAATGCAACCCTTGATGATGCCTTCTTGAATGCAACAATTGATGAAGTTTATTCGCGTGAAATGGCGTATCAGTTGATTCGTGTAAAAGATTTAATTGTGCGGCGTAAAAAAGCTTCACCATCTTCACAAAAGTCAGTATATGAAAAAATCGAAAAAAACCTTATAGAATCTTCAAAACAGCTTGAAAATTACCATAAAGCAAAATAATTTTCTGAAACGCAGCCCAATTTTTTGATTGATGAGGGCTGCTTTTTATGTTAAAATATAGATATGAATGATGCCAGAGACGAAATTAAAGCAAGAATAAGCATTGAAGATTTGGCTGGCGAATATCTTGAGCTCAAGCGAACTGGGCGTAATTTTAAAGCACTTAGCCCCTGGACAAATGAGCGAACTCCGAGTTTTATAATTAGTCCCGATAAACAAATTTGGCACGATTTTTCATCTGGAAAAGGTGGGGACATTTTTGGTTTTATCATGGAAGTTGAAGGTATGAATTTTCGTGAGGCTCTTGAATTTTTAGCAAGAAAGGCTGGCGTTGAAATTGAAACTTTTGATTCAAAACGCTCTAAAGAAATCGCTGAAAAAAAGGAACGACTTCGAAAAATTTTACAAATCAGTGCGAATTTTTATCAGCATATGTTAATCCGTGATAAAGAGGCTTTGAAATATGTTTTTAGAAATCGCAAACTTTCGAAAGAAATTGTACAGGAATTCAAAATTGGTTTTGCACCTAATGGCCAGAAAACACTCACTAATTTTCTGTTAAAAAAAGGTTTTTCGATGAGCGATATTCGTGATGCTGGGCTATTGAACAGATTTGGCGGAGATATTTTTCGAAACCGAATGGTTATCGCTCTGCAAGATTCAAGCGGCTCACCGGTTGGGTTTACTGGCCGAGTTATCAAAGATGAGCCGAATGCGCCAAAATATTTAAATACACCTCAAACTTTGCTTTATGATAAATCTTCGAATATTTTTGGTCTTTCGCAAGCAAAAAATGAAATTCGAAAAGCCGGTTTTGTGGTTGTGGTTGAAGGGAACATGGATGTAATTTCGAGTCATCAAGCTGGTGTAAAAAATGTGGTTGCAACAGCCGGTACGGCAATGACGGTTCATCATTTGAAGGCTCTTGGTCGATTTTCGAATGATATTCGTCTCTGTTTCGACAGTGATCAGGCTGGAATTAGCGCTACCGAGCGAGTGATTTCATTGGGGCAACAAGCTGGAGTGGAACTTTCAATCATCACTTTAAACCAATCGGCAGGTGAAGCTAAAGATCCAGATGAACTAATTCAAAAAGATTTGGAGCTTTGGAATGATTCAATTTCGAAACCACAACCGGCGATAGAGTGGACTTTTGACCAATATGAAAAACGGCTAAATATGACCACTGCTGTAGGAAAAAAGGAGTTTTCCACAACGGCACTTAAACTTGTGGAAAACTTAAATGATCCTGTGGAAAAAGATTTTTATATCGAGCAAATTGCAAAAAGGATTGGTGTTTCGAAAGCTATATTACTCGGGAAATTTGACGAAAAGCCTAAAACTATAAAACCAAAAAGGCGGATTAAAATTGAAAAAGCTAACGATAGATTTATCGACGAATATATTTATGAAGATGATTTGTTAGCTCTTGCGATTAAAGAGCAGAAATTTGCCAAAATGTTGAGAAAACTGCAAAATAATATTTTGCATGGCAAGCAGCGGAATAACATTCTAGAAATATTGAAATCTGAAGATATAGAACTCTTGAAAAGCTTTGATGAATATGTTAAAATACTTCTATTAAAGGCTGACGAACGACTCGGAAATATAAAAGGCAGTGCCACCGACGAAATGAAGCGTTTGATTCAGAAAGTTAAAACCCAAAATCTGCAAGAAAGAAAAGAGAATCTTCAAGAACAGCTCGAAAATGCTGAAATTCAAGGTGATGAAAATTTGAAAACGAAGATCTTGTTGGAGATTATGCAATTAAATAAGGAGTTAAATAGTGGCAAAAGGTAAGAATAGGAAAGAACTACCAGAAGAAGTTTTAAATGAAGAGGGTGTTGTCGACGCAACGCTTTCTCTTGATGATTTCGAACCGGATTTTGACGATCTTGCGGTTGAGGATGAAGAAGATATTACAGAAGAAGACTTATTAAGTGGAACTTACACTGATGACATAACAGATGATAGCGTTCGAATGTATCTTCGTGAAATCGGCAAAATTCCGCTTCTTTCGCTCGAAAAAGAAACTGAGCTTGCTGAAAAAGCAATGCAGGGAGATCGTCGCGCAAAAGATAAAATGGCTGAAGCAAATATGCGTCTAGTTGTTTCAATCGCAAAAAGATACTCTGGCCGTGGTTTGGAATTACTCGATTTGATTCAAGAGGGAAATACGGGGCTTCTTCGTGCGGTTGATAAATTCGACCCAAGTAAAGGTTTTAAATTCTCAACTTATGCAACTTGGTGGATTCGCCAGGCAATTACGCGTGCGATTGCTGATCAGGCTCGAACGATTCGAATTCCTGTTCACATGGTTGAAACAATCAATAAACTTATGCGAACTTCTCGCCGATTGACGCAAGAATTAAACCGTGAGCCAACCAACCAAGAACTCGCTAAAGAAATGGATATGGATGTTGAAAAAATTGAATATATCCAGAAGATTAAGCAAGATATTACTTCGCTAGATGCAGGAATTGGTCGCGACGGAGAAGAAGGTGAAGAATCGACACTTGGTGATTTTATTGAAGATGAAGATACTGCCAGCCCAGAAGAATCTGCAACAGTTCAGCTTTTGAAAGAGCAGGTTCGTGAAATTCTTTCAACACTTTCCGATCGTGAACGAAAAATTCTTGAAATGCGTTTTGGTTTAAATGGCACGAAAAGCCACACGCTTGAAGAAGTTGGTCTTGAATTTGCGGTTACTCGTGAGCGAATTCGTCAAATTGAAGCTAAGGCTTTAATGAAATTAAAAAAGCATAAAGATTCAAAAAAACTTCACGAATATTTGGATTAAAAGTTTTAAGGAAAGGTTAAGATGAAGGAAAAACTTATACGAATTGCACCAATTTTATTGATTATTGCAATTGCAATTCTTTCGATTATTACGGTCGTAACAATTGTTAACACATTTATTAATGGTGGAAATAGTTCAGATCAGGTCCAACAGGCGAACAATGAAACTTCGAAAGAAGATAATTCGCCTTCAAGTAAAGAATTGTTAAGCGCTGATCAAAACCGCAGTGTTAAAATGGTGGTTCGTGGGCCGATTGTTGCACAAGAGAATTTTCGTTCTTACACGGTTGAGGTTTCACCAAAATTTCGAAAACTCACAACTTACAAAGGTTATCTTGGTGAAGTAATTAAAGAGGTTAAGCTTGACAATAATGCTGAATCTTACACACAATTCGTGAATGCTTTAAATAAAGCTAATATGATGAAAGGAACTCCTTTTAGCGGCGAGGCAGATGATTTAGCTGGCGTTTGTGCTACTGGCCATCTTTATGATTTTTCGATGCTAAAAGATGATAAAACTGAAAAACACCTCTGGACTTCAACTTGCTCGGGTTCAAAAGGCTCACTTATTGCAAATACAAGACAATTGCAAAATTTGTTCATTGCGCAAGTTCCTGGACATGAGCAAATCGTTCGCGATCTTGGAATAAATGAAGTTAAACGATAAAGTTTTAATTTTTGATTGTTTCGGAGTGCTGGTTTTTCGCCAGCCTTCTTCAAAGCATCTTTTTGAGTATGTTTGGCAAAAAGATCAAAAAATATTGAATTTTATTCTAAAAAATAAAGCTAAAGGTTCGAAAATTGGCGTTTTATCTAATGTCGCACAATATCAATTTAATCAGCTTTTTTCTAAAGAGGAGCAGGAAGAGCTCTTTGATTTCTTAGTACTCTCGGGCGAGGTTGGTTTTTCGAAACCTTCGAAAGAGATTTTCGAAATTGCAATTGATAAAAGTGAGGCTTGTTTAAATGAAATTTACTTTTTTGATGATTCTTTGCAAAATGTTGAAGTTGCTAAGAAACTTGGAATAAACGCATTTTTATATCAAAATTGGAATGAATTTTCGAAAGAATTTAAGGAGGAATAATGCCAGAATTACCGGAAGTTGAAACAGTTGTAAAGGGCTTGAATCGACTAATTTTAAAAAAGAAAATTTCGAAAGTTAAACGCGATTGGCCTAAAAGTTTTCCGAATGCTGAAAGAGATGTTCAGGATTTTATGATTGGTGCTGAAATTTCGAATGTTCGCCGCCGCGGAAAAGCTATAATTATTGAACTAGAGAATGGTTGGTCGCTTGTAACGCACCTTCGAATGACAGGTCAAATGGTTTATCATGGCGAAGAAAACTGGGGCGCAGGGCATCCAAATGAGGATTTTTTGAATGATCTTCCAAATAAATCAACAAGAGTTGAGATTGATTTTGAAGATGAAACCAAATTATTTTTTAATGACCAGCGAAAATTTGGCTATATGAAACTATTACCAATACCAGAAATTGAAAATTTGCCATTTTTTCAAAAGCTTGGTCCTGAACCTCTTGAGGATAATTTTACGGTTGAAATTTTAAAAAATCGTCTTTCGAAAAAACAAAATAGTATGATAAAACCTGCAATTTTGGAACAAAGTGTTATTGCCGGTGTTGGAAATATTTATGCTGATGAGGCTTTGTGGCGAGCAAAAATTCACCCTGAAACTAGAATTAAAGATTTTTCAAACGAAGATTTTGTGAATTTGCATGAGGCGATTCGTTTTGTGATGAATGAATCGATTAAAAGAGGTGGATCAACCGACCGAAATTATGTTAATGCAGATGGCTCACGCGGAAATTATTTAAATTATGCCGCCGTTTATCATAAAGATGGCGAGCCTTGTAGACGCTGCGGAACAGAAATATCAAAAATTCGTGTTGGTGGTAGAGGAACACATTTTTGCACAAATTGCCAAAAAATTAAAGGTAGCGAAAACTGATGATTGGTGGAAAAACAACAATTCTTTATGGTGATAATTCTTATGAACGCACTGCTCAGCTCGCTAAAATGAAGATTGATGCTGAAAGATCTAGTTTTGAAATTCAAAAAAGTAACTCTGACGAGCTTTCGAAGAGTGATTTTTTGAGTTTAATTTGTGGCGTTAGTTTGTTATCTGAAAAACGTTTTGTTTATATCCGAAATTTGAGCGAAAACTCAGAAATTTGGCAGAATTTATCTGAAATTTTACCAAGAATTTCAACCGATGTTCATCTTTGTTTAATTGAAGATAAAATTGATAAGCGCTCAGTTGTTTATAAGGCGATTTCGAAAATTGTTGAATTATATGAATTTAAGAATTTAACTGCAAGAGATTCGAAAAATTTGGCAGAGTTTGCACGACTTTTTGCAAAAAAACAAGGTTTGTCGCTTGATAATAAAACGGCGAGTTTTTTGATTTCTTGGGTTGGTGTTGATGAATGGCGAATACGTGACGCAATCAAAAAAATAGCGTTAATTGGCGAGGCTAATGAACAAAATATTCTTGAATTTGTTCCGCAAAATATTGAGAGCAATGCATTTGCAATTATCGAAATGATGTTTTTGGGTGATATTTTGAAGTTGCAAGAAGAGTTTTCGAAATTAAAAATTACAGATGGCGAAGATGGAGCTTTTCGCTTTTTAGGAATGATTTCAACACAAATTTTTAATTTAGCAGCTTTAAAAATCGGTAAAAATATTGGGAAAGCTACGGCAGAAATTGCTAAAGAAATCGGTGCGAATACTTGGGCTTTAGGAAAAATGGAGAATTTTGTGCAAAATCTGAGTGAAAGCCAACTTGCTGAGATTGTTTCAAAATTCACGCAGGTAGATGAAATTATTAAAACTGAAAGTATTGATCCTTGGAATTTAGTTGAGTCAACAATTCTTGAAATTGCTAGCAAATTAAAGAGTTAAAAATAGTTTTCGAAAAAACATTTTTGTGATATAATATAAATTGATTATGGCTAAAAAACAAGTAAAATCAACAAAAGGTAAATCTAAAAAAGTTTCAGCTCCAAAACAAAGTGTTTTGCCAGCTGGTTTTTGGGCACAGGTTGGCGCAGTCATTTTGATTGCTTTTTCACTTTTTCTTGTTTTAAGCTGGTTTGGCGCTGGCGGTTCAGCATTGGTTGCAATTCATAAAGTACTTCTTGGGCTTATGGGCTGGGCAACTTTCTTTTTGCCCGCAGTTCTAATTTTTATTGCTGTTGAAATCTTTCGTGACGAGCAAAATAGATTTCCAATTTTAAACACTTTTGGGTTAATTCTAATTTTAATTTGGCTAAGTGGATTTTTTGGTCTATTTAAAACTTCGGCTGGTATTCATTATGGAGGTTGGAGCGGAGAAGTTTCGAATAAAATTATGCTAGCAATGGTTAATTCAATGGTGGCAGCAATTATTTATCTTTTGTTAATTTCAATTACGCTTCTTTCGATTTTACGAGTTTCACCAATCGTGGTGATTAAAAAGATTGGAGAAATGCTTAAAACTAGCGATTTTGCCAATGAATCTAAAAATGCCAAGGTTTTCGAAAAAGCTAAAGAATCAATGCTATTGAAAAAAGTTAACGATTCTGCTGAAGAAAAACCAGAAATTAAACTAAATGCTGGCGTTGCGGTATTAGACAAAAAATCACAAGAAAAAGATGAGCCAAAAGAGAAAAAAGGCTTGATGCGAATTTCAAAGAAGCTGGAGAAGGTTTCGAAAGAAGAAACCAAAAAACCAGAAAATACTGGGCATATTTTTGATGATTCGAAATGGAAAGTGCCAGATTTTAGTTTACTTGAGCAATCGCAAGCTCCTGCTGATGCTGGTGATGTTGAGCAAAATGCACGCACAATTAAGAATACTTTGAGTGAATTTAATATTGAAGTTGAAATGGAAGCCGCAAATATTGGCCCAAGAGTAACTCAATATACTTTAGTTCCGCAAAGTGGCGTTAAATTAAGCAGAATTGAAAATCTTAGTGATAACATCGCTCTAAATTTGGCGGCTGAAGCGATTCGCGTTGAAGCTCCAATTCCAGGAAAACGTGCAGTTGGTATTGAAATTCCAAATCTGAAGTCGGCCGATGTGCGGCTTTATAGTGTTTTAGATTCGAAGGAGTGGAAAAACTCACACGACCCGCTAACTTTTGCAATAGGTAAAGATATTTCTGGTCATCCAGTTGTTGGAAATTTGGCAAAAATGCCACATCTTTTGATTGCTGGTCAAACTGGTTCAGGAAAATCCGTAATGATGAACGCACTTTTAACGAGTTTACTTTATCGCCATTCACCAAGCGAATTGAAGTTAATTATGGTTGATCCAAAAGTTGTAGAAATGACCGCTTATGAAGATATTCCACACCTTTTAACGCCAATTATTAATGATTCTGAAAAAGCACTCTCAGCTCTTCGCTGGGCAGTGAACGAAATGGAGCGGCGCTATCGTGTTTTAGCTGATGAAAAAATTAAAGAAATCAAGAGCTATAATAAGCATGTAATTTCGAAAAACGAAAAAATTAAGAAGAACACATCAGAAGGGGAAGAGCCAAAACTTCTTGAGCCTTTGCCATATATCGTAATTGTGGTTGATGAGCTTGCTGACTTGATGATGGCAGCATCAAAAGATGTTGAAGCTATGATTGTGCGAATTGCCCAAAAAGCACGCGCAGTTGGAATTCATCTTGTTCTTGCAACTCAAAAACCAGTTGTTAGCGTTGTTACAGGATTAATTAAAGGTAATGTACCAAGCCGTATTGCGTTTAAGGTTGCTGCAAATGGCGATTCTCGAACGATTCTTGACCGTGGTGGCGCTGAAAAACTTCTTGGTTATGGTGATATGCTTTTCTATATGAATGGAGCTTCTAATTTGAAGCGTGTTCAGGGTGCTTGGGTAACTGATGAGGAGGTATTACGAGTGACTAATTTTATTCGTTCTCAAGGACCTCCACAATATAATGATGAAGTTATTTCTCAACCAGTTCAAATGTCGAGCTCGATGGGGGGAGTTGTAATGAATGGCGGAAGTTCTTCAGCTGACGAAACCTTCGAAACGGCTGCAAGAATCGTTATTGAAGCTCGAAAAGCCTCAACCAGCTACTTGCAGCGCAGGCTCGGGATTGGCTACAGTCGTGCTGCAAAATTAATTGATGATATGGAAGAAAAAGGAATCGTTGGCCCGCCAAATGGTTCAAAGCCACGCCAAGTGCTTGTTTCTAGCTATGAAGAAATCGGTGAATAATTCGCCGATTTTTTTGTTTTCGAAAATCTCAATATCTATTATTTTACTTTAAAATATGATAAAATGGGTTAAATATATTAACGGAGGTTTTATTTTTTAATTTATGGTAAAAAAAGAAGCAAACACTGATTTGTGGGTTTACGATTTATTGAAGGAAGCTAAAATTAGTGAAAATTTTACTGCGCAAGGAAGTGATATTAAAGAAATTAACGAAGCTTTACAAACGGCTTCGAAACGTGGAACTGGAAAGGTTGGCTTTCCTGAATATGTTGGCGTAGTTAAAAATTTTTTGGTTGTGATTGAAGATAAAGCTAATACTTATAAGCACGCAAATTTTAATGAAAATGAAATTATTAGTGAAGATGTTGCTAGTATATGTGATTATGCAGTGAATGGTGCTTTGTTTTATGGAAAACATTTGGCTAAAAATACAAGCTATTCTGAAGTTATTGCGCTTGGAATTAGCGGGAATGATAAAATCCATAAAATTACACCAATCTATATTAATGACCGTGGAGATTATAAAATTCTTGATGAAGTTGAAACGCTAATCTCGTTTAGTGAAACAAATATTAATGAATATTATACAAAAGAAATTCTCAAAGAAAACACCGACAAAGAAAAAGAGACTGCCGAAATTTTAAAAGATGCAAGTATTCTGCATGAAGACCTTCGAAATTACGGAAACTTAGAAGAGAAGAATAAGCCTTTGGTAGTTTCGGGGATTTTGCTAGCACTTCGAGAAATTGAACATAGGAATTTTAGTATTGAAAATCTCAACGGCGACCAACAAAAAACCGATGGGCAAAAAATATATGATGCGATTGAGGCCAATCTTGGGCGTGCTAATGTTTCACCACAAGTTAAAAAGAATAAGCTTCTAAGCCAGTTTTCAATAATTAAAGATAATGTAAAAATTAATGAAATCAACCCAATGCTCGGTAAAACTCCACTAAAGCATTTCACTGAGTTTTTATATAATAGCATTTATCATAGTTTACTTTATAATAACTCGGCAGAAGATTATTTGGGGCGTTTTTACGGTGAATTTATGTCTTATAGCGGTGGTGATGGACAAAACCTAGGAATAGTTTTAACACCAAAACATATCACTGAACTTTTTTGCGATTTACTCGAGCTAAAACCAAGTGATAAAATTCTTGACCCTTGTTGTGGAACAGCAGGATTTTTAATCGCGGCAATGCACGATATGGTAAATCAAACTAAAGATGAAGCCGAAATTAAACATATTAAAAAACATCAACTTTTTGGAATTGAAGAACAATCTTATATGTTCACTATCGCAACTACAAATATGATTTTGCGTGGTGATGGTAAGAGTAATTTAGAGAATGAAGATTTCTTGCTTCAAAATCCGGCACAGTTACAGCTAAAAAGCTGCAATGTTGGAATGATGAATCCACCATATTCAATGGGCTCAAAGCAAAACTCAAATCTTTATGAAATTAACTTCACTAAGCACTTGCTTGACTCTTTGGTTGAAGATGGGCGCGCCGCGGTTATTGTGCCTCAAAGCACCTTTACTGGTAAAACTAAGGATGAACAAAAAATCAAAGAAGAAATTTTTAAAAAACACACTCTTGAAGGTGTAATAACTTTAAATAAAAATACTTTTTATGGTGTTGGTACTAATCCTTGTATTGCGATTTTTACGGCGCACAATAAACACCCTAAAAACAAAGTTTGCAAATTTATTAATTTTGAAAACGATGGTTATATCGTAAGCAAACACATTGGTCTTATTGATGATGGCTCGCATAAAGATAAAAAACAGCATTTGCTTGATGTTTGGTCTGGTAAGAACCAAGCACCAACCAAGTTTTGCGTTGAAACAACTGTTGAGCCAGCCGATGAATGGTTGCACTCGTTCTATTATTTTAACGATGAAATTCCAAGCGAAGAGGATTTTCGAAAAACTATTGCCGATTATTTAACATTCGAAGTGAATATGATAACGCATGGGCGCGGATATTTATTTGTGGTTGAAAGCGAGAAGGAAGATGAGTAGGTTGAGTTTGGATAATGTGGGGTGGGGTGAGTTTTATCTATCTGATATATTTGATTTTATTGAAAGAGGTAGACGTCTCAAGATTTCTGATAGAGAGGAAGGTTTAGTTCCTTTTGTTACAGCTGGTGAAAGCTTGAATGGGGTTAGTTCGTTTGTGAATAATGAAAAACACAAAATCTATGAAAACGGTATAACTATAGACATGTTTGGAAATGCCTTTTTTCAAAAAGGAATTTTTAAATGTGATGACAATATAACTGTTCTGAAAAACCAGAAATTTAATGATGAAATTTATCTATTCTTAACTTCGAGATTGAATATTTTAAAACAGAAATACTCATATGGAAAACAGCTCAGGCCTAATAGATTATGTAGAGATAAATTGGTTCTTCCTATTGACTCAAACGGTAACCCTAACTGGCAATTTATGGAAGACTATGTCAAACAAGAAATGCAAGCACAAAGCCAGTGCGTGGTTTCGTATTATGAAAACAAGCTCCTCAAGTTAGGGGGGGGGTACTAGATTTAGAGGTTGAATGGAAAGAATTTAAGGTTAAAGATTTATTTAAAGTTAAACCTGTAAAAGGCAAGTCGATAACACACTATAAAGAAGGAGAAATCCCCTACATAACTACTTCTTCAGTAGATAACGGTTTAAATAATTTTATTGATACAGAAGATAATATAAGTTTGAAGAAATGTATTTCTATAGACCCGATTGGAGGGAAATCATTTTTTCACGAGTATGATTTTGTGGGACGCGGAGGAGCAGGCTCAGCGATAAACTTACTGTACAACAACGCCTTAGATGAATATTCAGGATTATTTATTTGTAAAATGTTGGAAAGTAGTTCATTTTCTAAAGCCTCGTATGGAGTTCAGTTGAATGGCGATAGGTTAAAAAATTTAAAACTACTCCTTCCAACCGACAAAAACGGCAATCCAAACTGGCAATATATGAGCAACTTTATTAAAAAACTAGAAAAAGAGAACATAGAAAAAACACTTGAGCATATATATATATATATATATGATAGCAAAGAAGCTTAAAAAGCAATATTCTTTCGAAAATGTTGTTTGGAAGGAGTATTTTATTGAGGATATCTGTGATATTAAGTCCGGTGTTCGTTTAGCAAAAGCTGAACAGAAAAAGGGTAAAATTCCATTTGTTGGCGCTGTTGATAATAATAACGGCGTAACTGAATTTATTGAAAATATTAACAATAGTTTTGATAAAAATATCCTTAGTGTAAATTATAATGGTAGCGTTGTGGAAACTTTTTATCATCCATATGAAAGCATTTTTTCAGATGACGTGAAAAGAGTTTCTTTTACCGATAAAAGCCAAAATAATGAATATGCATTACTTTTTCTTAAACAGATGATAATTCAGCAAAAATCTAAATATCAGTATGGATATAAATTTAATGGCAAAAGAATGGCGCGACAAAAAATAATTCTCCCTTCAAAAAATAATAGCACTCCAGATTATGATTTCATGAAAAAGTACATGATGATTCAGGAAATTCTTAAAATTAAGGAAATATTGGAGTTTTATTGATTTTTTCCCCTAAAAATGATATAATTTAAAGGAATATTAGCTCAGCTTATTTGAAAGAATAGGCTTTAACCAAAGGAGTAAAAATGAAGGATTACGAACTTACAGTTCTTATTCATCCAGATTTCGAAAACGATCTTGACAAAGTTCTAGATAAAATTCGAGGTTTGGTTGCTGCTAATGGCGGTGAAATTGCAAAAGAAGACAGCTGGGGTAAGAAAAAACTTGCTTACACAATTAAAGGTCAAGATTTTGCAACTTATGTTGCTATGGATCTAAAACTTCCAGCAACTGCACCACTAAAAATTAGTAACACTTTGAATATTACTGACGAAGTTTTGCGATATTTGCTTGTTAAAGCAGAAGAGCGACCAGTTGTAGAATCAGAAGAAAAATAATTTTTTAAGAATAGGATAGAATTATGGCTTTTAATAAAGTAATACTAATGGGAAATCTAACTGCAGACCCAGAACTTCGAACAACTCCAAGTGGTCAAAATCTAGCAAGTTTCACTCTTGCAATCAACCGAACTTGGAATAACGCCAATGGTGAGCGCCAAGAAGAAACAAGTTTTATTAACTGTACTGCTTGGGGAAAAACTGGTGAAACAATTTCGAAATATGTTTCGAAAGGTCGCCAATTGCTAGTGAGTGGTCGTTTGCAACAACGAACTTGGCAAGATAAAGATACTGGAAAGAATCGAAGCGCAATTGATGTTGTAGTTGAAGAATTTAGTTTTGTTAGTGATGGTAGTCGTGGTGGAAATTCTGCTCCTACTGCTAAAGCTGAAGAACCAACTGTTAGCGACGACTTTTCAGATGAGCCAATTGATCTATCTGATATCCCATTCTAAATTTAAAAAGGAGTTAAAATGGCTAAACGATTTAAACGAGAAATCCCAGCGTATTTTGATTACCGAGATGTTAAAACTTTGCAAAAATTTGTAAACATCTATGGTCAAATTGAGCCAGCTACAAAAACTGGTTTGAGCGCTAAACAACAACGACAATTGACAGTTGCTATCAAACGTGCACGTCACTTGGCATTGTTGGCATTCGTAACAAATGCTTAATTAAATTTTCGAATCTTCCTCGCTCAAAACTGGGTGGGGAAGATTTATTTTAAAAATATTTTAAGGAGGAAAATGTATCAACCAACTGATTTGAAAAAAGGTGTAGTTTTTCAGCTTGATGGTCAACCATATCGCGTAGTTGAATATAACCAAAAAGTTGTAGGTCGTGGTGGAAGTATCGTAAGCTTAAAAATTAAAAACCTTATCACAGGTGCTTTGTTACCTAAAACTTTTAAAGGTCAAGATAAAGTTGAGCCTGCAGAAGTTACGAACAAGAAAGTTCAATATCTTTATAATGATGGCGAAGATTTTCATTTTATGGATCCGGAAACATTTGAACAATTTCAACTTTCGAAAGATATTATTGACGATGCTGCAGGTTATCTAAAAGAGGCAGAAGAACTAAATCTTCAATTCTTTGATGGAAAAGTTATTAATGTTGAATTACCTAAAAATGTTTGGCTTAAAGTTGTTTATACTGAGAATGTGGTGAAGGGTGATACAACTTCAAGCGTTCTAAAAGATGCTGAACTCGAGACTGGTATAACGGTTAAAGTTCCTGCATTTATTAAAGAAAATGATGTTATTTCAGTTGACACTTCGACTGGTGAATATCGAGAACGACAAAAATAATTAGGTTAATATAAAATAGGCTCAAATTTTAGCCTATTTTATATTGTATAAAAATATTGGACAGCATATGATTGCTGGAAATTATATTAGAAATATAGTATAATATAAGATATGAAAATTAGATTAGACAATCTACTAGTAGACAGAAAAATGGTTGAAAGTCGCTCCCAGGCTGAAAGCTATATAAAGCTTGGTAAGATTACAGTTGATGGTGTTAAGAGAACTAAACCAGGTTTTTTTGTTGATGTCGATTCTGAATTAAAAATCCTTCAGCGAGTTCAATATGTATCGCGGGCAGGATTGAAACTAGAAAGTGTAGCTAAAAAAATGCGAATTGATTTTCGTAATAAAACGGTTCTAGATGTTGGCTCGAGTACGGGAGGGTTTACGGATTATTCTTTGAAGAATGGTGCTAACAAAGTCATTGCTGTTGACGTTGGTACAGATCAGTTGCATCCAAAATTAAGGTTGAACAAAAAAGTTGAACTACATGAGAAAACCGATATTCGAAACTTTAAAACAGATCAGAAAGTCGACGTAGTGGTTATTGATGTTAGTTTTATATCTATAAAGGAAATTCTTCCAAGTGTCGTAAACCTTTCTAATAAGAACACAAAAATAGCGGCAATGGTCAAACCGCAGTTTGAAGCGGGAAGAAATGGAACTGCTAACGGCGTTGTAAAAAATAACTCTTATCGTAGGAAAATTCTTCAAGATTTTGAAAATTGGTGCCGTTCAAATAATTTATACATAGAGAATAAAAGAGATAGTGAAGTTAAAGGAACGAAAGGTAATCAAGAAAGATTTTATATTTTAAGGAAGACGAGTAAATAAAAAGACCGAATTCATCGGTCTTTAGTTTTTTATACATTAAATCTAAACTCAACAACATCATTTGGGGACATTACGTAATCCTTGCCTTCGGTTCGGATTTTACCGTGGTTTTTAGCTTCTAGTTCACTACCGCATTCCACTAAATCGTTGTAGTTTATAACTTGTGCAGCGATAAACCCTCTTTCGAAATCTGTGTGGATAACGCCAGCTGCCTGTGGTGCAGTCCAGCCTTTTTTGATTGTCCAGGCGTGCACTTCTTTTGGTCCAGCAGTCATGTAGCTTTGTAATCCTAAGGTGTCGTAAGCTGCGTGGATCATTTGGTTGAGCCCAGTTTCTTTTACTCCATAGCTTTCGAGTAAATCTTTTGCATCATTTTCGTCTAATCCCTTCAATTCTTCTTCAAGTTTTGCGCAGACAAAGATAGATTTTGCGGGTAGAACCATTTCTGCAAGTTCACTTTTTTTCGCGTCATCGACTAATGTATTTTCGTCAACGTTAAAGGCGTAAATTACAGGCTTAGCTGTTAACAAGTGTAAATCAGCAATAGCTTCTAAGTCTAAATCTTTTATACTTGATAATACATTTCCAGATTGAAGTTGTTCAAGTAATTTGTTCAAGTAGTCGGCTTGTTTTCTGAGGGCTGGCTTAGCTTTTGCTTCTTTTTGAAGCTTTGGTAGCCGGTTTTCAATAGTCTGAATGTCTGCTAGGATTAGCTCAGTATTAATAACTTCAATGTCATTTTTTGGATTAACTTCATTTGATACGTGGACAATATCGTTATTTACGAAAGCTCGGACGATATGGACTATCGCGTCGCATTGGCGAATATTTGCGAGAAATTTATTTCCTAATCCTTCACCTTTCGAAGCACCAGCAACAAGCCCAGCAATATCAACAAAAGTCACAGTGGCTGGAATAATTTTTTGCGAACCATAAATTTCCGCTAATTTATTTAATCTTGGATCTGGCACTGGCACAATTCCAGTATTTGGCTCAATTGTTGCAAAAGGGTAATTTGCTGCTAAAATATCATTATTAGTTAGTGCGTTAAATAGTGTTGATTTGCCAACATTTGGTAGTCCAACAATTCCAATTGATAAACTCATAAAATCTCCTTTTAATGTCTTTTTATTTTAACATAAAAGTTTGTAAAATAAAAATAAAAAAGCTTGATTTTTTAATTACGTTTATGTTAAAATATAGGCATGATTAATATTAAAGGTGTGGGCGATTCCTTCTCGTTAGATATTGGAACAAATGCGATTCGTGCTGTCCAACTTTCGAAAGCTGGAGAGAATTCTTGGAATTTGGTTGGCCTCGGTTATACACCAGTCGACCCTCAATTGGTTTTGAGTAATTCCGATGAAAGCCGTCGTCGTTTGGGAGAAATTATCTCAACGATGATCGGGCAGAGTGATATTAAAACAAAAAATGTAGCGATTAGTCTTGCGTCCCAGAAGACATTTACAACAATTTTTGAAGTACCAAAGCAGGACATGCGAGAATTGCAAAAAAATATTAAATATCAAGTTGACCAATATATTCCAATGGCGGTTGATGATGCTCAAGTTGATTGGGCTCTTCTTGGTGAATCGCTTTCGAATCCTGATTCGTTAGAGATTTTACTTGCGAGCACAGCTAAAGCTTATAGTGAAGAGAAGATGGAATTTATTGAAGGTTTAGGTTTTAATGTTGTTGCGAGTGAGCCTGATTCTTTAGCGATGACTCGTGCCCTAATCATGACTAATCAATCTGGTCAAGCTCAATTGATTATTGATATGGGTGAACTTTCTACGGATTTATCCATCGTATATCAAGGCGCACCAAGACTTGTTCGAACGATTCCTATTGGAATATCGAGTTTAGTAAAATCTGCAACTCAAAATTTGAACATTAAAGAAGATCAAGCTCGCCAATTTATTATGAAATTTGGTTTAGCCCAAGATAAACTTGAAGGCCAGGTTTTTCGTGCTATTGAAATTATACTTGAGAACTTTGTTCAGGAAATTACTAAATCAATAAAATTTTTAGGAACAAAATATCAAAATGTTCAAGTTGGAGTAATTTCGCTATCAGGATTTTCTGGGGTTATTCCTCAAATGCCAGAATATGTTTCTTCGAAAACTGGAATTCAATCGTATTCTGCAAACCCTTTCCAGAATGTTAATGTTCCAGCAAAATATCAGCAACAGGTTTCAGCTATCGGTAATGAATTTGCGGTCGCTGTTGGTTTAGCTGAAAGGAGTAATAAATAATGGTTGAAATTAACCTTTTACCAGATGTTAAAAGAGATCTTCTTAAAGCTCAACAGCTCCGAAATATCGTTACTTTTGTGTCTATAGTTATTGGTGGCGCGATGCTTGCTGGGGTAATTTTATTATTCCTAACGACTAAAGGTCAAGAATTACTTATGAGCTTAAAAACTAGTGAGATTTCGAATAAATTTTCTGATATGCAGAAAATTCAAGATGGTGAAACAGCAGCTACTCTCCGAAATCAGTTGAATGCTATTCAGAAAATTCGAAATGCTTCGCCAGATACCTCACGACTAATTGGAACAATTTTGCCAGCAATCCAAACCACTGGTGAAAACGCCGTTCAGTTTTCCGCGTTAAATTATGACCCTGAAACTCGAATTGTTTCAATTGAAGGTCAGACAAACAATGGCTTTCCAGCTCTTGAAGCTTTCATTAAGACAATTAAATATTCACAAATTATTTACGACGGTAAAGATTCTCAATGTAAGGCTAGCGAAGTCGAAAAAGATGCCAATATTTGCATGATTGCCGAAGAAGGATCGGTTGCGCGAACTGAAAGTTCACTTGGAACTAATGATCAAGGTCAAAGTGTTTTGCGTTTTGCTATCAATTTTAAATTGAACGAAGCAGCTTTAAAATTCTCTTCAAAGAATTTTGCAGTTAAAACTCTTGGCCGAAAGAATGTGACAGACTCAACTGTTCAGGTTCCTGCTGGAATCTTCACTCAAAATTCGAAAAAAGATTCTGAAAAGGAGAATAAGTAATGGGCGAGAATAAAGAAGTAGCTTTCTTGAAGAGAAATGCTATCAATAAAGCCAACCAAATGATGTTTTTAGCGGTAGCTGGTGCTGCTTTAATTGCCGGTGCTTCTATTGTTGGGATGATTTATCTTTTTAGGATGTTTACATTCAATGCTAAGGTTCTTGGCGAACAAGATAAAAGTATTTCAACTATTCAAAAGAATATTCAGAATATTGAAGATCTTAAGAGCAAGTTGAGTTCGTTAGAAACCGACTCAAACCTTAACGAGCGAAATCTAAAATCTAATGCTGAAGATGGCGGACTTCGTGTTATTGCTGATGCTTTACCGGATAGTGAAAATGCTGCAGCTCTCGCTGCTAGCCTTGAGAAAAAGATTTTTTCTGAAGGTGTAACTTTAGATTCATTTAGTATTGACTCTGCTGATTCTGCGGGTGTGAGCGCTTCAAGCTCTGGAGGCTCATCTTCCTCCTCTTCATCTAATTCAACCTCTGCTATTGAGGATCCGAACAAAATTCCAAATGGTGTGAAAGATATTCAATTTTCAGCAACAATATCTGCTGGATTTCAAGCTGAAGGTGCAAATTCTGCACAAGCTGCTAAGTCTCAGGATGAAGCTCTTAATAATTTAATTAATACTGTTCGAAAAATGGAAAGATCTATTCGGGCAATCAATATTACGAGCTTTAAGTTTGAGCGTTCAACCAACCGATTCAGCCTTAATTTTTCAGCTAAATCCTACTACTATCCTAAATATGTAATGAAGCTCGAAAGTAAGAGTGTTAAGGCTGACGAAACTGCAAAGCCTACAAATTCAGCAGCTGGAAATAACGCAACTAAAAGCACTGGCGCTTCAGGAGGTTCGAAATAATGAAAAAAACTGATATTGCGATGATTGTTTTGATTGCGGGTTTTAGTGTTTTGGTTTCATACTTGGTTATTAATTCTTTGGCGCAGGGTGGATTCTCCGAACAAACTTATGAGGTTAAAGAAACTAGTCCCATTTCGAACGAATATGTGAAGCCAAGTAGTGATATTTTTAATTCAGAAGCTATTAACCCAACGGTTCAAATTAATATTGGACAATAAGATACCAAATAAATTTTAAAAAGGAATATAATGACATTACTAACCAATGATATTCAGGATAGGCTTGCAAGACTCCTTGTTGAAGAGGGGCTTGTTCAGGAATCTAAAATTGAGTTGGCTATCAAAGAGGCTGGTTTAAACAATCAGTCTCTAATGTCGTATATGATTGAACACAAGCTTCTAGATAATGAGATTCTTGTTCATGCAACTTCTCATGTATCGGGAATTCCATATGTTAATCTTGAAAATACGACCATTCCACAAGAAACGCTCGATTTGATTAGTGTTGATATTGCAGAAAGAAATATGGCCGTGCCGATCGCGGAAGTACAGGGAAGAATCGCTGTGGCGATGCTTGATGCAACAAATATTCAGGCTGTCGATTATCTTTCGAGTTTAATTCAGCGCCCTCTAAAAGTATTTATGGCTAGCCAAAACTCCATTAAACATGTTTTGGATCAATATAAAACAGACCTTTCGGGTGTTGACGCTTTAGCTGAAAATGTTGACGCGCAAACTCAAGCTGATGCAGAATCAAAACGGCAAGTTCAAACAATTGTTCAAGATTCACCAATTTCAAAAGCTTTAAATACTATTTTGGAATATGCCGTTCGTGCAAAGGCATCAGACATCCATATTGAGCCACTTGAAAAATCACTAAAAATTCGCTGCCGAATCGACGGTGTTCTTCGTGAAATTATGAATTTACCAAAAAGTATTGAACCGGCTTTGATTTCACGTATCAAGATTCTTTCAAGCTTAAAAATTGATGAGCACCGCGTACCGCAAGATGGTCAGTTTGCCGTAGCGGTGAGCGGTAAAGAAGTCGACCTTCGTATTGCGATTTCGCCAGTAGTTTGGGGTGAACAGGTGGTGATTCGTCTTCTTGATAAAACGGGAAACTCTTTCAATCTTGAAGAAATGGGTTATGCTGGGCGTGCGCTTCGAACAATTCGAAAGGGGATTGCAGCACCAAATGGAATGGTTTTGACTTCTGGTCCAACTGGCTCCGGTAAGTCGACATCGCTCTACGCCTTAATCAAAGAAATTAAAGACGATTCGGTCAATATCATTACACTTGAAGACCCTGTTGAATATAAAATGGACGGAGTGAACCAAATTCAAGTTAATGCTGAAGTTGGATTAACTTTTTCTGCCGGATTACGTTCGATTTTGCGTCTTGACCCCGATATTGTGATGGTTGGAGAGATCCGCGACGGTGAAACTGCGAACCTGGCGGTTCAAGCTGCTCTAACTGGACACTTGGTGTTTTCGACACTTCACACCAACTCTGCTGCCGGAATTTTACCACGTTTGATTGATATGGGGATTGAGCCTTTTTTGATTGCTTCGACCGTGAATACAATCATTGGACAGCGACTTGTCCGAAGAGTGGCGGCTAAGCGAAATACCTATCAATCTTCACCACTCCAAACACAAAGTATTATTGAAACTGTTGGTCATTTATTACCAAAAACCCCAGAAGAAGT
This sequence comes from uncultured Candidatus Saccharibacteria bacterium, assembly GCA_963517825.1. Taxonomy (GTDB): domain Bacteria; phylum Patescibacteriota; class Saccharimonadia; order Saccharimonadales; family Saccharimonadaceae; genus Nanogingivalis. The sequence continues at coordinate 251,015 of CAUQGB010000001.1, forward strand.
TGAGAAAGTTTCAGCTGACTTAGGGTATAAAAATCTACCGCTCGCAAATCAAAAATCTTATACTCTTGTGAAAGGTCGCGATACGCCACAAACACCAGGTGGATATCAAGGTCGTGCAGGTTTGTACGAGGTTATGGAGGTAACAGAAGAGATTCAGCAGTTGATCATTAAGCATGCAACTTCACATGAGGTTCAAAAAGTTGCGATGCAGCAGGGAATGATTACGATGCGCCAAGACGGTTATCTTAAAGCATTAACAGGAATCACTACAATAGAAGAAGTAAACAGGGTTGCGTCTGATAGCGCATAAAAAAGGGGAGAGATATGAATCAAAATCTAAGAATTGAAATTTTACTTGAAGAAATCGTTCGAAAAAATGCAAGCGATCTTCACTTACAAGTTGGCTTACCGCCAATGATGAGGCTTGATGGTGTCTTGGCGCCATTTCCAGGCTATAACCCTCTAAACTCCGAAGAAGTTGAACGGTTGGTTTTTGCTATCCTTGACGATGATCAGCAGAAAATCTTGGTCAAGGATAAAGAATTTGACTTTTCTTTCGCCTTTGGTGATCTTGGTCGTTTTCGAGTTAATGCTTTTCATGAGCGCGGAAATTTAGCAGCTTCATTACGTTTGATTCCGAATCAAATTAAAACAATTGCTGAATTAGGTATGCCGCCAGTTATTCAATCTTTCGCTGATTTTCCGCGTGGTTTAGTTTTGGTTACTGGTCCAACTGGTTCGGGAAAATCCACAACTCTTGCTGCCTTGATTGATAAAATTAACAGCGAAAAAGCACAACATATCATTACTATTGAGGATCCAATTGAGTTTACTCATAAGTCAAAGCGCTCGGCGATAGTTCAGCGAGAGGTTCATTATGATACCTACTCATTTTCTGCAGCTCTTCGAAGCTCGCTTCGTCAAGACCCAGATGTCGTTTTGATCGGTGAGATGCGTGATCTCGAAACTATTTCTGCAGCGATTACAATTGCTGAAACTGGACACTTGGTGTTTGCGACACTTCACACCAACTCCGCTTCACAATCTATCGATCGCATGATTGACGTTTTTCCGCCACATCAACAACCTCAAGTTCGTTCACAGCTTGCAAATATTATTCAAGGAATTTGTGCTCAACGGCTTGTGCCTGCGATCGGTGGTGGTCGAGTTGTTGCGGCTGAAGTTATGGTTGCAAATCCTGCAATTCGAAATATTATTCGTGAAGGTAAATCTCACCAACTTGATACAATAATCCAAACTGGTGGAGATCAGGGTATGCAAACTATGGATCGTACGCTTGTTAAGCTTGTGCAATCTGGCGTGGTAACTTATGATAACGCGCGTGAGTTCGCAGTTGATTTGGTTGAATTTGAAAGATTAATGAGAGGCTAAAATGAAAAAATTTTCTTACAAAGTAAAAGATAAGGTTACTGGAAAGATTGTTAAGGGCGAAATTTCGGCAGATAGCAAACGCGCTGCCGGAAAAGCTTTGATCGATCAAGGGTATATTCTTCAAGATGATATCCATGAAGTGGGGCAAGAAAATGCTTTAATGAGTTTCTTGAATCGAATTACGACCAAGGATAAAATTGTTTTCACGCGTCAGTTTGCTACTTTGATTGGTGCTGGTTTACCGCTTGCGCAAGCTCTTCGAACAGTATCTGAGCAGACCGAAAATAAACGAATGCGCGCTGTTGTTGACGATATTTTGGCTTCAGTTGAGAGTGGTTCAAGTTTAAAGGATGCTTTTTCGAAATTTCCAGATGTTTTCGATAAAGTTTATCTTGCCTTAATTGCTGCCGGTGAAATGTCTGGAACTCTTGATGAATCTCTTCGTCGTATTGCAACTCAACAGGAAAAAGACGCAGCGATGATGAGTAAGATTCGCGGAGCTTTAACTTATCCAGCGATTGTCCTTGTAGTTATCGGTCTTGTGATGGCATTTATGATGGTTCAAGTCGTTCCTCAAGTTAAACAGCTTTATAAAGATATGCACCAAGCATTACCATTTGCAACAGAAGTTCTTATTGCAATTTCAGACTTTATGATTAGCTTTTGGTGGCTTGTCTTGATTGGGCTAGGTGTTGGTGGATATTTTTTCCGTCAATATCTCAAGACTGAACCAGGAATTAAATTTGCGGCAAATTTCAAGCTAAATGTACCATTATTTAGCCCACTTTTTCGAAAGCTTTATATGGCACGATTTGCACGAACTGGTCAGCTTTTACTTTCAACTGGTGTAGCGCTGCTTGATATGCTTAATATTTGCGGTGATGCAATGAATAATGTTATTGTAAAAAAGAGTATTGATGAAGCTGGAAAACTTGTTCAAGGTGGTAAAAATCTTTCAGAGTCTTTAAAGGGTAAAGATTATATTTTAGATATGGTGCCTCAAATGATAAATATTGGTGAACAATCTGGTAAAATTGATGAAATGCTCGGTAAAACGGCTCAAGTTTATGAAGATGAGCTTGATGAACAAATTAAGGCTATTTCAACCTTGATTGAACCGATCTTGATGGTTGTCATGGCATTAATGGCCGGTGGTTTGATTGGTGCAATCTTGTTCCCAATTTATTCGTTAGTTACAAAAGTTTAATTTTCGAAAGGAAGAGAGTGGAGAATTTTCTATTAAGTTTATGTTTTGGGGTGCTCGGTACTGTTTTTGGCAGTTTTGCTGTGGCCCAAGTTTGGCGGTTACGCGCCAAGCAATTTCAAGATGAAAAAGCTTCTGGCGAAAAAATCGATGCCACCGAATGGAAAAAACTCCGCTCGCTCGTTTCGGTTAGCCAAAAAAATGATCGTTCGCATTGTTTGAACTGTGGTTATCAATTAAAATGGTATGATTTAATTCCGATTATATCTTGGCTTTCACTTGGTGGAAAATGTCGAAAATGCCACTCGAAAATTGGTGTAACTGAATTTTTAACTGAAGTTTTAATGTTTGTACTTTTTGCGATTATTTTCTTGATTTTTAACCCAATTTCGAATGGTACAATTTTAGTTTTTCCAGCAATTAGACTCTTTATTTTGCTAATTTCGCTTATCCCGCTTACGATCATGTTTATTTATGATGCTAAATGGTCGCTTTTGCCAACCAAACTTCTTTACGCCTTCAATATTTTAGCGTTTATTTATTGGGCAACTGGATTTTTGATGGTTTCTGGTGGATTTAATTTGAGATCCATTTTTTACTTAGTAATTTCAATGATGTTCTTCCCGTTGATCTATTTTGTACTTGCAAAAGTTTCGAAAGAACAATGGGTTGGTGGTGGCGACTGGATTTTGGCGGTTGGTTTGATTTTTCTTTTGCCAAACCACCCAGTCTTTGCAATTTTTCTGCTCTTTCTTTCTAACGTTTTGGGCTTATTTTTTGCAGTTTTTCAGTCGATTCTATATTTTCGAAAAGTTAAGCGTGGTGTGCAAATACCATTCGGTCCAGCAATGATCTTGGCGGCTTTAGTTTTGGTGATTTTTCAACAAGAAATTTTACTAAATTTTGTGAATTTAATGGTGTAAAAATAAAGAGCTTATGTTATAATAGGAATGAATATGAAAAACTTTAGAACGAGAAAAGCTTTTACAATTGTCGAGACGCTGCTTGTTTTGAGCATCTCTGGATTAATGTTAATAACCATGCTCGTTGGCTGGAACATAAATATTGAAAAGCAACGCTACAACGACTCAGTAAATACTTTTAAATCTGATATTCAGAGTGTTTTCAGCGATGTAGAAAATCAGACTAACGAAAAGGGTGAATCTAAGGTTAAATGCGATACTAGCGGAAGAAATATTTCAATATTGAAAGATAGTAACGGAAAACCAACTGGCTCTTCCAATTGTGTTATTTTGGGCAAGTTTATATATTTTTATAATGGTAAAGTTATTCCTGGTAATGAAAATGCATTGCTCGGGTTAGATTCTTTTAGAATTTATGATGTTATTGGTAAAGATATTGATATAACCAAAGATTGTCATCAAGAAGATGATAAAGGTAATAAGACTGGTGCATTGGGGCCATGTGTTAATAGTATTCAAGCATTAAGAGATACTAATTTTGTTCTAGATACTGGCAAAAATAAAATAAATGGCCCAAAAACTATCGAACTTCAATGGAGGGGTAGATATAAAAATGTTACTGATACTAGAGATAAAGGTGAT
>CAUQGB010000002.1:0-61635 GCA_963517825.1 uncultured Candidatus Saccharibacteria bacterium
CTATAAGCTACTAAAAATAGCCTTTTGGGGCTATTTTTTAAGACTATTTTTATATTCAAATGATTCACCTAATTCAATAGGGAATATTTTTACTTTTTGGTTATATTTTCGAATCTTATCACTTAATTCATTATATCTTTCAAGAGGAATTTCTATGTGAATAATATCCTCAAAAGGAATATCCTCTAAGGAACGAATTTCGGTTTCGCTAAATATTTTTGGTAATTTCGCAGTTTTGTTTAGATTTTTAATACCAAGAATTACTGGGAAATTTTCTCTAATATCAGAGTATTTTTCAAAAGACTCCCATGTATTTTTACAGGATCTATTTACTTTTCCGCTCCAAGACTTTTTTGAATTTATTTTGTTTCTTTTTCTCCAGCTAAGAATATTTACAAGTGAACGCGGAGCAAGTATTGTATATGATAAAATGTACATTTTTGTGTAATGTCGCACAATCCAAAAAATACTATCGCCAAAACGAAAAGTTTTAGGATTCTTAAAATTATGATTATCCGCATAGCATCTAGCAATAATTCTTTTATTTACTAGAGATATTGATTTCATGCTTAATTTTTTAGAATAAATAATTAAATAGTCATCTTGCTGGGTTTTCAATCCATTTTTCAAAATACTGTCAAAAATTGGTGTAATATTTCCACTGGAACTATATTCAAATCCTCCAGTTCCATGCCAAAATTTTACATTTATAATACTATTTTTATACTCTTCTAGCTCGTTTTTAGTAAAATTAGGCAAAGTATCCAAAAGTTGTTTTTGAAGCTCTAAAATCGCCTTATTTTGTGTTTTGGTTTTTATTGATCTTGGTAAGAAAAATATACAAATCTGCTTAGGCAACTTACGGTAGAACTTATTATTTATTCGAAAAAACATAAGAAAATTATAGCATAAACAGATTAGAAATACAAAAATATTATAATAAAATAAAAAAGCTCTTATGTAAATATTGACAAAAAGCATATGTTGTGCTATAATAAAAACATAATCAAAAATAGATTAGATTTTAACAAAACAAAGGAGATTAAATGGCCGGAACAAAGGCGGGCGGCGCAAAGGCAGCCGCAACTAATAAAGCAAAATATGGAAAAGATTTTTATTCACGAATTGGGCAAAAAGGTGGTAAAAATGGAACAACTGGTGGATTCGCCGCAAACCGTGAACTTGCAAAAATCGCAGGGCAAAAGGGCGGTCGAATTAGTCGTCGTGGCCCAGCTACAACAAAAATTTTAATGACTGACGAATCTGAAGAATCAAAAATTGAAGTTCGTGTAGCTTAAAAGATATATAAAATAAAATCACGCTTTCGAAATATCGCGTGATTTTATTTTATTTTATTTTTCGCCGCAAACTTTTAAAACGGGAGTCATTATTTCGCCATTCTGTTCCGCAAGCAGGGCATTTGTACATTAAATCTTTTTGTTGAAAACCATTCAGTTTACATTTTGGACAGAGGCTTCTTTTATGTAGCCAATCTCGGTAAGTGTCAAGCTTGCTTTCTGCTAAATTTGAATTAAAGCAAAACCCATATTGTTCTGTGAGATTATTTCGAACGAGCTCCCAAGCCTCAGATTCCATTTTGAGGAGTTCAATATCAAGCCAAAAATCTTCATGCCCAAGCAGCGCGTGGGCTAATTCATGTAAAATTAACAGATGAAAATTTGAAGATTCTGGTTCAAAAAAAATTGTATTTTCTTTCTTTGACCAATAGAAATCATCACCTTCTTTGAAATTGAATTGAGGAAAATCATTACGTAATTTTTCAACAAATTCTAAATTCATCAAAAATTCAACGCCTCTTTTGCAAATTCAAAACAGCCATAAATCACCGCCTCTCTGGGTTTTTTAGCTTGAACGATTTCTGGGCAAGAAATTCCTTCGGGTAGATTTTCGCGAACAATTTGTTCTAGAAAGAGATCGAATTTTTTGAAATTTTCACCAAGACTACCCCCGACAATAATCAACTCTGGCTGAATTATTGGAATTATCACTAAAAATCCGCGCGAAATTCTGTCGGCAATATTTTGCCATTGTCGTGGTTTCGAAATCTCACTCGCATACTTACCATAAACATTAAAAATTGCCCTCGCACTCGCAAATTCTTCCCATTCCCGTACTCGGCCGTCGAATTCAATTGGGATTCGCCCAATTTCGCTATTTTTTAGGCCTTGGTTGATTTTTTCATTTGTTATTATACCTGAACCAATTCCTGTTGAAAGCGTGACATAAAGAATATTTTGAGCTTTATTTTTGAATTTTTTACTTTCGAAAAGCCCGGCAAGATTGGCGTCATTTTCAACTAAAATTTTAATATTTGGAAAGATTTTTGAAAGTTCAGTTTTTATATTAAAATTCTGCCAGCGTAAATTTTTTGCCCATAAAATTACACCGTTTTCAATAATTCCAGGTTCAGCACAGGAAATTGCTTGGATTTCACCCATTTTTAGTTGTTCTGAAAATTCTTTTTTAATAACTTTTTCAATAATTTCAAGATATTTTTGCTGAGATTTTGGCGTTTGAAATTCGAAAGATTTTAAAAGTTTACCGTCTTTCGAAAATCCTGCTAATAAAGTTTTTGTTCCACCCGTATCAATTGTAATAATCATAACTCTATTTTACGATTAAAAAAACAAAAATTCAACCTTTTAAAACGCTTGATTTTTTCAGCTTAAAATGTTAAAATGGTAACAATCTATTGGGCAGGTTAATTTTAGCTATGTTCAAAGAAATACAATTAAGGAAGGAGTCTTAAAGACTAATGGCTGAAGCCAAAAAACTAACTATGGACGAATTGTTGGCGTCTGCTCCAGAGAGCGCAAACCAACTAAATCAAGGCGAAACTGTCGAAGGAACAATCCTTTCAGTTCGTAAACACGAAATTCTAATTGACCTTGGTGCGAAAGGTGTTGGATTTGTCCCTCGCCGTGAAGCTGGTCATTCAAAAAGCCTTGTTGAAGGCGAAACAGTAACAGCGAGTGTTGTTGATACTGAAATGGACAATGGAATGTCACTACTTTCTCTTCGAAAAGCTGCGAAAGATCGCGGCTGGGAAGAAGTTATTGCAAAAATGGAAAATGGCGAAATTATTGAAATTATTCCATTTGATGCTAACCGAGGTGGCTTACTTGTTGAGTACGAAGGAATCCGCGGATTCTTGCCTGTATCACAACTTTCAGCGGAACACTACCCACGAGTTGGTGCGAGCGACAAAGATGAGATTTTGAGCCGATTGAATGTTCTTATCGATAAACCAATCAGCGTTCGAATTCTTGATGCGGATCGCAAAACTAACAAGCTAATCTTTAGCGAAAAAGAAGCTATCAAAGATGGTTTGAATGAACGATTTGATAGTCTAAAAATCGCAGATGAGGTTGAGGGTGTTGCTACTGGTGTTGTTGATTTTGGCGTTTTTGTAAACATTGAAGGAATTGAAGGTTTGGTACACATTTCTGAAATTTCTTGGGAACGCGTAAATAGTCCAAAAGATTACGTTAAAGTTGGTGACACTATCAAAGCTAAAATCATCGCTATTGATAAAGATCGCTTAAGCCTTTCAATGAAACAACTAACTGAAGACCCATGGCTTTCAGAAGTTGAGCAATTCAAAAAAGGTTCGAAAGTTGAAGGAACTGTAACTCGAATTACACCTTTCGGCGCTTTCGTAAAAATTAGCCCAGCGATTGAAGCGCTTGTTCACGTTTCAGAACTTGGCAAAGGCAACGATGTTAACCCAGAAAATATCTTTACTCTAAACGAGCGAAAAGAATTTGTAGTTATTGACATCGACAAAGAAAATCGAAAAATTTCTCTTAGCCTTGTAAAATAATTTAAGTATTCTTACGTTGAACAGTCGGAAATCGGTTTCGAAATCGGTTTCCGAACTTCAGCTTAAGAAAATAAAAAACCAAAGGAGGTTGTATGAGTCAGAAGAAAATTGTAAATATCACAGATTCGATTACTGTTGATGAGTTGGCTGGTGCCCTAAATCTTTCTGTTACAACTTTAATTGGCGAACTTTTTAAAAACGGAATTGTTGCGACAATTAATCAGCGAATTGATTTCGAAACAGCGGTAATTGTTGTTGAAGAGCTTGGACTAAAAGATGTTGAGCTTAAAAAGAAAGCTAAAGCAGATGAAGTGACTTCTCGCTTAAATAAATTGCATGAAGTTTCAGAGAATGCGAAACCTCGCCCACCAATTGTTGCAGTTATGGGTCACGTTGACCACGGAAAAACAACGTTGCTTGATACAATTCTTGGAACGAAAACAGTTTCGGGAGAAGCTGGTGGAATTACTCAGCATATTTCAGCCTATCAAACCGAAAGAAAAGGCCGAAAAATTACACTTCTTGATACGCCAGGCCACGAAGCTTTTGCAGCTCTTCGTCAACACGGAGCAACCCTAACAGATGTTGTTATTATCGTTGTTGCGGCCGATGATGGCGTTAAGCCTCAGACTGTTGAAGCGATTCGCTTTGCGCAAAATGCCAATGCAAAAATCGTTGTTGCAATTAACAAAATGGATAAAGACACGGCAAATAAAGATCGCGTTATGGCTGAACTTTCAGAACGTGGTTTGATGCCAGAAGAGTGGGGTGGTGATGTAACAATGGTGCCGATTTCTGCTAAAACTGGCGAAGGTATCGATAATCTTCTTGATATGGTGATTTTAACAGCCGATCTAGAAGAATTGCGTGCTGATGTGGATATCCCTGCTGAAGGCTTGGTTATCGAGTCGCACATGGAAGTTGGAAAAGGTTCTGTTGTTTCGCTTCTTGTCGAGCAAGGTGATCTAAAACAGGGTGGATTCTTGGTTGCCGGAACAACTTATGCAAAAGTTCGAACACTTCAAGATTACAAAGGTGATGCGCTTAAAATTGCTGGCCCTTCAACACCTGCAACAGTAACAGGATTTAAAGAATTACCTCAATTCGGTGATGTCTTCAAAGTAGTTAAAAGTGAAAAAGATGCGCGACATCTTGCACAAAAAGCTAAAATTGAAGCTGCACAGAATGCAGCAACAGCCAATATTACAGGTGCGGATTTGCTAAAAATGATGAATCAAAAACATGATGCAGAAGATTTTAACATTGTTATTAAGGCTGACGTTCAAGGTTCACTAACATCTGTTTCAGATAGTCTCAGGTTGATTGAAACTGGCGGCGAAGTTAATTTGAATATTATCAGTAGTGGAATCGGTAATATCACTGAAAACGATATCCATTTGGCGGCTGCTGGCGAAAAAACAATTATTTATGGCTTTAACGTTGAACTCTCACCAGCGATCAAAAAAATTGCGACACGTGATCGTGTTGAAGTTCGAATTTATAAAGTTATTTATGAACTTCTTGATGACGCGCGCGCAGAAATGGAAAAACTCCTTGCGCCAGAAGTTGTTGAAACCAAGGTTGGTGAATTAGATGTGAAAGGTGTTTTCCGCACAATGAAAGAAGAAATTATTGCTGGTGGAGAAGTAAAATCTGGTCGCGTTTATGCCGGTTTGCTCGCTCGCGTAATTCGAAAGAAAGAGCAAATTGCTGAGGTTGAAGTTTCGCACGTTCAACGTCAACAACAAGAGGCGAAAGATGTTATTGAAGGTGAAATGTGTGGACTTTCACTGAAGACTAAAAAGAAAATTCAGCTGGAAGTTGGCGATAAACTTGAATTCTTCACGCGTGAAGTTGTTGCTCGCAAACTTAAAGATTAAGTATAGAATCTCGCTATTGTGGCGAGATTTTTATAAATTAATGAAAACTTTAGCGAAGAGATTAGATGAATAGCATCAATTTTGTTTTTTGTAATTATAAAAGTAGTAGCTTAATTTATTTAAATAATTTGAAAAAATATTTTGCTTGTGTTAAAATAGAAATAACTAAACAAGGAAAAGAAAATGTTTCAATTAGACGATAATTTTTTTAAAGGAATTGACATTGATAGAATGTCTCCAGAAGAAGCAGCGGTTTTCAAGCAGCACGTTCAAGAAGAACTTGAGGCCCGCGTTGGTGAACGTATAACAGATGGGTTTTCGAATGAAAAGCTTGAAGAATTTGAAAAAATCATTGACGACGTTCCAGGGTTTGTAGATAATTGGCTAATGATTAACGTGCCAGATTTTCGAAGCAATCGTGCATTTAATGCGCTCGTTCAGCAAAATGGTGGTCAAGAAAATCGTCAAACTATTGCGGAATTTGCTTCAATGAAGTGGCTTGAAATTAATCGCCCAGATTTTAATCAAATCACAACAATCGTGATGAAGGAAATGCAAGACGAACTTAAAGCAAATATCGATAAAATTTTTAGCTAAAATATAAAACCGCGCAGAGAAGCGCGGTTTTATTTTAGATAGCCGTTTTCAAAGCTTTCAGCAGTGGTTTCTTTACCATTTGGTGTAATTAGTCTTTCTAGCTTTAGAAACGTTCCTTCGGCGAATTTTAACGTTAAAGGCGAATTTTCAGGGTTAGAACTAACTACTTTTGCGCTTTTGATAATTATTAAATGCTCACCGAGCTTAATTTTACTTTTTGGAAAAATTTCGAAAGCACGAATTTGCTGTTCGGCTTGCTCTGCGGTTTGTTTATCTTGAGAAAGAAGGGCATCGCTTTTTTTAAGAAGTTGGCAATATTCAGCTTGCGAATCATCTTGTGTTTGTCCTTTAATTTCGCCAGAGATAATTTTTGGCAAATCACGCACAAGCATTTTGGCGCCGATTTCACCACAAGTTTTATAAAGATCGCTTGCTGTTTCGGTTTTCGAAAGCTCGATTTCTTTTTGTGAATAAACATCGCCAGCATCCATTTCTTTTGAGAGTTTCATTAGTGAAACGCCGGTTTTTTCATCACCGTTTAAAATTGCACTTTCAATTGGGCTTGAACCGCGATATTTAGGTAAAAGTGAAGGGTGAACATTCACAATAGCAGGTGTGAACAAATCGATGATTTCTTGCGGAATAATTCGACCAAAAGAAACCAAAACCCCCGCAGGTTTTTCGAACTTTTTAACGAAATCAGTAATTTCTGATATTTTTTGTGGTTGAAGCACTGGAATATTAAACTTTTCACCAATTTGCTTCACTTTTGGCGCTTGAAACTTTTGCCCGCGACCTTTTCGAGAATCTGGTTTGGTGATAATTCCGGCAATTTCGAAGCCTTCATCAATAAGTTTTTGGAGTGAAACGGCCGAAAAATCTTCCGTTCCAAAAAAGATTATTGGAGTTTTTTTCAAGATTATAAATCCTCCCACAGATCAGAGTTGTTTTCGATATCTTTTTCATAGTTTAATGGTTGTAATTCGCCGTCTTCATCAAGTCGGTAGAAAGCGTCTTTTTTATCGCGGATATGATCGATGAAAAGAACGCCGTTTGTGTGGTCAATTTCGTGTTGAAGTACACGCGCAAGGAAATCTTCGGCTTTAATTCGAACTTCGTTGCCGTGAATATCAAGCGCTTTAACGCGAACTTTTGATGCGCGAGGAACTTTGCCATAAATTCCTTTAATCGAAAGACATCCTTCAAAATCAACATCTGTTTTTCCTTCGAATTTTATAATTTCAGGATTGATTAAAGCGGTAAATTCTTTATTGTTTTTATCGTCCAAATCACTTCGAACAATAATAATTTTATAAAGTTTGTTAATTTGCGGTGCAGCAATTGCGGCCGAAATTTCGTGTGGGTGAGCATTTTCCCAGTCGAGGCTGGCGTCAATCATATCTTGCACGATTTGGCGAACTTCATCTGTGATAACATGCACACGCTCGCATTTTTTGCGCAAATTTTGGTTAGGTAAGGTTATAATATCTTCTTTTTTCATTGTTTTTATTATACCATTTTTAGGGTAAAAAAGCTACAAAATCATTGATTTTTAGGTTTGAATATGGTAAAATTAAAACCAAATATTTTGAAATGGCAAATATTCAAATATTTCAAATGAGCTAAGAATGCTCCGCACTTTATATAGAGGTGGTTATTATGCCTTGGGGAAATAATGATAATGCTAACACTCCTGATAATTTTGGGAACGGCGAAAGCTATGGTGGTGCTACACACGGAACAGACTCTAATGGTGACCCTGTGACTTTTGCATTTGATGGCAGCGGTGGAACTTATGTTTCATCTGGTCATATTGAATCTCCAAATGATTTTTTGGGGGGTATCGTGCTGATGGTGCAAAAGGACACGACCATTTTCGGGCTGATGGTTCTTCGGATTTTAGTAATAATCATGATGGAGACCGTGGACGCTATATGTAGTAGTTTTTGGCGAGTGCATATCTCGTCTTTTTAATTTATATAAAGGATATAATATGAAAGAGAATATTAATAATTTCTTAAAATTAGTAAAACCAAAAAATGACAGGGAGATGTTTTCGGCGTTGATTTATTTTGCATTGATATTTTTCGAAACGGATAATTACGAAGGTATAGAATATCTTGCGAAAGATTATTGCGGACGAATGATTTCTGAAGGGCGAGGATTTTCTGGTTCTGATGATAAATTCTTGCCAAGCATGGTGGAGTTTGGCGAGCTAACTGGCTTTATGCTTGAAGATATTGAAAAGATAAAATCTGGCAAAATTACAAAAGATGAAGCAAGAAAAGCTAATTTATGCTATCTAAAGAATTATATTTTTAACATTTCGAAAAAAGACGATTAAATCAATCCCGGTGGGTCTAAGTCAACGCGCCATTGTGGCTTGCCTTGAAATTCGCGCGCAATCTCTAAAAGAGGTGCGCGTTTTTTGCTTTTAACTACAATTTGCCAACGATAAGTTTCACCCACGCGTTCATAAAAAGCTGGCGTTGGACCAAAAATTTGTACATCTTTCGAAAATTTTTTGCGAATCTCACGCGCTTCTTTTTGTAAATTTCGCACGGCTGAAATCTCGGTTTTATATACGCAGGTTAATTTTAACAGATACACAAAAGGCGGGTAGTTTTGCTTTTGGCGATTTTTAATTTCGAAATTATAAAATCCGGTATAATCTTGATTTAAGCCAAATTGAATCGACGGAGCTTCAGGTTGATAAGTTTGAATAATTACATTTGACTCGTTAGAGTGCCGCCCAACACGACCAATAACTTGCGAAATTAACTGAAAATTTCGCTCGCTCGAAGTAAAATCAGGCAAAGCTAATCCTGCATCGGCCTGAACTACGCAAACGGTTTTTAATTTTGGTAAATCTAGGCCTTTTGCAATAACTTGGGTACCAATAATAATATCAATTTCACCGTTGCGAATTTCATTGTAGAGCTTTTCGACAGTTTCATTTTTATCGCTATCCGCATCGAAGCGTGCAACTTTTTTCTGCGGAAAGAGTTTTCGAATTTCTTCTTCGATTGCTTTTGTGCCGATTCCTTTGTGGATAATTTCTGCCTCACCGCAATCTGGGCAAGAAATTGGTGGGCGTTCTTTGTGTCCGCAAATATGACACGATAATTGAAATTTATCGGCGTGTAAAGTTAGTGGAACAAAACAATTTGGACAAAGCGCCATCCATCCGCAATTGTGGCAAAGTGTAATGCTAGCCGAACCACGACGGTTGTGATAAATTAAAACTTGTTTATTTTCACTTAAAGTTTGCTCCATTTCAGTGAGCATTTTTTTCGAAAAAAAGCGGTGGTTTTTCGAATCTTTTTTCGTTAAATCAACTAGTTCAATTCTTGCCGGCTGAGCTTCTTTTTTGGCAAGTTCAGTTAATTTAATAATTTCGTTTCCGTTGTTTTTTGCAGATAATTCGGCTAAGAAATAGTCTTCAATTAACGGTGTTGCAGAACCAAAAATTGCTTTAAAATTAAAATTCGAAGCCAAAAAACTGCTTGCGCGCAAAGCAGAATATTTTGGTGTTTGGTCTTGCTTGAAACTTGGTTCGTGACATTCGTCAATTACGATCAGACCTAAGTTTTTTACGGGCGCAAAAAGGGCAGAGCGCGCGCCAATAATAACTTGCGGTTCGGGGTCGTTCAAAATTTTTAACCAAGTTTTGTGTCGTTCGGCTTCGGTTTGGTGTGAGTGAATGATTTTAATATTGCCGAAATGCTTTTCGAAATTTAAAACCAGTTGCGAAGTTAGCGCAATTTCGGGGACTAAAATTATTGCGGATTGCTGGTTGGCTAAAACTTTTTCGGTTTGATTTATATAAATTGAAGTTTTTCCCGATCCAGTGATTCCATGAAGAAGAACCGTTCCGGAGTGAATTTTATCAAGTTTTTTGATTGCGTTTTGCTGTTGGTTTGTGTATAAAAAATTTGAACAGCTCTCTTTTTCATCTGTTAATTTAATTTTTTCCTTTTTTGAAGAACGGCGATTCTTGCCTAAACCAGCTGGTAAAATTCCGCTCAAAACTTGCGAAAGAGGCGTCGCATAATATTGGCTCATCCATTTCGAAAGTTCAATTAAATGTTTTGGAATTGGCGTTTTTTCGATTATTTTTAGAATCTCGCGAGTTTCGAAATCTGGTTTTTCGACTTCTTTAAAAACCACACCAAACATATTTTTTTTACCAACGGGAATTTGTACAATTTGGCCAATTTCAAGTTTTTCTTTTGAAGCATAAGTAAAAACTTCGCTATTAGCGCGAACAATTTTTAATGGAGCAACTTCAAAATAAAAATCCATGTATCTTTATTTTACATCAAAAGGTTTAAAAAATAAAATAAATATAGCTTGCGAAAAAAGCTAAAATTTTGTAAAATAGAAATACGAAAAGGTGAGGATATGGTAGATTTAGATATTTTTATTACATCACGAGTTAAGCGAAAAATTGTCGTATTTTTTGTTACGTATCCAGTTATTAAAATGCACTCTCGTGGCCTCGCCAAACTTTTAAAAGAAGATCCAGGAAATATTCAACGCGAACTTGCCAAGCTTGAAAAAGCCGGATTTTTATTTAGAGAAAAGAAGAAAAATACCTATACTTATTTTGCGAATACGAATTTTTTGTTTTTCTCTGAATTACAATCCATCGTGGTGAAAGTTCGCGAGCAAAACAGTGTTGCGCGTTCAAACAATTATATCGAGAGGTCTGTTAAAAGATAGAGTTCGCGAATGACGGTTGAACAAATTTTTGAGCAAATTTTAAAGAATCGTGGAATTTCGAAAGAGAATCGTGAAGCTTTTCTGAATCCGAATTATGATAACCAGCACGATCCTTTTTTGTTGCCAGATATGAAAAAAGCGGTTGAGCGATTACTTGTTGCCCACAAAAAACAAGAGAAAATTACAGTTTATGGCGATTATGATGTTGATGGTGTTTCAGCTTCAACGGTGATTTTGACAGCTTTCGAAAAATTCGGTTTTAAAAATGTGGATTATTTTTTGCCCGATCGTTTTAAAGATGGCTACGGAATGAACGAGCGTGGCGTGAGAGTTCTTGCGGATCGAGGAACTAACTTAATTTTAACGGTTGACTGCGGAAGTTTGAATCACGCTGAAATCGATTTCGCAAAAGGTTTTGGAATCGATACAATTGTGACCGACCACCACAACATTGCTGAAGTTCAACCAAATGCAGTTGCAGTTGTGAATCCGCGCCGAAAAGAAAACAAATATCCGCAGGCTGAAAATTTTGCCGGCGTGGGGGTAGCGTTTAAGTTGGTTCGAGCGCTTCAAACCAAACTCGAGGGCTTTCCTGCTGGCCAAGAAAAGTGGCTACTTGATATGGTGGCGCTCGGCACCGTTTGCGACATCATGAAACAAACGGTCGAGAATCGCCAAAACACTTTTTGGGGGCTAAAAGTTCTTTCGAAAACGCGCCGAGCTGGTTTGAAATCAATGCTGGCACTAGCTGGTGTGAAAGAGCCGAAAAGTTCAACGCTTGGCTTTATCATTGGCCCACGAATCAATTCGGCTGGCCGGCTTGAAACTGCCGAAAAGGCACTAGATTTAATGCTTGAAAAAGACTCTTTTGTTGCTTTCGAAAAAGCCAAAAACCTTGATGATTTAAACAAAAAACGCCGTAAAATTCAACACGAAGCGCTCGAAATTGCAATTCAAAAAGCTGAAGATTTTCAAAAAGATGATGTTTTAGTGGTTGCAGACGAGAGTTTTAATGATGGAATCATCGGAATTGTAGCAAGTGGTCTATTGGAGCGTTTTAAAAAACCAGTTTTTGTAATTTCAATTGAGGGTGAAATTGCGAAAGGATCGGCGCGAAGTTTTGGTGGATTTTCGGCAAGTCAAGCCGTTGATAAAGCGCGCAAAATCATTATTAAGGGCGGTGGTCATGATGCTGCTGCAGGAGTAACTCTTCCAACTTCAAAAATTGATGATTTTCGAAAAAGCGTGAACGATTTTTATGATTCGCTCAATCTTGAAGATCAGCTCAAATATCTTTTACCGAAAGTGGATATTCAACTTGAAGATTTTTCACCAATTTCGTTGGAGCTTTTCGAAAAAATTACAGCGCTTGAGCCTTTTGGAAAGGGAAATGAAGAACCAACTTTCGAAATTAAAAAGGTGCGAGTTATAGCTCGGCAAGAAATGGGCGATAAAAAACAGCATTTAAAGCTAACTTTAACAGATGGCGAGAATGAAATTAAAATGTTAAAATTTAATGCACCAGAAGAATTTTTTGCTGAAATTGGTGAAGAGATTGACGTGGTTTTTTCACTTGGTCTGAACGAATGGCAAGGGCAAAAAAGTGTTGAAGGGCAGATTTTACATTTAGAGAGAAAGCGTGTATAATTGGCCTATGAATAAAATCCATGTGAATATGATGAGTTCTGCGGATAAGGTTGCTGGTCAAGGGGTTGGCGGCGCTTATTTCGAACTTATGAATCTTCTTCAGAATCGGGCAAAAGATGAGCTGAAAATTACCAAAACGCTTCGTGCGAAAAACCCAGATATAACGCATTTTCACACAATTGATCCACATTTTTATTTGGCAGCTCAGTTCAAAAAATACACTGGTCGGCGGATTGGATATGTTCATTTAATACCCGATACGCTTGATGGTAGTTTGGATATGCCAGCGATTGCTGAAAAAATTGTAAAAAAATATTTGATCAAATTTTATGATAAAATGGATCATTTGGTGGTTGTGAATCCTGACTTTAAAGAGGAATTAGTTAAAATCGGTATTGACCGAGAAAAAATAACTTATATTCCAAACTTTGTTGCAAAAGATAAATGGTCACCTTTGAGTGAAGAGGAACGAGAGGATTTTCGAAAATTGCAAGGTTGGAAAAAAGATGAAATTGTAGTTTTTGGAGTTGGTCAAGTTCAGCAACGAAAAGGTATTGATGATTTTGTAAAGTTAGCAGAAAATAATCCTGATATTAAATTTGTGTGGGCCGGTGGTTTTTCATTCGGAAAAATTACCAGCGGTTATGAGCGCTACAAAAAAATAGTTGAAAATCCACCAAAAAATTTGAATTTTTTAGGAATTGTTCCACGCGAGGATATTCGAAAATTTTATGCAAGCTGTGATTTATTTTTGTTGCCGAGTTATGCAGAGCTTTTCCCGATGTCGATCTTGGAAGCTGCAAGTTGCGGGGCGCCAATAATGTTGCGCGATTTAGATTTGTATAAAAATATTCTTGAAGGAAAATATCTGGCGGGTAAAGATTTCGAAGAGATGAATGAAGCAATTAAAGAAATTTCGAAAAAGCCAGAAATTCTTGAAAAATACAAAGCAAAATCAAAAGAAATTTCGGAATATTATTCTGAAGATCGATTGTTAAAAATCTGGATTGACTTTTATCGTGGACAGGCGAAAATTAAATAATGAACAGTAAAAATTCTCGAAAATCGCTCGAAATCGGGCGATTTTATTTTTTTCTTGCTTTTTTAAAAAAACTTTGGTAAAATAGTAATCAGTATGAGTATTAGTGTAACAAGGAAAGACCAGAAAGAAGCTAACGAAAACATCATTCGTCGCTTTAATCGAAAAGTTCTACAAAGTGGAGTTTTGAGCGAAGCTAAAGCGTCAATGCGATTTTCGAAGCCTCTAAGCAAGGTTGAACGACGCAAAAAAGCAATCGTTCGAAATCAACGCCGTGCTGAAAAAGCACAAAAAATGCGACTTGGTATTCGCTAAAAAAACATAAATTCCAGTCGAAAGGCTGGATTTATTTTGGAATGATGAAAATGCTAAAAGAACAAATAGTGGTAGAAGCTCGCAGCATTGTAGAAAAGTATGAGTGGATTTTTGCTAAAACATATGCTAAAACTGCACCACACGAATACGCACTGAGCAAAAACAACGGTGAAGATAAGGATTTAGAAAGGCTCGCAGAAATAATCAAGAAGTATGGAGAAACCGAATATTTTTATGGGCACAAAGGTAAATATTTCTATATCGACGACTTGAAATATTGGGGGTCGAAACCTAAACACAAAGGTGTCTGGAACTTAAATAGAGGAAAAGGAGATTTGTTTTATGGAGAACAAAAACCTAAATCCCAACCGAGAGACTAGTTTTTATTTAAAAAAAGGAGGAAGAATGTTAAAAGAACAAATTAACGCAGATTTAAAAACTGCAATGCTTGCGCGAAATGCTTTCGAAACTACAGTTTTGCGAGGCTTGAAAGCTTCGATTTTAGATGAAGAAGTAAAACTTGGTAAGCGTGAAGAGGGTTTGGATAATTCTGAAATTGAAACGCTAGTTGCGCGAGAAGTAAAAAAGCGTAAAGAAGCAGCAAGTTTATTAGATGAAGAGCGTGCTGAAAATGAACTAAAAGAAGCTGAAATTCTTTCGAAATATTTGCCAGAAATGGTGAGCGAAGATGAAATTCGTGCAGCCGTGAAAGCTGAAATTTCAGCAATGGGTGAAGTTTCGATCAAGCAAATGGGCGCAATTATTGGTAAAATGAAAGCAAAATTTGGTAATTCTGCCGATGGCGCGGTTTTAGCTAAAATTGTGAAAGAGGAATTGAATTAAGAGTAGAGAACTATCCATTTTTGGGTAGTTCTCTATTGATTTTATGGGGAAAACAATCTATAATAGTGTTATGAAAAAGCATAAGCTTAACTATGGTTTTACAATTATTGAAGTTGTTTTAGTGCTCGCAATTGTTGGATTGATATTTTTAATGGTATTTCTTGGGTTGCCGGCTTTGCAACGGAGTCAGCGTGATACGGCGCGAAAGTCGTGGTCTTCAAACTTAATTGCTAATTTAGAAAACGCTCGTTCGAATAACAAAGGTGCTATTCCTTCATTTGGGTTAGCAAAAAATCAAACAGGCTACTATAATCTGCGAAAAGATAGAGATAAAGAAATCGTTAAATATATCCCAGAATCAGCGGAGATAGAAGATATTCAAGTTTTAAATCGGTTTAGTAGTGGTAGTGGTGGACACGGTAGTATATTCTTTATGAATTTGCCTGTTAGAAGCAATGAAGCTTATATTATTTTAGGGGGTCAGTGCGAATCACAATCGGTTGGTTCTAGCTCTGGATATTGGTCTAAAAACTCGAAAATAGGTACAACTGGCTATGGATTTAGGGAGGGGAGTTTTAATTCTGTAGCGGTTTTGATGTCTTTAGAATCTATACGTTCTAATGATGGAAAAGGTAATAAATATCCAAATTTTTGTGTTGACAGTCTAAATTTGAATAAATCGCGTAATGATGATTGACAATTTTATAATTTTCAAAATTTTGTGCTATAATATAACCAGTATTAATTTTTAAAAACAAAAGGAATTTAATGATTGTATTTTTTGGTCCAGCAGGTGCTGGTAAAAGTGTTCAGGGTAATTTATTGGCAGCACGTAATGATTGGCGTTGGCTTGGTGCTGGTCAGCTTTTGCGCGACAGTAAGGATCCTGAACTTCTCGCGCGAATGAGTACTGGAAAACTGGTTGATCCAGAAATTGTTAATCGCGTAATGGGTGAGGCTCTTGAACGTGCAAACGGCAAAAAAGTTAAGCAAGTGATTCTTGACGGCTACCCACGTCAGCTTGCTCAGGCGAAGTGGCTGATTGAGAATAAGCAAAGCCATGGTCGAAATGTTGATTTAGTGATTGTTTTAGAAGTTCCACGAAGCGAATTGATGCGCCGGCTTGAAATTCGCGGTCGACTTGATGACACTCCAGAGGTTATCGACGAGCGCCTTCGAATTTATCGGCAAGAAATGTATCCAGTTTTGAATTATTTTAACGAAAATGGCGTGCGAATTGCTCATATCGATGGAACAGGCACGGTTGGGCAAGTTCACGATCGAATTATGGAGGAGATCGAATCGTGCGGAATTTAATTACGGGTAATAAAACTGAAGCACAAATTCAAGCAATGCGTGAGGGTGGAAAAATCCTCGCGCGAATTTTGCGTGAGCTTACGGAATTTTCGAAAGTCGGAATGACTGGTCTTGAAGTTGATGCTTTTGCGCGCAAGAAAATTAAAGAATATGGAGCAAAATCTGCATATCTCACTCCAGAGGTGAATTTTCCAGGCGTAGTTTGTATTTCGGTGAATGATTGTGTTGTCCATGGCGCGCCAAATAATGTCCCTTTCGAAAAAGGTGATGTTGTAAAATTTGATATGGTTATTGAATTTAAAGGAATGATGACCGATTCTGCTGTGACAACAGTTATTGGCGAAGAACCAAAAGGTGCGGTGAAGCATCTTTTGAACGATACAAAAAAAGCGCTTGCGGCGGGAATTTCAGTCGTAAAGCCTGGTGTGAAAACCGGTGACATTGGCGCAGCGGTTGAAAAATCGCTTAAAAAATCAAAACTCGGCAATGTTCGAGATTTGGTTGGACATGGTGTCGGTTTAAAAATGCATATGGCGCCAGAAGTTCCAAATTATGGCAAGGCTGGAAGTGGCGTGGCTTTTCAGGAAGGTGATACTTTTTGTATTGAACCAATGACTTCTCTTGGCAAAGGTGATGTGATTTTTAACGGAACAGATAGTGAATGGGATGTCTTGATGAAAGATGGTTCACTTTCAGCGCATTTTGAGCACACGATTTTAGTCACAAAAGATGGAGCGGAAATTCTTACTTTAGAATAAAATTTCGAAAAATGGGAGAGAGAGGCAAATTTTCGAAAGAAGAAAAAGCTTGCAAACAGGTGCATGCTCATTTTGGTGGAGTTCATAATCACGAAAATCCAAGCAATCTCCCATTAGCAATTTGTTTGAATCTAGTTTTTTCAGTTTTGGAATTTTTCTTTGGGTGGCTTTTTGGTTCGGCGGCGATTTCCGCCGACGCTGTTCATGATTTAGGTGATGCAATTTTACTCACAATTACATTAATCCTAAACAAACTGAGCAATAAAAAACCGACTTCCGTGATGAGCTATGGTTATAAACGATTTGCGGCGCTTGGGGCTCTTTTAAATGCTGGTGTGATTTTGTGGCTTTCATACACAATGGCGATTTCTGTATATTATGAATTTGCTTTTCCACACGTTCACCCATATGTGAATGTTCCGGGGTTGATAATTGTTTCAACTGCAGGAATTTTAGTGAATTTATTTGCTGCTGTACGGTTACATGGTTCGAAAAATATTCTTGACCGAACGGTTTCACTTCACTTAATTGAAGATTTACTTGGCTGGATTTTAACATTTATTACTTCTATTCTAATTTCGTTTTCAGGCCTTCATATGCTTGATCGTGTAGCTAGTTTGTGTATTTTGCTATTTATTTCTTGGGGTGCAATTTCGAACTCTTGGGGAGTTTTGAAAATTTTAGCCCAACGTGTACCGAGTACAAAAAATTTGAGCAAAATTAAAAAGCAAATTTTAGCAATTGAAGGTGTTTTAAAAATTGAAAATATTCATTTTTGGAGTCTTAATGGTGCCGAGCATGTTTTTACGGCAAGGATTTTTGTAAACGATATTTCAAAAAGTGCTAAAATTCGTAAAAAAATATCTCATTTTTTACCAGAATTTCAGATTATAGATTCGACAATTGAGATTTTGGAAAAATAAATTAAAAAAGTACTTGCATTTTTGAAAAGGCTCGTGTATAATTAGAAACGTACTTGGTGATATGCCACCTTAGCTCAGCTGGTTAGAGCAGCTGTTTTGTAAACAGCAGGCCTTCGGTTCGAATCCGAAAGGTGGCTCCAAGTATTTTTTAATACAAGTTAAAGAGCTGGGATAGTGAAGCGGTCAAACACAACAGACTGTAAATCTGTCGGCAGATGCCTTCGAAAGTTCGAATCTTTCTCCCAGCACCAGAAATTATTTTCCAAAAGAACACCTAATCACTGCGAGGGGTGTTTTTTTATTATTTGCTATTTTCGTACTTGATAAAAATTAGCATTAACGGTATAATGGAACTATGAATGAGAATTCTCGAAATGTGGTAGGAGTAGATATTGGAACTTCAAAAGTTCGTGTTATTATTGCGAACTTTGATAAAGAAGGAATGCCAAATGTTATCGGTGTTGGCTCCGCAGAAAATAACGGAATGAAAAAAGGGGTGATAACTAACGCTCAAAGCGTTTATCAAGCTTTAGATAAGGCTTTGCTTCAGGCAGAAAGAATGGCTGGCTATGAAAGCAGCAGCGCTATATTTAGCGTCAATGGTGCACATATTTTAAGCACGAATACTGATGGAATGATTGCGATCAACTCACCAGATGGAATTGTAGATGAAGAAGATCTTCAGCGAGTTGAAGAGGTTGCTACAATTGGTAAAATTCCAGCAAATCATCGAGTTTTGGAATTTATTCCATATTATTATAATCTCGACAATCAAGAAGGCTTGGTTGATCCTTACGGAATGGAAGGTGTTCGCTTAGAGGTTCACGGTAGCGCTATTTCGGCACTAGATTCAAATATAGATAACTTAAGAAATACTGCTGCAAGATTAGATCTTGACCCAGAACTTTATGTTCCAAGCGTTTTGGCTTCTTCTCGAGCATTGTTGACAGATAACCAAAAAGAAAACGGCGTTGCAGTTGTTGATCTTGGTGCCTCAACTACTGGAGTGGCAGTTTATGAAGATGGTGCGTTGCGATTATTAGAAGTTATTCCACTTGGTGGAATCAATATTACCAACGACCTTGCGATTTGTTTGAAAGTTTCACCAGAGGTTGCCGAAGAAATAAAAATTAAGCATGGTTTTGCTTTCGAAAGAGAAGAAAGCGGCGATATTGTTGTGAAACATGGTCGCGAGCATTATAGCTTTAATACACGAGAAATCGAAGAAGTTATTGAGGCGCGACTTGAAGAAATTTTTGAAGAAGTTAAAAAAGTTCTTAAAAAATCAGGTTTCGAAAATCAATTACCAAACGGAATTGTGCTAGCAGGAGCAGGTTCAAACCTTAAAGGAATCGATGAATACGCGAGAAAGCAATTACAGTTAGCAACTCGAATTGGTAAAAACGGCGTCGAAAGAACTGTTTCACAAGAAGTGAATAAACCAGAATTTTCATCTGCAGTTGGCTTGATAATTGAAGCAAGAAATGTGGTTTTGAGAAGAGAAGAATATCGAGATAGTTTTGAGCCTAAGAGCTTTGGATTTTTCGCAAGATTCTTTAAGAAAAAGCGATAAAGTGATATAATGGGAGTAAATTAAGGAGAAGAAATGCCAGAAATTAAACCGAATGAAGTTGAAACTTTTGCAAAAATTAAAGTTGTAGGAATTGGTGGCGCAGGTGGAAGCGCCGTTAACCGAATGAAAGATGTTGGCCTAAACAACATTGAATTTATTGCAATGAATACCGACGCTCAAGCGTTGTACAAATCAAAAGCTGATAAAAAAATTCACCTTGGTCGTGAAACAACAAACGGATTGGGTGCGGGTGCTGACCCTATCGTTGGAGAAAGTGCTGCTCTTGAATCGCGCGAAGAAATCCGCGAGGCTCTTGAAGGCGCAGATATGGTGTTTATTGCTATTGGTGCCGGTGGTGGAACTGGTTCTGGTGCTGGTCATGTTGTGGCTGAAATTGCCCGCGAAATGGGTATTTTAACGATTGGTGTTGCTACTCGACCATTCGCTTTTGAAGGCGCAAAACGAAAAACTAACGCCGACTGGGCAATTGAAAAACTTGCAGCCGCAGTTGATACTTTAATTACAATTCCTAACGATAGACTTCTTCAAACTGTTGATCGCAACCTTCCTCTTCTTGAGACTTTTAAAATTGCTGACGATGTTCTTCGTCAAGGAGTTCAAGGTATCTCAGAACTTATTACTGAGCACGGTTTGATTAACCTTGACTTTGCTGACGTTAAATCAATCATGAGTAATGCTGGTTCAGCCTTGATGGGAATTGGTCGTGCAAGCGGTGATAATCGAGCACAAAAAGCTGCTGAACAAGCTATCGAAAGCCCAATGATTGAAGTTTCAATTGAAGGTGCTCGAGGTGTATTGTTCAATGTTGCCGGTGGTTATGATATGAGTATGAGCGAAATTCAAGAAGCTGCCGAAATCATCACAGGTGCAGTTGCTCCAGATGCAAATATTATCTTTGGTGCAACATTGAATCCAGATCTTGAAGATGAATTAATTATTACAGTTGTAGCAACTGGTTTCGATCGTGATTATAGCGAACCAGCTCCAGTTGAATCATCACTTGAAAACGTTGTTTCGAAAACTTTCAATCTTGAAGACGAACACGTAGGTGCTCAAGAAATTGACGAAAAAGTTTCTAGTGCAATTGATATGGAACTTAAAAAAGAAGAACCATCTTCAGCTGAAGATTTCACGAGTGATATTGAAACCAAAAATATTTGGGCTCAAGACGAAGAAAAAGACGAAAGTGATGTTCCTGCATTTTTGCGCCGCCGAAAACGCAATAAAAAGGAAGACTAATGGAATTTAAGCTCGACGAAACCAAGGTTCTTGAAAGTCGGATGTCGGTCGACGGCCAGTCTGTGCGCCGTCGCCGAGTTGCTCCAGATGGAACTCGCTTCACAACTTACGAGCGAATCGAAAAACCGCGGATTATTGTTATTAAATCGCAGGGCGGAAGAGAAGAGTTTAGTCGCGAAAAGCTTAAAAGCTCAATTATTCGTTCAATCGGAAAGTTCATTTCAGACCTTCAAGTTGAAGAAATTATCAACCGTGTCGAAAACGAACTTCTTCAAAAATCGAACAAAGTTTCTTCGCATCAGATTGGCGAAACTGTTTTGGCGGTTCTGTTTGAAATGAATAAAGTTGCGTATATTCGTTTTGCGAGTGTGTTTAACGGTTTCGAAACGGTTGAAGATTTCGAAGATATTTTAGCAAAAGTTAGAGGTGAAAATGAGAATTGTAGTAGTCTATAAAGATTATAGCGATCATGGCCGTGAAGTTCGAGAATATATTGAAGATTTCGAAAGGCAAACGGGCTTAAAAGTCGAAGTTATGGATCCCGATTCCGGCAGGAATGAGTTTTTCTTGCGAGCTTATGATGTAGTTGAATATCCAACAATTTTAGCAATTACAGATGAAGGACGCTTGCTGCAACAGTGGCGAGGTAAACCACTCCCACTTTTTGACGAAGTTGCATATTACGCACGCTAAGTTGAGGCTTGGCGTGTTTTATACCCTTAAGGAGCTTATATAAGATATGAAAAAGACCCGATAGGTGGTCTTTTTGCTTTATAAATCAAAAACTTCTGATTCGTTATCTTCTGTTGGGTATGTGTAGAACATTTTTTTATCTTTTTGAATGTTCCAATTTAATAAGTCTGTGTTGCTTTCTTTATCTGAAATTGAAACAGAGAAGTCTTTAGTGTTTGTTTTTTCACTAATGTATTCAATAACTTCTTTTGCTTTATTGTGCCAAGTAGTGTCTGCTTTGCTAATATTGGCTATAACGTTGTAGTATGGTTGATCTGCAGCATTAGTTAATTTTTTAATTTTAAGGTCGATTCCGGAGTTTGTCTTATATATTCCACCTTGCACGAATTTAACTTGTTCTTGAGTTGTTGTTTGTTCTGCTGGTTTATTTTCTGGTTGTTTACCACTCTTGTTGATACCTTCTATAACGGTGACTAAAAAGACAAATCCAACAAATACAATTGCGCCGATCACTAGCCTCCTTACCCAAGGGACATTTTCAAATGCCTCCTTGCCAGTTTTACAGTCTTTAAGTCTTTTAGCCATTTTAAACTCCTTTTATTTAGAATTTTACAATAAAATTATACATCATATTATTTTAATCCTCAAGCACTCGACTATTTGTATTTACAGTTGTATATGTTAATAACTAAAAAGAAAGGTTTAATATGTCGAAAATTTCGATTAGTGCAGATAAATATGTTCGAAACAGCTATAAGGAAGTTGTTATTGATGGAGTTGACTTTAAGGTTAAAAAACCTGGAGCAGGTCGTCAGTTAGATGCGATGTCAGTGTTTCGTGAAGTGGGCAATGCAAAAGATGACGAATTCAGCAGAAACAAACGAAGAAAAGCTTGAAAATATCTTTAATTTTTGATAAAATAAGCTTATAAAAGCGTTTTATTTTGATAAATGAGCGGCTATCAACCGCGAAGCTCCCAGAAGAAAGGTTTTCAAAACCGATTAGAACTGGGCGGGAAAGCTCCGTAAAAGCTAAAATTAAGGGCTAAAAGAATCACTTCTTTTGGAATCGAGATGGTATCGCCGAGCTTGCTTGGTTCTCGAATCTAAAAGAGGTGATTTTTAATTTAGGAAAGGGTAGAGACATGCTTTATAGATTGAACAACGAAAAATTAACAGCTATTAAACAAGAGAATGTTTCTCAAAAATATCTTGAGAAAGATATTCAAAAAATGACCGAAGATAACCTTGAAGAGGTTTTTGGCTTAAGATTTATAGAGACAGAATTTGCTGTTGACAACTTACGGATAGATACATTAGCTTTTGATGATGAAAGCAATAGTTTTGTAATTATTGAATACAAAAAGATCAAAAGTGATTCTGTTGCAGACCAGGGCCTGGCTTATTTATCGTTGATGTTGAAAAACAAAGAAGCTTTCATTTTGAAATTTATTGAGAAAAATGGAGGAGGGCTACCAAAGATTGATTGGTCTCAATCGCGCGTAATTCTTATTTCTCCAAAATTTACAGAATACCAGCTTAGAGCGAGTGAATATACTACCGAAAATTTCCCAGTCGAGTTATATGAATTTAGAAAGTACGGCGATATAGTGGAATATTTGCAAAAAGGTTCAAAAAAGGGAAGGACTCAAAAAAACCAAGCGAATATAGCAAAAAATAGCAATGACGAAAAAACTGTACTCAAGGAAATTGTTAATTATAGTGAAGATGAGTTGGTGTCCAGAGGTTCAGATTTTATTCAGGAGTTTTACTGGGAGTTGAAAGATTTTGCCGAGAATATTAGTCCAGAAATTCAACCAGATGTAAAGAAGATGTATTTAGCTTTTAAAGTTAGAAAGAAAAATATTTTTAGTATTGTTGTTTGGAAAAAATCTCTATGTTTAAATCTTAATATTAAACATTCTGATTTTGATTCAAAAACACATCCTGATATTGAAGATGTTTCGAAAAAAGGACATTGGGCTACGGGTGATTATCAAATGAAAATAGATAATATCGACCAATTAGAAACTGCAAAAGAAATGATGAAGCTAGGTTATAAAGTAAATTCATAGGAGGAAGAATGAAATTTCAAGCAAACTCAAGAAGACGAGCAAAAGAATATGAAGCCGATGTTTTAGCGCGCTGGAAAGCGGAAAAAACTTTCGAGCAATCAGTTGAAAACCGCAGCGAAAATAACGCCTTCGTGTTTTATGATGGCCCTCCATTTATTACTGGTGTGCCGCACCACGGAACTCTTCTTAGTTCAATCGTAAAAGATGCCGTTCCGCGTTATCAAACAATGAAAGGTAAGAGAGTCGAACGCCGTTGGGGTTGGGATACGCACGGTTTGCCAGCCGAAAACTTTGTTGAGAAAAAGCTCGGTATCACTTCTCGACACGAAGTTGGTGAAAAAATTTCACTCGCCGAATATATCACAACTGCGCGCGAAAGCATGGTTTCAAATGCGGCACTTTGGGAAAGCACGATTGATCGCATTGGCCGTTGGGTTGAATTTAAAAATGCCTACAAAACAATGGATAAAGACTTCATGGAAAGTGTTTGGTGGGCGTTTAAAACTCTTTACGAAAAAGGTAAAATTTATGAAGGTGAACGTGTTTTGATGTATGATACGGCGTGGGCAACTCCACTTTCGAAAAGTGAAGTTACAATGGATAACGACGCCTATAAAACTGTAACCGACCCCAGCGTTTTTGTGAAATTCTGGTTGAAAGATTTCGAAGATGCAGAAGGTTCAAAAGATAAAACTGCAATGCTCGCCTGGACAACAACTCCTTGGACTTTGCCAGCAAATATGGGCCTATTTGTTAACCCAGATTTCACTTATGCAAAAGTTAAAGTTGGTGACGAATTCTATATTTTAGCAAAAGATTTGCTCGAAAAAGTTTTTGTTGATGAGAAAAAACAACCGATTCCTTTCGAAATTGTTAATTTAATTGATGGTTCAGAATTGGTTGGTTTGAGTTACGAACCACTTTTCGAAGATTCAAAATATTCTGGCGAAGGTGAAGAAAATGCTTATAAAGTTTGGGGCGCAGATTATGTTTCTCTTGAAAGTGGAACGGGAATTGTTCACTCGGCACCAGCATATGGTGAAGAAGACTTCAACTTCGGTAAAGAATACGGAATTCCAGTTTTCCACGTTTTAGACGAATATGGAAAATATTTAAACGGTGAATTTGCCGGAAAAGATGTTTGGGAGTTCAATAAACCGCTTGCTAAAATCTTGAAAGAGCGTGGTGTAGTTTGGAAAATTGATTATATTCGCCACGAATACCCTCACAATCCACGAACAGGTCACCGATTAATGTATCGCGCGCACCCAAGCTGGTTCTTTGATATTCAGGGTCAAAAAGAATTAATGCTTGAGCAAAACGAAAATATCAATTGGTTCCCAGCACACTTGAAACATGGTCGTTTCGAAAAGAATCTTGAGGCTGCGCCAGATTGGAATCTGTCGCGCGATCGTTTTTGGGCGACTGCAATGCCAGTTTGGAAATCTGAAAGCGGCAAAATCCGCGTGGTTGGTTCTTATGCTGAACTTAAAGAATTGAGTGGCGTGGAACTTGAAGATTATCACCGACCTTGGGTCGATGAAATTACTTTCGAAATTGATGGTGAAAAATATACTCGAATTGATAAAGTGCTTGACTGTTGGTTCGAAAGTGGTTCAATGCCGTTCGCGCAATTCCATTATCCTTTCGAAAACAAAGAAAAATTCGAAAAGAATTTCCCAGGCGACTTTATTGTTGAATATATCGGTCAGGTTCGTGCATGGTTCTATTATGTTCATGCCGTAAACACTGCTTTGTTTGGTAAAAACGCCTTCAAAAATGTGATTACAACTGGTGTTGTTGCCGGAAATGATGGCCGCAAGATGAGTAAATCTCTTGGAAACTACACCGACCCAAATGAACTAATGGATCAATATTCTGCCGACAGTTTGCGATTCTTGTTGCTCACTAGCCCACTTTTGAATGGCGAAGATTTTGCACTTCACGACAAGGATGTTTCAGATGTTGCACGCAAACTTTCAATGATCTGGAACATGTATGATTTCTTCACGATGTATGCAAGTGTCGATGGTTGGGAATTTAACGGTGAACTTAAAGACCCTTCAAAAGATCTAGAAAATCCACTCGATAAATGGATTGTGAGCCGTGTTCATGAGCTTCGAAACGAAATTACTGAAAATATGAACGTTTATAATATTCCGCGCGCACTTGAAGGTGCTTTGCCGTTCCTCGATGACGCTTCAAACTGGTTTGTACGCCGTTCACGCCGTCGTTTCTGGAAGAGCGAAAACGGTTCTGATAAGCTTCAAGCTTACCAAACGCTTCATTATGTTTTGAGCTATCTTGCATTAATTCTTGCACCATTTGTGCCTTTCTTAGCAGAAGAACTTTGGAGCAAAATGGTTGGTGATGGCTCAGTTCATTTGAAAGATTGGCCAGAAGCTGGCGAAATTGATGAAGACTTGATTGCTAAAATGGCTGAAGTTCGCGGTTATGTGAATGAAGCTCTCGCGCTTCGAGCAAAGAACGGAATGAAAATTCGCCAACCGCTTGCTAGTGTGAAAGTTCCAAAAAATGCTGATACTTTCGATTTTACGCCAATTCTAATGGAAGAATTGAACGTTAAAGCTGTTGAATATGGTGGTGAAGAAGTTGCTTTCGACTTTGAATTAACTCCTGAGCTCCGTGCCGAAGGCTTAATGCGTGAGATTATTCGCCACATTCAGGCCACTCGTAAGAAAGCTGGACTAAACGTTGACGATCGAATTGAACTTAACTTTACATCTGAAAATGCTGAAGTTCTCGATGCGTTTAAAAAATTTGAACAAGAAATTTCGAAAGAAGTTTTGGCTACAAAAGTTAAAATTTCAGAAGATGAACTTGATTTTACCCAAATTGTAAAAGTTGAAGGTTCTGAAGCAAAAATTTCACTCAAAAAAGCTTAATCAAGATATTGACAATCAAAATAACTTATGCTATAATACAAGCATAAGTTATTTTTTAAACAAAAACATAAAAAATCAAAAGGCAAAAATGGAAAATTTTAAGATAAACGATTATAGTACGAACGAGCAAGATAAAAGATCTTTTGAACAAGGTAAAGGTGTTGAAGAATTTCAAGATTTTAAATTTGACTCTCCTGAAAGTTTAAGTTCAGAACAACAAGAAGAAATTGAAGAATCTCAAGAGAGTTTAAAAAATGAGGCTCTTGATAACTTGAACAATATTTATGCGCTAGCTGAACGATATGCTAACCGCGAAAGCAGTAGTTTTTTCTTGCGAGATGATGAAGCTCAAAGCTCGAATATTATACATTTTATACATTTCAAAGGTCATCATAACGCAAACTTCGAAACTTATAAGGGTCGTGAAGACAAATTTAGCTTGCGTGAAAATCAATTTAAAACGCAAGAGCAACTTGGTCAAGAAATTCGCACAGTGAAATCTGTTCACCGAGAAGTTCCAGCGGGGAAACGTGTTTTGAACATTGTTCGAGCAATTTCTGGAAACATCGCAGCTTGATATTTAGTAAAAAGAAAGTCGGTAGAAATATCGATTTTCTTTTTAAAAAGTATTGACTTTTTATTATGCTTGTGGTAAAATACGGTAGTAAAATAAATTAAAAATAAACAAGGACAGAAATGAAAAACGGGAATACTTTTAATTCCGCGCCAGATACTGGCAAGTCTTTCGAAGATGCTTACGGCTCTTGGGATACTCTACAAGAAGAGTTAGCCCACCAGAAACAAGCTAAAGCTGAAGCTGAAGCCATAAAAAAGCGCGAAGAAGAACTTGCGAAAGGTGCAAAAAAATTCGATAAATCTGTTCGCGATGCAATTCATAAAGGTGATAAAGTTGCTTTTGATGAAATAATGGAGCGCGACGAACATTATCGCCGAATGGAAGCGGGTGAGAATCAGATTGAAGAAGAACCTTATGAGTCATCAATTCTTTCGCAGGAAGAGTTTGCACAGGCTGTAAAATCGAGTGATGAAATTCAAAAAATGGATTTGCTTGTTCGTCGAATGCAGAATGCTACGAGTGAAGAAGCTAAGGCAAAGTTTCAGCAAGAGTTAATCCAACTTTCGAATGAGTTTTCGAAAGGTGAAGGTGCTGTTGCAGTGAAAGATCAGCATGACCAAGCTCAGTGGGATTTTCAAAAAGCCAGTGAGGCTGAAGGATTCCGCCAAAAGGTTCTTGATACAATTTGGGAAAATGCGATGGCAGAACCTGAAGCTAAACAATCAAATCCTGATGATGGTGTAAAAAACGAAGCATTAAATAACGGTGATGATGCAGAAAAGCAAAAACCTGAAGTGATTGAACAAAACGAGCATGAAAAGAAATTTGACGAAATGCTCGTAAATGGTGCAACAGCTGATGAATTAGCAAGTAAAGATACAGAAACCAATCCTGAAGAAAAAGTTGAAAGATGGCAAAAACTCAAGAAAAAAATTGGTAGGGTGATCATGGGGGTTCTTTCATTCGCTGGTATTAGTGCAGCTGCATACGGAGTTGGTTATAATAATGGTAAAACTGCTGATTCAGTTAATACAAATAATAGTGGTTCAGAAGTAGAAAATAAAATTAAAACAGAATATAGTGGTGCTTCTGCGAATGAATTCAGCAAATACGCAAGCTTTGACAGTAACAATACTCAAGAGCAAGAAAAGAACTTTAACAACGGTAAATATGACTCTGAAAATGATGATTATAATAAGATCGATCAAAAAGAGAATAAATATTCTATCGGAACGGATACCTCAAAACTTTCGAATGAAGAGTATCAGAAGAAAATGATCGAATATCACAACGAAGACGATATTGAATATATGGGGCAATTCTTCATTAACGATGCTGAATCTGCTCAGAATCTACTTGGAGTTTCGAATAATGAGGTTGATGCTTTGGTTGATGCTGCTCGAGATGGAGATCAGACAGCTTTCAAGAAATTGAATGATGCATATTCGAAATATATGGAAGGTGCTAAAGTTATTGGAAATCAAACTTTGGATGGTGATTATTACTCGCTATTTATAAATACTAATAAAGATTATGCTCATGCTGAAGGTGCGTTTGGCGGAACAGCTCGTGTGGTTGAATTGAAGAATGGGCAACAAATTTTGATTCGTGATCAGTGTAAGCAAATGGTTATGAAGAAAATTGCGGAAGCTCCAAACACTTGGACAACTCCAAAAATTCCATTCGAAGAAACTTATACTCCACCAGCTCCAGATACTGAAGAACCACCAGCACCTACACCTGAAGCGCCACCTACATCTGAAACTCCTACACAAAAGTTAGAGGCTAAAGACCCTACGAAAGACATTAACGTCAATCCAAAATTAAATCCTGATGCTAGAGTTGATGGACAAAAAATTGAAGTTAATACTAACGAGGGTAATCAGCAAGATGAGATACAGGAAGTGCCAAACATATATGAGGCTCCTGCAGCTCAACCTAATTTAAATATCCAGCCAAGCGTAGGTTTAGCCAATGAAACTGTTGTAGGTCAAGGTGATGTAGAGGTAGCCCCTCAATACAGGACTGATGGTTGGGTAAATGACACAACAAGTCAAACTTGGGAAAGCGCCCATAATAATGGAGGAACTCAGGTTGAAGCACAAGAAGGAACAAATGGCTCAGCTGGTGTAAATACTGGACGAGTAGAATAAAAAAGGAAAAAAATGAAAATCAAAAAGTTTTTTAAAAACAGTATTGGTTTACGATTGAGTTTAATCTTCGCAGTTGTTGCGGTTACCGTTTTAAGCGGTACCGCAGCAATGGCGTGGGGACCAAGTCGTGCAACCTATACTATCGAAAAACCTGCAGATAGGGTGACATTCAATGCTATAACAAATAACCCAAACTATGGCGATGAAAGAAACTTTGTTATTGCAAGAAAAACCACTGATGCAGCAAATCAATGGAAAGATGTAGTTGATGTTGATAGCGATGGTGAATATTTTATTCGAATGTATGTTCACAACAATGCTGCAGCAAACTTAAAACTAGTTGCTGAAAATGTGACTGCTAAAGCAAGTGTGCCAAATCAGTCGGCCAAAGAAATTACACTTCAAGGTCAAATTTCGGCTTCAAATTCTAAACCGGCAACTGTTTGGGACCAAGTAGTATTCAAAAGTGCAAGTAAAAACTTTACAGTTTCTTACGTAGCAGGTTCTGCAAAATACTACAACAACGTAAATCCATCAAATGGTTTTACTTTGCCAGATAGTATCGTGAATAACACTGGTGCAAAACTTGGTTACGAGCAAATGGATGGAAAAATTCCTGGATGTTTCCAATATTCTGGAACTGTATTGTTTAAAGTTAAAGTTACAACTCAAAAACAAGCAAGCTTTAAAGTTACAAAACAAGTTCGAAAAATTGGTGAAACTGAATGGAAAAATGATGTCAGCGTAAAAACTGGCGAAAAAGTTGAATACCGAATCGGTTATGATAATGATGGTGAAGTTGCACAAGAAAACGTAATGGTTCGTGACTTCTTGCCAAACAACTTAACTTATGAAAAAGGTTCAACTGTTTTGAAAAACAGTTCAAATCCAAATGGTCTAAAAATTAATTCAGATAACATTACAACTTCTGGAATTAATATCGGTAATTATGCTCCCGGTTCAAATGCTTATGTAACGTTCACTGCAACAGCAGATCGAGATAAACTTGTTTGTGGATTGAATAAATTAGTTAACCGTGTGCAAGTTTCGACAAAAAATGGTTCAAAAGAGAACACAGCTGTTGTGAATGTTCAAAAAGATTGTACACCACAAGAGCGTAAAGAATTTTGTGAAGTTCCCGGAAAAGGAAATTTAAAGAAGAATGACCCTAACTGTAATGACAAATGTACAATTAAGGGTAAAGAAAACTTGAAGAGTAACGATCCGAAATGTTCGGAAAAATGTAAAACTCCGGGTAAAGAAGGTTTAGATTTGAAAGACCCTAACTGTCCTGATAAGTGTAAAATAACTGGTCTTGAAAATCTTGCAGCTAATGATCCAAATTGTGCAGAGGTTCCAACTGAACTGCCGCACACTGGCCCTGCTGAAGCTGCAATGATGGTAATTGCAATTATGGCGATTACCGGTGCTGTAGCCTACTGGTTCCGAAGTCGCGAAGAAATGAAAAAAGTAACTGCTGGACTTACGGAAAAGGCAAATCATTCTACTGAGCACAAAACAATAGAAAATCAGGAAGCTAAAAAATCTCACAAAGAAAAAGTAGAGAAGAAATAGTTTCAAAAGTTAAATAAACCTCGTATGATCGGGGTTTATTTTATTGTAAGTTCGGGAAGTTGCCAAAACGCTTGCGTCGCACAATTTTTAAAAAATGTGTTTCGTAAAGTGTATTAAGTTGCAGAAATGGACATTACTGAGTTAATTGGTAGCTATAAATAATAAAATAAAACCAGTCCTTGAGTAGAAGACTGGTTTTTAAATGGCTGGCCGCCTTTTTATTATTTAATCGAAGTAATTTCGATTTTAGTATATTTTTGACGATGTCCGTTTTCTTTGTGAACGCGTTTTTTAGCTTTGTAGCGAATCACACGGATTTTTTCGCCCTTAACAAGTTCGTCAACAACTTTAGCGGAAACCTTCACGCCTTGCACAACAGGAGTTCCAACTTCCACTTTGTCGCCATCAATAAGCATCAAAGCGTCAAGTCCGAGCTCTTTTGTTCCTTGCGGGAGGAGGTCCACCAGAAGGGTCTCTTTTTCGCTAACGATAAATTGTTTACCGCCAACTTTTACGACTGCTTTTTTCATAAAATCCTCATTAAAGTTAATATCTTAACTATTCTAGCATATAAAAGGCTGAAAATCAATATTAAAAAAAGTTGAAAACTAAATGCGCTTATGATATAATTATTTAAGATATAAAATTTAAACTGTAAGATAGAGAAAATAATTATATTTATGGAAAGAGATAAAAAATACGCTTCAAGAAATGCATTGCGTATTACAAATTTAGCAGTGATTATTCTGCTTATTATCGTTCTTCTATTTTGGTGGCGCGGAAATTCGAACGGTGACGTTAAGCTTAAGGGGGTGAATCCAAACCAGATCAGTATTAGGCAAGATAATGGTCAAATTCAATACCAATTTTTGGATGGCGAGTGGCAAAATATTATCTCAATATCTGAACTTAAAGGTGAAAAAGGCGAAGCTGGTGCTGACGGTCGTGATGGCGCGAACGGTAAGAACGGTGAAAAAGGAGCTCCGGGAAAAGATGGTTTAAATGGTCAAAATGGTATTGACGGTAAAAATGGCATAAATGGTAAAGATGGAAAAGACGGCGTAAATGGTGTTAACGGTCGAGATGGTGCCAAAGGTGACAAAGGTGACCGTGGTGAACAAGGCTTGAAAGGTGACACTGGCGCTCAAGGTGCCAAAGGTGACAAAGGTGACCGTGGTGAACAAGGAATTCAGGGTCCTAAAGGTGATCAAGGTATCCAAGGACCACAAGGCTTGAAGGGCGAACAAGGAATCCAAGGTATTGCTGGTGTTGGATTGCCGCAAACCTTAAGTTTAAATAACGGTATTCTCTCTCTTTCTCATGGTGGAGGGAACGTAACACTGCCGCAAGCTAATTTTTCAGAGATTGTAAAGATACCTCTAAATTCTGCACACCCTACTTCAGTATTCTCTTCTGGATCTGCTGGTGAAAGAACTTGGCATGATTTTCGAAACTATATGATCTTTAATAAGACTACGGGACAGGGATTTATCCATATTGATTTCTGGACCACTGGATCAACAATGATGGCTCTAGTAAATATTCCAAATAGCGCACCAACTCCAAAAGAGCTATCTGAAACTCCATTAAATAATGATGATAATTCTACAGTTTGGATCGAAAAAGGTTCTAGAACAATCTATGGTCGTCCAAGAGCAAATAAACGGTATATTGCAAATATCCCAATTTTCGTAGATCCTTCGAGATAATAAATTAAAAGAACGTCATGAGGGCGTTCTTTTAAAAAGATTATGGTTTTTTTTTCGAAAGTGTGATATAATTAATGTTATGAAAGTGATTTCGATAACCAATCAAAAAGGAGGGGTTGGTAAAACAACCAGTTCTATAAATATTGCTTATTTCATTGCAAAGCAAGGTTTTCGAACACTTATTGTTGATTTTGATCCGCAGGGGAATGCAACTAGCGGCCTTGGTATTGAAAAAAATAAACTTGAATTTACTGTGGCAGATGTAATTTCTGGCGAAAAACAGTTGAGAGATATTATTATCGAAACAGATTTTTCGAAATTAAAAATTGCGCCAAGCACACCAATATTAGCAAATGCTGAAGTTGAGCTCGCATCAGCAAAAGGGAGATTTACTCGGTTGAAAGATGCTCTAAAAACTATTGAAGCTGATTTTGATTATGTTATTTTAGATTCACCACCAAGTTTAAGTTTATTGACCGTAAATGGTTTTATTGCGAGCGACTACCTAATTCTGCCGGTTCAAGCTGAGTTTTATGCAATGGAAGGGCTTGGTCAGCTTCTTGAAAGTATGAAACTTGTTAAAAAAGGCATGAATCCAAACCTTGAGCTTCTCGGGGTTTTACCTACAATGGTGGATTCTCGTACAACTTTAGGTGGTCAGGTTCTTGAAGAAATTAAAAAATTCTTTCCTGATAAGATTTTTTCAAATGTAATTCCGCGAAATATTCGCCTTGCAGAAGCTCCGAGTCATGGTGTGCCGATCGGTGTTTACGATCGATTTAGTAAGGGCGCTCGTGCTTATAAAGCCGTTTCGAAAGAGATTATTCAACGTATAGAGAGGGGTAACTAATGGCAAAAAAAGGACTTGGTCGCGGGTTTTCTTCATTGATCCCAACAGAAATGATTATTGATGAGAAAATAGACTCAGAATTTGGACTGGAATATGATAAAAATCAGCTAAAAGAACTAGAAATTAGCAGTATTTCACCCGATCCAGAGCAACCTCGTCAACATTTCGATAAGGAAAAACTTGAGGAGCTCACTCAATCAATTAAAATTCACGGAGTCTTGCAACCAATCGTAGTTGTCAAAAAGGGTTCAAAATTTTTAATTGTTGCCGGCGAAAGACGCTATCGTGCATCAAAGCTTGCGGGTCTAAAGAAGATTCCAGCTGTAGTTCGCGATCTTTCTGATCAGAATCGACTCGAATTAAGCTTGATTGAAAATATTCAGCGAGATAATTTGAACGTTCTTGAAACGGCTGAGGCTTATTTAAAGCTTCGTGAACAATTTAATTTAACAGCTAAAGAAATTGGTGAACGCGTTGGTGGAAGGAGTGAAAGTGCGGTTTTGAACACTTTACGCTTACTAAAACTTCCGCAAATTGTTAAAGATTATATTATTTCCGGTGAACTAAAAGAAGGTCAAGCACGGCCACTTCTAAAGATTAATGAGGCAACTATTAATAAAATTTTGCCAAAAATAATTGAAGAAAATTGGAGTTCACGCAAAATTGAACAATTTTTAGTGAATTATAAAAAACAGACTGAAGATTCTTCTAAAAAGGTTGAACCTAAAAAAATATATGATCCTTTCGAGAAGACGGTCAATCATATTTCGAAAAAACTGAGCGCAGATGTTGATATTAAAACTTCTGCTAGAGGTTCAGGAAAAATTGTCATTAAATTTAAAAGTAAAGAAGAGTTGAAGCGACTCGAGGAAATTCTTTCGAAATAAAATAACCCTATCAAGAGGGTTATTTTATTATATTTTAATAATCTTGCGAATATTCGAAATTTCTAATTTTGTTAAAAGGGAGAATTCTAAAGGCTACTGGACCAACAACTTTATACAAGGGAACTGTACCAAGACCACTTCTTGAATCGTAAGAATTATTACCTTCACGGTTGTCGCCTGAAACAAATATTTCATTTTCTGGAACAGTCCACTCTCCATCATGATTTGTATAATTTTTTGGCTCACCGTTAAAGTTGCTGTCTGGATTAAATCCATTGGGATGTTTTTCATTATAGACTGTTAATTTTCCTTTTTCAACTTTTACTTTTTCTCCGCCAAAAGCAATTACTCGCTTAATAATATACTGATCTTTCATACCTTCGATGAATTGCGGGTTTTCGAAAACAATAATCTCTCCGCGTTTTGGTGTAAATTTCGTATTTGTTAAATTAGCCCAAGTTAAAGGTAGTCTATTGATTATAACCTTATCGCCATCTTTAAAGGTTGGCTCCATACTTGAACCAACAATTGTGAAACTTTGAAAAATAAAATTATTAATCAGAATAGTTCCTAAAGTTACACAAAAAAAGAAAATAAAAATCCCAAAAGTGTCGGCTATTCTAGGGTGCCGCTGCCAAAAATTACTTTTCATTCTTACATTTTATCATGATTATTGAAGCTTTTCAATTATGGTTATTTTTAAAATTGTGTGGTATAATGGTAAAAGTATGGATTTTATTAAAATTTCGAAAAAGCATTCTTTTTGGGGAGATATTGCGCATATTTTTTTAAATATTATTTTAGCTGTGATTGTTTGGCTTTCGATTTATGTAACTAAAACTCCTTGGATCGCTATTCTTTTGGTTTTTGTGAGTAAGTGGCGAACTTTTGCTGTCAGACCAAGATTTTGGCTTGCGAATATAAAATCTAATCTTGTTGATTTATTGTTTTCATTAAGTATAGTTATTTTAATGTTTTCAACGGGTGTTGATTATATCTTTTCGCAAGGCTTCTTATTGGCTTTATATATATTTTGGTTGACGATTATTAAACCAAATTCGAATGATTTATTTATACGCATTCAGGCTCTTTTTACTGTATTTTTTGGTTTTTCTGCCCTATATTCAATTACTTATGGCTGGGGTGAAGTTTCAGTTTTCATTTTGGCATTTTTGCTCGGGTATTCAACGGTTCGGCACATAATTTCTTCTCGCGTAGATTCGAATATCGAAGTTATTAATATTTTTTGGAGTTTGATTGTTGCTGAATTTGCATGGATTTTTAATTTTTTGGTAATTGGTTATAGGATTCTTCTTGCGCCATATTTTAACTTTGTTATTCCGCAAGCTGCAATAATTTTAACAGTTTTGAGCTTTGTTGCTTTTGATGTTTTGAATAGCGGAGAAGAGAAGAAGAAAGATATAAAAGAGCTTTTGCCGGAAATTATTTTTGCTACAATTTTGATTTTAACGCTTTTAATATTCTTTTCAACAATTCCGGTTGCGAAAAGCTAATTTAGAAAATGAGGAGGGAAGATGGATAATAAATCAGATAATGAGTTACGAACAAAAGAATTGCAAACAAAAAATAATTCAAAAAACCAAATTATCATAGCAGTTGTTTTAACTACATTGGTTTTTGGTACAATTGGTATCTTTCAGTTATTTTCAATGTTTGGATCGAAAATAAATCAAGGTGCATCAATTAATTTTTCAAATAGCAATGAGAATTCAAGTTTTTCAAAACAGTCTGATTCGAATTCAATCGAATCAGTTGCAAGTAGGGTTTCGCAAAGCGTAGTTTCGATTGTTGGAAAAAGTCAAAGGTCTTTAAGATATTTTAGTTCATCGGTTGAAACGGCTAGTGCCGGAACGGGGATTATCGTTAGTGAAAACGGATATATTTTAACGAATAAGCATGTTGTTTCGAAAGCTTCTGAAATTTCAGTTGTTACGAGCGACGGGAACTCTTACGATAACGTAAAAGTCGTATCGACTGATCCTTTGAACGATATTGCGATATTAAAAATTTCGAACGCAAAAGGTCTTAAAGCCGCTGAACTTGGTGATTCGAAAAAACTAAATATTGGCCAACAAGTGATTGCGATTGGTAATGCTCTTGGTGAATACGACGGCACAGTTACGAGTGGAATTATTTCTGGTGTTGGTCGAACTGTTGTCGCTGCAGATGGTGCTGGTTCAAATAAGGAAATGTTGACAGATATGATTCAAACAGATGCTGCAATTAACACGGGAAATTCTGGTGGACCATTAGTGAATGCGCAGGGCCAAGTTATCGGAATTAATACTGCTGTAGCTTCAAGCGGTCAGGGAATCGGTTTTGCAATTCCAATCTCTTCTGTTAAAGGGATGCTAAAATCAATTAGCAGGGGTGAAACTCCAAAACGTGCATATTTAGGCGCTAATTATGTAGCAGTGACTCCACAAATTCAAAAGGAATATAAACTTACTGTTTCGAAAGGAGCTCTTATTACATCTCGTGTCCGTGGTCGAAATGCTATAATTTCAGATAGCCCAGCACAACAAGCGGGTCTTCAAGAGGGCGATGTTATTACTAAGATTGATGGAGTAGAAATTTCAAAAAATACCAGCTTAGGCTCTTTGATTGGCGAAAAGAATGTTGGCGATAAAGTTCAAATTACATACATTCGCAATGGTCAAGAAAAAACAACTTCAGTAATACTTGAAGAATATCAAAAATAAAAAATAATACTAGGGTTATTACTCTAGTATTATTTTTTATCTAAAATGATTGTGTAGTTTTCGGATTTCGATTTTAAGAAACCGCAACTATTTGCATATTTTTCAATCTCTTCAAATTGGCACGGGTCAGCTTCAAGAATAATTTTTCTTAATTTTGGCAAATCTTGCGCCTGGAATAATAACTCAAAAATAAGTTCTAACCCGTTTTTTCGAGCATAAAGCGCAATTTGTGGTTCATGATGTAGTTCGTTATCCTTTTCAAAGTCAACCCAATCACGATTAACGTAAGGCAAGTTTGCGGTAATGATTGTGATTTTTGAAAGAATATCTGATGGAATTTTCTCTAATAAATTACTTTCGAAAAGAGGGATTTCTTGGTTTAAAAGCTTTTTTGCGTTCAGATTCGCTACAGCGAGAGCTTGTAGAGAAATGTCACTCGCAAAAACTTCAACTTTTTCACCGCATTCAGCTTTTAAGGTTACGGGAATAATTCCTGAACCTGTACCGATATCTAGAACAATATCATTTTGTTGAAGCATTTTTTGTGTAATCTCAATCAGCGTTTCGGTCTCGGGGCGAGGAACTAGAACATTTTCGTTCACAAAAAAAGTTCGGCCAAAAAAATCTTTTTTTCGAAAAATATAAGCAAGCGGAACTCGTTTAATTCGTTTATTTAAAAAGTTATTAGCGTGAAAAACTAGAGTTTTCGAAAGCTTCTTTTGTGGATTTGCGTGCAAAAAAGTCCGTTCAACGCCTAAAACATGCGCCAAGATTAATTCGGCATCAAGTTGTGCGCTAGCGATTTCAGCGTCTTTAAGCTTTTTGACTGATTTTTTCAGCCAAGTTTCAACTGTTTCGTGCATAGAATTAATTGTTTTCCGAGGCGTTTGCAGCCAAAAATTCTAGTTCGGCAGCCTGCAAATGATCAACAATATCAGAAATTTGGCCATTCATTGCAGCAGGAATGTTGCTTCGTGAATAACCAATTCGGTGATCAGTAATGCGGTCTTGTGGGAAGTTGTAAGTTCGAATCTTCTCGGATCGATCACCAGAACCGATTAAACTGCGCCGTTCGGCGGTAAGTTTAGCGTTTTCTTCGTCAATTTTAGCTTGAAGAAGTCGGGCACGCAAAATACCGAGAGCTTTTTCTTTATTCTTAATCTGTGATTTTTCATCTTGATTTGTAACCACCATTCCAGTTGGTAAGTGTGTAATTCGCACTGCAGAATCGGTTGTGTTCACGCTTTGGCCACCATGACCACCAGAACGGTAAACATCAATTCGCAAATCATTTGGATTAATTTCAATATCAGCTTCTTCGGCTTCAGGCAGAACAGCCACAGTTACGGTTGAAGTGTGGATTCGCCCCTGAGATTCTGTTGCTGGGATTCGTTGAACGCGATGAACGCCACTTTCGAATTTTAATTTCGAATAAGGAGCATCGCCTTTCACACCAAAAACAACTTCTTTATAACCGCCAGCATCGTTGGCAGATTCGCTCAAAAGTTCAGTTTTCAATCCGTTTTGTTCACAATAACGCAAATACATGCGATAGAGTTCGCTCGCAAAAAGGGAAGCCTCATCACCACCAGCTCCGGCGCGAATTTCAACAATCACGTTTTTATCATCGTTCGGGTCTTTTGGTAGAAGCATTTCGAAAAGTTCTTGCTCGAGCGCGGCAAGTTTTTCTTCGTTTTCGGTAATTTCCATTTTGGCAAGTTCGGCAAGTTCACCTGTTTCAAGATTGGCAAGCTCACGCGCTTCCTCAAGGTTTTTTTCAAGATTTTCACGCATTTCACCTTTTTCGATAATTTTTTCAAGTTCGGTGAAACGTTTATTTTTAGCTGAAAAATCTGGCGAAGAATAAGCATTCGGCTCACTTAAAAAAGCCTGAATTTCTTCTCGTTCAGTTTTAAGTTTATCAAGATTTAAATCAATTTTTGGCATATAAAAATATTATACCAAAA
Source organism: uncultured Candidatus Saccharibacteria bacterium (assembly GCA_963517825.1). Classification (GTDB taxonomy): domain Bacteria; phylum Patescibacteriota; class Saccharimonadia; order Saccharimonadales; family Saccharimonadaceae; genus Nanogingivalis. The sequence goes on from CAUQGB010000002.1 coordinate 38,836, forward strand.
AATCACTTGAATTTAAAGTGTTGAAAAAAGAATGTGGTTATGATAATATTTTGATATGAAAATAACCTCTTGGCGTGAATTTATTGAGAACGAAGCTGAAAAGCCATATTTTAAAAAGTTGTGGCAAAAAGTTGAACACGAGCGCGTTTCAAAAGAGATTTTTCCGGCAAGAAAAGAGATTTTTTCTTGTTTCGAAAAATGTCCGCTTGAAAAAACTAAGGTTGTGATTATTGGTCAAGATCCTTATCATGGTGTGGGACAGGCGCACGGAATGAGTTTTTCGGTTAAAAAAGGTGTTAAAATTCCGCCAAGTTTGCAAAATATTTACAAAGAACTTCAAAGCGATTTAGGTATTGAGCCAGCCGATAATGGTTTTTTGGAATCTTGGGCGGAACAGGGTGTTTTATTATTGAACACTTCTTTTAGCGTTGAAAGGGGCAAACCTGCGAGCCATGCGAATTTTGGCTGGATGGAGTTTTCAGAACATGTTTTAGATTTTTTGAACGATTATGAACGTCCGCTGGTGTTTATTTTATGGGGAGCACATGCGCAAAAAGTTGGCGCTCGAATAACAAATCCAAAACATCTTAAAATTGAAAGCGCGCATCCTTCGCCATTTTCGGCACACAAGGGATTTTTTGGTTCGAAACCGTTTTCGAAAGCGAACAAGTTTTTAGAACAAAATGGCGAAACGCCGATTGACTGGCGAGTGCGGTAACGTTTTCGAATTAGTTTTTAAGAATATCATAAATGAAAAGTTAAAAGAAATTTCTAAATAACAAAAAATCTCGCAACCAAATGCGAGATTTTTATATTTAAACGAATTATCGTTCAGCTTTTTTAGCTTTTTCAGCAGCTTGTTTTTTAGCTTTGTTTGCCAAAGCTTCTTTACGAGCAGCAGCCATTTCTTGTGCTCGTTTGAATCGATCAACACGACCTTCGGTGTCGATGATTTTTTCTTCACCGGTAAAGAATGGGTGAGAAGCACTTGAAATGTGCATTTTTATAAGTGGGTATTCGTTGCCGTCTTCCCATTTGATAGTTTCTTTTGAATCTGCTGTTGAGCGAGTCAAGAAAGCAAATCCAGCCACCTCGTCGCTAAATACGACAGGGCGATACTCGGTTGGATGTAAATTCTTTTTCATAACTCCTATATTTTAACAAATTATTTAAAAAAATGCAAATTTAAATTTTCGAAAAAAGATTTATTTTGTATTTGCTTTTGCACAAAAAAGGAGTATAATTAGAGTGTAAACTTAAAAATATGGAGGAAGAAATGAAGCTTAAGGCTACATTAGTTACAGCTATTGCCGTTGCAAGTGCAATGTCTGTAACAGGTTTAGGCATTATGTCTGGACGAACTGCTAGTGCGGCAGAAAAATTACCATTTAATGCGGAAGTAGTTAATCCACAAGAGCTTAAAATTTCAGGTTTGCCAGCAACTGAAACTGCAGATAAAATTAAAGCGCAGTTCATTAAGGCTCCGGTTGCAAATCTAATTGATCAGAGTAAATTAAATGTAACAGTAGAAAAAGGTGTTGCTACATTAAAAATCGAAAATGGTATTTTGTCAGCAGTAACACTTGAACAATATGACGGTGCAGATAAAGACGGTAATCGTCGAATTGAGCTAGCAAGATTTAATAATGATACAGTACGTGTGGAATTTTCAGCACCACGCAAAGCTGATGGTAACTTTGACTACGAAAAAGCAAGTGTTCGATTTTTGAATAAAGATCAGTTTGCTGCAGCAAAAACAGAACTCCAAGAATTAAAAAATATTACAGAAAATCTTGAAAAAGCGGTTGCAGCCAAAGATCTACAAGCAGCTAAGAATGCTATAGCGGGCAAAGAAAAAGCAATCTGGTATGCATACTGGAATGCGCAAATCGTAGCGCTTGAAGCAAAACTTAATCCAGTTGTAGAGCCAGCTAAACCAGCTCAACCAACTAAACCTCAAAGTGAAGAAGTTGCAGTAGGAATTCCAACTGAGCCAGCTAAACCAGCCGAGAAACCAGAATCTTCAAATAGCCTTAAAGCTCCAAACACTGGTGAAAAAAATAATAATTTCGAACTTATAACAATTGGCTTCGTTACTACATTACTAACGGCTCTTTCAGTGGTTGTTTTAAAAAAGTTTTAGTTAGTTTTTGAAATTAAATATATTAAAAAACTACTTTCGTTTTGAGAGTAGTTTTTTAATTGCGAAATCGTGGAAAAATCTTAAAAATTATAAGTTGCAAGAAGATGCTTTAGATAAATTATTTTTTGAGCTATTACCAAGTAATGAAGAAATTTCTGACATCTTATTAAAGGTTGCTACGTTGAATGATTTTTATAGCACAAATATTTTTTCAGTTTATCCAGTTGCGGAACATATACTGAGTCTTAAAATTGATGAGAGGTTGAGACAAGGTGATGCAACTTTAGTCAATGAAATTCAAAATGTTACTATCAATGGTGTAACTAGAAAGTTCTATTCTTTTTCTACTAAATACTGTTCCCATCATAATCCTAAAGAATACCCTATTTATGATAGCTATGTAGAAAAGGTATTGAAATATTTTAGAAAAACAGATAATTTTTCTAAATTTAAGAATGAAGACCTAAAAGATTATCAAAAATTTAAAAATATAATTATTGCTTTTAGGGAATACTACGGATTAGAAGAATTTAATCTTAAAGAGATTGATCAGTATTTATGGCAGTTGGGAAAAGAATATTTCCCTAACAAATACTAGTAATTTGTTTTCTACTCAGGAAGAAAACTTAATATCTTACAAGTTTCTACTCTTTGATTTTAATTATACATTGCTTGATTTTGATTCACGCATATGATAGAATTATAGGGTAATATAAATTAATGAAACAATTTTTGGGCGAATTCCTTTCGAGAGTTTTTCGAAATTATCCCCAAAAATGAAGACAAAGGAGTTAAAATGTCTGTAAAAGTAGATATCAAGCAATTGCTTGAGGCTGGCGTTCATTTTGGTCACAAAACTTCACGCTGGCACCCAAAAATGGCGCCATACATTCACAGCAAGCGTCAAGATAGCCATATTATCGATCTAACTAAAACTGTTGAAGGTCTTGAAAAAGCTCTTCCAGCTATCACAAAAGCAGTTGAAGGTGGCCGAAAAGTTCTTTTTGTTGGAACTAAAAAACAAGTTAAAGAAGCTGTTCGCGAAGCTGCAGAAAGCGTAAAACAACCATATGTTGTTGAACGATGGGTTGGCGGAATGCTTACAAACTCAGCAACTGTGAACCAGCAAATCAAGAAAATGAAAACTCTTGAAAAACGAATGGAAAGCGGTGAACTTGCGAAACGATATTCAAAACTTGAGGTTCAACGATACGCTGAAGAAATTGAATCTTTAAACGCAAAATACGGTGGAATCAAAGATCTAATGGGTCGCCCAGGAATTTTGTTTGTAACTGATGCTATTGCTGATGCAAATGCAATTCGAGAAGCTAAAACTTTGAATATTCCAGTTGTTGCGATTGTTGACACAAACGTTAACCCAGAAGGAATCGATTATGTAATTCCAGCCAATGATGACGCTATTAAAGGTGTTAAATTGCTTTTGGATTACGCTATTGAAGCTATTAAAGAAGCTAAAGCTGATAAATAATTTCTAAATTCGAAAGGATAAACATGGCTGTTTCTATTGAAGAAATTAAGAAACTTAAAGAATTAACAGGTCTTGGTTTAACTGACGCTAAAAAAGCTCTTGTTGAGGCTGATGGCGATTTTGATAAAGCTCTTGAAGCTCTTCGCAAAAAAGGTCTAACAAAGGCTGAGAAAAAGGGTGATCGTGAAGCTCGTGAAGGTTTGGTTGAAGCTTATGTTCACGGTGGTCGAATTGGTGTTATTGTTGAAGTTAACTGTGAAACTGATTTCGTTGCACGAACTGAAGATTTTAAAAACTTCGCACACCAAGTTGCAATGCAAATTGCTGCTATGGCTCCAATTTATGCTAGCGAAGCTGATATTCCTGAAGAAGAAATCGCTCGCGTAAAAGCTGAAGCTGAAGAGCGCGTTGCTAAAGAAAACAAACCAGCTGATATTGCTGCTAAAATTGTTGAAGGTCAAGTAAAAAAATACTTTGCTGAAAAAGTTCTTCTTTCACAAGCTTACATCATGGATGACAGCAAAACAGTTGAACAATTCTTAAAAGAAACTGTTGCAAAACTCGGTGAAAATATTGTTGTTCGCCAATTCTCACGAATCGAACTTGGTGTTAACGAATAAATTTTGCTAAAAATAAAATCCCGCTAATCTTGGCGGGTTTTTATTATTTTCGAAAGAGAATTAAGCTAAACTTTTTTCGACAAAAGCAATAATTCGCACATCACGAGATTCTAGATCGCTTTCTTCGTTGATTTCATCAATTCCAAAAAGCTCTTCAGCACCTTCGCCAAATTTAGCGTGTAGATTTTTAATCCAATTGCCGTTTGCGAGTTTTTTCAAGCTAACATTTTCGCTAAAACTAACACCACGAAAGAAATTTTTTTCTTCGGGTAGGATAATTTTAAGTTCTGCGTCTTTCGAAATTCCTTTTTCAATTTTCAATTTGAAATTTTTCTTAAAAATCGGGTCAAAATAATTAAGTATTTTTTTTGTAGTTTTTTGTTTCATTTGATTCCTTTTTTGTTTTTGCTTTAAAACATAACTATAATAACATAAAAAATAAAAAAAGTCAATAGAAAAACCCCGCCATTTTGGCGAGGTGTGTTGACCGCAAACTTAATTGATTCCGTCATGATAGAGTTTATGACTTTTTGGCAAAAATTTTCGAATATCGCCACGCAACCAAACGCGTGCGAATTTAGTTTCTTCTTTATAGAAAATTATGAGCCGTTGGACAACATTGAAGAGGGTACTCATTCCTATGAGATTGTTGATGTCATAAAGATACTCTTCTTTGAAATTCTCGCTAACTGGAACTTCAACAATATAATTTTTTCCTGCAAAACACAAATAAACCGCATTTTTAATCTCTTGATCACTTAGATCTTCTGCAAAGACCTTTCGAATTCCTAATGACAGCTCATCGTGACAAGCTTGCCCCCAATTGTGATGATGAGCTTGAATTAGCTTAGCATTCGACATAATTGCAACAGATGTAGCCATAGTCTATTCCTCCTTTGAAAGTGCGTCCCAAATGGGAAGTATTGTATATTACAGATTATACCACTTTCGAAATAAAAAGTCAATTAAAAAGCCCCAAATTTAAATTGGAGCTTGAAATTCAAAAATCCAGTCCAGTTACCTGAACATACAAATTGTAGCCATTTTTTCGGGCTTCACTATCAGCGTGCGGCCGCCTGAAACCAGTAATATTTTTAAATACTGCCTTCTGTCTCTTCAGATATTTATGAAGAGCGGCTGAATGAATGTGGTCCGGCAAAACAATTGGAATTTCGATCATTTTATTAATGCGAATTTGCTCGCAAAGATCGTCGTATGCATCTTTCGAAAGTTTTCGAAGATACTCCTTGATTTCTTTCAATATTGCTTCATGATAAATATTAACTTTACCGTTGTTTTGACTTGGCTTATCAGGTTTCGAAATTATTTTTGGCTCTATTAAGAAGAAGATTTGTTCCACACCATCTTTTTCGGCTTCATAATCTTCGAAAATATGAAACTTACTGTTAACGATTCCGCGAACTTCAATAAATTTATCATTTCCATAGCCCATTTCGATCGCTTCTTTTTTTGGAATACTAATTTTCGTGAAAAACTTCCTCCAATCATTATGATAGTCAAATGGAATTATCTGTCGTTCGGCCGATTGGCCGAGTTCTTCTATGATATACCTAATAATCTTATATAATATTATTGTATAATCTTCTTCGAGCTTTTTAACTTAGTTTCTCGAGCTAAAGGTTCAACAAATTTATCTTTTTCCATAAAAAATTCCTCCTGGATTTTTTCTGTAAAGTTTTTTAAAGAACTAATACTTACATATTATATAATTTTATATTAATAAAGTCAAGTTAAAAAGGGGTTATTTTTTTGCCAAAACTGTAGTATAATTGTTCTATGTTAGATATTAGATTTATTCGTGAAAATGCCGAGCGTGTGCAAAAAGATGCGTTGAATAAAGGTTATAAAAATGCTGATGTTCAAGCTGTTATCTCGCTTGATGATGAAAGAAAAGCTCTTACGGCTCAAATTGACGAACTTCGAACTCGCCGCAACAAAATTGCTGCTTCAATGAAAAATGCTGGCGGAAAGCCAAGTGCTGAACAAATTGCAGAAGGCAAGAAAATCAAAGAAGAACTTGCCGAGCTTGAAAAAACTTATCGCGAACTTGATGAGAAACTTTCGAATGCTTTAAATGGTATTCCAAATATTCTTCAAGCTGATGTGCCGATTGGTGAAGAAGGTGAAGATGATTTGGTGAAAACTTGGGGTGAAGAACTTTTCGAAAGCCGTAAAGGTGCACAAGATCACCTTGATTTTGCAAACAAAAAGAATTGGGTTGATTTTGAGCGTGGTTCAAAAGTTGCTGGAACAAAATTCTACTTCTTGAAGGGAGATTTAGCACTTCTTGAAAATGCTATTTATCAGTTTGCGTTGAATAAATTGATTTCAAAAGGCTTTAATTTTATGACTGTTCCACACATGGTTAATGGTGAAGTTGCTATGGGAACTGGATTTGCGCCTCGTTCAAGTGATCAAAGTGATGAATATTTTATCGAGAACGAAGATTTAAGTTTGATTGCTACCGCTGAAATGTCATTAACTGGTTATCATGCTGGTGAAATTTTGAACGAAAAAGATTTGCCGATTTTCTATGCAGGATATTCTCCTTGTTATCGAAAAGAAGCTGGAACTTACGGAAAGCATACGCGCGGGCTTTTCCGTGTTCATCAGTTCAACAAGCTTGAAATGTATGCCTATACCTTACCAGAGCAAAGTGTTGATGTCCACGAGAAAATTTTGGCGGTGGAGGAAGAAATCTATCAAGAGCTTGGCATTCCTTATCGCGTGATCAATATTGCCAGTGGTGATTTGGGCGCGCCAGCTTCGAAGAAATATGACATTGAGTATTGGAGCCCGGTTGATAGCAGTTATCGTGAAATTACGAGCTGCTCAAACTGCACTGATTATCAAGCACGAAATTTGAATATTCGCGTGCGTCGCGAAAATGGTGAATTACAAGTTGTTCACACTTTGAATGGCACGGCTGTTTCGCTTGCGCGCTGTTTGGTAGCGGCAATTGAGAATTTTCAAGATGGGGAAGATCTTGTTTTACCAAAAATCCTTCAACCATATATGAATAATCGCGAGCGAATCTAAAAAAAAATAAAATAAGCACTAAATGTAGCGTTTTGTAAATTTTACAACACTAAATGTAGTGCTTTTTTAATTTACTTATGTTATAATGTAAATATAGCCAAAATAGAAAGAGGTGATTAAAATGGCTCAAAAAGTAGTTCTTTACTCTAGGAATGACTGCGTACAATGTAAAATGACCAAACGCCTTCTTGATTCATTGGGGATTGCATATCAAGAAATTAATCTCGATGAAAGTCCGCAATTTCGCGAGCATGTCGCGAATAACCTTGGCTTTATAGCTGCACCAGTTGTTGAAACAGATACGGGCGCCTGGTCTGGCTTTCAGCCTGGTAAGATTAAGGCAATTAAAAAATAGCTCGCAACAAAAGCGGGCTTTTTGCTTGACAAAATAAAATGTTTATGCTAATATAGAGCTATAAACTAACAAAAAAGGATTATATATGATCTCACAGATTGAAATTACAGGAAATAAATACGAAATTGACGAAACGACCAAAAAATACGCAGAAAAACACATTGGTAAATTAGATAAATACTTGCCACGGCACGCTAAAAAATCAGCTTCAGCTCGCGTGGTAATTTCGCAAATCAATGGCACTCACGACAACAAATATGAAGTTGAAGCGATTATTGATGTGCCAGATAAAACTCTTGTTGCTAAAGATCAAAGTTCAAATGTTTTAGCGGCAATTGATATTGTTGAAGCTAAGCTTGACGGGCAAATTCGCCGTTACAAAACTGAAAAAAATCCACGCCTTGGTAAATCTGGAATTATGGCGAAATTCAAGCGTTCTCTAAAACGAGGCTAAAAACTTTCGAAAACTTAAAAAATCTCTGCAATCTGGCGGAGATTTTGCTTTTTAAATAAAATATGATATAATTAAGTTATTGCTATTTTAAAAATTTTTTGTGGGGTGAAAAAATGAATAAACAGAATAAACAGCAAGAACTTTTACGTAAAGCACTTAATCAAAAATCGAAAAGTTTAGGTTTAGCTGCGATTGAACGTAAAGTTGGCGAGGAGTCGACTGATTACGGAATTTCTTTTTATGCCAAAAAAAGGAATAAGATTGTTCCAGATATAGGCATTCAAATTAAGTTTTATCGAAGTGAGAACCTTCTTGGATCTGAGAAGCTGCGTGGTTATAATATAAATATTAAACTATGCGATGTTAAGATTGAAAGTGGTGATAACCTTCCAGATATGACGGTTGAAAAATGTCTTCAAAAATATCGTCATTTCGTAATTGAAGGGCAAGAGCGATGGGTTGATGACCTTTTCGAAATAAAGGATGTCGCATTACTAGCTTATTGCAATTCTCTTGCAGGCAAAGGTGATCCTGATGATATTCTGTATCTAGGTGAATTACTTTTAGAGTTTATTCCTCAATTTTGCTATCAAGTCAATAAAGGAGATTTTAGCTATGAATGGTGAAATGACAACTATCAAGGAGATTTTCGAGAAATACGGTCGGAGATTTGCCTCTGTTTTTAAGAGCTCTGATGGTATTAATACGGTTATTATTTATGAAATTGTAACCGTTAAAGGCGAACCGCCAATTATTAAAATCAAGACAATTAAATTTGATGCAGTAAAGAAAGAACTACTTATTTCGAACGATGATGAGGAAGAAGATTGGGCTGAAGCTTTTGAGCTAACGACTTTGGTTGACGATAATATGCTTCTGTCACTTTCGGTGTTATCGAGTGATACAAATGAAAAGAAACTTTCATCACAAAAAATTCGAGAGCTAGGAACTAAAGTCTTCGAATATGAAAAAGCTTTAAAAAAACTTGAAGTATTCACTAAAAAGTATGAAACACTAAGAGATGAAGTGATTGAGGCTTTTATCAGTGCTACCGATACGGTTTTAGAATAAAAATAAAAAGTCCCTTAAAAAGGGCTTTTTTTAATATTTAAATTATGGTAAAATATAAGATAGATTTTATACTGTTTTTAATGGAGAGGGAAATGTCTAAAAAAACTGCGAAGAAAAAAAATGTAATGGTAGAAGAAAACAAAGTTGATAAACTTTTAACTGCTGTTTTTGGTGATCCACAAAAGAAGATTTTGCGTCGATTGCAACGAAAAGTTGATGAAATCAATGATTTGAGCGAAAAATATAATAAAATGAGTGATGAAAAGCTCAAAGAAACTTTCGAAAAATTCAAAAAAAGCCTTTCGAAAAAGAGCTTGGATGATATTTTGCCGGATGTATTTGCGCTTGTTCGTGAAGCTTCAAACCGTGTTCTTGGAATGCGCCACTTTGACGTTCAGCTAATTGGTGGAATGGTTCTTCATGAAGGAAAAGTTGCCGAAATGAAAACAGGTGAGGGTAAAACGCTTGTTGCGACTTTGCCAGTTTCTTTGAATGCGATGGAGGGAAAAGGCGTACATGTTGTGACCGTGAATGATTATCTTGCGCAGCGTGACGCTTCTTGGATGGGAAAGTTATACGACTTTCTTGGTCTTTCAGTTGGTGTAATTATTAATGACGCCAGCTTTATCTTTGATTCAGAATATGATAACGAAGAGCATGAAGATGAAAACATGCGAAAACTTCGTCCAGCAACTCGAAAAGAGGCTTATGCGGCGGATATTACTTATGGAACAAACAATGAGTTTGGTTTCGATTATTTACGTGACAACATGGTGAATGAAGTTGATCTTTTACGCCAGCGTGAATTGAATTTTGCGATTGTCGATGAGGTTGACTCAATTTTGATTGATGAAGCTAGAACACCTTTGATTATTTCTGCTCCAGCTGCTGAAAATCCAGAGAGCTATATTCAGTTTGCACAAATTATTTCGCAACTTTCGAAAGATGATTATGAAGTTGATGAAAAGCGCCGAAGTGTAGCATTAACTGAATCTGGAATTGATAAAATCGAAAAACTTCTCAATATGAAAAATCTTTACACGCCAGAACATTCGCGCGCGGTTTATCACGTTGAGCAAGCTTTGCGCGCCGAAACTCTTTTTAAACGCGATAAAGACTATGTTGTAACAAATGATGGTGAGGTGATTATTGTCGATGAGCACACTGGTCGTTTGATGAACGGACGTCGCTACAACGAAGGTCTACACCAGGCAATTGAGGCGAAAGAAAAAGTTCCAGTTTTGCAAGAATCAATGACTTTGGCAACAATTTCGTTTCAAAATTTCTTCCGTCTTTACAATAAACTTTCGGGAATGACTGGAACTGCTTTCACGGAGGCTGAGGAATTCCAACAAATCTATTCTTTGGAAGTTGTGCAAATTCCTTCAAATAAATCAGTTATTCGTGATGACAAAGAAGACTTAATTTTTAAAACTGAAAAAGCAAAACTTAAAGCTGTTGCTGAGGCCATTAAAGAGTATCATGCGCAAGGACGCCCAGTTTTGGTTGGCTCAGGATCAATTGAAAAGAACGAGCAAATTGCGAAATATCTCGATCAAGAAGGAATTAAATATAACCTTTTGAATGCTAAAAACAACGAGCATGAGGCTGCAATTGTGGCACGTGCTGGAGAAAAAGGTGCAATTACGCTTGCAACAAATATTGCTGGTCGTGGAACTGACATTAAGCTTGGCAAAGGTGTTAAAGAGCTTGGTGGCTTGGTAGTAATCGGTTCAGAGCGTCACGAATCTCGCCGAATCGATAACCAGTTCCGCGGTCGTGGCGGTCGTCAGGGGGATCCAGGTGAAACTCAATTCTACGTTTCAACTGAAGACGATTTGATGCGAATTTTTCAGGGTGAACGAATTGCGATGTTGATGGATCGGCTTGGTGTTCCAGAAGATATGCCAATTCAACATAAAGCCGTTTCGAAAACACTTGAAAATGCTCAAAAACGTGTTGAAGGGTTCAACTTTGATACGCGTAAAAATGTTGTCCAATATGACAACGTGATCAACCGCCACCGTAAAGTTGTTTATACGATGCGCAGAAAAATTCTTGAAGGTGAAGATATTACAACCGAAATTAAAGAACTATTTATTTCGAAAGCAGCAGAACTCGCTGAATTGCCTTCAAAAAATAACGAAAAATTCGTTTCAGATTTTGTTGAAATCTTCCCAGTTGATGAAGAGAAGATTGAAGCTCTTGGTCGAATTTCTAACGACAAAAAGCGAATTAAATTAGCTAAACAAATTGCCGAAGAGCTTTACCAAGATAAAGAAAATGAACTAGGCAAAGAGGTGTTCCAAAAAGTTGAACGTGAAGTTTATATGCAAATTCTTGATACTCTTTGGATGAATCACCTTGAAAATATGAATTTCTTGCGCGAAGGAATTCACTGGCGAAGTGTTGGGCAACGCGACCCATTGGTTGAATACCGTGCAGAATCACAAAAATTGTTTGATGGTCTTCAGAATACCTTGCGCGATGAAACAATTCGAATTCTAACTCGAGTTACATCAAATGACGCAGTAGTGCATCAAGACGAAGGTCATGATACTGAACTTACACGACTTGCTGAGAACTCAGTTGAAAAAGGTGTTAACGAGATTCAATCTGGTGATAAAAACCGTGATGAAGATTTTTCAAAAGCTAAAAAAGCTGCTTCAAAAAATAACGAAAACGCCAAAAAGAATAATGCACGAAAAGCTAAAAAAGCTCAACGCCAGAACAAAAAGAAGGGTCGCAAATAGATGCGCCACACCGTTGAAGAAGTACGCCTGAAAAATGGCGTACGCGGTCTTCTTGTGAATATTCCAGATGCGACGGTAATGAGTTTTCAGTTTCAGTTTCGGGCAGGTTCTCGATTTACTAAAAGTCCAGAAATTTATGAAACTGCGCACATTATGGAGCATATGGCTTTTGGTGCAAATGCAAGGTTTGCTAGCGAACATGAATTTGAAGCTGAATTCACTAAAAATGGCGCTTATCACAACGCCTCCACATCTGATATGAGTATGAATTATGTAGCGGATTGTGCCGATTTTGAGTGGGATCGAATTTTTGAATTACAACTTCTTTCAATTAGTCAACCAAGGTTTAATGAGTTTGAATTTAAAGCAGAAAAAGGTAATGTTCGAAACGAATTGACCGGCTATTTGAACAATAATGCACGTCTTCTTTGGCCAAAAATTCAGCAAGAATTTGGTGAAAAAGTTCTAACTTATGAAGAGCGTTTAAAAACTATTGATAATATCACACTTGATGATATTCGTGAACACCATAAACGAACACACACTACTGATAATTTGCGGTTTGTGATCGCTGGAAAAATCACACCAACTCGTAGAAATAAAATTCTCGAAGGTTTCGAAAATCTTCAACTTGAAAGAGGCGAACGCTTCGAAATTATCACCGACCCAACTAAAAAACCACAAGCGCCGATTTTTATTTATCGACCAGATTTGAAGAATATTAGTTTTGGGGTTTCGCTATTGTTGCCACGCAAACTAACTACGTCTGAGATGGATGCAATGCATGCGTTAAACCACATTTTAACTGGAACGATGCATGCGCGTATTCTTGGACAAGCTCGTAAGCGAGGGTTAACTTATGGCGTTTATTCTGGTGCTTCTCGTGGACCAAAAGATTCTTCTTGGGATTTCGAAGGGCAAACTAATTATGGAACCGCTAAAGAGCTTTTTGAGCTAATTGTTTCAGAGCTCAAAAAGGTTCTAAATGAAGAAATTACTGAAGAAGAGCTTGATGCTATGAAGAGCTATTCTCTTGGTTCGTTTCAAATGGGCGGGCAAACGGTAGCTTCAACGGCAGGGTTTTACGCTTCTCGATATTTTTGGGATGGACATCTTCGAGATTATAAATCTCAGCCAAAATTTATTAAGCAGATTTCGCGCGAACAAATTTTCAAAGTTGCGAAAGAATTCATAGATGCGAATACTTGGGTTCTTGGTGCAGTTTCTGGCGGTGAAGAATCGCAAATCAAAGAGTTAAGTCAAGAATTTGCTAAGCTTTTCGAAAAATAATCGCTCCACGGCGGTTATTTTTTATGCTTAAAATGTGTTATAATAGTTTTATATGGATTTTGATGAATTTGAAGAGTTGCTAAATGTTGAAATAAAAAAACCTCAACCAAATGAGGTAGTTTACAGTGTTTCAGATTTTATCACGATTAGTAATGATATTTTCGAAAATAGTTTTCCGAGTGTTCTTATTGAAGGTGAAATTTCGAGTTTTAAAGTGAATCAAAACAAGTTCGTTTTTTTTGATCTGAAAGATGAAGACTCGGTTCTTGGTTGCTTTATGACGATTTGGCAATTGCGCTTTCCGCTTGAAGATGGAATGAAGGTTGTTGTGCAAGCAAAGCCAAAACTCACAAATTGGGGAAAATTCAGCCTAACAATTGACAAAATCATACCAAAAGGTGAAGGGAGCCTCAAAAAATCTTTCGAAATTTTAAAGGAAAAGTTAACAAAAGAAGGCTTATTTGATGAAAGCCGCAAACGTGAAATTCCGCGAAATCCTCAAAAAATTGCAGTGATTTCGAGTGTTCAAGCGGCGGGTTATGCTGACTTTATTAAGATCATTAACGAGCGTTGGGGAGGGTTAAAGATTATCGTGGCGCCCACTCAGGTTCAAGGTATGGCGGCTAGCGATCAAATTATTCGTGCAATAGATTTCTTGAATAGTCAAAGTGAGCTGCCTGATGTGATTGCGATTATTCGCGGCGGTGGTAGTGCCGATGATCTGGCGGTTTTTAATGACGAGAAACTGGTTCGAGCGGTTGCGAATTCTCGCGTACCGATTATTACTGGAATTGGTCACGAGATTGATCAAAGCCTTTGTGATTTAGCCGCAGATTTTGCCGCTTCAACACCAAGCAACGTGGCGCAAATTTTAACACCAAATAAGTTTGACGAAATGCGATTCTTATATTCAAAAATTTTACGCACAAATGATTTTATTCTTTCGAATATTGATGAATTAAAAATTGAAAACTATCAAAAGATTTATAAAATAAAAGATTTAATTTTGAATAATATTTTTGAACAGCAAAGAGAAATCCAGGCCAAAAAGCGAATTTTGGAAAGCTACAATCCGCAAAACATACTTTCAAAAGGTTATGCTTTAGTAAGTGGAAAATTGGTGGCTGGTGAAGAAATTACGATTCAAACAATTGATAAAAAAATAACGGCGGAGGTAAAAAATGTCGAACGAAATTAGTAAAAAAATAGCTGAAATAGATGAGATTTTAATAAAAATTGAAAGTGGTGAGATTCCTCTTGAAGAGGTTTTTGAAAAATATAAAGAAGCGATTTCGAAAGCTGAAAAACTCGAGGGAGAACTTGACTCACTTAAAAATGAAATCCAAATTTTGAGTAAAAATTTTGCACAAGAAGAATAAAATCTCGCCGTAGCGAGATTGAAGCTAAACCGAAAAAATGAAAACTTGTGTTCTATATCTACCACGAGAATTTCCTTCTGCAATATGAAGGATAAGGTCTATCTTGTGTCGTTCACAAAAGTCAATCAAAATTTTACGCTGATAGTTTGAGTCTTTAGACTCACTGTAGCACTCAACATCACGGATGGTATTCTTTGAGTTAAAATTTATTTTGTGCATTTTCTTTGAAAGAATCTCAGCATCTTTGACTTTCGAAAAGCGAGAATTTTTATCAAAAATATGAATAAATTCTCGATGCCTTCGACCGCGGTTTGAAAGTTTAATTTGCAACACGCCAAATCTATCAATTAAATCAGTTTGCTTAGATAAAAGTTCTTGGCTCATTTGCCACCTCCATTTTTAGTCTTAATATTTTAACATTTTTTATAATTTTAGTCAAGAAAAGCCCCGCAGTTTGTTGCGGGGGAGAGAAATGTACTGCCTACCAAACCTGCATATCGCTCAACTCTTCACTTATATCTACTTCTTTGAAGAATTGTGACCCTTTATTTTCAGGATCTTCGCAATAAAGCGAAATTTTTAGTCTAATTCCTGCTTTACTGCACTCATTTTTCAATATGAGTAAGTTTCCAAGCTTATCGTTTTGCTTGTCAGCAAAAACGAGGAGCTTATCTTCTACTTCTACTCGCTTCTTAAGAAATTCTTGAATAATCTTTCGAGTTGTTTTCTCTTGAGATGGGTTATATTGAAGAATAGCTTCTTTAACGTCTAGATGAGTATGATCTAGTGCTGATTTAGTAAGTTTTACACATACTAGTGCCATTTTGGCACCTCCTTTGATTTTTTTAGCTTTTTATAAAGCTATAACTAATATTATAGCATAAAAGCTCTTAAAAGTCAATTTGAATAATAATGGTAATGTATGATATAATGGTGCTATGTTTGATACAGATGAATTTAAATTAAAAATGACTGAAGCCGTTGAGCATTTTAAGGGTGAAATGAAGAAGGTCCGAACGGGTCGAGCGCATCCTTCAATGCTTGATAGTGTTATGGTTGAAGTTTATGGTACAAAAATGCCATTAAATCAAGTTTCGAATATGACCGCACCAGAAGCTGGGATGATCTTAATTACGCCATTTGACGCGAATAATATTTCAGCAATTTCGGCTGCAATTCGTAACGATCAAAGCCTTGGATTCAATCCAAGCGATGACGGCCGAGTTGTTCGAGTGCCAGTTCCGCCACTAACGGAGGAGCGTCGTAAGCAAATCGTAAAACAAACTTCAGAAAAAGTTGAAGGCGCAAAAATTACGCTTCGAAATATTCGCCAAGATGCTTTAAAACATGCCAAAAAACTTAAGGATGAAAAATCTTTAACTGAAGACGATTTAAAGCGAATTGAAAAAGAAATTGACGCTGAAATTAAAGATTTTAGCACACAAATTGATGTAATTTTTAAAGAAAAAGAGAAAGAAATTCTCACAATTTAAGTTATTTTTTGCTGGCGCTTTAAAAAACGTCGGCAAAAGCTAATTTAAGATTTTCGAAAGGGTAAAATGGAGGTTTTTAATTTAATTTTTGGAATAATTATCGGTTTAATTTCGCTAACTTTTTTGGTGGCGCTTCATGAGCTTGGCCATGCGCTTGCGGCTAAGAAAAACGGTGTAAAACTTAAAGAATACGCAATTGGTTTTCCGCCAAGAATTAAAAGCTTTAAAGCTAAAACAGATAAAATTCTACCAAAAGGTACAAAAATTTCAATTGGTGCAATTCCGCTCGGTGGTTTTGTGCGACTTCAGGGTGAGCATGATTCTGACTCAAAAAAAGGCGATTATGGTGCAGTAAGTTTTTGGGGTAAAACGCAGATTTTGTTTGCTGGTGTTGCTATGAACTGGCTAGTTGCATTTGTAATTTTTACAGTTTTAGCGATTTCTGGAATGCCAAAGCTACTTCCAAATCAATTTTATCTTTCTTCTGATGCAAAAATATCTGGCGGTGGTGTGCAAGTTTCTGCAATTTCAAAAAATTCTCCAGCAGAAAAAGCCGGGTTAAATAAAAATGACACACTTTTAGAGTTCAATGGTCAAAAGGTTGAAAACTCCACTAAAACTCGCCAAGATTTAAAAAATAACGCCGGCAAAACAGTTTCTTTAAAGATTAGTCGAAACGGTAAAGAAATTTCGAAAAGTGTAAAACTCAACGAAAAAGGCAATAATGGCTTTTTGGGTGCGGTTTTGTCTGACGGAATGCAAAAGATTCACTCAACTTGGAGTGCTCCAATTGTTGGTTTAGGTACAACGGTTCAATTTACAGGTGAAACATTCAAAGGTGTTGGTGAACTTTTTGTAAACTTTTTTGGTGGAATTTTCGAAAAGGTTATTCCGAATTCTGATTCTCAAAAGAACGCAAATACTCAGCTTTCGAAGGCGGGTGAGAGTGTTTCTGGGCCAGTGATGGTTATTGGAGGAATTTTCCCAAACATTGTTTCGATGGGAATGGATATGATTTTAATGCTTACCGCTATTATTTCGATTAGCTTGGCCTGTATGAATGTTTTACCGATTCCTGCACTCGATGGCGGTCGTTGGTTGATGACTTTTATCTTTCGTATTTTGCTTAAAAAACCACTTTCAAAAGAGTTAGAAGAAAATATCAATGGTTGGAGTTTTATAATTTTAATGGGACTTTCAGTTTTGGTTATTATTTTAGATTTTGGAAAGATTTTTAGAGGTTAAAAATGAAACAGAAGTTTAAAGAAATATTTCTAAGGCTTCGAAAAAAAAATGAAAAATTTCTTTCGAAAAAGCCCTTAAGATTCATTTTTTGGATAGTTCTACTGCTTTCATCATATTTTGCGGCGAGCTATTTTGCAGCTGTAATAATTCGACTCTTACTAGCTTTGATCTTTTGGAATAATGATGTAGGTTATCAAAACGCAATTTCGAATGTAATCACGACTACGATTTACTCAACTCTATTCTTTGGTTTAATGCTTGCGATGGTTTATTTTATTCCAGTTAAGTTTTTTGGGCAAAAGATTTCGAAAGATGAAATTGCTTTAAAGGGATTGATTACTTGGCAAGATTTGGGTTTGGCGGTTTTCGGATTTTTGACTTCAATGATTATTGCTGGTGTTTTGTTGAAAATCTTACCGAGTATTCTGCACTTTGATAAATCACAAGTTCAAGAGTTGGCTTTTCAAAGAGGTGGAATGATTCATTCGTGGCAATTTTTGTTGGCTTTTATTTCTATTGTTGTGGTTGCACCATTTTTTGAAGAATTGATTTTTCGTGGAATAATTTATGGCCAACTTCGAAAAATAAATATTCCACTTGCAATTTTTATAACAAGCTTGCTTTTTGGAATTGTACATTTTCAAACAAATGTAGGCATAACAGTGTTTGTTATGAGTATTGTGATGTGCTTTATCCGTGAAAAATGGACTCAAACGATTTGGTCGGGAATTGTGATACATATGATTAAAAATGGGATCGCTTTCTTTCTGCTTTATGTCCTGCAAACCATTCAACTCCTTCAGTCTTAGCGTTGACTTAAGTTGGAAACTTTGATATAATTATAAAACTTATTTAGAGGATTTTTATTTTATGAAACAAGAATTTAATATTACAAAATTAGGAAAAGAAGAACTCGAAGCCGAATTGGAGCTTCTAATTTCGCAACGAAAAGAAATTTCAGAAGAAGTTGCGACTGCGCGCGATTTTGGTGATTTGCGCGAAAATTCAGAATACGATGCTGCTCGAAAAAAACAAGCTTTGGCAGAATCTCGAATCATGGAGATTGAAAACATTTTGCAAAACGCTGTAATTATTGGTGGCGGCAAAAAAGATGTTGTAGCGCTTGGCAATCAAGTTAGTCTTAAGAATCTCGAAAATGGCAAGGAAGTGAATTACATAATGGTTGGTGCTGTTGAAGCTAACCCCCTTGAGGGTAAAATTTCGAACGAATCACCAATTGGCCAACAAATTATGGGTAAAAAACTTGGAGAAGAAGTTGATATTACGACACCAAAAGGCGTAATTAAATACGAAATTACAGAGATTAACTAAATTTTTAATACTCGGTTGACCAAATCAGCCGAGTTTTGTTTTAAAGAGGAGAATTATGCGATTATCAAAACTATATACCAAAACTAGTAAAACCGTTCCATCTGGCGAAGAAGCTAAAAACGCACAACTTTTGATTAAAGCTGGATTTGTGCATAAAGAAATGGCCGGCGCTTATGATTATTTGCCGCTCGGTTTCAAAGTGTTAGAAAATATTAAAAAAATCGTGCGTGAAGAGCTTGAAAAAATCGACGCTAATGAAATTTTAATGACAACCCTTCAACGCCGTGAAGTTTGGGAACGCACAACTCGCTGGAACGATGATGTTGTGGATGTTTGGTTTAAGACTGCGCTTAAAGATAAAACAGAAGTTGGTTTAGGTTGGAGTCATGAAGAGCCAATCGTTGAAATGCTCAAAAGCCACATTCAATCATATAAAGATTTGCCAGTTTCGGTTTTTCAATTTCAAAATAAAATGCGAAACGAACTCCGTGCAAAAAGCGGAATTATGCGTGGTCGTGAATTTTTGATGAAAGATTTGTATTCTGTTCACGCCACAAAAGAAGATTTAGAAAACTATTATTCTAAAGTTTCGAAAGCGTATGAGCGAATTTTCGAACGTCTCGGTTTGGGTGAAGATACTTTCGTAACTTTCGCTAGCGGTGGTGCGTTCACAAAATTTAGTCATGAATTCCAAACAATTTGTGATGCCGGTGAAGATTATGTTTATTTGAAGCGCGACGGCGAAAAAACTCTTGCTTTCAACGAAGAAATTTTAGACCAAGCAATTGAAGAAGGTGAAATTGATTCGAAAGAAGGATTAGAGAAAGTTAAGACTGCTGAAGTCGGCAATATCTTTAATTTTGGTACGCAAAAAACCGATGAAATGGGACTTTATTTTACTGACAAAAACGGTGAGCGAAAATCTGCTTGGATGGGTTCATACGGAATTGGAATCACTCGCGTAATGGGTGTGATTGCTGAAAAATTCAGTGATGAAAAAGGTTTGATTTGGCCAGAAAACGTTGCTCCAGCTAAAATTTACCTTGTGCAAATTGGTGAAAAATCACAAGAATTAGCGGAAGAAATTTATAATGAATTTTCGAAAAAGGGAATCGAAGTTTTATTTGATGATCGCAATCTTCGCCCGGGCCAAAAATTTGCCGACGCCGAATTGATGGGAATTCCTTATCGACTTACAGTTTCTGATCGACTACTTGAAAGCGGTGAATTTGAAATTGTAGAACGCTCAACTGGTGAAGTTCAAATGCTTTCAAAAGAAGAGCTTTTCGAAAAATTTTCAAAATAATCAAAAATCTTGAAAAAACAAGGCTTAAGCATTATAATTGGTATATATGAAAATCATTGCTTATAGTGTACGAAAAGATGAGCTCCAGTATTTTGAGAAATTTGCGGAGCAATTTGGTATTGAATATGCCACAACTTCAAAAGATTTAAATGCTGAAACAGTAAAACTAGCCGAAGGATTCGACGCGGTTTCTTCATATACTTCAAGTGAAGAATTGAACGATGTTTGGGAACCGCTTTCGAAGATGGGGATTTCTTATTTTACCGTTCGAACAGCTGGTTATGATGGCATAGATATCGAAAAGGCTAAAAGTTTTGGTATTAAAATCTCGAACGTTCCGCAATATTCGCCAAGTGCGATTGCTGAATTCGCGGTTGCGTTATCTTTGGCAACACTTCGAAAAATACCCCTTTGTCTTTCACGTGCAAAAAACCAAAATTTCTCGGTAAATAATTTGATGGGTCGCGAGCTTAACACGATGACTATCGGAATTATCGGCACAGGTCACATCGGCTTAACAACGGCTAATGTTTTCAAAGCTTTTGGTGCTAAAATTATTGCGTATGATACTTTCCAAAATCCACAGGCGCAAAATATCTTAGAATATAAATCTCTTGACGAAGTCTTTGCGGAAAGCGATTTAATATCACTCCATATACCGTTAACTTCGGAAAACCGTCATATCATTAATGCTGAAAGCATCGCTAAAATGAAGGACGGCGTAGTTGTCATTAATACTGCGCGCGGTGGGCATGTAAACTCAGAAGATTTGCGAGATGCTTTAGTGAGTGGAAAAGTTGCAGCGGCTGGACTTGATGTCTTTGAGCATGAAAAGAGTTTGATTCGTAAAGATTTGAGCGGAAAAATCATTGAAGATTCAGTTTATCGTGACTTAGCAAACCTTCCGAATGTAATTATCACACCACATGTTGCATTTAATACAGATGTTGCGGTGCAGAATATGGTTAAAATGTCAACAGAAAATCTAATTAGCTTCAAAAACGCAGGAACAACCGATAATGAGATCACGAAGTAATATTTTTCAAAAAATTGCCAAAATTACGTCGCTATTTTTAGTGGCGGTTTTGGTTTTTAGCTTTGCTTTTGGCGAATTTTCGAATCAAGCTTTCGCTAGAAGGCGACGAAATAGTGAAGATAAAGAAGCTATGCTACGACTAAAAAATGAGAATATCGTTTTTTCTAAATTTGATGCAAAATATAATTTTAGTGCTGATGAAAGGGGAAACACTAACCTCGAGATTACTGAGGATTTCTCGGCTAATTTTTTGAGAGGTGGAATAAATCACGGGATTGAGCGCGCAATTCCACGTTTTTTTGATGGTAAAACCATTTTTAATGGAGAGATTGAAGTTAAAATGGACGGCGGAAGTGTGCCGTATTCAACCTATCATAATAACGGCAACGTAGTTGTTCGAATTGGAGATGCAAGTAAATTTGTTTATGGTAGGCATGATTATCAGTTGAAATATAGTTTCAAGAATGTACTTTTAACAAAAGATTATGTCCAAAAGCTGATTGTAAACACTAACGGTTTGCAGTGGCGACAGTCTTTTGGTGAAGTTATCGCAACAGTTAATTTGGATCCTTCGGTTTTAAAAGAGTTTAATGGTACAGTAAAGTGTTTTGTTGGTGAACAATATTCAACTAAAAAATGTAATGGTCTTGGGTATAAGCCAGTAGAGGGATTTTTTCAATTTTCGCAAAAAGGCGTTCTTGCTGGAGAAAATCTAACTTTTGAAATTGATTTTAATAATGAATTTGCTCAGCCTGAATTAAATATTGTCGATATTAGCACGATTATTATTGGAATTTTAGGTATAATTTTAGCCCTAATTATGCTATATTTTAGTATTCGGGTTTTCTTAAATTACAATTCAATCAAGAAAGAAAATGAATTTTCGAAAGCGATCGTTCCTCAATATCTGCCACCAAAAATTGAGGAATTAGACATCTTAGATGCTGGAAATTTGATAAAATCTAATAAAAAACTTACCGCAGCAATGCTGTTTTTTGCGGTGAATGGTAATATTCAAATTATTGAAGATTCTTCGAAGGGTTTGTTTGGTAGTGAGATAAAGAGTTATAAAATTCAACTTTTAAACCAGAATAATTTAAATCAAGATATGATTTCGTTACTGAATTCATTTTTCGAAGATGAAACTGAACTAGACTTATCGGAGAGGATGAGTAGCGCACAGGCCTCTGAGATTTCTTCAAAAGTTTTGAATTCTGCGTTTAATAAGACTTCTTATTATGTTCAAGAAAAACCAGCAATTTTTAATATTTCTCAGTTTTTGGCCGGCGGAGTGGTCGTGGCAGCTTCAGGGGCTCTGTTCTTGAGTGAAGTGATAATTAGCTTGGTTTCGACTGTTTCACCTTGGTTTATAGTTATAGTGGCTTCTTTAATTATATCTGTTGTGCTTTCTGTTTTGATATTTATTATTGCGAATACAAAAATTCCATCTCGAAAAGGTGCTGAAGCTAAGAATTATCTCGAAGGCTTAAAGCTTTATATTTCAGTAGCAGAAAGCGAACGATTAAAGTTCTCACAAAGCTTGCAAAACTCTGAAAGATTCCAGACTGAATTTGGTGGCTCTCGTGTAAAACTTTATGAAAAACTTTTACCTTGGGCAGCGTTGTTTGGATTAGAGAAGTCTTGGGCGAAAGTGCTTGAATCACAATTTCGAGATGAAGATTATTTACCAGGTTGGTATGCTGGTTCAACAGTGTTTAATGCTACGATGTTTTCTAACATCTTGAATAGCTTTAATAGCGCAATGAGTAGTTAC
>CAUQGB010000003.1:0-56247 GCA_963517825.1 uncultured Candidatus Saccharibacteria bacterium
AATCGCTTTTGAGAAAGTTTCAATTCTTTACCGTCATCTTCAATTAAAACACTTGGATATCCACTTTTCGAAAGCCACGGATTCATAAAATCCGCAACGTTTTTTCCAAAAGCATCACCTAAACAATCCCATAAATTTTCACCAATTGTATTTTGATATTTGAATTTATCAAAATAGCTCTGCAAACCTTTTCGAAAAGCATCATTACCAACATATTTTCGAAGCATATTCATCAATCTTGCGCCTTTTGCATAAACAATTGCGCCATCAAAAATAGTACCAATTTCATCTGGGTGGTGAACAGGGACATAAACAGATTGAACTCCATCAATTGCATCGCGGCGTAAACTCAGAATAGCTTCATTTACCGCAAATTCTTCCCAAATTTTCCATTTCGGCTCCAAGGCGTCAGTCGCTAAATATTCCATCATTGTTGCGAAAGATTCATTCAGCCAAAGTTCATCCCACCATTTCATTGTTACTAAATTTCCAAACCATTGATGTGAAGTTTCATGCGCAATGACCAATGCGACATATTTCTTCGAAGATATCGAGGAGTTTTTACCAGCAAGTAGTGCAGTTTCACGATAGGTAATTAATCCCCAGTTTTCCATTGCGCCACTAGAAAAATCTGGCAAAGCAATATGGTCGCATTTTGAAAGCGGAAATTTCTGACCAAAAAAGTCTTCATAAAACTCTAAAACCCGCACTGCAAAATCAAGCGGAAAATCTAATAATTCAGCCTTTTGAGCTTTTGTCGCCAAAACTGAAACTTCAACACCGCTTTTAGTTTTTTTCGAAACTCGCTGAAAATCACCCAACACAAAGGCTAATAAATATGTTGACATTTTTGGCGTTTTAGCAAATCTGACCTGTTGAATATTGCCATTTTCATTTTTTTCAACAATTTCAGTATTCGACAAAATTTCAATATCGCTTAAAGCCCTAATCTCCAATGAAAAGGTTGCCTTTGCTTCAGGCTCATCAACACACGGAAAAACCTCACGAGCATGATGACTTTCAAATTGAGTTGCAAAAAGTTCTTTTTCCTCACCATTTTCTTTATAGTAGCAAGGATATAATCCGTGCATTGCATCTGTTATTTTACCAGAAAACTCAATTTTAAGTTGGATTTTATCACCTTTTTTAGAGTTAAGTTTTTCAATATTTACTAAAATTTCATCATTTTCAGCTTTCGAAAAGTTCAATTTTATGTCGTTAGTAGAAATAATCTTTTTAATTTCTAAATCTTTCGAATGAAGCGCAATTTCTTTTTCATCATTAATTTCACCAAAGATATCAACAATTCCATTAAATTCACGATTTTTTGCTTTCACCAAATCAAGCTTTAATTCATAATGTTCGGGCTTAAATTTTTCCACTAATCGATTAACACTCATTTAAAATCTTCTCCTTAAAATCACTTAAAATATTCTCAATCTTTGCACAATCTTGTTTATTTTCGAAACGCCATTGAGCATAAATTTTCATTTTTGGTTCAGTTCCGCTTGGTCGAATCGTAATTCTTTTATCTTCTGAATCAAAAATAAAACTTACCGCATTTCCATTTTCCAGCATTTTAAAACTATTTTTTTTATTTGTTGAAAAATCTAACTCAGTTAAATTTTCGAAATCTAGCATTTTTAATGCACCAAATTTTTTATTTCCAATTCGCATTTTTTGCATAATTTCTTGCATTTTTGCAAATCCTTCAGCACCGCTAAATTCAAGAGATTCAGTCTTTTCAACAAAATATCCATTTTCAGCATAAATTTCATCGAGCTTTTCTCCCAAGGTTTGATTTTTAAGCTTTAATTCCGATGCAAGCTCGGCTATCATCAATCCAATTGTTGCAGCATCTTTATCTCTGGTCTGCGAGCCAATAAGCCCACCGAGGCTTTCTTCAAATCCAGCAATAAATTTCTCTCCAAGTGCTTCTTTTTGTGATATTTTTTTACCAATAAATTTAAAGCCAACCAGCAAATCGTCATAAATTTTTACGCCATATTTTTTAGCTAAAACATTTAGCATATCAGTAGTTACAAAACTTTTGCAAATAAAGTCACGTTTTCCAAAATAAAGTTCAGTGTATTTATTTCTATTCTTTCGCTTCTTTGAAAGAATATAATCAGCCACTAAAATTGCAGTTTGATTGCCTGAGAAACTTCGAACCTCTCCATTTTTTTCAAGACTCATTACGCAAATTCGGTCGGCATCTGGGTCGGTAGTTAGAGCAATATCTGCTTGTTCTTTTATTAATTTTAAAATCGCCCTTTTATTTGCAGAAAGATTTTCCGGATTTGGTTTTCTATCTTGAAGCGTTGAAAAATTACCATCAAAATTCATCTGCTCATCAACAAGAATGATATTTTCGAAACCCGCAAACTGAAGAGTTTTTAATAAATTCGTTGTTCCAGTTCCGTGAATAGGTGAAAAAACAATTTTTGCATTTCTATTTTTCGATAAAGATAATTTTGCATTAGCCTTGATATAAAAATAGTCGTTTTCTTCACCCAAAATTTTAATTTTACCGTTTTTTACAAATTCATCAAAATCGCCAGTTCTAAATTCTTCGATATTTTTAGCTATTTTCATTAATTTTTTATCGTGTGGAGCTGAAATTTGCGCGCCATCATTCCAGTAGATCTTAACTCCATTATCTTCTGGCGGATTATGACTAGCTGAAATCACAATTCCTGCCGAAGTTTTAAGATTTCGAACTGTAAAAGATAATTCTGGGGTCGAGCGCGGAGTGTCGAAATAAAAAACTTCAATATTATTAGCGGCTAAAATTTCAGCACATCTTCTCGAAAGCTCAAGAGATGAATTTCGAACATCCCAAGCAATAGCAACGCTTGGTGAATTACTATTAAGTGATTTTAAATAATTTGCGAGAGCTTGTACACTTTCTGAAATTGTAAACAAATTAATACGATTAGAACCAGCGCCAACCTTCCCACGTCGTCCAGCTGTACCTAATTCTAAGATTTTAAAAAATGCATCTTCAAGCTCAACCCAATCTTCATTTTTGATCAAATCTAAAATTTCCGCCGTAAAATCACGATACTTTTCATCTAAAAGCCACTTCTGTAAGTTTTTAAAAGCAGATTCCGATAGTTTTATCTCTGCTTTTACTAATTCTTCGCTCATTCACCTCAACTCCTTTTGCATCTATTTTATCACTATTCCTTAATAAAATCAAAGCGCTTGCGTTTTTTAACGATTTATGTTAAAATAATTTTGATGAATAAAATTCTAAAAAAAACTGCAAAGAAGCTCACTGATGATAATGCGCGCGGAGCTCAAATTGGACTACTTGAAGAAGTTTTTAACGACATTTACCCAAGTCGCTGGGAGATTTATAAAGTTAATTTCTTTCGCGGAATAGCTTTTGGGTTCGGTAGCGCTATTGGTGCAACCGTTTTAATATTTATGTTAATCTGGATTCTCAACCTTTTCGTTAATATTCCAGGTGGAATTGGCGACTTCATTCAGTCTATCATAAATGCAATGCAAAATCGGCGATAAATAAAACTACTCCATAGGAGTAGTTTTATTTATCTTAGATTGAAGAGCTAGCTGAGCTTTCTGGAGTTACCGAAGAGGGACCCGTATAACTTTTCGAGACTTTATATCCGCCAGAATCAGCCACTTCTACTGTAATATTTTGACCCGCCTTATTAAAGGTGTAATCTGTTAAAAGAGTATTTCCAGCTGGAAGTGCAGTGCTAATTGTTACACCATCAACTTTTACTACAACTGATGTTATATCAAAACTACCTTTCGTGATATTTATATTTATTCGGTAGGTGTTTGAATTTGCATGTCTTGAATACGAAACGCTAGAAACTGAAGGATGAGAGTCTGAACAATTATGAACATCATCTTCTTCATTTACATTATAGCCTTCTGGCGCTGTTATTGTTTTCTTTTTAGACACAGGATCAGTTGTTTCGAAAATAGTTAGTTTAACGCGAGTAGATTCAGGGGTACATTTAGATGCATTCTTTTTCGAAATACTATCAAACTCAATCTCTTTCGAAATTGAACCTGTTTTATTTTTATCCCACCAAGATGGACAGATATCATTCTTTCCGTTTATTGTACAGTTTCGAATTCCAGATGGTCTTTCAATTTTATCACCAGATTTCCATTTACCGTTAGAAGCATAAACTTGATGGTGAACATCGCGCATATATTCGTTAATAGCTCTACGCACAGGACTATTATCTGCTGAGCGCAAAGCCCTACCATCATGATTTCCGCTCCAAACACCAGTAGCAACCACAGGAGAATAGCTCATCATCCAAGAATCTTTAGCTGCGCCTTTTCCATTGTCTGTTGTCCCCGTTTTCGAGGCAGTCCAAACCCCGGGAACTGTAAATCCATAACTTCTACTTTGACCGCCAAATGTAGTTGTTCGAGCACTAGGGTCGGCAAGAATATCAGTTAATTCATATGCCGCCTGCGAATCAATCACCTGTTTCGATTCATCTTTCCACTCAAAAATCTTTTGATTTGATGAATTTTTAACTTCGGTAAAATATGTTAATTCTTTATACACACCACCCCGCGCAATAGATGCAAAAGCGTTTGTGTGTTCATCCTGATGAACTGAACATCCACCACCGATTGCAGCAGAAAGACCAGCATTACTATTTTTACAATAAGATTTATCACCAAGCTGTTGAGCAATACTCAAACCTTCATCAACACCAACAATGCTCAACGCTTTAACAGCTGCAATATTTAGTGAATTTCCAAGGCTAAATCTAATTGGCACACTACCATAAAATTGTTTCGAAGCATTCCTTAACTGACAAGCTCCATAAGTTCCGTTACAATATTGGGAATCTATATTTTCATCCTTTAAAATTGTTCCTGGCGTATAGACTGTATCTTTCTTATTAAATAGTGCAGCATAATCGACAATAGGCTTAATGCTTGAACCTGGATCAAGAGGTGAAGTTGCAGCATTAGTTTGACCATAACCAGCCTTATTATAATCAACCGAACCGACTTGAGCAATAACCTGACCTGTTGCAACATCAACAGATGTCATAGCAATATTATCAGCACCACTAACATACAAAGTCTTAGCACCAGCATTAACGGCATTTTCAGCAATCGCTTGAGCCTTCAAATCAACAGTAGTCTTAACAGTTAGACCACCAGCACCAACAACTTTGACACCAAGTTTATTCTCAAGCTTCTTTTTAACTTCTTGAACAAAATGTGGAGCCTTAATGTTTGCATACTGTTCTTTTTCTGGCTTAATTGTCGCAATAATATCAAACTCTTTAGCTTCTTTAGCTTCTCTTTCAGTAATAAACCCACAAGAAACCATATCATTCAAAACCTTATGCTGGCGCTCAATCAAGCTCTTATTATAGCTTACATTATATGGATTATAAACTGCTGGATTATTAGGGATAGAAGCTAATAATGCAGCCTCAGCCAGAGTCAATTCTTTTGAACTTTTGCCAAAGTATGTTCGAGCACCAGACTCAACCCCGTTTCGACGACCGCCATAAGGAGATTCGTTTAGATATAACGAAAGAATTTGGTCTTTATTATACATTTGTTCAACCTGAACTGCAAGAATCATCTCTTTAATTTTTCGAGGAATTCCACTTAATCCACGTTCGTTTGATTCGTTCGAGAAATAGACTTGCTTAATTAACTGTTGAGTTAAGGTTGAACCACCCTGAGTTGCTCCACCTTTAAAATTATTAACAAAAGCACGAATAATGGCAGTCAAATCAACACCTTTGTGCTTATAAAAATCTCGATCTTCAATAGCGACAGTTGCTTTTTTAACATAATCTGAAATCTCAGAATTATCAACAACTAATTTATAATCACCAGAACCTTTATCCTCCCATAAAAGCTCACCATTTCTGTCATAATATTTCGAAACTGTAGTTTGAACCCTCTTAGCTAACTCTTCTGGCTTGATCTGATTTAAATCTTTCGAAACATAAGCAAAAGCTGCCGCAATCCCAACCCCAGCAACAATAATGACTATCGCGAAAATCTTTAAAGCCATAAATAGACCGCGCTTACTAAACCAATACTTCAAAACTCGTTTTGGATGAAGGCGATAAAAAAATCTCTTCACAGGGTCTTTTGGTAAACTCGCAAGATATTCTGCTCGCTCACGAGCTTTTGAGTCTTTTTTTTCCTTCCTTAGATGAGCTAAATTTGTATATAAACTTAGGTTATTCTGCTTTTTGGGCGAACTTATGTTTTTTGAAATATATCGCTTTTCTACAGATTTCCTATTTTTATTAGGCGTCTTTCTTCTATCCATATCATATTTAATTATATCGCAATTGCTTATGGTTTTCAAGATTTTTTATAGTGCTGGAAAAAAAGCTTTTTTTATGCTAAAATAGCTAATATAAAATATAATAACAGGAGAAAATATGAAGTTATCAGAAGAGTTAAAATGGCGTGGTTTCTGGAATCAAACCACTTTTCAAGATCCAGAAGTCTTAGATAGCAAAAAAAGAATTATCTACCTCGGCGCTGATCCTTCTGCTGATAGCCTTCATATTGGGCACTTAAGCGTATATATGATGGTTAGGAGGTTTCTTGACCATGGTCATAAAGTAGTCCTTCTGATTGGTGGCGGAACTGGAATGATTGGTGATATGCGCGACACTGAAGAGCGCCAACTCCTCTCATCTGAAATAGTAGCTAAAAATGCTGAAGCTCTCAAATCTCAAGTTTCGAAACTTTTTGCTGGACAAGATTTTGAAGTAGTAAATAATGCCGATTGGCTTTCAGAAATAAAACTAATTCCCTTCTTACGTGACACTGGAAAAAATTTCAACATGGCAGATTTAACAAGCCGAGATTTTTTCAAAAGTAGAATAAATAATGGTAGCGGATTAAGTTTCGCGGAATTTACATACACACTTCTCCAGGGTTATGACTTTTGGCATCTATATAAAAACAAAGGCGTTTCTCTTCAGATTGGCGGAAGTGACCAATGGGGAAACTTACTCTCAGGTGTAAACTTAATTAGAAAAAAAGAAGGCGCTGAAGTTTTCGCAATGACCGCACCATTACTTATCAATCGCGCAACTGGCCGAAAATTCGGTAAGTCAGAAGGTGGAGCTTTATGGCTTGACGCTTCAAAAACATCACCATTTAAAATGTATCAATTCCTTCTCAATTCAGATGATCAAAGTGTTTTCGAATATCTAAAAATTCTAACAACGCTTTCGAAAGAAGAAATTGAAACAATCGAAAAAAATCATCAGGAGAATCAGCACTTGCGAATTGCTCAAAAAGCATTGGCAAAAAATGTTGTAGAAATTGTTCATGGCGAAGAAGTTGCAAAAAATGTAATTTCTGCGACAGAAGTTCTCTTTGGCGGAAAAACTTTCGAAAATCTAAATAAAGCTGAAATCGAAGTATTAAAATATGAAATTCCTGTTGCTACAAAAGATAAAACTGTTAGCGAAATATTGATCGAAACGAATTTTGCTAAAAGCAAAGGTGAGGCTAAAAGGTTAATTTCAGCAAATTCAATTTCATTTAACGGCAATAAACTCCAAGAGGATATTCAAATAACTGAAAAAGGTCTACTCAAAAAAGGCAAAAATAATTTTATACTCATTGACTAGCAAAATAAAAATCGCTCAAATTTGATTGAGCGATTTTCTATAATTAAACTTTCTTTTCAAAACCTTTTTTAGCACCTTCGAAAGTATTTAGGGCACGTTTTTGAATTTTACCAGCCTCTTTTTTTGCATTTTCTACAACTTCGCCAGTTTTACTTTTAGCACCTTCGGCAAATTCAGTAACTTTTTCTTTAGTTTCTTCAACAAATTCGCCTGCGTTTTCAGCAACTTCACCGGTTTTTTGCGTGGCTACATCAGCAACTTTTTTAGCT
This sequence comes from uncultured Candidatus Saccharibacteria bacterium, assembly GCA_963517825.1. Taxonomy (GTDB): domain Bacteria; phylum Patescibacteriota; class Saccharimonadia; order Saccharimonadales; family Saccharimonadaceae; genus Nanogingivalis. The sequence goes on from CAUQGB010000003.1 coordinate 7,907, forward strand.
TTTAATTTTAAATCTTTTCGAGTTTCTTCGCCACTTTTAGGAGCGGTTAAAATTCCAGCAACTGCACCAACTAAAGCACCAACCGCTAATCCTAATCCAAATTTTTTACTCATTATTTTTTCTCCTTTTTAGTTTTAAATTTATTAAAAATGTCAAAAATTGTTTTTCCGATGATTATCGGTGAAGTCACCTGAGCGACATTTTGTGCGATTCCATCAATACTTGCTGTTATATTTTGCATTTTTTCTGCAACATCACCAATTTGGCGAGTTACACGAATTACTAGAATAAAAGTAATAATTCCAAGCGTGATGAAAACCGCAAGAGCTATAGAAAGAAAAACAACTAATATTTCTGCAGCCGAGCTCATTCTTCTCCTTTTTAATTTTTTATTTTATTTATTTTTTGATTTTATCCAAATCTATTTTGTATTTTACCATAAAATAATTCTTATGTCAATACTTTTTTGAAAAAATCTAAAAATATCCCGATATAATCTTGTTTACTTGAGTTCGAATATCTAATGAAGAATATCCATTTATAGTAAAATAATAAAGACTTCCATCGAGCATTTCAACCTCGATTCGACAAGATTTCTTCTGCCAATTTTTTGGGCGGCCAAAAGCTAACATTCCTAAAAATAGAATTCGAAAAATTCCCGGTTGATAAACTTCGTCAGCAGTATCAATAAAATTAATCTCTTGAATTTCATTCGGTTTTAAACAGATCTCAAGCGGGCGAGATAGAGCAAAATCTTCATAGAACTCTATCCCGTTAGCTGAAAAAATCAAACTACCAGCAATATTTTTATCGCCATTAAAATTAGCTTGAAATTCAAATTTTTCTTCCACTTATAACCTTTCACGAATCAATTTTTGTGCCAAAGCTGGATTCGCCTTACCTTGTGACTTTTTCATAATCTGACCAACCAAAAAGCCGATTGCTTTATCATTACCATTTCGAATATCTTCGATTGCTTTTTGTGAAGCTGAGTCCGCTAAAACCTCATCAACGATTTTTGCAATAGCACCCTCATCCGAAACTTGAAGTAAATTCATTTTTTCAGCAATCTTTTCCGGCATAAACTCTAGATTTTCATCATCAAGCATTGCCAAGAAAATTTGATGACCACCATTAGAGCTTACTTTTTTATCGTGGACTAAGTGAGCCAAAAGAGTTAATCGGCGAGGACCAACATAACCTTTATAAACTTTATTCATATCGAGTTCTTCGCTTGGTGTTGAAGCAAACCAATTAAAGATTCGCTTCATATTTTCTTTATGTTCTTCAAGTGTGTATTCTGGTAGGAACTCTCTAATAGTCTCTAACGCATTCTCCTGTCCATTCTCCCAAGGACCATCACCCCAAGTCGCAAGGAGTAGTTCAGCGATTCGATAATCACTCAAGGCGTATTCAACCACAGAACTATCAAGCCCGAAAACACTAAATTTTTCGCGAAAATAATCTGGCATAATTGGAAATTGCGCCTGCATTTTCGAAATTTCTTCATCACTCAAAACAATCGGTGGAATATCTGGATCGGGCATATATCGGTAATCTTGAGCTTCTTCTTTACTTCGTTGCAAAACTGTTTTTTGCTCGTCGTCAAGCCAACCGCGGGTTTCCTGCTTAATTTTTTCACCTTTTTCGAGTAACTTAACTTGACGTTCAAATTCATACTGAGCTGCACGCTCTACACTTCGAAAACTATTTAAGTTTTTAATTTCAGTTCGCGTTCCAAGCTTTTCTTCACCAAATTTTCGCGCTGAAATATTTACATCAAAACGCATATTTCCTTGATATAAATCACCATTTGTCACATCTGCAAAAACCATTCGCTTATGTAATTCTTCAGCATATGCTCGCGCCTCCTCAGCTGAATGAATATCAGGCATCGAAACAATTTCAATTAAAGGAGTTCCGGCTCGATTTAAATCAACCAAAGAATGATCGCCAAAATGTGTTAATTTTCCAGCGTCTTCTTCCAAATGAGCATGCTCAATTCGAACTCTCACATTTTTACCATTCGAAAGTGGAGCAATAATCTCACCCTCACCAATAATTGGCTGATAAAGCTGTGAAGTTTGATAACCTTTTGGTAGATCTGGGTAAAAGTAATGCTTTCGGTCAAATCGGCTAACATTAGCGATTTTCGCATTTAATGCTTTTCCCGCACGAACAGCCAAACGAACCGCCTCTTTATTTAGAACCGGTAACATTCCAGGCAAACCGAAATCAATCGGCGAAGTTGCCTCGTTTGGTGATTTTTCGCGTGCATCATTATCGCTACCGCTAAAAAGTTTGGTTTTTGTTTTTAGCTGAACATGACATTCAATACCAATCGTCATTTCGTATTTTTTTAAAATATCTTCCATTAAATTGCTCCTAAATCCTTCAAAGCCTGTTTAAAACTATTCATTGCACGGCGCGTTTGGTCGAAATTAATCTGTGCGTCATTTTCGTGTGCGATAACATTTCGAAGTTTATGTGCGTGCCAAATTGAATTCGGACTCGAAAATTTATCTTTCGAATTCTTCAATCGCTCACCCATCGTCTGTCCAGAAATTCGCAATTCTCGCATTGCAGTATCAACCAATTTATCAGCATTGATTAATGCCAAATGCCAAGTCGCTGGCTCATCTTTTTTAATCGAATTCTCAATCTTCAACCAATCTCCCTGAAATTTCAATTTATCAAGTTGGATTTTCTCCGTTTTTGTAATTCCAATAAAGAAAAACAAAAGTGCAGCACAAATCAGAATAGAAACCGAAAGAATTACCAAATCCATCAATTATCCTCCAAATCATCAGCCAAAGCTAAAATTTTCGCATCCGACTCCATTTTTCCAATAATTTGAACGCCGACAGGTAAACCGTTTTCCGTTTTTCCAGCCGGAACCGAAACCGCAGGCAATCCCGCAAGCGACGCCGGCACACTTAAAATATCCGCAAGATACATTTTTACTGGATCATGCGCATTTTCACCAATTTTAAAAGCTGGAGTTGGAGCAACTGGGCCAACCAAAAAATCAACTTCTTCGAAAAGTTTATTAAACTCATCAATTAATAAAGTTCGCGCTTTTTGAGCTTTTAGATAATACGCATCATAAAATCCACTCGAAAGTACATATGAACCAATCATGATTCGGCGTTTATTTTCCGCTTCAAAACCTTCATCGCGAGACTTTCCGAAAACCTCACCCAAGTTTTTTGCATTTTTCGAACGTAATCCATAACGAATTCCATCATATCGCGCTAAATTCGAAGAAACCTCTGCTGGTACAACAATATAGTAAATTGCCAAAGAATATTTACTCATAGGCAAAGAAACTTCCATAATTTCATGGCCAGCTTTTCGCATTTTTTCAATATATTCCTCGGTAGTTTTTCGAACCTCAGGATCAACACCTTTACCCAAGAACTCTTTAACAACACCAATTTTAGCTTTTTGAGGTGCAGATTCTTCTTGCCAAAAATCTGGCAAAGTCATCGCATCGCGAGAATCAAGCCCTGCCATTACACGCATTACAAGTTCACTCTCTTTAGCAGTCTTCGCAAAAACACCAATCGTATCAGTTGAAGATGCCATCGCTACAACACCAAATCGCGAAACCGTTCCATAAGTCGGCTTCACACCATAAACACCATTAAAGCTGGCAGGCTGACGAATCGATCCACCAGTGTCTGTTCCCAGCGCAAAAGGCACAACATCGAGCGCCGTGACTACTGCCGATCCACCAGATGATCCACCCGCAACACGAGTTTCATCGACTGAATTTTTTGTTACGCCAAAAGCTGAGTTTTCCGTTGAGCCACCATGCGCAAAAGCGTCCAAATTCGATTTTCCAATACAAATAGCACCCGCTTTTTCAAGTTTTTCAACCGCAGTCGCTTGAATTGGTGTTTCGAAATTCTCCAACATTTTACTTGAAGCTGTTGAAGGTGAACCAAAAACTAAAAAATTATCCTTTGCAACAAAAGGAACACCAGCTAATTCACCAACTTTTTCACCTTTCGAAATTTTCTCATCAATTTCTTGAGCACGCGCCAAAGCTAGCTCCTCAGTTAAACTCGTAAAAGCATTAAATTTTTCAATTTCTTTAGCTTTCGAAATCGCTTCTTTAACAAATTCAACAGCGGTTTTCTTTCCGCTCAAAATCTGCTCCCTAATTTCAAAAATATTCGTCATAATTCTCCTATAAAACCTTTGGAACTTTCACCTGATTATCTTCAACATTTTTACCAGCAAGCTTTAAAAGTTCATCTCGCTTAACACCGTAATCATTAATTTCATCCTCGCGCCAAACATTTTGATTTTTCGAAACCGAATAGGTCGGCTCAACACCATCTGTATTGAGTTCACTAAGTTGCTCGATATATTCAACAATATTCCCCAAATCAGTTTGAAGATTCGAAATTTCTTCTTCACTTAGCGAAATACTCGAAAGCTCCGCCAAATGCTTAACTTCGTCTTTTGATATTCTTTCCATATCAACAAGTATATCACTTTTTTAAATATTTTTAAAGTGTTGAAAATAAGCATAAAAAATATTGTTTTTTTTGGTTTTGCGTATGTTATAATATTTATGTTTTCGTATTTTGAAAACATGGCACATTTCAAAGGAGGAATTTCTTATGAAGTTCAAAAAGTTTTTATTTGGTGGTGCAGTAGTAGCTGCTTCAGTAGTTGCAACAAGCCTTATTACGACACAACCAGTTTATGCGGCTGGTGGTAATGTATTTGATGGAAACAGACGGCCTATCGTAGATATGTGGGTAGAAGTTCAAGGTGGACGCTCAGGCTGAGCAGAACTCCGCGGCTCAGGAAGTAATAGAACTTGGTATTACGATACCTAAGGTAAACCTTATCAAGTTCATGTAGGAGTTGGAGGAACGCCGCAAAGGTGGGGCTCCAATATCAAATCTGGATGGAATTATAATCAAGGAAGAGCTGTTCAAGTCAACACTGGCTACAGTTATTGGCACAAAACCAACGTAATAAATGTATCGCCTTCAAGATAAAATCCCTTCAATGTCCTGAGTAAGACTAAAACTGCTCTCTTTTTTATGTTTAACAGAGAGGATATTTATGAAAAAATCATTAAAAATAGGACTTATAGCATTAATAGTAATCACAATTTTAAATACAATAGCAATTATTTTTATCTATTCGCGAGCAACCGATGCTTTTGACGACCTATATAAAAAGACAATAAATTCTCAAGCAGAAATAGAAAAAATCAAAACTCAATTACAAAAATAACCCAAAAGGGTTATTTTTTACGCCATCTTCTTTCGAATTTCCACAATCTGATCTCGCAAATCTGCCGCCTCCTCGAAAAGCAAATTCACACTGGCAAGATTCATTTGGTTTGTTAAATCTTGAATCAAGTTATCCCATTCTTCACGCGGAATTTTTCTTAAGTCCAGTTTTGGTCTTTTATCTTTTTGCGGAATAATTGCGCGCAAACCTTCGCTAATTTCACTCGCAACGCTTTTCGGTGTAATATTGTTTTTTAAATTATATTCTTTTTGGATTTCTCGTCGCCGATTCGTTTCGTCGATCGCAAGCTTCATTGAACGAGTTATTTTATCGGCATACATAATCACTTTTCCTTCTTCGTGCCTAGCTGCTCGCCCGATCGTTTGAATTAATGCACTTTCTGAACGCAAGAAACCTTCTTTATCCGCATCTAAAATTGCAACCAAACTAACCTCTGGCAAATCCAAACCCTCACGCAAAAGATTAATTCCAACGAGAACATCATAAGTTCCTTCGCGTAAATCACGCAAAATATCACCACGCTCCAAGGTGTCAATTTCGCTATGGATATACGCTGTTTTTATCCCGTTTTCTTCCAAAAATCCACTCAAATCTTCAGCCATCCTCTTAGTCAGAGTTGTAACCAAAACTCGCTGACCTTTCGAAATCCGTTTTTGAATTTCCTCCATTAAATCGTCAACTTGACCTTCAATTTTTCGAACTTCAATTTCAGGGTCTAATAGTCCCGTTGGACGAATAACTTGCTGAGCTGGTTTTGGTGAATGCTCAAGCTCAAAATCGCCAGGGGTTGCCGAAACATAAATCGCCTGATTAATATGTTTATAAAATTCATCAAAAGTCAAAGGTCGGTTATCGAGAGCCGAGGGCAAGCGAAAACCATTATCCACCAAAACAGTTTTACGCGCTCGGTCACCGTTAAACATCCCTCGAACTTGTGGTAGAGTCATGTGCGACTCATCAACTAAAAGCAAAAAATCATCCGGAAAATAATCCAGCAAAGTTGCGGGTTGCTCACCAGGTGCGCGCTCGGTTAAATATCGCGTATAGTTTTCAATACCTTTTACAAATCCAGTTTCTCGAAGCATTTCAAGGTCATATTTTGTACGCTGAGCTAATCGTTGCGCCTCAAGATATTTTTTGTTTTTTTCGAAATATTCATATCTCGCATAAAATTCCTTCTCAATTTGTGGAATTGCTCGATCAATAATTTCTTTTGGCGTAGCATAGTGAGAGTTCGGAAAAATATCAAAAAATTGCGGTTTTTCAAGAATCTCACCTGTGAGTGGATTGGTGATTATTAGTCTATCGATTTCATCACCAAAAAATTCCACCCGCACTGCCAAATCCGATCCCGCAGTGAAAATATCTATCGTATCACCACGAACCCGAAAAGTTCCGCGAGAAAAATCAACATCGTTTCGTTCATATTGAATATCCTTCAAATGTCTCAAAAATTTATCTCGGTTATACCGCATTCCAGGTTTGATATGTAACGCCATTTGCATATAGCTTGCCGGCGAACCGATGCCGTAAATACAGCTAACGCTCGAAACAATAATCGTATCGCTCCGAGTTAACAACGCCTCGGTTGCAGCGTGTCTAAGTTTTTCGATCTCTTCATTTATTCGCGAATCTTTTTCAATATATGTATCCGTACTTGCAATATAAGCTTCTGGTTGGTAATAATCAAAATAGCTCACAAAATAATGAACTTCATTTTCAGGAAAAAACTTTTTAAACTCACCGTAAAGCTGAGCAGCAAGAGTTTTATTATGCGCCAAAATTAAAGTTGGTTTTTGAGTGGCTTGAATAATATTTGCCATTGTAAAAGTTTTGCCTGAGCCAGTTACACCCAACAAGGTTTGTTCATGTTCACCTTTCTTTAAACCCTCAACTAATTGTGAAATTGCCTGCGGTTGATCTCCGGTGGGCTGATATTTTGATTTTAATTTAAACTCGCGATATTTCATTATTTATATTTTATAATATATTTTATTAAAAAGCAAAACCGCCCATTTTGAGCGGCTAAGCTAGTTATATATCTAAAATTTTCTTTTTTGCTTTTTCGAACTCTTCTTTAGTCAAAATTCCTTCATCATAGAGCTTTTTAACTTCTCGGAGTTTACTACTATAAGAATCGCTTTCGTCTTTAAAATTTAAAATATTTTCCCTTTCACTCATTACATATCTATATGCTTCAGCAATTTGTGAGTCATCATAAAAACCCTTACAAATTCTTTTTACATAAGAGCTATCCGTTGGAGTATAAATAAGGAATAACCACATAAACATTCCGTACATAATACAGATATATATAAAACTATGACCAATAGTAGCTTCAGAACCGGAGACATCTGTCGATTTATAAAAAATAAAAAATAGAGAGGAGAATAGCATAGCGAAGCCATTTATCATAACTAGTATATTTCCCCGCCTCTCATCAACTCCTATATCATTCAACCTACGAAAATCAAGAAATAAGGATAAACTAAAAAGACAAATAAAAATCAAAAAACTAATCATTACAACAGGACCATAATTACTCAGTAAACCCATAGGAAGAAGAATCTTATTAATTAAACCAATTATAACACTAATAAAAAAAATATGGTAGAGGATTAATTCTGGGCTCATTAGCCCTACCATCCTTAACAGTTCTAATATATTCAGCCATCTCAAATAAAGCTGGCCTATCTATTAAATTTAAATTTATTTTACTCATTTATAACCACTTTCATTATTATGTATTTCTATCTCAATTATATTGTTTTCATTTCTGTAAGTCAATCGCTTCACGCAAAAATCAAAAACCGCCCAAATTGAGCGGTTAGTTTTATCCGTTTCCAGAGCGCTTTTCTGAAAGATGTTCATCGTCTCGTGGCGCAATGAAATCTGAATTTTTCTCATCAAGTCTTGCAATCACTTTTCGAACGAGTCGTTCTGGGTTGTTGTCGTAGATTATATCTTTCGTTCCCGGCGCTTCAACATTTTGAAGAAGTGTTGGAACATAATCAGCAAGCGCTGTACTTCCAAGCAAAATACCGCAAACTTTGCGAGATTCCAAAGCAGTTGCAAGTTCATGAAGTGAGCCCATTCGACCACCAACCGTAATCACCGCATCACTCGAAAGAACCAAATGCGTATCACGCCCAACATAACTCATTCCCGTAAAATTAATATAATCAAAAGGCTTAAACGGTAATTTATAGGTATTTACATGTTGCCGAAAACTTGAGGCTGGTGAGAAGCCAATACTCAAGCCTGTTCGACCTTTAACACTCACAGCGCCCAAAGCAGCGTGATGCGGTAAACCGACCGTTGCGCCAGTTGTTAAAATCTTCCCCTGCCGAACAATCTCTTGCCCGAGCTTAAAAGCTAAATCTCGCGAAGCCAAAACACTATCACCAGTTGCCGCTCCTGAAACACAAATCTGATATCTCATTTTTCTCCTTTTAAAATAATTTTTCTTCTATTTGTTGAATTGAATAATTCGAAAATTCCCGCTGATATTCTTCAAGAATTTGCTGCTTTAAGTCTTTTTCGAAAAAAGTTTTTGAATGTTCGGCTAAATTCATTATTCGCTTATTTATTTCAACATCTTTTCTGTTTACCGAAACTAAGCCGTCTTCTGCAAAAAATATCGAATTACCAAATTTTCGCCAAAAATCTTCGTTCTTCAACTGGTTTTTTAACGCCAAAAACGCTTCAATCATTAAAATATTATCGCCAGAAAATCCCAATTCGTGCTCAATTTCGTGCGATTTTCGATATAATTCTGCCATAATTTGAGCCGAAACGCTCTTTGATTCTGGTTTTTTAGCTTCTATTTTCGAAACACCAAAATCGAATTTCCTCGCATAAGCGCCTTCTAAACCCAAAAGCTCTGTTAATTTATAGATTTTCATATTTTAATCTCCTGCATTGGCATCGAGTGAAGCTCGGTATTTTTATATAAAATTCCTTTTTTTGCACCCATATATTGGATTACAGATGTCGAATTCGCGCTAGCAAATAGAATACTCTGCTTAATGTCGGCACCTTGAGCCCACTGGCTAACAAAGCCCGAGCCAAATGCATCGCCAGCACCAGTTCTATCTAGTGACGGCACGTCCTCATACATTCCGGCGCGGATAATTTTACCGTTCGAAGCAACCCAAACACCGTTTGCTCCATCCGTCAAAATTACAACTTCCACAAAACTACAAGCATGTTGAACTAGCTCTTCAGCAGAAACTCCCTCAAAAATTAAACTTGCTTCCTCTTTATTTACAATTAAAATTTCAACATCTTGAAGCAGAGTTCGAACTTTTTCAGGCTCTTGAAGTTCTTTCCTGCCAGGATTCCACGCTATTTTCGCACCCTTTTTTATAGCTTCTTTAAAAATTTTCAGGAGCGCATCAAACCTACCGGCTAAGTTCGAAACATAAATCCAATCAAATTCACCATATTTTAATTCAAAATTTTCAGCGTAGACATGTTCCGAGGCACCACGATAAGTTAAAATTGTTCGTTCACCATTTGGCGCTAAAATAATAGTTGAATAATCTGTATTAAATCTTTTCGAAAATTCAACACGCGAAGTATCAATGGATTCTTCATCAAGCATTTTTAAAATTTGTTCGCCCGAAGAATCCTCTCCAACCACGCCCATAAAACTTGAAATCAAACCTTGCCTCGAAAAAGTTGTTGCAGCGTTAGTAGCACCACCACCACTCGAAATATCAATATTTTGAATATCAATTTTCGAACCGAGCTGGAATTCAACTACATCTTGGTTCTCTGCCATTGAAATCAAACGAAATTCAGGTGAATTACTCAAAAAAACATCCTGAGTAGCCGCTCCAATTGAAAGAATTTTTGGCAAATTCACTTTTAAATTGCCCCTTTTCGGTTAATCTCAGCCTCCATCTGCTTGTAGCTTTGTTCAGGATTTTGTGAATTCATAATTGCTGAGCCAACATTTACGACATCAACACCAGATTGCGTCAAATTAAAAATATTCGAAAGATTAGCTCCGCCATCCCAGCCAATCTCAACATTGCTGTTAATCTCTTTAATTAAGCGGATCTTCTCAAGCTGCATCATGCTTGCACGACCACCCATTTCGCCCAAATTTCCGCTAAAAATCAAAATATGCTCAGCCGCTTGAATTGCTGGCGCGACAGTTTCTGGAACCGTTGAACGAAGCAAAGCTAAACCAGGTTTAATCATTGTTTCATTTTTAAGCCTTTCGAAAATTGGCACTAAATCTTCCTCAACTTCGGCATGAAAAATAACCATATTCGGGTTAAGTTGAATAATTGTATCAATATGTTCGCTTGGGCGAGCGACCATCATATGAATATCGACCTTCCATTCTTGAGGCCACCAAATTTGCGTTTCGGGTAACGTTAAATTAGGCGCAAATTCGCCATCTGTCACATCAATATGAACCCTCTCAGCAAAAGGAAAAATCGTCTCAACCTGAGCTTTATATTCATCTGGATTGGTTGCTAAAATTGCTGGTGTTATTATCGACATCTATACCTCATCAATCTGTTTATTTCTTCTTACAAATCTTGGAGCAGCTGCAAATGGAGTTTTTAGCCAAACATCAACTGTTTCTTTCCACTTAGCTTCAGCTTCATCTTTATCAAAAACTCGAGCCGGCAAACAAATCACATTGCTATCATTATCATTGCGAGTCCATTTAGCCTCTTCCGATTCCCAAACAACAGATGCACGGATACCTTTAAAACGATTCGCTGCCATTCCCATTCCTTGAGCGCCACCACAAATCAAAATTGCTCTTGGATCATATTTTTCATTGGCTCGTATTTTCGAAACCGCCACACGAGCGAATTCAGGAAAATCATCATTTGGGTCATATTCAAAACCACCGATATCTTCGACATCATATCCACCCTCTTTTAAGTATTTAAAAACTTTCTCTTTTAAGTAAAAACCTCTGTGGTCTGCGCCAAGAAAAATCTTCACATCACTCCTTAAATATTAGCCGCAACGTCAGCGACAATTTCTACTAATCGGTTTGAATATCCCCACTCGTTATCGTACCAAGCAACGACTTTAACCAAATTGCCACCAACAACATTAGTTAGTTCAAGGTCAACGATAGAACTGTGGGAATTTCCCTTGAAATCCGTAGATACAAGAGGTTCTTCAGTTACAGTTAAAATACCTTGATAAAAAGGATCGGCTGCGGCACGCTTAAATACTTTATTAATTTCTTCTTTTGTGGTATTCCTTTTCAAAACAGCAGTAATATCACTTAACGAAACTACCGCGGTTGGAACACGCACAGAAAGACCGTCGAATTTACCAACCAAAGAAGGAATAACTTTTGCGGTTGCAATTGCCGCACCAGTTGTTGTTGGAACAATATTCTCAGCCGCAGAACGAGCTTCTCGCAAATCTTTTGCAGGAGCATCTAAAATTCGCTGGCTAGCAGTGTAAGAATGAACAGTTGTCATTAAAGATTTTTCAATTCCAAATTCTCGTTCAAGAACTGCCATAACAGGCGCAATGCAGTTTGTCGTACAGCTTGCATTCGAAATAATATCATCTTCACGAGTGAGCTCATGTTCGTTCACGCCAAGCACAATAAACTTTGCACCTTCACCTTTTGCCGGAGCCGAAATTACAACTTTTTTAGCGCCAGCATTAATATGCGCTCGAGCTTTTTCTGGTTGAACAAATAATCCGGTCGCTTCAATAACAACATCAACACCAAATTCTCCCCAAGGCAAAAGTGCTGGGTCTTTTTCCGCTAAAACACGAATTTGTTTTCCGGCAACAAAAATCGAATTATCATCATAAGAAACGTCATGATGATAAGTTCCATAAGTTGAGTCATGTTTTAAGAGATGAGCTAGAGTTTTTGTATCTGTTAAATCGTTAATAGCAACAACTTCAATATCATCTCTTTCGAAAGCTAATTTAAAAGCATTGCGACCAATTCGCCCGAATCCATTAATTGCAATTTTTTTAGACATTTCGTCTCCTTTTTTATTAAATTTCCTAAATCTATTTTAACATAAACGCTTTCAAAAATCTAGAATTAAAATCGTTGACTTTTGATTAAGCTTATGCTATTAATTGTTGTGTTGACATAAAAAATCAGCAAATAGTATATTTCAAGGAGGATTTTCGAACAGAAATCAGATGATTAGTGTGTGGGCTCGCATTAAAGTCGACCAATCGGAATAGACACATTAGTGGAATAATAAAGAAAACAACCAATATGAGTGGAGATAGGACACTCAAGGTAAAAAATGGAAAGCCGATGTAGGTGTAAATGGCACGCTTCAATCATGGGCTATAAATGCCCACGGTTTCAACTGGACATATCGGCAAGGCGACAATATACCAATCTGGGTAAATCAGGGAGGTCATTACGGTTAGAGAACGGTTCTTCCTCGCTCCTAACAAAATAGTCCTGAGTAAGACTTAAAATTACTCATTTTTAACATAAAGGAGAATATATGAAAAAGCCACAAAGTAAAAAAGATATTGTAATTATTTCATCAATAATGTTAGCTTTTATATGGTTAACTATATTAACTGGATTATTTATTTGGCACTACAAAGGCTCTGAAGAGAATTATTGGAATACGATGGTTGAAATATATAGTAACAGAGATAAAATAATAAAACTTGAAGAAAAAAATAAGTAAAAATCTTTAGCAAAAAAGACATTCACCCGAACGTCTTTTTATTTTTTCTATTTCTCGCTAGATTTTCTTGCTTTAATTGCCTCTGCATTTTTGGTTGGTTCTAAATCACCTCTTTGGCGAAGTTGCGAGCGAAGCTTAATTCTCGCGTGCGAAGTTTTCACTAATTCCAGCCAATCAATTTTTGGCTCAGAATTTTTTCGCGTCAAGACTTCAACAACATCACCCTTTTCAAGAGGCTTATCAAAAGCGTGAATTTTCTCATTAACCCGAAAAGCATAAGCATGTTTACCAATATCGCTATGCACCATATAGGCAAAATCAAGTGGCAATGCACCCTCTGGTAGATTATAAATATCGCCCTTTGGTGAATAAACAAAAATTCTATCGCCAAAAATATCAATCTGAAGCTGCTCTGGGTCAATTTCCTCACCATCTCTTAAGCGTTGCGCCACATCTTGGAGCTGAACAATCCACTGTAATTCGTTTGAAAGCCCGCCGTTGCCTTTAACTTCACTCCGCTTTTTCGAAGTAGCCCCAGAAATGTAATCTTTACTCGATTTCTGTTCATGATAATGGAAACTCGCCGCCAAACCGCGCTCGGCAAATTCATGCATGTCGCGTGTTCGAATCTGAAACTCTGCAATTAATTTCGAAGGTGTGATCACAGTCGTATGTAATGATTGATAGCCATTTGGCTTTGGCATTGAAATATAATCTTTGATTCGTTCAATCATTGGTTTATAAATTGAGTGCAAAATCCCCAAAACACGATAACAATCATCTTTCGAATTTACAATAATCCGCAGAGCCATCAAATCATAAACTCGGTCAATATCACCTTTTGTCTTTTTTAATTTTTTATGAAGCGAATAAACACTTTTTACGCGGCCAGAAATTTCAAAATCTAAACCAGCCTTTTTCAATTCTTGCTCAACTTCTTCTCGAACTTTTCCTAGTTTTCGTGTACTTTTACCGAGACGCTTTCGAATTTCATTTTCAAGCCGTTTATATTCTTTTGGGTTTAAATACAAAAAAGCTTGCTCTTCCATCTGCATTCGAACTCGCCCCATTCCTAATCGGTCAGCAATTCGTGCAAAAACATCCAAAGTTTCACGGGCAATTTTCTTCTGCTTTTCCGGCGACATATATTGCAAAGTTTGAACGTTATGCAACCTATCTGCCAATTTAATAATCACTACACGAACATCTTGCCCGACTGCAATCAGTAATTTCGAAAGATTATCTTTCGTCTGAGGAAGATATGTTTCGAGATTTCCCATTCCTGCACGCGCCTTCCCAACCTTAGTCACACCATCAACCAAAAAAGCAATATCTTTGCCGAAATGTTCTTCAATTTCATCTAGTGGTGTTTCCGTATCTTCTACAACGTCGTGCAAAACCCCTGCAATAATCGTATCAATATCCATACCCCATTCAACCAAAAAACTTGCAACTTTCAAGGGATGCGTAATATATTCTTCGCCCGATTTTCGCATTTGGCCTTTATGTTTTTCGGTTGCAAAATCAATGGCTTCTTCTAATTTTTTTATATCTTCTGTAGAGTAAAACGGTTTCGAAATTCTTAAGAGTTCAGCTTTTTCCATATATTAATTATACATAAATTCCCAAAAAAATCAATTGTTCCACTTGACTTTTATAGATAAATATTGTAATATATAAAAATACGAAAGTTGAACATTTCAAATTGATTTTCGATTTTTTTAGGAGGTGCTAACATGGCACAAGAACCGTTGAGAGAATTAGACAAATTACTGTCTATGTTTAAGGAAATTGCCGCATCTGCGTATGAAGAGCAAAGTCAAAGAATAGATTCGCTCGAAATGAAAGTAGATAAAATATGTACTTTCATTTTCGAATCACAAAAGCTGACTAACTCTATATTTGCAGTAGAAGAAAACAAGGAGGACTATCAAATAATCCAAACCGAAAAACCTTCGGCATTAAAATTTGATCATCTAAAAGCTGATAATTTTGAGGAAAGTAGCCCCATAAAAAAAGACTACACAAGCCGAATAGCCAACATAAGGAATAGATTTTCAGAACAACACCTTGATATAGTGAAAGAAACTAAAGTTTGTATTTTTAGAAAAAGCAGCAAGCAAAGCTTAACCCATATGAAAAATACTTATTTACCATTTTTCGCACAAGGCTCTTTAGTGAGAAGTCTATCCTCTAATGATAACACATCTCTCGAATCCATTAAAAGCTGCTTAAGAGATGATGGATCTAGATATGTTATCATACCTAAAAAGGAGGCAACAGATAATCTTCTGAAAAATATCAGAAAACTGGATGCAGAAGATTATTTTAGAGTATTGATTGTACAAACTCATAAACCGATGTATTCAATATTCAACAATATAATCAGCAATAGAATGGAAACTGATAGAAAGAGAAAATCAAAATAAACTGAGCAATATGCTCAGTTTTTAATTTATATAATTATATTTACTATCTCAATTCAAATCTATAATTATTTTTCATTCCAGCGAGTGATTGATTCCGCAATAACTTCTTTTGCTTCTTCGATATCACCAAATTTTTCAACCTTAGTTGTGCCAGCTTTTTTCAAATCTTTATAGTGATTAAAGTGGAATTCAATCTGTTTGATAAGTTGCTCTGGCAAATCTGCCAAAGTTTTATATGCATTACCAGTATCGCGATCATCTGCTGGGACAGCAATAATTTTATCATCAACTTCACCATCATCAACGAATTTCATCACACCAAGAATTCGTGCTTCCAAGAAAATTCCAGTCGTAAGCGGATCATTCGTGATAAGCAAAACATCCAATTCGTCGCCATCTTCATCAAGAGTTTGTGGAATAAATCCATAATTTGTAGGTTTCGCAAAAACTTTTGGTTCCACACGATCTAGTTGCATCACAGCTAATTCGCGATTCCATTCAATTTTATGAGTTGAGCCAGTAGGAATTTCAACCACAACATTAATAATTCCGTCTTGATAATTTCCAGGTGTTAAAATTTTATTAAAATCAGCCATATTTTCCTTTCTTTTATTTCTCTAATTTTAACAAAAAAATAACTTGTTTTCAAGATCTAGCCGTATATTGACATAAAAAGATATATATGATATAATTTAAAAATCACAAATGAAGGAGGTCTCAAAAATGAGACTTAAAAACTTAGCACATTTCATTGGTATTATCAGAGGAGATTTTATCGAACTACGCGACTACGACGATATTCAAGATCTACAAGATGGGACTAAGATTATTATTTTTACACCCACTTTAGAAGAACAAAAAGCATTCAAAAAATTAATCGTAATATTCAAAATCGCAATGTTCAAAATCGCAATGTTCGAAGGCTTAACTCAATCCAAGCTGCAATCCGAGATTAATCGTTTCGAAAGAATTCCAAACTTTTTCGAACCAGACTTTTTAAAAAACTTAGGAATGTCTCGTCAAACCCGAATTACTAAAAAATCTGGAAAGAACGAAATTCTATCCAAAAAATATCGTACTCAGGTTGTTAGCCCTAAAAAAAATCTCCGCTCGCAAAAAATACCAATGGCATCAAAAAAATAAAAGAGAGCAGATATTTGCTCTCTTATTCTTTATTCGCAAGTTCAACCAAACTCGCTTCCATTGATTTTTGTGTTCGGCGACGAGTTTGAGTTTTAGTTTTTTGGCTTTTTTTCTTAGTCTTTGATGTATTTTTTGCGCTCGGTTTTGCTTTGATCGCCTTTTTATTCTTTTTACTTCGAGATTCAACATTATCTTTTTTCGAAACTTCTACTTGTGTATTTTGCGCAGGCCTTTCGACTTTCGAACTTTTCACGGCACGACCCTTACTTTTCGTATTTTCGATTTTTGCTTTTTTAACGCCCACCGGTCGCGCAAACATCATTTTTCCTGCAGCAGTCTGAAGTGAACGAATAAATTCCACCTCGCTAATTGTTCCAATCAAGCTTTCGCCGTTTTCAACAACAACCATTGTACCATCAGGTAAATGTCCAATACCTTGCTTTTTCTCATTACCTTTTTGAGTAATTTCAAGCATAATTTTTTCGCCCGGTAAATAATCTGCACGAACCGACTGCACTAGCTCATTAATATTTAAAACTTCAATTCCCTCAACTTTTGCAACTTTATTCAAGTTGTAATCTGCCGTTAAGATATCAGCATTCATTTTTTTGGCTAGCGAAATCAAACGATTATCTACCCCTTCTGCCGCAGAATTTCCATCCGCCAAAATGCTTACAGTTATTTTTTCTTCATTTTGAAGAGCCGAAATAATATCCAAACCATATCTTGCACGAACTCGTTTTTCGTCATCACCGCCATCCGCCAAAATTTGAAGCTCACCAACTACGCTCCGCGGAATCAGAATGTCAAAATTAATAAATCCAGTTCTTGCTACTGCTAAAAATCGGCCATCAATCAAAATTGATGTGTCAACTAGTACTTGTTTTTTTGTTTTCGAAATCAACGGTTTATCATTTTTCGAATCAAACCAAATTCCACAAACAATAAATAAAATTAAAAATAGTAAAAATGTTTCCATACTTTCCTTTATTGTAAATATTTAATTAAAGCTTCTCGCAAATCGCGAACAGATGTCACAATACTATCTTTCGAAGAATTTTTTGGAGCAAGAACATTGTTAAATCCAAGTTTCTTTGCTTCAGAGATTCTTCTTTCAGCCTGAATCACTGTTCGAATTTCACCGCCCAAGCCAACTTCACCAAAAACTACTACACCATCAGAGAGTTTTCGCTTTGCGGCGGCCGAAGCGATCGCCATCGTAACAGCCAAGTCGGCCGCTCGGTCATCAAGTTTTAACCCACCAACCACATTTATGTGAATATCTTTATCACTTAGATCAAGTTTAGTTCGTCGCTGAAGAACTGCGATCAATAAATTGAGGCGATTTATATCAAATCCGCTGGCTGCTCGCTTTGGATACCCAAAATTTGAGGTTGTCACTAAAGCCTGAATCTCAACCAAAATCGGGCGAGTTCCCTCTAGAGTTGCCATAATTATCGAGCCATCCGTATTTTGGCGCTCAGCTAAAAGCGCCGCCGAAGGGTTTTCTACAATTCTTAAACCGTTATCAACCATTTCGAAAATCGCCGCCTCACTAGTTGAACCATAGCGATTTTTAACTGCACGCACAACTTTAAAGCCACCATATCGGTCACCTTCGAAGTTTAAAACTACATCAACTAGATGCTCAAGTGTTTTTGGCCCAGCGATTGAACCTTCTTTTGTAATATGACCAACCAGAATAACAGCCGTTCCAGAACTTTTTGCTGCTTGAATTATTAAATTAGAAGAATTCGTAATTTGCGAAACTGTTCCCGGTGCGCTCGAAATTTCTTCCATCGCCAAAGTCTGAATTGAATCAATAATCACTAGATCAAAACCACTCTCACGAATTGTTGCTGAAATATCATCAGCTGAAGTTGAGGCAGCAAATTTAAGATTTTTAGCTTCAGAAGAACCAAGCCTTTTTGCGCGTAATGCTACTTGTTCTGCTGATTCTTCGCCTGAAACATACAAAACATTTTTCGAACCAGCAATAAAAGCTGAGATCTGCATTAAGAGCGTAGATTTTCCGATTCCAGGCTGTCCCGCAATCAAAAGCACTCCTGCTGGCAAAATTCCACCACCTAAAACAATATCAAGATCTCTTATACCGCTCGAGATCCTTTCTTGTTTTTTTTCAGAAATAACTTCGTTCAAATCTTGCACATTCAAAATACGACCAGTTTTCGCACCTTTGCTGATTGCGTTTCTTCCTAAAGCCTCTTCAACTTGCTCAACCAAGGTATTCCAATGACCACAGTTTTCACATTTTCCCGACCATTTAGGATAAGAAGCTCCACAGTTTTGACATACAAATTTTGTTTTAAACTTCGCCACAACTAATATTTTATCACAATAATTTTTTTTTGAAAACTATAAACTTGGCGAACTTAAATTCGAATTTATACTTTTATAAAGCTCATTTCGTTGAACGGAAATCTCATTTAATTCATTAATTTTAAAATTATAGCTATTCACTAAATCATTAATTTTTAGTCTTGAATTTTCAAGATTTCGAATTCTTCGCAATAATTCTGCGCGGTCGGCGTTAAATTCTGACTGGGTTTTATATGTACCATTTTTTGCGTCACTATTAAACTCAGCTATATCAGTATTCAAATATTCCAACTCTTCGGAATATTTTTTTGTTAACTGCTCAATTTCTGACTTTATTTTTTCAAGCTCATTCGTTAAAGTCTTTTCCCGAATCCTTAAGTCTTTGAAATTCTTATTATAGCTTTGATAAATTTGAGCAATAGCTTTACGATTTTCAAAAAACTTTGCATAATGATCTTCGAGCTCTTTTGAAAGTTCTAATTGTTCCGTTCCAATTAAAGAATGGAGCTCATTGATTCGTTCACCAGGTTCGGTTCGATCATAGGATTGCATCAACTTTTCGAAATCTGAATCTTTAACTCTTTCATACTCAGCATCTAGGAGCTTACCAATCCTATCTCTCTCGCTTAAACTCATTCGATCCCAAATTGCATGCAAAAGCTCATGGGCTGCCGTAACATCTTTTACTCCGTCGAGTTTTGAATTTTTAACATCATAAATATGAATTTCACTAGATTTATAACAGCCCAAAATAGCCGATCCTTCTTCATGATTTTTACAATTCTGGTTAAATTCCTCTGAATTTTCAACCTTTGGATTAGAGGCATAAAAAACTGTCTTCGCAGTAGTGGTTGGCTTAATTCTATTCTCTATTTTCGAAATTTCGGCATCTGGCTTATATTTCTGAGCAGCAAAATAATCACGAATCACGTGCTGATTCGAAAATGCAAAAAATAACGAAGCGACAGCTAAAACAATAACAATTAAAACTCTAACAGATCGCCAAAAAAATTTCTGTTGAAAAACCATATCATAACCATTATAATATTTTCATGAGTAAAAAGCAAAATATTTTCAGAAAAAGGCGAATTTTTGGCTTATTCTTCATTGCCCTGATTGCAATTATCACAATTTTAGCAAATCCAGACTTTTGGCAAGCTTCAAAAATAAATTCCAGTAAAAATTCGAACAATCAAACCGCTTTAGCTGATCTGAACTTACTTGAAGTTAAAGGTCGCGCACCAAAAACTGGCTATTCTCGTGATCAATTCGGTAAAGGTTGGGCGGAAGATGAAAATGGTTGCGACACGCGAAATCGAATTTTGAAACGAGATTTAATAAATCCTGTAGAAAATTCAGATTGTAAAATTTTAAGTGGAACTCTAAAAGATCCTTATACTGGTAAAGAAATTAATTTTTCACGCAAGCAAAATGCTTCTGCTGTTCAAATCGACCACGTCGTTGCACTTTCTGATGCTTGGCAAAAAGGCGCCCAACAATTTTCGAAAGAAAAACGAATTGAATTTGCGAATGATCCACTAAACCTTTTAGCTTCAGACGGTTCAGCCAATCAACAAAAAGGTGATTCCGATGCTGCCTCCTGGCTTCCTCCGAATAAAGATTTTCGCTGTGAATATATTTCTCGTCAAATTTCAATCAAGAAAAAATACTCAATTTGGGCAACTGCCTCTGAAAAATCAGCAATGCAAAATATTTTGCAAAATTGCTAATCAGTAATTTCAAACCAATCAAATTTTTCGAAATTTTCGTCCTCAACAATTGCTCCAGCGAGCAGCATTTCGCTATTTTTTAGATTATTTTTGTAAGCAAAATATTCTGCTGCAAATTTCATTTGTCTAATTTTCCTATTCGAAATCGCAGCTCCACCCCCACCAAAATCAGAATTTTTTCTAAATTTAACCTCTGTAAAATAATAAATTCCATCACATTTCGAAACGATATCAATTTCACAAAATTTGGTTCTCCAATTTCGTTCTAAAATCTCATGTTTTTCCTGCTTCAAAAAATCCGCCACAAGATTCTCCGCTCTATCACCAAGCTCTTTTGTAGTAACTTTTTTAATTTCAGGACTGTTTTTACTATGATTTTTAGTATTTTTCAAAAATTCTGCAATAGGTTTAAAACTCTTGCGGTGAATTTTGCTCACACCAAACTTGCCCAAAGCCGCCCTATGCTTTGCGGTTCCATATCCTGAGTGTCCTTCGAAACCAAAAGAAGAAAACTCAGGATTTTTCGAAAGTTCTGCCATAAAATTGTCTCTCGCGACTTTTGCGCAAATTGCAGCCGCCGAAACACTCGAAATTAGCAGATCAGCCTTTTTGAGAGTCGAGGTGTATTTTTCAAGCGGTGTACCAGCCAAAAAATTAACAGTACCATCAATAATAATTTCATCAAATTTAATATTTTGATTTTTGCATTTTAATTGCACATCTTCGACCGCCCGTCTCGTTGCCAATTTTAAAGCAGCGCTTAGACCAACTTCATCAAGCTCATTATTAGATACCCAACCCAAGCCAATAATTGCAGAACTTTTATTAATTTCTTTTGCTAAATTCTCTCGTTGCTTTTTAGAAAGTACTTTTGAGTCTGTTAGGCCTTCAATTTTAGCATTATTTAAAACACAAGCTCCAACTACCAAGGGGCCAGCCCACGCTCCACGACCAACTTCGTCGATCCCAAGAATCATTTTATTTCCTAAATACATGAGAATTATAATAAAAATCAGTTTTTAATTAAAATTTTTAAGTTTTTAAAACAAATATCTATGTAAACATACTAACAAAAAAATATACATTAGTCAATAAACTTGATTTTAAAAAAAAGGGGGGTGATATAATTAAAACTATGAAAAAACATAAGCTTAACCATGGTTTTACAATTATTGAAGTTATTTTAGTTCTTGTAGTGGCTAGGTTATTTTTTTTGATGGTGTTCTTAGCACACTCCCCGCACTTTAACGATAGCAAAGAGACACACAAAGAAAAAACGATGCCATAAATTTACTTGCTGCGATTATCGAATTTCAATCACACAATAAAGGTCAAAAACCTTTTATGATGGCAATAATACATGGACAAAACTTAAACCACATTAGAATAAAAGTAATCTATTAAATGACCGTCCTCCTGGACATATTGATGATTTTGCGTTCTCTAATTCGAAAACAGAAACAATTGTAGAATATAGTAAACTTGGATCAGCTTGGCATCCTGCTGGTGACTGGAATATTGTATTAGGCGTTATTTGTAGTCCTGGCGATAAAGGCGGCTATTATCTCAAATATGGAGGTTCTGTACCTAAAAAAGCAATGGCGGTTACTATCGAACTCGAAAGTGTACAGACTGATGCTTATGGTGGTGGTTGGGGTTATTGCATAGATACGGAAAGTAATTAAAAATAGAAGAATGATTATTCTTCTATTTTAGTATTTTTGCGATTTAGTTGTTTTTCGAGAATATCTCGTACCCAAAAAATAGTTTTGAGTTCTTTACTATCATACGGGTCTTCGAAATCCAAATAATGCGCGCCAGCAACTTTGACATTATCAATATAAATTGTCAGATCTTGATTACCTATTCCAAAATCGCCAATATTAAAGTCGTGACTTACAATTTCATAACTTCCATCAGAATATATTTTCCAGGGTTGATCATAGCCTCCGCCGTCACGTGCTAAATCCGGGTTATAACTATCATTTAGTTGCCCTTCATCAACGAGAGCGAGATTTGATAAATCTAAATCAGCTATTGCTTTTTCAACATTTTTTAGCGATGGTTTTAATGTAAAATATTCACTATAAGATGGTTGGTTTCGAAAACCTTTGTTCGCGTTTAATGCCCATTCAGCATAGGCGTTATCTAAAAGATATTGTTGAGTTTTTGATCTGTTTAAGTTTTTTTCCATAAGATTCCTTTGATGAGACTTTATAACCTTCGCCTAAAGTCATCTCAAACTCTAGGGTAACATAATAACATAATAATCTAAAAAAGTCAATAGCGATAAAATATTTTTTACAAAAAACAAAAATCGCCCATATTTTGAGCGATTTTCGAAAATCTTAAATTAGGTCGATTAGTTTTATATTAAAATTAAGCAAGCTCAACAGTTGCGCCAGCTTCTTCAAGTTTCTTTTTAGCTTCTTCAGCTTCATCTTTAGAAACTTTTTCTTTAACTGGTGCTGGAGCACCGTCAACGATAGCTTTAGCTTCACCAAGTCCAAGACCTGTGATTTCTTTAACTGCTTTAATAACAGCAACTTTTTGTGAACCAGCGTCTTTCAAAGTAACTGTAAATTCTGTTTTTTCGTCAGCAGCGTCAGCAGCACCGGCAGTAGCGGCAACAGCAACAGCAGCTGGTTCAATTCCGTATTCCTCTTTGAGGTGTTCTTTCAATTCGTTAGCTTCAAGAATAGTTAATTTTACCAATTCTTCAGCCAATTTTTTAATGTCAGCCATTTTTGACTCCTTTAAAAATTTAAGTGGTTAATATTCTAAAATAAATTAATTGGTTGCTTTTCGAAATTCCAAATCTTCGTTCGTAAGACCACCAGCAATCGCGTTGATTGGCGAAAGAAGTGTGTCCACAATTTGACCAATAAGTTGGTCTTTGCTTGGAAGTTCTGAAAGTGTCGTAACAGTTGCAGCATCCATTGCATCACCGTTGTCAGCAAACGCACCAACAAGTTTCATTTCTGGGTGAGTTTTCGCAAATTTACCCAAAACTTGCGCAGCAGCAATCTCATCTTCACTTGAAATTGCATAAACGAGTTGGCCTTTTAGTGCAGAAGTGTTAGATTCTTTCAAAGCTTCAACTTCTTGCATCGCAACTCGCACGAGGCGGTTTTTAACAACTTTGATTTGAACGCCAGCTTCGCGAGCTTCTTTTCGAAGTTGTTGAAGATCGGCAACTGTCAAACCTTTATATTCAGCAAAAGCTGTCATTTTTGCGTCTTTTAGAGCGGCGCTTAATTCAGCAACCAATTGGTTCTTTTTATCGCGTGATAATGCCATAAAAACTCCTTTTTTGGTTAATATTCTTCGACCTAATTTTAAGATTCTAGCGTTTTGAAAGCCTCCCTTCAAAACTCGTTGGCAGATAGAAAAAGTATTCCTCGGTAGCAGATTAAGCCTAGCTAACGCGAGGCGGCTACTGTCTCTGGCAACTTGTTTTATTTTAACACAAAAAAACCAAAATTTCAAGCGTTTTAAGCTCAAAAATCTTGTAAAAATATCTAATTTTATTATTGACAAGCTAGAATGTTTTTATTATAATTTAATAGTTATCATTTATTGAAAGTTTATATTAGATATAAAAAATCTTTTATTTGCAATCCAATAAATGATAAATAAAAACTTCCTAAGAAAGGAGGCAGTTCTTTAACCAAGTAGTTTCATAAACTACGCCAATAGTTTATGAAATGAATCGCACTTCTACGGTGAGATCAACTATTATCACGGTTACGCTAGTTATTGTGTAGCCGTTTTTTATTATGCAAAAAACTATCCCAAACTAAAAACAAAATAGTTACCAACAGAATATTAATTACATCCACTACCGTTTTTAGCCGCCGCCGAGTTTTTTCATAGTAAAATAAAATATTTAAAATCTAAAAATTCTAAGAGCAACTCTCGCCAACTTTTCTAAAAAATGTTATAATTAAATTATTATGAAAAATTTTAAAAAGCTTGATTTCAAAAAACACTTTAAAGAAATTTTTAAAAAATATTTATCTGAAAAATCACAAAAAAACGTTATAAAATACGCAAGAATTGGTAAAAAAATTATTCAAAGCAAAGCTACTTTTTTAATATTTTCAACGATTTGTATTTATTTATCGGGAGCTTTTCTTGCAAAATATATTTTAAATCTCCAATTTGGTGGCTGGGAAAAAGCTAACGAATTCCTCTCGAAAAATCCAAAAATTGCCGAGTATAGTCAAATTGTAACAATTTTAGTCAGTTTTCTATTTGTTGGAATCTTTCGAAACTGGCGAATTTCAATGGGCATTTTGTTTTCACTCGCCACAATTGTGATGTATATCAATACTGAAAAAATGGCCTCACGCAATACACCGTTTTTGCCTGAAGATTTAGCGATGTCTGGCGAGGCTGGTGGATTGGCTTCAATGATTAATTTTGGGCGATTCTCGAACATGCTTTTTATGATTGTAGTAATTATAATAATAACCATTATTGTAAATAAAATTTCAAAAAAAATCTGGCATTTTAAATTTTCAAAAAAGCAAAAAATAGCGATCTTTATTCCACAAACTGCTTTAATTCTAATTTGTGCGCACTTTTTAAATTTACACACTTTAGAAATTCGAAATCTTAGTGGAAAAGGCACTTTCATTAAAGTTGAAAATCTTGAAACTTCTATTGACTTTACTGATCAAGCTTATAACTACCAAACCAACGGTTTTATTTTAGCAACGATCTCCAATCTTCAAGCTAAAACTCAAAAACAGCCAGAAGGTTATTCGAAAGAAGCCGTACAAAAAATTGTCCAAAAATATAAAAAAATTGCCGAGGAGAAAAATAAAAATCGCAAAAAATTAAGTGATGAAAAAGTAAATGTCGTTTATGTGATGAGCGAGAGTTTTATCGACCCAAAGCTTGGCAAGCATCTTTACGATTATGGAAACAAAGAACCGATCCCGTATACTAAAAAGCTCAAAAAATCACAAAGTTCAGGCTGGGCTGCTTCGAGCGAATACGGCGGTGGAACAGCCAATGTTGAATTTGAAGCTTTGACGGGATTAAGTAATTTCTTTTTGAATTCAATCCCCTATACTTCAATCGTACCCGCAAATAAAGACACACCTTCAATTGTGAAAAATTTTAATGAAAACGGCTACAAAACAATCGCAATGCATCCGTATAATCGTAATATGTATCGCCGTGAAGTTGTTTATCCAAACCTTGGTTTTCAAGAATATAAGAGCGCCGACGATTTCAAAAATAATTTGAAAATTGATAACTCGAAATATATCTCAGACGAATCCGCCTTTAATGAAGTTTTAGCTGAACTAAAAAATAGCCAAAAACCTAAGTTCATTCACCTCGTAACAATGCAAAATCATATGCCATACGAAGAAAATGCTTACTCAGAACATAATTTTAGTGTTAATGCGAGAAATGGCGCAAATCCAGAAAATGCAAAAACTATTCAGGCCTATCTTGAAGGAATTTCACGTTCAGATAAAGCAATGAAGAATTTTATTTCCGAAATTAAAAAATTAAACGAAAAAACTATTGTAGTTTTTTGGGGTGACCACTGGCCAGGAATTTATGGCGAAATGTTTGAGAAAGAATTAAATAAAAACGATATTCGCCGCACGCCACTTTTTGTTTATTCGAATTTTGAAAAAGAAAAACAAGATCTAGGAACTTCAAGTCTAATTTATAATCAGATTTTAGCCCTAAATGCATTCGATTCAAAGCTTTCACCTTTTCAGTATTTGTTAAGCGATTTACGAGAAAAATATCCAACCCTAACTAAACAATTCGTCAAAGCAAATGAAAAAAGTGATATTCTAAAAGATTTCGAAATGATCGAATATGACATTTCAAGCGGAAATAAATACAGCCTTGGTGATTTTTATAAAGTTAAATAGTTAAATACTTTATTATAAAATATTAAAGTAACCAATGCGTCACCAGGAAGCATGACCTCAATGGAAAGCATTTTTACTTACTTTTTATAAAATAAAAAGCCAATGAACTTTATTAGGTTCTAGAAAGCAACTGCTTATCCTTAAAAATTTGCCTGTAATTATACAGAGTCTATAAATATAGGAATAGCCAATCCGTCATTTTAAGCCCAAGATACAATCTTGGACTTAAAATAAGTTTATAAACCTCTCAATAAGTAGCATAAATAACAGAGGTTCTTCCTGCCCCTCTCCTATGTTCGAAGCGTAAAAAATAAATAATAAAATCGCCCAAATTTTTGAGCGATTTATTTTCTGAAAACGACTATGCTTCTTTTTCTTCGTTAGACTCAGCTTTTTCTTCAACCGGAGATTCAGGCAAAGCGTTTACAGCCTCACGATCAAACGTAACTTGTTTAAGTCGAGCGCTTTTACCGCTTCTATTTCGCAAGAATGAAAGGTAATTTCGGCGAACTTTTGAACGGCGAACAATTTCAATCTTTTCAACTAACGGGCTATGAAGAAGGAAAGATTTCTCAACACCAACGCCACTAGCAATTTTTCGAACAGTAATTCGAGAAGTATGAGATTTTTTACGGTCAGTTCGAATAACTACACCTTCAAAAATCTGGATTCGCTCTTTATTACCTTCTTTAATTTTTTGGTGAACGCGAACAGTATCGCCACTTTTAATATCAAGAACGGCGTGTTTTTTCTGTGCGTCATTAACTTTTTTGATTAACTCAAAACTCATATTTTCACTCACTTTTAAATTTAATATATACAATCAAGGTTTATTATAGCACACTTTTTAGGTTTTGTGAAGAGCTAAATTACGCGATTTACTTCTTCGATGGTCGTATCACCCCGTAAAGCTGAAATTACACCCTGTTGCATAAGTGTCAATAAGCCGTCTTCACGCGCTTGAGCTTCAATTGCTTCGGTTGAAATCATACCTCTTTCACCACGCAAGAATGCCGCAATATTATCATTTACAACCATCATTTCCATTACCACAATTCGCCCCTTATACCCAAATGGACTCTCTTCTGAAGGCATCGGTTTCCAAAGCTTAAAATCACCCGAGATATCTTGTGGGATTTTTTCTGCAGGAACCCCATCTAAAACACTTCGAACCCAGTTCTTAGTTGCTTCATCGGGTATATATTCCTTCGCATTCTTATCTAGCTTTCGAACAAGTCGCTGAGCTATCAAAAGTCGAATCGCTGTTGAAAAGATAGGGTTTAGCCCGATCATATCAATCATACGCGAAAAAGCTGCACTAGTTGAATTGGCGTGAAAGCTCGAAAGAACCAAGTGTCCCGTAATCGAAGCCTGAATTGCCGTTCGCGCTGTATCATTATCACGGATCTCACCAACCATCACAACATCTGGGTCAAGACGCAAAACCGAGCGCAAACCGTCAGCAAAACTTGCACCATGCGTTGTATCAATAGGGATTTGCGAAATTCCACCAATTCCATACTCAATCGGGTCTTCAAGCGTAATAATCTTCCGGTCAAGCGTGTTTAAGGCGTTAAGCATCGAGTATAGTGTTGTTGATTTACCTGAACCAGTTGGACCAACCATCAAAACCATTCCACGCGGATGAGAAATAATTTCATCGATTTCCGCTCGCTCTTTTGGTGCAATTCCAAGCAAATCAAGCTGAAGCATACTTTCATCAAAGTTAAACAAACGCATCACCGCATCCATTCCATACATTGTCGGTACAGTTTCAACACGCAAATTTAAAAGATGCGAAGTCCCATCACGATAAATATCCTTCTGCATATGCCCAGATTGTGAAGTTTTTGAAGCACTCGAAACCCCTGCACGCGAAGAAAGTTCACCCATAATAACACGATAGCGGTCACGGCCAAGTTCAGCAACTGGGTGAAGCGCACCGTCGACACGCATCCGCACACGAATTGATTGTCGCTGATTCTCAATGTGAATATCACTCGCCCCCAACCTATCAGCCTGATCTATCAAATAATCAAAAACTTGATCAGAAGCAACCTTTGCCAAAGTTTGGCTAACTTTCTCTAAAGTTGCACTGTCGCCCTCTCCAGCAATCTCAATATCATCATAAACAACCTTTTTTGGAGGGTCATATCGTCTCATGATATTTTTCCACGCACTCTCAGAAACCAAGAAAAATTCAATAGTCTTACCTTCATCTTGATATTTTTTACTCAATTTTTGAATAACAGAACGTGGAGTTAGACTAGTAATTAAAACTCGCCAAGGTTTATTCTCATCGATATCTCCAATTTGAAGAGGTGCTAAAAATGCCCTATACATTTGCTCATTTGTAAAAAGATCTCTCGCGAGCGGAAAAATATCTTCAAAATCTCGCGTGTCAAGATAAGTAAGTCCAAGGATACCAGCCCGCTGCTCGGTTGCCTCTTCTTCCTTTTGTCTGCGCATCAACTGAACTTTATTTTCTTCCATTAACTTAATTTTACCACAAGCACTTTATTTTTTCAATCAAAAATGCTGAATTATTCTAATTGCTTCAATCGAAATTTTTGTAACAGAGGAGAGTAAAATACATCTTAAAGAAACAATCGAGCAAGCTATTTTCGAAAGCTACCCAGGAGTAAAAAAAAGGGGGGCAAAAGTTCCACCCAAAGTACGATGGAACATTTTCCTAAAAATCAAAAAATCTTTTCGCGCAGAAATTGGCAGACTTTCAGAATATTCTACTTCCGTTCGAATCGAAGAGCTAAAAACCGACAATAAAAAGTCAACGCCGTAAATAACAAGCGTTGAAATTATAGTCTTTTGACTCTTTTTATTTTTTGAAAAATCTGCTAAAATAGAAAATAATGAAAAACCCCAACTCTTTCGAAAATCAAAACCGTGTACAAAATCGTGAGATTATCGTTTTGGCACACAATATTCGTTCAACCCATAACATTGGCGCAATTATACGAACTAGTGAAGGCTTTGGTGTTTCAAAAATTATCTTCAGCGGGTATTCACCTTTCCCTATTTTAAAGCACGAAAATTTTCAAGAAACTGACCGTTTACCACATATTGCACAAAAAATAAATTCACAAATTCACAAAACCGCACTCGGGGCTGAAGAGATTGTTCCATCCGAGATTTCCAAAGATATTCTTAAAACAATTCAAAATCTAAAAAATCAGGGTTTCGAAATCTTTGCACTCGAACAAAGCAAAAAATCAATTTTTTTAAAAGATTTTATGGCTCACAAAAATGCCAAAATCGCTCTACTTTTAGGTGAGGAAGTTGAAGGAATTTCGAAAGAATTGCTCGATTCATGCGATAAAACTCTTGAAATTCCGATGTTCGGCCGAAAAGAGAGTTTTAATGTCTCAGTCGCTACAGGAATTGCCCTTTATAAAATTGCTTGCGAATAGCTATTTTCAATTTTTACTTTGGCTTTTTCAACAATCCTCAACGCAACTTCTGGCGAATCCATAAAATCTTCAGGATTTTCTTCAATCATTTTTTGAAATTCTTTAAAATTAACTATTTTAATTTCAGCAACTTCATCGTGAATAATTGTTAGCTCTTCAATCTTAAAATTAGTTTTTGCAGCAAAAACTTGCATAAAACGCCGCTTATTCTCTTTAGTATGAATAAAAACCTTTTCAACCTCAATAAAATCTTGATACCTCAAGTTTAAACCAATTTCTTCAACAGTTTCTCGATGAATTGCATCTAAATAGTTTTCATTAATTCGAACATGACCAGCTACCGCCGAATTTTGCCATTTTCCCGCAAAAGTAGCTTTCGAAAAAGCTCGTCGCTGAATTAAAAAATCACCGCTCAAATTAAATAAGATCAAAGAAACAGTTCGATAAATTTGCCCTGTAGTTTTATCAAATTTATCTTTATCAATTTTATCAACAATCTTATCATTTTTATCAACAATTGGTAGAAATTCCCTCATCTAAACCTCATCTTCAGCAATCTCTGTAAAGCTACTGAAAAATTCATCTTTAATTTTTTTCCATTTTTCATCCTGACGAACCAGCAAGTTCTCGTCTTCTTTATTTAAAAGTAGTATTTTCGTAGCTTCTTCGAGATAAACTTCGCCCTGAGAGCCTTTTAATAAAACTAAAGAACCTCGCTCCATAATCTTATGAGCAAAAGTCCCTGCGTCAATTGCGTTTTTTGCTTCATAAACCTGACAACCTCGCAATCTTGCAGCTGGAGCAAGAAATCTATTTGCTTGTTCACCAACAGTAATTACCCAAGACAGCGAAATCCCATCAAGCATTTCACCAATTTTTTGATGTTCAAAAGCAGAAGACTCACCAAGCTCATTCATACTTCCGATAATTGCAATTTTCGAAGGCGCGGAAAGTGCGTAAAGTGTTTGAATTGCCGCTTCAAGTGCTGCTGGGCTTGAATTATAAGTATCATCAATCAAAACAGATTCTTTAACGCCACGCATAAAATTCATTCGCCCAGGAATAGGTTTCAAGCTTACTAAGCCGCCTATGATTTCTTGTGAACTTAAGCCAAGCTTAGCAGAAACCGCTACCGCGCCAATAATCGGTCGAAGAGAATGCTCACCAAAAACTTTAACTCGAACATTAATCTCTCCATATTCTGGTATTTGAATTTTACCACCGAATCCATCAATTAGAGAAAAACTATTAGCAATAAAATTATAATTCGCTCCACCGATCGAGCTATAAGTTGAAACATTTGAATTTCGAACATACTTAAAAAAATCTGGTGAAATATCATCTTGGTTCAGAATCGCTATTTCAGCAAAACTCGCTGCCGCAAGTTCTTCTTGAGCAACAGCATCAATACTTCCAAAAAATTCCATATGTTCCGGACTTACAGATGTAATTACTGCAATATTCGGGGCAAGATATTTACTAAACTGCTCTATATCACCAGGACGATCAGTTCCAAGCTCTTGAATAATAATTTGCGGCTCTTGGCTACTTGGAGATTTAATTCGCTTTCTTGCAGCGCTAAAAACTTTATGCCACTGCCAAAAATTACGCGGATTTCCAGGGAAATTTATTCCTAAAATCGCCAAAGGAGCACTCAAGTGTGTATTATGGTTACCTTCATGTAGTCGCACTCGATATTTTTGACTTAAAAGCGTTGCAATTGCAAGCTTAGTGCTAGTTTTTCCGACAGATCCCGCAACAGTAATCAATTTAATATCAGGGTGGGTTTCGAAATATTTTCGAACGTATTTTTCAAGTTTTCTCTGAATTCCTTTTTTAAACATAATCTTATTCATTTTAATATAAAATCACCACTTTTGCAAGTAGTGACTCATTCGTTGATGTGTGCCCACCCTGGGCTGTTTTTGTTATTGATTTTTATTTATACGTGTTATTTAAGGTGAAACAAATATCGCCCTTTATAACACATCAACTATATTAGTATTATACCAAAGCGCTTAAGATTAGTCAATCTTTATTTTAAAAAAGGTTTATTTTCATTAATCTGAACTACTAGTTCATCGTTCGAGAAATCCCGGCGAACATCAAATTCCTCCCAATTTCCATATTTTCCGTCTGCTTCACCCAGGTTTAAAACTCTTCGCCAAGCGAAATTTTCACGAACATCACTTGCATTCATCGGGTTAACCCTTGAATACTCAATCGCCCCCAGATTCGGAACATCATAAATATTTCGTTTTTGATTATCATTCCATCTTTCAGGCAAAAGACCCTCAATCAAATAACAAGCCGACTGAATTAGCTGCTTGTGCGAAACAATCAGAACGTTTTGGTTTGACTCTTCTCTCCTTAGACGTTCACAAAAACTTCGAAAACGCAAATAAACATCAAAAATACTATCACCGCCATCAAGCCGCATAAAAAATGGGTCATTATAGAGATATCGCATCGTAATTGGAAAATTCTTAACTCGCTCATTCATATTCACACGACCATAAATACCCCAATTTCTCTCCGAAAGCAAATCATCAATCTTCCAAAAATAGAGATTTTCTCCGCTTAAAACTACTGCGGTCTCTCTTGCTCTAATAAAGGAAGAAGTATATTTTGAATCAAAAAAATCTAAGCTTCCATAAATTTTCGAAAGTTCTTTTCTTGCTCGCTCAGCCTGTTCTCTTCCTTTTGGTGAAAGCCTCTGCCGCCAATCTGCACGTGTTTCAACCTTTTCCTCTAAATCAATTTTCTGCCCGAGTTTTTGTGCGTGTTGAACGATATTCGCTTCACTTTGACCATGACGAATCATTACTAATCGCAGGGGATTTGCCATTTTTTCCTTTCTTTTTATTTAAAATTCTTAAGCTTTATTCCAATTATACCACGATTTATTTTTTTCGAAAGTATATTTTGCAGTCAACACTAAAAAATGATATAATTAAGTAATGGATCTAAAATCTTGGCGCAAAAACCTAAAAAATGAATTTATTAATATTGGTGATAATAAAATTTCGATCTATAAAAATTTAGAGAAAAACAAGCCAATTGCAGTTCTTTTTCATGGTTTTGGTGGAAATTATTTTGGTTTAACTCCGCTTGGCTTTGAACTTTCAAAAAAATATTCAATTATTATTTGCGAATTACCCGCGCACGGCAAAAGCTCGCTTGAAACTTTTGAAAAAATTGAAGATTTTCAAAAATTTTATACAAAATTAATCAACAAACTAAACAAGCACAATACGATAGATCTTATTGTAGCGCATTCGTTTAGTTGCTATTTTGTCAGTGATCCGGAAATTTCAAAAAAAATCCCAACAGTCATCATAAACCCCGTCTTCAGCCCAAGTCCTTCTTTTTTAGCTGGTATGAAGGCTTGCTCCAATTCAAAAACTATTATGGTTTTATCAAACCTACCAGTATTCTCGCCACTTAAAGTTGCCTTAATTCAAAAAAAATGGTCACTTGAAGCTATTAAAAATGTTTTTCAAAATATGTTTTTTTGCCAACATTCCCCTAAAAGATTACTATCTCAGAAAAAAAACATTTCAATAGCATTAAATGCTAATAATTTTTCTGATAAAAATTTTGTTAAAATTGCTTTTATTGGAAAAAACGATTCAACAGTTGAACCTTTTTGCGAGAAAAGATTTAAAGAAATTTTTCCAAAAGCAATTTCGAAGGTTGTGCCAAAAACTGGTCATTTACTACCTATGGAAAACCCTAAAGATATCGCTGAAATAATTCTTAAAACAATAAAATAAAGCCCGACACGTGCCGAGCTTTATTTTTTACATTTTTTCAATCTCTCGAAAAGAATTTTTAAGTCTTTTTATGCTTTCATTTTTACCAATTACTCGCAATGTTTGATTAAGGGCTGGCGAGAATGGAGCCCAAGTGAGCGAAATTCGAATAATCTGAAATAGAATTCCCGGTTTTTGGCCAGTTTCCTCAAGAAGTTGGTTTAGCGATTCTTGAAGCTTATCATCACTCCAATCTCCAACTTTTTCGAATTTATCAATTGATTTTCTTAGCAAATCTAACAATTGTGATTTTTCGAGCTTTTTAAGCTGTTTATTTTTAGAGATCATCTCCAAATCAGGATTTTGTTCGGCGAAGAAATAATCACTCGCAAGCGGTAAGTCTTTAAGTGTTTTTAACCTGTCAAAAACTAAACCAAGAACTTCTTTCTTATATTCTTCATTAGCGTTTTGAGCACTTTCTCCCCAAAAATCTTTCACACGATTAAATAAATCATCCAAAGAAATTCGACGAATCCACTGCCCATTGAGCCATAAAAGTCGTTGCTCATCAAACCTTGCGCCAGACTTCTGCACACGATCTAGTGAGAATTTTTCAATTAATTCTTCTTTCGTAAAAATATCCTGTTCAGTACCATCATTCCAGCCTAGTTGCGCTAAAAAGTTAAGCATAGCTTCAGGTAAAATTCCATCTGCACGATATTCGCTGACACTTTTAGCTCCATCACGTTTACCAAGTTTTTTATTTCCTTCCGGAGCTAAAATATGTGGTAAATGTGCTAAAACTGGTGGTTGAATCCCAAGAGCCTCATAAAGCGAAAGGTATTTTGGTGTACTAGCAACATATTCGGACCCACGAATCACATGCGTAACTTTCATTTCAAAATCATCAACAATATGTGCAAAATTATATGTTGGCAACCCATCTGCCTTAATTAGAATAAAGTCGTCTAAAGCTTCTGGTCCTGCAGAAAGATCACCCATAACAGCATCATGCCAATTATATCTTTTAATTTCTGGTGTTTTAAACCGAAGCGGCATTCCAATTTTCCATTCCGGTGGATTTTCTGGACGATGATCACGATATAGAAATGCTCTCTTTTCAAGTTTTGCTTTTTTTCGAAATTCTTCAACTTCTTCAGGAGAATACGGGTCAGCATAAGCTAATCCTTTTTCGATCATTTTCTTCGCCCAATTAAGATATTTTTCACGACGATCTGTCTGGTGATATGGACCAAAACTACCCATCTCCTTGGTTTTATCTCCGTAAACCGGCCCTTCATTCCAATCAAGTCCAAGCCATTTTAGAGTATCCAGAATTAGATCTTCCGCCCCTTCAACAAATCGAGCTTGATCGGTGTCTTCAATTCTTAAAATGAAATCTCCGCCTGTTTGTTTGGCGATTAAATAAGGGTAAAGTGCGCTTCGAACATTTCCAACATGTATATAACCAGTTGGACTTGGCGCAAAACGAGTTCTTGCTTTCATAGTTATATATTATACTTCAATTTTCAGTATTTCTCAACCCAAAAAAGTAGCATAAGCTACTTTTTATGCATTTAAGCTGGTTGCAATTTTTCGAATCTCTTCGTCCGAAATCTTGTCAGAAGATTCAATCCTGTAAAGTTTTTTATTATTAACCCAAACAGCTTCCCCGCGACGATTCGAATAAATAGTTAGGCCATTACTATATGCCGTCGAATAGTCTTTATCCCAATTTTGAATGACATAATTTTGCAAAAGTGCTGAACTATCCCAACTACTTTGAGACTGTTGAACTTTATAGCTTAAATCACCTTTTTTATATTCGAAATTAACATTTCTACCATCAAAATAAGCTAAACCTTTTGGCGAATATCCGCTTGCAATATAAGCAGGAGTTTCAACTGTCATCCCAGATTGAAAAGCCGTAATTCTACTTGCAATATCAGGCAAATTAATATAGGTTAAATAACCAACACCGAAAACTGCAACTACAAAACCAATCGAAAAGCTTATAAATTTCCTCCTTGCAAAAATACTCTTTCGGTGGATTCCACGGCTTTTTTTGCTTTCTTCACGAGACTTCTCAATCGCTCGGCTAACCGCAAAAGCTTTCACTTCTTGGTTTGAAATTTCTTGTTTTTGAGCCTTTTTTCCCCTAAGTTCTTCATTTGCTTTTTTTGCAAGTGGATGCTCCTCAAAAGGTGCAATTTGGTCAGCCTCTTCAAGTTGTTTTTTTGAAATTGGAGAAATTATTTTAGAGCCTTTAGAAAATCGTGAAATTAAAATTCGGTCTTGTTGAGTCTCTTTAGCTTCACGCGCACGCAAAATTGCTTCCTGGTAATCATGGCGGCGTTTAAACTGATTAATTAATTCTTCTTGGTGAGGCGACCCTCCCTGACGTCTTGGAACTGAAACGTATCTACGATTTAAAGTATTCGAACGCTGTAGATTATTATGAATTTTCGAAATATCTTTTAATTCAATATTTCGATTTTTTCTTAGATCACTCAAAAGCTCGCCCGTTACTGCATCATATTTCTTTCCATTTATAATAATTTCATCTCTCATTTTCTTCCCCATTTAGCTTATGTATATTTTACTTTATTTCTAATAAATTTTCAATAGCTTTCAAAAATAAATTGCCCAAATTTAACTTTGAGCAATTTATAAATCCTAATCCCATTTCCAGCTAAATAGTCTTTCGAAAAATGTTAGCGAGTTCCGTGGAAGTGTTACTTCTTTATTTTCAGAACTACTTTGTTCAGTCGGCTTTTCAGCACTATTCGGATCTGGCGAAACTTGTTCCGCAAAAACAAGCAAGCGTTTTTCAGCCGTCCCGAGAGGAACGCAGGTAATTAAAGTCAACATCGGTTTATCTGTCCCGACCTGAACTCTATTCACTTGGTTAGGCATTACCACCTCTGTTTTTGTTACGTTATAAGTATATCTCTTTCCGTTATAATTAGCATAAATTACATCGCCCTGCTTTAGTTTATCTAGCTGAGCAAAAATAAATTTATAATCGCCCTTGTCGAACAGGTCATTACTTGAATGGCCGCTTAAAACAGTATTTCCATTTTGGCCAGGGACTGCATTGGCTCCCGGAATTGAAAAATGAGCAACACCTTTTTCCATCGCCCTCAACTGAGAAATGTTATCATTTCCGACACCATAAACAACTGGTACGTCGACATTAATTTTTGGGATAATTAATTTTGGCTCTTGACTAACCGAATTAGAGGAATTAGGACTATAAATCGCCTGAACAGCATTCGAATTACCTGGAGCAACGTAAGCCTCGACCGAAGCGAAAATCAGCCTATTGTACTGCAAAAATAGAAACAAAACAACTACAATAATTGCCGAAAAAATCGGAACAAAATGGCGAGATTTTCTAATTTTCTCAGTTTGTTGGCGTGCTTTTGCTGATATGTCTTTTTTAAATTTAGCTAAAGCTCGCTCTTTTTTCTGACTTTCTGTCAATTCTTCTACAACCTCTGGCTGAATATTTGCCGCCTGATTTTTCTGTTGTTCTAAAGCTACCGAATAATAAGTTTCGTAGTATTTCTGATAATAATTCTGCCAAGCTGCATGATATCGTTTCCATTGCTCGCTAGGACTATTCAAATCTTGTGTGTTATGTAGATTCCGAACACCTTGCTGAGGCTTATAATTAACCGAACCAGAAAATTTATCTTGATTGCTAATATTTTTTACAATATCCTGCTTATTTTGAAGGGGTTGAATTACTCTCTGGTGAGCCTTATTAAAAACTTCATTCTCTTGTCCAACACCAGAATCAAAATTGGCTTTCGGTTGAGGCTGGAATGGTTTAGAGATCTCTTTAATTGAACTTTTTATTACCTCTTCCCGCCGACTTTCAGAGTCTTTCGAACTATTTTGATTTTTTAGATATTCTGCCAAGTTAATTTTCTCTGGCCAAGCTTCTTTTTTGCTTTGCTGGATTTCTGCAATTTGTTCAGTATTAGCTTTTTGATAAATCTGTTGAACTTTTTGCCTTCGAAAATCAATCACAGCTCGATTTTCACCATTCGAAAATGCGTTCTGTAAATGTCTCTCTGGTATATTCAATCCGTTATTTTGACTTTTTTTATTATTATCATTCATTTCTATTGATTTTTCCCTACTCTTAGTATACAATAGATAGTAAGCTATGTAAATAGCCAAAACCACAATCTGCCGCGATGGTGGAATTGGTAGACACGCTAGACTCAAAATCTGGTGAGCACTACGCTCGTGCCGGTTCAAGTCCGGCTCGCGGTACCAAATAAAAAACCACAAAATTGAGTTGTGGTTTTTTATTTGTTTATATCTAATGCTTTAAAATAAAAACTGCCTGAGCAGTCATTCTATAACTATGATTGGTGCGGGTTAGGAGACTCTAACTCCTGGCCTCTTCCATGGCAAGGAAGCGCTCTAACAACTGAGCTAAACCCGCGTATGTTTTAATTCTACCAAAAAACATTATCCAAGTCAAGGATTTTCATTAAAATTCTTTCAAAAAATCCACAATCCAAGTTTTATATTTAGAAAGTTTATATTTATATACAAATTCATTCTGATGATGCGCCTCATTCCATTCACCGGGGCCAAAAACAACTACTTGAGCATTCTTAAGCCCATTCACAAATTCACCTTGGTCTGTTGCTCCTGGACTAACCGTAATCGATTCTTCGCTCAATTTCGAAACCTTCAAAATATTTTCAATAACCCTTGATTTTTTCGAAACAAGGCTGGAAGGAACCGGATCACTATGATATTCCCACTTAAAATCATATTTTTCAGCTAATAAATTGAAGGCATTTTCAAAATCAAAATCGAGTTCAGGCGTAGTTCGAATATCAAGAATTAATTCGGCAGAAGGCGCAGTTTTATTTGGACTTTTATCTTCACCAGCTTTTAATGAAGTTGGAACCAAACTTGGCGAACCTAAAAAATCGTTCGAAAAACTTTCTTGCCATTTTCCAAAAATATTGTTAATTTCTGCTAGAAAAAATGAAGCTTTCGAAAGTGCAGATTTCTGAAAACTCGTCTGTTGTGAGGCATGACCGCTCTCACCTTCAAATCTCAGTCGAACAAAGCAATTTCCACGATGACCAATTTCAATATTCTCACAATTCGTTGGTTCGGCAATCACACCAAACAATTCATCGTAATTAAATTCTTTTTGCTTTTTTAGCCATTTTACAAAGTTTCGACTTCCACGTCCATCAATTTCTTCATTCGAAACTGCGACCAGCCAAAGATCAAAATTACTCTCGAAAACACCTTTTCTTACAAACTCTAAGCCAGCAATAAATTGAGCAGCTAATCCACCTTTCATATCACTTGCGCCCAAACCAATAATTTTGTCTTCAGTTTCAATAGCTTTCCAGGGTGATTCTTTCCAAAATTGCAAATCACCAGCTGAAACGGTATCAGCATGACCCGTCAGAATAATTGCTCGCCTATTCTTTGAATCTTGATCTTTATTACCTTGAATTCTAAACACACCCGCAACAAAATCTTCATTTTGCCAAACTTCGGCCGAATTCTCCTGTAAAAAATCTGCCAAAAATTCTAAAATCTCCGTCTCATTTCCAGAAACACTCTCAATTTCAATAAGTTTTTTTGTTAGCTCAATTTCGTTCATTTCAACCTCTATAAAATCTCAATTATTTTATTACTTAATATCGCTTCAATCGTTTTTACTTTATCAATTTTACAAACTTCGCCCTCAATCTGAATTGTAATATTCTGTGGATTTCGAAAAATTATCTCCACAGAATTAGTTCTTTTAAGTGGAATCCTACCTAGAAGCCCTTTAATCAAAAAAGGTGAATTCCGTACAAGTCTCGCCGAATCTAAGACTCCAAAATCAAAATTATCACTATCTTTTTTATTAACTGAGCTTCGCATAATTCGAGCCATTCTTGGTCCGTTCATAAAAACAATATCCGTTGGATTTTTCGGAATGCCCAAAAAATCTTTTTCACCAATTTTAATTTTCGAAAGATCTAAAATATGATTATTGCAATGCTTAAAATAAAATCTAGTTGCAGCATAAAGTGAGAGAATTAAACGCATATTTCGGTTGTGAACCTTCTTTAAAACCTTTCTAATTCTTCTTCCCTCAAAAATTTCTGCCATTTCAGCTGTTAAGCCGACTGTCGCATAAAGTGGTGCATATCTAAAAAAATGACCGTTAATTCTTAACTCAATTGGTCTAATTTTAGCCTGAACCTTCAATGTTTCGAGGGCTCGAATCGCCGCCTTTCCATTATTTCTAGAAAAGCTGTGAGCATAATCATTAAAATTTCCAAAGCCTGTAAATTTAATTTTTATATTCTTTTTTCCAGAAATCGCCGCCGCATTTGCCGCAATATGAGCAGTTCCATCACCCCCAGCAACCAAAATAATATCGCCGTCTTTCAAACCTTTTGCCATTTCACTAGCATTTTCCATAGGCGAAGTCGGTTGAATTTCGAAAGTTTTAAAACTTCCTTTTTCAAAATAGCCATCATCTAAAAAAGGTAAAATCTTTTTTTTAATCAATTCAAAGCCGCTCGAACGAGGATTCACAACAAGTGTAATATTTTTTTTCATATTGATATTATTTTACCATATTTTTGTTTTTTCAGCAAAAAAACAAACCTATTTATTTTTTCAACTCAAGTGTTCTTGGAGCAACAAACCCAATCAAAGTAATCGCCATTAAAACTGCAAAACCACACATAATTGATGGGATTCCTTCAATTGTTGAAGGATTTATTATATTCACAATTGTTGTTGGCATAATAAATGCAACATACCCACTAATCAACCATTTCAAAGCCAAGATCTTTCGAAGGTTTTCACCATTTATAATCATGTTAAGCTTTTTAGAACGCGAGAGAATTAACCGTAAAATTCCATGATTAATCTCTTTTGAGATTTTCGAAATTTGATTCCAGCAGAAAAATAATGCTACAAAAAGCCAGCCATAAT
Source organism: uncultured Candidatus Saccharibacteria bacterium (assembly GCA_963517825.1). Lineage (GTDB taxonomy): Bacteria > Patescibacteriota > Saccharimonadia > Saccharimonadales > Saccharimonadaceae > Nanogingivalis. The sequence continues at coordinate 48,584 of CAUQGB010000003.1, forward strand.
AATACAATGCGTACAAAAATGTTGCAACTCCATTTGGTGTGTTAAAAACCGAATAATTTGCCCGACAGGTATTATCTCCAGCAAAAACACTTCCGCTAACAAACACAAAATAAACTGCAAAGGCTGCACATGTTAAATAAGAAGTTTTTACTAAAACACCAGCTTTTTTACCAGAAATTTCGTAGGCTAAATTCAAACCGAGTGGCGGTAAAAGTGTTATTACAAGATAGCCAAACCTGGCCCAATCCATTCCAGAAAAATGTTCCGTTCCGCAAACCATGAATTCAGCCGCTTGAAAGCCCGCCAAACTCATTAAAAGTAAAATTATCAGTGTGCGAATTTTACTTGGCTTATATTTAAAAATTGCAAAAGCTGCCGAAAAACTTTCAAAAATAAAGGTTATCAGCATTACAGTTGGTGAAAAGCAATAGAGTCGAGATGTTTTTTTATTCATAGTACTTACGATTTTACCAATATTTTCACAAAAATACAAGAAAAAATGCCCAATTACAGGCATTTAATAATGTTATTTAATAATCACCAATAGATTCAATATAGCTATTGGCAAAATCATTATCGTACTGGCCACTCACAGAAATGTAATGGCCATCGATCGAAGTCCATCCAGAAAATCTACAATATCCATCAAACTTCTCTATGAAATTCGGGACAATCTCAATTGATTGAAGATTTTCCAGCCTAATCTGGACATGGAAATACTCGCCACTACTTGGCTCTCCTCTACTCGTCCTATGCATATTATTATCAGCTTTTCGGCAAAATTCTGAAAAACTTTCGCCACCGATAATTCTTTTCACATCCGAATCTACCATTTAAACACCTCCTAAAAGAACTATAATGTATATATTTTACCATATAATTCTTAGTTTTTCAAGCGTTCGAAAAGCGTAATTTTAATTTTCAGTTGTCATATTTAGACGATTTATCAAAAATCCGCCAGAGTCATTTTTGATAAAGCTATAAATATATTTATTATCATTCGAGAGTGTGAAAGGAAGATTTGAAATTGCTCCTGAAAGAACTTGTTTATTCATACCGTCAAAATCATAAATCACCATTCTTTCACCTTCAAAATCGCCCAAAATAAAATCATCAAGCCATTTTATATCACCTTCATTTGATACTGAAAATTGATATCCATTACGAGTTTCAATATCATAAGAATAGACATTCTTGCCACTTTTCGCAACCAAAATTCGTGATTCGCCGTTAAGTTTTAACTGATCTGGTGAAAATTTCAAATCTAGCGTTTTCGAAAGTCGCATCTTCTCCGTCCAGCTAGCAGATTTATAAATATTAACTTTTGAATCTTGCCCAATATAAACGTAACTCTCTCGATAATATCGTCCAATCGCAACCTTTGGTTGTTTTTTTATATTTTTTGCAATTTCAATATTTTTATCATTTTTTCGAAGACCGACCAAAAAATCATTACTTGTTGTTTTTTTCTCGACATAAACAATATTCTCTTTATCGTAAAGTTCAAAATCAACGATATCACTTAAAATTGCTGCAGAAATCGTACTATTCGAAAGGCTAATTTCTCGCAAATCCGATCCAGAAACTCCAATAAGCTTAGTTAATTCATCATTTGAAGGTATAATTTTCGAAAAATCAATATGGAATTTTTGAGTTAAATTAACAGATTCATCTGGATTTTCAAAATTCAAAATAAGCCATTCATTTTTTCCGCCATTTTTAAAACTTAAGAGCGCTTTTTTATTATCGTTTGAAGCTTTTGAAAATTGCAAATTCTCTGCAATTTTATAAAAATTAGCCTGTCTTGCACTTTCCGTATTTTGATAATTACGTTTAAAAATATCAGAATTAAAATTAACTTTTGAAATTTTTGGCTCGTTCGAAGAAATGTCGATCAACCAAAAAGCTGCTTCACCATTATTATCTTCAGAAATTGCAAAAATCTTCTTTTTATCTGGGGAAACTTGAGCAGATTTTAAATTTAAAATATTTAAAAAACTCTTTTCGTTAAGTTTTTTTGGAACTAATCTCGCATAATTTAGCCATAAAATTTCGCCAATTTTAACATCAGCCCTTCGCCACCAAGTTTGATAACCTTTTTTCCATATTGAAAATTCGTGAGAACCCGGTTTTACGAGCATTTTAGTCGGAGTTCCTTCCGGTAATTTATTTTTATCAATTTCAGCAATTGAATTGGAAATTGAAGAATTAAACTGGACCAATCCTGTTTGCTGAACTTCAAATTTTTCATCAAGGCGCCAACCCTGTGTCAAGAAAACTAAAACCGAAACAACACCAACAACAGTTGCAGTCATTGCAAGGTTTCTAAAGAAAACAAGCACATTTTCCTTTCTTCGAGATATCTTCATATAGAAGCAATTATACCATAGTTAGATCATTCTTGGCAAATTATATTTTTCATTACAAATCTATTGCGAAAGGCTTTTTTTGGTGCTAAAATGGAGATATGAAATACATAATTAAAGATATCAAAGGACGACAAATTTTAGACTCTCGCGGCAACCCAACAGTTGAAGCGGATGTAATTTTAGAAAATGGAGCTCTTGGCCGAGCAGCAGTTCCAAGCGGAGCTTCAACAGGGTCAGGCGAAGCACTTGAACTTCGTGATGGCGGTTCAGCTTTCGGAGGAAAAGCCGTAACGAAAGCGGTTTCGTCTGTTAATAACCAAATCAAAGAGGCTTTGACTGGAAAAGATGCCGAAAACCAAGAAGAAATTGACCGAATCATGCTCGAACTTGATGGTACAGAAAATAAATCAAATCTTGGCGCAAACGCAATTTTGGCAGTTTCGCTTGCAGTTGCAAAGGCCGTAGCGAACGCAAAAGGTATTGAACTTTGGCAATATATCGCCGAAAAAACAAATTCAACGCCAAACCTTCCACTCCCAATGATGAATGTAATGAATGGTGGCGCTCACGCTGGCTGGGCAACCGATATTCAAGAATATATGATTATGCCAGTTGGTGCGAAAACTATTTTCGAAGCTGTTCAAATGGGCGCTGAAACTTTCCACGCGCTTGCGAAAGTTCTTAAATCAAAAAACTACCCAACAACTGTTGGTGATGAAGGTGGTTACGCTCCAAAAGTTCAAAATGGAAATGAAGAGCCACTTCAATTAATTTCACAAGCTATTCAAGACGCTGGATATGAACTCGGTAAAGATATCGCTTTCGCTTCAGACCCAGCTTCAAGCGAATTCTACAAAGAAGAAAAATACGATCTAAAAGCAAATGACGCAATTCTTTCAAGTGAAGAAATGATTGAATTTTATGAAAATCTAACTTCAAAATATCCATTTGTTTCAATCGAAGATGGCTTGGCCGAAAACGACTGGGACGGATGGAAAGTTTTAACCGAAAAGCTTGGCGGAAAAATTCAACTTGTCGGCGATGACTTGATGGTGACAAACTCAAAACTTCTTCAAAAATCAATTGATTTGGGCGTTGCAAATGCAATTTTAATTAAACCAAATCAAATCGGATCTTTAACAGAAACTATCAACGCTGTAAAATTAGCTCAAAATAACGGCTATAATACAGTAATGAGCCACCGCTCAGGCGAAACCGAAGATGTAACTATTTCACACTTGGCCGTTGGTTTAGGCTGTGGACAAATTAAAACTGGTTCACTTTCACGAACTGATCGAGTTGCAAAATATAATGAATTAATGCGAATTGCAGAAGCTCACCCAGAGCTTGAACTTGCAAAACCTTTCGAAAAATAATAATTTAGAACAATCAAAAATCTCCAGAATTTAACTGGAGATTTTATTTTACTTTTAATCCTTAAGAACAACGCAATCTTCGCCTAGTAATCTCACTAGCTCTTTTGGTAAATCTGAGTTTGAGTCAACTTTAAATGGCATTCGAATTGCGGATTTCTCAACCTCGCCGAGAACCAAAATTATCTCGCTCATACCTGGGAATTTTCCACAGATCTTCTTTACTGAAAGCAGCGATTCATGATCGCTTGGATTTTTAATATGTACGAAGACTCTTTGTATTTTTTCGGCTTGATAGTTTTCTGCTGATTTTAACGGATTTGATGTCGACTTTTCTGAAGATTTATTTAAAACCGCACTACTATTATTTTTAGGAGTAGATGCTTTTTTCTGCGTATTTGAAACTTTTTGCGAAACTGTTTTTGTTTGCGGAACTTTTCTCGCCTTTAAGCCATCTGCCCTACGGCCAGTAGATTCATAGTTTTCCAATTCCTCATCTGTTATTATTGAAACTGTTTCCGCTATGATCTGAGCATCAGATTTCAAATTACCTTCCCTATCGCGGGCAGAAATTTTTCCTTCAATTTTTAAAACCGTATCAATTTTAAGCTTTTCATTAATTTCAGAATAAAGATTCGGGAAAATAATCACCTCTCCTTCAGAAGTTTTGTCTTCCATCTTCACAAACGCCATTTTTGTTCCAGACTTCGTTATAATTGTTCGAACATCAATTACAATTCCACCAATAGTTGCTTTTTGACCGTCAGTATTTGGCTGAATCTGTGAAAGTGGCTGAGTTTGTTCTTCGAAATATTTAACATATCTGTCAAGTGGATGTGCTGAAACATAAAGCCCTAAAAGTTCGCGTTCCCAAGTTAGACGCTCCTTATCAGTATGTTGTTTGGGCGCATTGATTAATTCAATCGATGATTCAACCCGCATATCTTCAGCACCGGCAAAGCCGAACAAATCCGTCTGCCCTGAAAGTGCCTCTTTTTGAGATTTCGAACCGTACTCCTGGATTCTTTCAAGGTTAAAAAGTAAATCCGAACGAGTCCCAAATTGATCAAAAGCCCCCGTCATAATTAATGAATCCCAAGCTTTTTTATTAAATTGCCGAGCATTAACACGTTTTGCGAAATCTAAAATTGAAGTAAATTTTCCGCCAGCCTTTCGAGCATTCAAAACTGCATCAACTGCGCCGCCTCCAACAGCTTTTACCGCTAAAAGGCCAAATCGAATTTTCTTCTCATGCGGAACGATCGCAAAATCTTTAAACGATTCATTTACATCCGGCCCAAGAACCTGAATCCCCATCGAACGACATTCAGCAATTTCAATTGCCAAACGGTCAGTGTCATCAGAATCGGCCGTCATTAGTGCTGCCATAAAAGCATCTGGGTAATGTGCCTTAATGTAAGCCGTCCAATAGGCAATTAAAGCATAACACGCAGCATGCGACTTGTTGAAACAATAGTTCGCAAATTCTTCCAAATGCTCCCAAAAAGCCTCAACCTTTCCTCGGTCGGCATTAGAATGTTTTACCGCTCCCTCAATAAACTCGCCCTTCATTTTCTTCATCAAGTCAATTTTCTTTTTACCCACGGCCTTTCGAAGCGTATCCGCCTGACCACCAGTAAATCCACAGACTTCTTTCGAAATCTGCATAAACTGCTCCTGATAAACCAAAATTCCATAAGTATTTTTAAGAGCATTTTCCATATGATCTTCATAATAGGTAACCGGCTCTTCACCATGTTTTCGAGCAATAAATTTTGGAATTTCACTCATTGGCCCAGGTCGATAAAGCGCAACCATGGCAATAATATCTTCAAACTTTGAAGGTTTAAGCTCCCGCAGATATCGCTTCATTCCAGCGGACTCAAGCTGAAAAACACCTGTTGAATCACCGCGAGCCAATAATTCATAAGCCTTTTTATCATCAAGGCCGAGTTTTGAAAGGTCAATATCAACACCATATGTTTTTTTAACAATTTTTTGAGCAGTCGAAATAATTGAAAGGTTTTTAAGGCCCAAAAAGTCCATTTTTAAAAGACCTAAATCTTCAACCTGACCCATCGGAACTTGAGTTGCCACAACACCTTTTTGAGCCATTTCAAGAGGTAGATACTTCACTAAATCGTCTGGCGCGATCACAACACCACAAGCGTGAACACCATGATTTCGAATCGTTCCTTCAAGTTGCATAGCAAAATCATAAACAGTTTTAGCAGTTGGATTAGTTTCATATTCATGCTTCAAATCTTGGTCATTTTCGAGCGAAACTCGAAGTGGTATATGTCTACCCTGGTTTGGATCTGGAACTAATTTAGCCATACGGTCAGCCTCAGAATACGGAACCTCCAAAACTCGCGCCACATCTCGCACGGCGTTTTTTGCCATCATCTTACCAAAAGTCGCAATATTTGCAACGCGGTCAACGCCATATTTGTCGGTGCAATATTGAATAACTTCATTTCGGCGGGTATCTTGAATATCAACATCAATATCTGGCATCGAAATTCGATCAGGGTTTAAAAACCTTTCAAAAAGCAAGTCATATTCAAGCGGATCAAGATCAGTAATGTGTAGAGCATAAGCAATAATAGAACCAGCGGCTGAGCCTCGCCCAGGACCAAAAACGATTCCTTGAGATTTTCCCCAATTAATAAAATCCTGCACAATCAAGAAATAACCATTATAACCCATTCCATCAAGAACACCAAGTTCCATATCAACTCGCTCAATAATTTCTTTCGAAAGTTTCTCACGAACTTCAGGAATCGTCATCTTCTTCACTTCATCGACAGGAATTCCAGCATATCTTTCACCTAAACCTTGAAAAACTAGCTTATCTAAAAAACCTTTCTCGCTTTCTTCGCCATCTGGAAGCGGAAACTTTGGAATTAAAATCTTACCAAACTCAAATTCAAAGTTGACCTTTTCAGCAACTCTTTTAGTGTTTAAAATAATTTCAGGGTCAATTTTTCCCCACCGCTCAATAATATCTTTCGGGTCAGTAACAAAAAGGTCAAATTCTTTTAGGCTCATTCGCTTTTCGTCATTTAAGTAAGAGCCAGTTCCAACACAAAGAAGGATTTCGTGCGCATCTTGATTTTCATGGGTTAAATAGTGCGAATCGCAAGTTACAACCATTGGAATATCAAGTTCTTCATGAAGCCTAAATAGACCGTCATTGATTTCTTTTTGAACCTCCCAGTGATTAGGACATTCTGGGTGACCATGGTCTTGTAATTCAAGATAAAAATCTTCACCATAAACCGATTTATACCAGCTAGCAAGTTCTTTTGCTTTTTCGAAATCTCCAGCCCGAATGGATTCTGAAATTTCAGAACCAGCACAGCCGCTCAAACAAATAACACCTTCTGAATGCTCAGCCATAATATCATGGTCGATCCTGGGCTTATAATATTGCCCTTCAACCCATGCTTTTGTTGTTAGGGAACATAGATTTTGCCAACCAATTTGATTTTTAGCTAATAAAATCAAGTGATATCGCGGCTTATCGTGCGCAGGATCTCGATCGAAGCGAGTTCGAGCAGCAACATAAGATTCAATACCTAAAATAGGTTTAACACCTTTTGAAATGGCTTCTTTAAAAAATTCAATAGCTCCAGACATCGTTCCGTGATCGGTTATAGCTACAGCCTCCATCCCACTCGCTTTAACATTATCAATTAGATCATCAATTTTGGTTAGACCATCAAGCAGTGAATGATATGTATGTGTATGTAAATGGACAAAATCACTAGGAATAAGCTCTTCGAAAGTTTTAGTGGTATTTTTATTTTTTTCCTCCGTTTCCATACTTTCCATTATATCATATTCCTCCCTCTCTTTTCAACAACGAAAAAACTCCACCGACTAGGAGGAGTTTTTTATAATTCGGCACCGTGCTATT
>CAUQGB010000004.1:0-52825 GCA_963517825.1 uncultured Candidatus Saccharibacteria bacterium
CTCATATGGGGTCGATTTGATTTTTTTAGAATATTATGCTATAATTATAAAATCTATCGAATTTTCGAAAGAAAAAAAACACTTTGGAGGTGGGGAAAATGAAAATTAAGGATAGAGGTATTTTAAATGTTATGCATAAAATCAAAAATGGCGAATGGTCATTTTGTTTTCTGCACGAGCTTAGACTGGATCAGCAGTGGAAAATCGCATTGTGGCTTTCAAGTCTAACAAAGCAAGATGATACGGTTTTAGATATGTCACCAGAGGACATCCTAAACAAAGCTTGTGTCGCATTGCTTTTCGACAAAGAAACGGGCAGAGTAATTGCTTCAGCTTCAATGATGCAGCCACAACTAAACTCTTTCGGTCAACGTTTGGGTGAAATTGGCTCAATGTTTACCATTGAGAAATATCAGAACCAAGGTTGTGCAAGTTTTTTAGTCTACGAAATTGATGAATGGGCTAAAAAACAGCCCGGTATCGATGGTGCTTATGCTTTTTTAAACTCGAAATCTCCGCGAAGTTTTGCAGTGAATGGTTATAAGGGTGAACTTCAAAAAGAAGGAGTTATTTATAACGCGGCAGACATTACGCCAGCTTATGCCTTTAATTTGTGTCGCACGATTTGTCGCGATACGCAGGCAATTCATTTAATGGATTTAGAGCTTCGAAAAAAAGTTCTTAAAGAAAACGGTGAAATGGATGGATTGGAAGAATTATTCCAGATTCGCGACGAGCTTAATTATGCAAAGTCTGAACGACGGAATCGTTTCGAAAAACTGATCAACGAAAACGAGCTCAAAATTAACACTATTACAGTTCGAAAAGATCTTACTGAAAAGGAAATCGAGCAAGATATTGAAACTCATTGCGAAATCATTGAGTTTTATCGCGATAACTTCAAAAACAATTTACACTGCTGCGATGTGGTGGTTGCAAAATTGTATTAATCAGAGTGAGCTAAATGCTCGCTTTTTTATTGATTTTTGAAAGTGATTATGCTAAAATATTTACATCAAGGAAGTGGGCAATGTTTAACTTGAAAAATATTTTTAGAGAAAACTCAGAAAATAAAAATTCGAAAAATGCTTCGAGTAGTTTTTTAGGCGACGGAAAAGCAATTTTAGATGCTGTTGATGATGGAGTTTTAGCCGTTGATCAAAAGGGCAATATTTTAGCTATTAATCCAGCTGCGGAACAAATTACTGGCTGGAGTGGGAGTGATGCGGCTGGGTTGGTTTTTAATTCAGTTTTAAGGATTGCAAATAATGAGGGTAGTGAGATGATTGATATCTCTAACCCTGTAAACCGTGTTTTACAAACTGGTGAAAATTTCACAACGCGAGATTTATTTATTAAAACTCAAAGTGGGAAAATCATTCCAGTTTTCTTGGCGATAAATTCAATCGATGAGAGAAATTCTGGCGTAGTTGTGGTTTTTAGAGATATTTCGAAAGAGCTAAAAGACAACCGTGAGCAGGCAGAGTTTATTTCAACCGCAAGCCACGAAATGCGAACGCCAGTTGCGAGTATTGAAGGTTACCTTGGATTAGCCCTAAATCCAGCTACCGCAACAATTGATGCACGTGCAAAATCTTATCTTGAAAAAGCTCATGAAAACACCAAACATTTAGGTCAACTTTTTCAAGATTTGCTTGATATTACAAAAGCAGAAGATGGACGACTCAAAAATGAACCTGTCGTTTTAGACGCAATTGAATTTTCACGAAATATTTGGGAAGGACTAAAACCAAAGGCTGAAGCGAAGGGCTTAAGCTATATTTTCGAGCCAGATAACCACAAAACGGGTGAAAAAACCTTAACACCAGTTTTTTTCATTCATGCCGATCGCGACCATTTGCATGAAGTATTAAATAACCTTTTCGAAAATGCTATAAAATACACACCGAGCGGAATGGTTTCCGTGAATGTTACTGGGAATAATGATAGTATTCAAATTTCTGTTAAAGATAGTGGAATTGGAATTCCGACCGAGGATATTCCGCACTTATTCCAAAAATTCTATCGGGTAGACAACTCTGAAACACGCGAGATTAATGGCACAGGACTCGGGCTATTTTTGTCACGTAAACTCACCGAGTCGATTGGTGGTTCTTTAGATGTCAAAAGCGAATATAAAAAAGGTAGCACCTTTACTGTAAAATTGCCAAGAATTACGCGTGAGAATGCCGAAAAATTAAAAGCTATTGAAGATGCCAAAAAAGCCGAGGAACACCAAAAAATAGAACAAAAACGAAACCAGAGAGAAATTGACGAAGCTGATCGAGATATTACGGCAATTCTTAAAGACACTAAAATTGAAAATACAAACCAGGAAATTTTCGAAATAGTTCAAAAAAAACAAACAGAAATTACATCTACAAACCAAGAAGAATCTCAAAATACTGAACAAAATATACCACATACCCAACCAGCAAAGCCGCAAATTCAGCAAGTTCAAGCCACTCAAATAATAAGGCAAGACCAACCCATACAAAATACGGTTCAACAGCAGAATCAGCAAGCTCCTATTAATTTCGTACATAGTGCAACTTCTATGCCTCAACCTAACTATTCAAATACTATAGGTGTTCAAAACAATCAATCAATGCAAAATATACGAGCACCTCAAAACTACAACATGCAAACAGCATCGCAACAACCAGTTCAGCAAAATTATACACAGCAACAGCAGCAAGTTCAAAATATATGGCAAAACGCACGAGCTGCTCAAAATAATTACTCACCCCAAAATGCCGCAGATATAGTAAACCAACAGAGCATGAGTGCCAATCAACCAACGCATATCTTTCCGGTAAATCCACAGACTCAACAAAATCAAAGTTCAACCAAAATCCAGCAAATCCAACCGAATCGAATAGTGCCACAACAGCCAATTCAAACATCTCAAATCAATCAAGTCGCATCAAATCAGCCAACTCTAAGTGATATTGAAAGAATGAAAGTTGAATACGCGCAAAGAATAATGAATCAGCGGCAAAATTAAACATAAAGAGTATAGATTTTTTCGAAAAATAATAGTATAATAGGAGCAATATGACAAAGATTTTACTAGTAGAAGATGATAAAAGTTTGCGCGAGATTTATGGCGTTCGATTATTAGCAGAAGGCTACGACATCGTTTCAGCTGGAGATGGCGAAGAGGCGCTCGCAATGGCAATCAAAGAACGCCCAAATTTAATTGTAAGTGATGTGATGATGCCAAAGATTTCTGGCTTTGATATGCTTGATATTTTACGTTCGACAACTGAAACACGTGGTATTAAGGTTATTATGATGACAGCTCTTTCTAGTGAAGAGCAGCGCCGCCGCGGTGAAGTGCTTGGCGCCGACCGCTACTTAGTAAAATCTCAAGTAGGCATCGAAGATGTCGTGCGAACAGTTCATGAAGTTCTTGAAGATGGCGATCTAACAGTAGAGCAACGAACGGCACAAAAACATGCACCCGCTTACGTTCCTGCCAAAGAAGTAGTCACGTCACAATATCAAGAAGTTCAAACTCCAGTTGAACCACAACCACATTTTACCGCACCGCAACCTGAAGCTCAGGCGTCAGTTCAAAATTTCGAAAGAGCAGCTCCTGCTCCAGCTAGAGCAGCCCAATCTATGCAGTCTCCAGTGCGCACTACGATGCCAAGCTTAGCACAATTTGAAAGAGAACGATCAGCATCAATTTTTGCAGCAAGCCAACCAGTCCAACCAGTTTCCCGACCAGTACAACTCAACCAGCCAAAAGTTGCAACAGTACCAGTTCGTAATTTTGAAGCGCCAAAGCAATCATCAATTGAATCCCCAACTCGACCGATTAGTGATTTCGTAAACCAACCCCAAACCACGACCCAAGCTCAACACCCAGTTGCAACAACCACTCATAGAGAGAGAGTAGTTCAACCGGTTGAGAGTAATCGAAGTGATGAAGAGATACTATCCTCCCAAATCAATGACATCCTAAAGAGCGGAATGAGTGAAGGTCTCTTAAATAATAATCCGCAACAACCTCCTTTTGGAGCTTAGCAGACCGTGGAGCGAAAAACAGAACGCCTAAATAAATTCCTGGCTCTTCAGCTGGGAATTTCGCGTAGACAAGCAGATGAATTGATTGAAAGAGGACGAATTTCAATCAACGATAAAACCGCCAAACTCGGCGCACGTTTCGAGATTGACGATACAATTAAACTTGGTGATAAAATTATTTCGAAAAATCCAGAAGAAAAAATTTATTTACTTTTTAATAAACCCTGTGGCTTTGTTTGTTCGCGAAAAAAGCAGGGCGAAAATGAAACGATTTATTCGATCTTACCGAAAGAATTTCACGCTCTAAAACCTGTTGGGCGACTCGATAAAGATTCAAGCGGGCTTCTGCTTTTAACTAACGATGGCGATTTTGCATTTCAGATGACACACCCGAAATTTCGAAAAATTAAGGAATACTTAGTTTCGCTTGATAAATCGCTTCAACCAATTCACCAGCAAATGATTGCCGATTTTGGCATAGATCTGCCCGACGGAAAATCGCAACTCGGGCTTGAACGGCTGGATGATTCGAGAAAAAAATGGAAAGTAGTTATGAGTGAAGGGCGCAACCGCCAAATTCGCCGAACCTTCTCAGCTGTAGGTTATGAAGTTCAAGAGCTACACAGAATAGTTTTTGGCTCATATATTTTACCGAAGGATTTAAATTCCGGCGATTTTCGAAAAATCAAAAAACAATAATTTAGCAAAAATAAAAGACCTCAAAAGAGGCCTTTTTGTTAATTACTGTAATTCAGCAAGATCAGCAAGGTTAATCAATAAATTCATTACATAACCGCTCGAAATTTCAACTCCTTCATCAAGCATAATTTGACAAAAAATATCCAAAATCTTTTCGAAATATTCTTTAATTTCAATTGGAATTTTATCTTCATTACCAGAATTAGACTCGAACTCACAAGCTCGAGCAATTCTTTCAGTCAAACTTTCTCCAGGAAAATTAAAATAGTGAATTTCTGTAGCATAAGTTCGCACAAGTTGTCCTGCTGCAACCGGATTTCCAAACTTTTCAATATTAATCTTAAGGACAAATTCACTTCGAACATCCAAGATTTTTTCAACATCGAAAAGATTTCGAAAAATCTCAAAATTAGCATAAGGCTCACCGCTTGCAAAAGCTTGGTCGATAATCTTTCGAGTATCTTTTGCAACCATTCGACGATTTTCCATTGACGCTAACGGTATAGTTGCTGTTTCAGTTTTAAAATATTCTTGCATTTCTGCACCTCCAAAATTTTCTTGGATTTTTATTATATCATTTTTTAGCTTTTAAAGCAAGTTTTTCAATATTGATTTTTATTTTGAAAAATTATAAAATAGTTAAATATGCTAAAAACTAAAAAAGAACTTCGAAAAATGTTTTTCGATAATTTCCTCGGTACGATTGCCGATAACCTTGTCGAAGCAAACTGGGCACTAGTAATGGCTTGGTATCCAAATGTCGCCTATGCGGAAAAATCGCTCACAATGTTTGCCGTAACAGATACGCTTTGGGTGGTGCTTTCTTGTGCGTATTATGCCGTTCGAACAGCTTTGGTATCAAATTTGCCTGCTTATATGGTGAATAAAAGTGCAGATAAAGCTTCGAAACCACTCAAAAATGCGCTTTATTTGATTTATTTAATTTTAACACCACCAGCGTTAATTTCGTTTATTTTTGCGGGAGAATTACTAAATTCACTTGGTGTTTCACAAGAACTTCTTACATTTTATGTGCCGTATTGGCGAATTTGCGTAGCAACAATCTTCTTAGCTTGCCCGAGTCAGATGCTGATCACTTCTTATCTTAAAGCTACTTTTCGAACAAGACAAGCAATGCTTCTCGACCACGCAACAACCTGGACAATGGCAATCGGATCATTTTTGGCGCTATGGGTTTTTGGCTGGGGCGCAAATGGGATGATGGTAGCTTGTTTTTTGGCGAATGCTATCCCGTTGATTTATTTCTTGATTGCAAAACCTTGCCCAAATTTCTTTAAAAATGGTTTTGAAATTGATATAAAATGGATCAGAAAGCTTTGGCTTAACACAAAATGGGAAATTATCCGCAGATTAGCACCACGAATTGCCGCGATTTTTACAACATCTTCGTTGTTGCATCTTTCACCATCATTCGTTTCAGCCCGATATTGGATTTACACGATTGGCGCTTTTCTTGAAGGTGTAGTTGACGCAAGCGCAAGTCTTGCAAATGTTGACGTTTCTTACAACTCGAAATTAGGCTTTAAAACACAAAAAGAAGTTTATCAAAACAACAAATTTATTTGGCGGTTAGCTTTAAAATTTTTTATTATTCTTACGGTTTCAATTGGGTTTTCGGCGCCAATTTGGGTGAATATTATTTCGAACGATTCAGCGGTAAAAAATGCAATTCTTAATCCAATGATTTTGATTCTATTCGCAATCGAAGTTGGCTCAAAAATTCGCTATTATATTTTGCTTTCAATTACGCGTTCATATTTGAAAGAATTTAACGGAGTAATGCAGGTAATTTACGCTTTATCGAGCAGTATATTGACGCCTATCGGAATTTTTATCTTCCTCAAAACCCTTAATCTTGGCTTAACTGGCGTTTTTGTTACGACCGCAATCGTTGGATTTTTACAATTTGCACTTTCTGAAATTTATCTTCGAAAACAAAAAGTTAAAGTTGATTTTTAATCTTCTAAAGTTTGAATTTTAAACAAAAATATGTTATAATTAAGAAGCTATGTCTAAAAATCTCCCAAAAGTTGCAATTATCGGACAAGCGAATGTTGGAAAATCTTCGCTTTTTAACCGAATGATTCGCGCCCAGCAAGCCGTTGTTGCGCGAGAAGCCGGAACTACACGCGACAGCGTTCTCGGCAAAGTTAAATATAAAAAACAAGCTTTTTGGCTAATTGATACAGCCGGATTGAAAGATCCAAATGATGAATTTGAAGCGACAATTCAAGAGCAAATTCAAGATGCGGTTGATGCCAGTGAATTAATTTTGGTGGTTCTTGATAGCACTAAACCTTTTTCGAACGAAGATCGCTTAATTGCAAAAAAAGCTTTAAAATCTCGAAAGCCTGTAATTTTAGTTTTGAATAAAACTGATCTAAAAGGGAACTTGCCGAACGAAGAATTTTTGCGACTTGGTATTAAGCTGATTATTCGAACTTCTGCCGAGCATAACGCCGGCGTTGATGAGCTTCTAACTGAAATTGCTGAAAATATTCCAAAAGTCAAAGAAGAAAAACGCGACGAAGATATAATTCGTGTGGCTTTGGTTGGTCGCCCAAATGCTGGAAAATCATATCTTTTCAACACTATGGCTGGAAAACAACAGGCAATCGTAGCGAATGTTGCCGGAACAACGCGCGACACCAACCGAACCGAAATTAAATTTAATGAAAAAACAATCGAAATTATTGATACAGCCGGAATGCGAAAACCTGGAAAACAAGAAGTTGGAATCGAAAAATTCTCAGTGCTTCGAACTTTGAATGCGATTGATGAAGCTGATATTTGCTTGCTTTTAATGGACGCGAATGAACTCAACACGCAGCTCGACCAACGAATTGCAGGACTAATTAATGACGCCGGAAAAGGGATGATTATCGTGGTTTCGAAATGGGATAGCGTTGAAGGAAAAGATGCTTACACTCGCGATGCTTTAGCGCCACGAATTGCTTATTATTTTAAATTTACACCTTGGGCACCGCTAATCTTCACAAGTTCGAAAACTGGCCAAAATGTAACTAAAATTTATGATTTAATTCTAAAAGTTCACCGCAACCGTGCAAGACAAGCGAAAACTTCAATTTTGAATCAGCTTCTTCAGAAAGCAACTCAAGCTCATCCGCCAGCAGGTTTAAAAAACACACATCCAAAATTACGCTACATTTCACAAAGCGATAGCAATCCACCTTGGTTTATTATTCACGGCTCAAACTTAAAATTTGTTCACTGGAGCTATAAACGCTATTTGGAACGCTTGATTCGCGAAAATTTCGATTATTCCGGAACACCAATTAAGTTTTCTTTCAGAGATGAAAAACAAATCAAAGAAAACCGCGCAAGAATTTCAGCTGGTAAAAAAGTTATCAATAAAGCTTCGGGTGCACTTAAAAAAGCTACCAACACACAAAACAAACGCGAACGTAAACGCGACGAAAAACTTGCTCGAATTCAAAAAAATCAATAAATTTTCGCCCCGTGCTTGGGGCGATTTTCGAAAGGATAAAATGAAAATCATACTTTTTCAAGGTAATTTTCCTGAAAAATACAGTGGAACTCGCCACAATGCCGGTTTCGAATTTGCAGATTATTTAGCAAAAAAGTTTAACGCAAAATTTCAAGAAAAGCCAAAATTTAAAGCTTTTATTGCTGAAATTTCGCTTTTTAATGAAAAAGTTTTGCTTGTTAAACCGACAACTTTTTATAACGAAACGGGTTTTTCAGCGCGAGCGATTTGTGATTTTTATAAAATTGATTTTCGAAAAGATTTTTTGGCTGTTCACGATGATCTTGATTTGGATTTTGGTGTGGTTCGCGTTCGAAAAAGTGGTGGTTCTGGTGGAAATAATGGTTTGAAATCTTTAATTTCAGTTTTTGGCGAAGGTTTTCCAAGAATTAAAATTGGCATCGCTAATGATTTTTTGCCAACAATAGGCGCAATGAATTTTGTTCTTGCAAAATTTTCAAAAAGCGAAAGCGAAATACTACCCCAGATTTTTGAAATTTGTGAAGATTTCGTTGAAAAATTCGCGAAAGATTCACTTGAAAATAATAAGCGCTCGATCTAAAAAAAATATTCTTATTTACTTTTATATAAATAATAAAAAGCTCTAGGGAGTTCTGATGCCTCTTAGCTCCTTAACTTCATTAAACACCCCTTCAAATTTAGAAGATTTTTTTACTTATTGAAATTTCTGCAAAATCTAACAAATTTCATACTCACTTCATAAAACTATCATAAAATATAGCTAAGTATGAAACTAAAGCGAAAGGAGATAGATTGAGAATCATAAAAAAGTCACTGGCTTATGTCACGCGAAAGAAAAAAAGAACTACGATTGTTTTTTTAATTCTTACCGCAGTGCTTTCAAGCCTATATGCATGCTTGAACGTAGTTAATTCCAGTAGTAATCTAGAAAATTCGCTATATAAAGCATCGAATTCATCTTTCTCGATAGTTAAGAAAGATTCTCGGGGCTATTTTAGCTACAAAGATGTTAAGAATATTCGAAATATTAAAGAAATCAAAGAGTCATTGCTTGAATACGAAGGATTGGCCAAACCTAAAAATACTAAAGCTATATCTGCTAATCAGCAAGTTCAGCGAGATGATCTTGGTGAAGACTTAAAAAATACAGTCGCAATTCACAGCACTAATAATACTGCTAAAAATACGCTCTTTAGCAGTGGCGTATTCAAGCTCAAACAAGGTCGCCATCTAGAACAAAATGATAGAGAAAAAGCCTTAATCCACGAATCTTTCGCTCAAAAAAATAATCTAAAAATTGGTGATAGAATTGAGCTTAATTTAATGAATACAAGCGACAAAAAAACTGAGACTCAAAAAACTAGGTTTGAGATTACGGGGATTTTTAGCGGTAAAAAGCAAGAAAAATACACCGGTTTATCTTCTGATTTTAGTGAGAATACAATATTTTCAGATTTCGAAACAACTATACAAGCACTCAATCTGTCGGAAAACGAACGCCTTTTAAACAAAATAACTCTATATACTGAGACGACAGATCAGCTAGATAAAGCCATCGCAAAAACTGAAAAACTTAATATTGACTGGTCTAAATATAAGATCGAGAAAAATAATACTGCTTTCAAGGATAATCTAGAATCGATAGCAGGAATTAAAAATATTATCAATTTAATGACTTATTTAATAATAATTGGCGGAAGCGTAGTTCTTAGCTTAATTCTAATACTTTGGTTGCGTGAAAGGATTTATGAGATAGGAATTCTACTATCAATCGGTGCAAGCAAGCTTCAGATAATATCGCAATTTATCATAGAGCTAGTTCTAATATCAATCCCGACAATAATCAGCTCTTTTATTCTTGGAAATTTAGTTTTCAGTTTAATCACAAAAGGGCTCAGTGAAGCTGAAGAAACCTCATCTATAGTATCAAGTTTCACAAACAATATTTTTGGGTTAGACAGCTTAGCGGTTTTTATGCAAAGCTATAGCATATTAATCACAATAATTATTCTGTCTGTAATTATTGCATCAACGATGATTTTAGTTAAAAAACCAAAGGAAATTTTATCAAAAATTAGTTAGGAGAATATTATGAAAATATTAGAGATCAAAAATTTAACTTATAGCTATAAAGATTCGAAAGAGAAAGTTCTAGCAAACGTTAATGAAAGTTTCGAAGAGGGAAAGTTTTATGCAATTATTGGTAAATCTGGCTCCGGAAAATCCACACTACTCTCATTGCTAGCTGGCCTAGATGAGCCAGATAGTGGAAAGATACTTTTTAACGGAGAAAATATCCAAGAAACTGGCTACACAAATCACCGCAAGAATAACATCTCGCTAGTCTTTCAAAATTACAATCTAATTGATTATCTTTCACCTCTCGAAAATATCCGCCTAGTGAATAACCAAGCTCAGCAAGATATTTTGTTAGAACTTGGCCTTAGCGAGCACCAAGTTAAACGAAACGTGATGAAACTTTCAGGCGGTCAGCAGCAAAGGGTGGCGATAGCCCGCGCATTAGTTTCAAGCGCGCCAGTTATCTTAGCAGATGAGCCAACTGGAAATTTGGACGAAAATACAGCTAGCGAAATTATCGAAATTCTCAAAAAACTAGCCAAAGAAAGAAATAAATGCGTGATTGTCGTAACTCACAGCAAAGAAGTGGCGCGCGCTGCTGATATCGTGTTCGAACTTAAAAATAAAAAATTAATCAACAAACGCGGGTAGAAAGGAATAAAATAATGTTAAAAAATGCTTTTGCATACGTAACGAGAAAAGGCTTAAAATCACTAGTGATTTTGCTAGTCATCTTGACAATGTCGGCCTTGAGCTTAATTAGTTTATCTATCAAAGAAGCTACCGATAAAGCTTCAACTAAAACTTTTAGCAATATCACAAATAGCTTTTCAATAGAAATAAACCGCCGAGTTAACCCTGGTACACCAAGAGGCGGGGGAAACGTTAAAGGTCAAGATATTAAAAAAATTGCCAATTCTGAAAATATAGAAAGCTACGTAAAAAGAATTAATAGCGTTGCCGATTTAGACGGATATGACATCATCGAAACATCAGAAACTTCATCAAATCAATCGCCCGAACGAGCTAAGAATTTCAAAAGAGCCGTTATGCTTACTGGCGTTAATGATTCTTCTAAGGAAACTAAATTTGTTTCAGGCGCATATAAATTAGTTGAAGGTAAGCATTTAACTGCTCAAGACAAAAATAAGGTTTTAATTCACAAAGATTTAGCCAAAAAGAACAATCTCAAAGTTGGCGATAAAATTAAGCTAAAATCAAATTTATTTGATGCAGACAATGAAAAAGGTGCTAACGAAACAGTAGAAGTTGAAATAAAAGGCCTTTTTGACGGGCACAACAAAGGTGGTGTTACTGCTGCACAAGAACTTTACAAAAATACCTTAGTTACAGATATTCACACTGCAGCAAAGGTTTATGGAAACACCGAAGACACGGCAACTTACCAAGATGCAGCTTTTTCCGTTAAAGGAAATAAAAATCTTGACCAAGTTATAAAAGATCTTGGAAAATTAGATATAAATTGGCAAGAATACAGTCTAATTAAAAGCTCTTCAAACTATCCTGCGCTTCAACAATCAATTTCAGGAGTTTATTCTATAGCTAATCAGCTATTTGTCGGATCATTGTTATTCGCTGGAATTATAGTTTCACTACTACTATTCCTATGGATCAATGCTCGCAAAAAAGAAATCGCAGTGTTACTTTCATTAGGAATTTCGAAAGGCCAAATTTTAGCTCAGTTTGCGGTGGAGTTAGCTTTCGTAGCAATCCCAGCTTTCATTGGTTCATATTTCTTAGCTAGTTACGCTGGGAAACACATTGGAAACAATATTTTGCAAAATGTTACCGGAAACATCGCCAAGCAAATCGCCAAACAGTCAGCTTCAACAGGCTTAGGCGGTGGTGCTGAGGTGGATGGATTCAATAAAACTCTCAGTAGTCTTGATATGACAATCAATCCAAATATGCTGGTCTGGGTAATTATATTCATGACTATCGTGCTCGCAATTTCGCTATACATCGCTTCATCTGGTATTCTAAAGAAAAACCCTAAAGATTTATTATCAGATACAAAATAAAAAAATAATATCAGTGCCGCAATGGTGCTGATATTCTCTTTGAAGTAGATGCTATAAAGTGATATAATATTAAAAGATGACAATGAAAATACTTATTACCGAAGATGACGCAACAATACGAGAAGGGATTTGCGCATATCTATCTGAATTTGGATATGAAATAATTGAGGCATGCGACGGGCGAGAGGCTTTGTCTAAATTCGAATCAAATAAAATTGATTTGGTGATTTTAGATATTCAAATTCCATTTATAAATGGCCTGGACGTCCTTCGAAAAATTAGAGAGAAAAGCAATCTACCAGTTCTTATTTTAACCGCCTTTAGCGATGAAGAATTCAAAATCACCGCCTTTTCGAACCTGGCGGATGGTTATATTGAAAAACCGTTTTCACTCCCAGTTTTGAAAGCTCGAATTGACGCACTAATTACAAAAAATTATGAAAAATTCGAAGTTTTCAGTTATAAAGATCTAGAAATTAATTTTAGTAATTTTTCTGCAAAAATAAACAATTCCGCGGTAGAAATTAGCGCAAAAGAAATTGAGGTTTTAAAATATTTATTACTCAACGAAGGCAGAGCTTTAACTAGAAAGCAGATTTTAGAGAATGTCTGGAAGGAAAGTGAGAATATACCATTCGACCGAGTGATTGATGTTTATATAAAAGATCTACGCAAAAAATTTGGGCTTGATTGCATTAAAACTATCCGCAACATTGGCTACAAAATGGAGAGAAAATGAGAAATTTGAAAATTTTTCCAAAGATGTTTTTGTATACGTTTTCTACGTTAAGTATTTTAGCGATTTTAATTCATGCGTTAATTTACTTTATTTTTCCAAAAGTCTATCTTGAAACCCGTAAGCAAGAAATCACCCAAAAAGCAGACCAAATCACCAAGAATATCCAAGGAAAAAATATCGAAAGCATCAAGCAGATACTTGAGTTATATTCTAAAAGTAGCAAAGTTAAAGCTTTTGTAAAAGATAACGACCATTTAAATGAAATTAAAATCGATAATCAGCTTGAAGCAGATCTAACCGGCAATAATAACTCGTTAGTTATCGAAGATAGAGAAGTACAGACCGCTTCTAACGAAAAAATACTGGTTAAATTTATCTCAACAACAGATATGAATAAAGACGCAAAAGAGCTAACTTTTCAATTTTTACCAATTTCGATTTTGTTTTCTTTCATTTTTTCGATTATTGTTTCATTAATTTATGCCAAAATTATCACCAAGAATATCAACGAAATCAAAACTACGACTACTCAAATGATGAAACTTAACCGAAATGCCAAGCTGAAAGTTAATTCCACAAATGAAGTAGGCGCTCTAAGAAGCCAAATAAATGACTTATATTTAACACTCCTAAAATCGATTGACAGCCTAGAAATCAAAAATCAAGAAATCACTAAAATCGAAAAACTAAAAAGCGAGTTTTTTAGAGGCGCTTCCCACGAGCTAAAAACTCCTTTAGCGAGCCTTAAAATAATTCTCGAGAATATGAAATATGGCATTGGCAAATATAAGAATAAAGAGAAATCTATCGAAGATTGTCTTAATATCGTTGACCAATTAACTCAAAATATTGCTCAAATATTATCAACCTCTTCATTCGAAAATCTAAAAAATGACGAGAAGCTTATAAATATCAATAAAGTATTGCAAAAGGTTTTAGATAACTATAAATTATTAGCTAAGCAAAGAAATATTTCAATAAATAACCAACTAAAGCAAGAGCAAATTTACATTGGCGAAACGGCGTTGGAAATAGTTCTTTCAAACCTTGTAAGTAATGCCGTAAAGCATTCCGACCAAAACGGTCAAATAAATATTGGCGTCAAGAATAACTGGTTTTATATTGAAAATTCAAATCAGAAAATTAAAGGTAGTAGAAATGCTAAAATTTTCGAAACAAATTTCGACCTAAATAAAGAAAAAGGTAGTGGATTTGGACTTTATATCGTTAAAAATATTTTAACAAATTACAAAATTAACTATAAAATAGAAAAGAGCAAGATTGGTGTAAAATTTTTAATTGATTTATCAAAAAAATAGCTTAACGCTATTCTCCTTAAAATTTTAATACTTAAGTCTATTTTAACACGCTTAGTTGAAAAAAATAGCCAAAAATGGTATAATTTTTAAGATGAAAAAGCCAAAAACTTCTGCTAAAAATATCATTAATCGTCGAGCGCGGTTCGATTATGAACTCGGTGAAGAACTGGTTGCTGGAATGAGTCTTCGCGGTGTTGAAGTTCGCGCGGTTCGTGATGGTCGCGTTAGTTTAAAGGGTGCTTTCGTAACTCTTCGAAGCGGTAGGAAAGGTGAGGAACTTTGGCTCAATAATGCAAGCTTTTCGCTCAAAAATCAGGGCGAAGGACTTTCGAAAGCTGACACAATCGATACTTCGCCCAAAAAATTATTAGCAACTCGCAAACAAATTCAAAATTTTGCCGCACAAAAAAAAGCCGGTTTAACTATCGTGCCCGTTAAAATTTTTGCCGAATCGCGCTTTATTAAAATTATAATTGCGCTCGGAAAAGGTAAAAAACAATACGACAAGCGCGAAACTCTAAAACGTCGCCAATCTGAACGCGAAAACGCGAGAATGCTAAAGAGGTATTAGATGAAAATTTTTTCTTGGAATGTTAATGGAATTCGTGCGGTCGAAAAAAAGGGCAATTTAGCTGAATTTTTAAGCATAAAAAATCCTGACATCGCGTGTTTTCAGGAAATTAAAATTGACGAAACGCAAATTTCGAAAGAGAATTTTGATGAAAAATATCCAGAATATTTTAAATTTTATTCTCACGCTGAGAGAAAAGGTTACGCCGGAACAGCAATTTGGTCAAAGCAAAAGCCGCAGGCAATTTTGCGAAATTTTCCGCAACAAATTCTAGATAAATTTAATCTTGCCGACTCTTTTGGCGATTCTTCAACCGAAGGGCGAATTTGTGCCGCCAGATTTGCAGATTTCTGGCTAATTACCGTTTATACACCAAACACAAAAAATGATTTAGGCCGATTAAAGTTGCGTGAAAATTGGGACGCAGCATTTTTAGCTTTCGTAAAAGGCTTAGAACTTGGTAAATTTTCTTATGAAGACTTTTCAAACAATATTGATATTTTCGAAAACGATCCGAGCGAAATCTTCTTACCAAAACCAGTGATTTTTTGTGGCGATTTAAACGTTGCTCACGAAGAAATTGACCTTTCAAACCCAAAATCTAATCGTGGCAAACACGGCTTTACAGATGAAGAACGCCAAGGATTTTCGAATTTTATTTCAGCAAACCTTGTTGATATTTTTCGAGTTCAAAATCCAGAAAAAGCCGAAATTTATACTTGGTGGAGTCATTTCGCAAAATCTCGTGAACGGAACGTTGGTTGGCGGATTGATTATTTTGTAGTTTCGAAAGAACTAAACTTACAAAACAATCGTGCCGAAATTCATAATGAAATTCTTGGCAGCGACCACTGCCCAATTTCTTTGGAGCTAAATAATGCTTGATTTTTGGCATACTCAATCTTCAAAACTACTTTTTCCAGAAATTGAATGGAGCAAGCCTGAGCAACGAGCACACGCTGGTAAACTTTTGATTATCGGGGGCGGGGCAGGGAGTTTTCACGGCTTAGTAAATGCACACAAAACAGCCCTTCAAACTGGAGTAGGGGAGGTTCGAGTGCTTCTACCTGACAGTTTAAAAAAAGATATAAAAATTGATTCCCACGAACTTATTTTTGCAAAAAGCAATCAATCTGGTGGTTTTTCGAATCAAGCATGGGAAGACTTCAAAGCAGGCGAAAAATGGGCTGATTCGATTATATTTATTGGCGACACTAATAAAAACTCTGAAACAGCCATCCTCTTTGAAAAATTCATTCTCGAAAGCGAAAAACCAGTTTTTATAACTCGCGATGCGGTTGATATTCTTTTGGATTCTTTTAGTGAAATTCTATTTAAAGAAAACGTTAGTATTCTGGCTAGCTTTGCGCAACTTCAAAAAATTTTTTCGAAAATTTTCTACCCAAAAGTTTTAACTTTTTCAATGAATCTTTCAAATATTGTTGAGGTTTTGCATAAGTTTACATTATCTTACCCTGTAGAAATTTTAACTTTAAATAACGAAAACTTTATCATTTCTGAAAACGGTGAAGTTTTTTCAACACCTTTAAATTCGAATTTAAATATTGGCAAACTCTCTCCGATAAAAATTTGGTCAGGAGAAGTTCCCACAAAAATTGCGACTTGGCAAATCTGGAATAAACACCAACGTTCAAAAGCTGCAATTACGGCAGTTTCATCTTGATTTTTAAAAGCATAAGCGGTATAATGGTTTAAAATCAGGAGGGCAAATGATCGAAATCAACAAAAGTCACCCAAAAGAGGTGGATAATATTGTTAAAAACGAAACTTTAACCAAAAAAGTTGATTTTAGTCATTCTCAAAAAAATAAAAAGCCTTTCTCGAAACTATCAAGAAAAAAGAAAATCATCATTGCAATTATTATTTTAGCTTTACTGTCTATCTCAGCTGGTATCTATTTTTTGCTAACAAAAAAACAGCCAAAACCAGTAAAAACAGTTGCAAAAAACCAAAAAACAGAAGTTAAAAAACCAGCCGTGCCGGAAAAATTTTATTCAAGACTATCGGGAATGGAAGTTGCAAGCAAAGAACTTGAAACCGCACCGGTTTTTGGCGTAATGATCGAAAATTCAATTCCTGCCCGCCCTCAATCAGGACTAAATCAAGCAGAGGTTGTTTTTGAGGCTATCGCAGAAGGCGGGATAACCCGATTTTTAGCTTTATACCAACAAAATAAACCCGAATTAATCGGGCCAGTTCGAAGTGTCCGTGGATATTACATAGATTGGGCTTCTGGGTTTGATGCTTCAATTGCTCACGTCGGTGGATCCGGTGATGCGCTTGCACGAATTCGTGACGGTAAGCATAAAGATATGGATGAATTTTTTAACACCCGAACTTTTTGGCGTTCAAGAAATCGTTACGCACCCCATAATGTTTACACCAATTCGGTAAATTTAACCGCATTAGCAAATTCGAAAGGCTGGAATTCTTCAAATTTTGAAGGTTTTAGCCGAAAAGATGATTCGCCAGCAAAAAATAAAAACGCAACCCAAATTCAGGTTAACATTTCTGGATTCTCTTATAATTCAACATACGTCTATCAAGAAAATTGCAATTGTTATTTAAGGAGTCAGTCCGGAGTTACGCATATAGATGCGAGTGGGGCGCAAGTTATAGCAAAAACACTAATTGTTTTAAAAATGGAAAATAGTTTAGCACCAGATAGATATCATAATACATACGAAACAATCGGGAGCGGTACCGCTATTATTTTTCAAGATGGAACAGTACAGGAATTAAAGTGGGTAAAGTCAAGTGAAAAATCTCCATTATTTTTGCAAAATAGTGATGGTTCAAATTTTAAATTAAATAGAGGTCAGTCTTGGATTACTGTAGTTGGTAATTCAACAGGGTTGGTTGGTTGGCAATAATATTAGCTTTATTTTTTGTTCGCTTTTTGTTTGCCATTTTGGGCTAACAGTTTAAGTTTCACATAGGCTGTTAGTCCTCGTTTAAGATATTTTCGATTTTATCAGATTGTGAAATTGATTTGATAGAGTCCATAAGGCCAAATTTATCTTTTTTATCTACAAAATAATCAATTTCTAGACCATTTTTGAATCGAAGAGTAAGAATTGTAAAATAATTTCCAGTTTTTTCAGATTTTTGAGTTCGAAGTGCTACACGGGAAACAGCTGAAATGATATTGTCTTGATTTAAAATTTTTTCTTGCATAATTTATTTTTTCTCCTTAAAAAATACGATTGGCTTATATTTACAATCGTATTATATCAAATGTCGCACAATATATCTTTTACGACGTCTTTTATAAAAATAGCAGCTAATTCTTTTTTCTCATGAATTAACGATTGTGCGAAATGTTTGTCATAAGTTTATATTACTTATACTAATCTATAAACACGGTAGCGCAAAATTCTATCCAATAGATTTTTACAAATAGAAGTGGGAGCTAGAATATATCTCCACAAAATAAAAAATTTTTTCCAATTTTTATTTTTCATCACCACAAAATAAAACAAAAATCTTTTCCTAGAAAGTTCCCCTGCCTTATTTTTTGATAATTATTTGACTTTTTTATTTTTCATATTATAATATATTTTTCCTATCATTTCTATTTTTAAATTAGTTTAATGAACAAAAAACGAACAAAACACTTCTCTTCTTTACTCTATTTATAGTAAGCCCTACCTTCAATCCTTAAATCTATGTAGTTTGGAGATATCTTATTAGCTCTAAAATATTCAATAGCTTTTTTTAAATTAATAACCTGCCCTTCCGCAGAGTCTATAGTTGACATTCTTGCAAAATAGCTTACATTATTTACAGAAACCTCAACCTGTCGCAAACTAAGAGGAGGAATGCGAATTTTTGAAATATCCAAACCGTGTTTACTTGAAGCAGAAACGAGCTTTCCTATGAAACTAAAAAAACTACTACTTGCAACATTCTTACCAGCCGAAATCGTAGAGCTACTATCGTCAATAATACTTAATGCCGGTTTTTCGAAATTGTTAGCTCTAAAAGAAACGCCATCAGAGTCAACAAAATATTCTTCACCGTTGACTAACCATGAGGCGACAGGTTTTCGAAAATCAAGATAGACTTTGTATGAAGTTAGTCCATTAAATTCAATATTTGAAATTGCTAAGACTTCTGGGTTATCTTTCTGAATATCTTCAAGCAAGGATTTTTTGTTTAAATTTGATAAGATTCGCTCACTTGGATTTACATTTAAATACTCTTCAATTGCCTTTTCGTATTTGCTAAAATTTTGGTTTTTTGACTGATTTGAAGTTACCGATACCTTAGAAATGAACTGAAATAAAAATACAAAAATTAAAACTATAAAAATAGCTAAAACAGCCAAAAAAGTGCTCAGTTTTCTTCTACGAACAACCAATTTTTGATTTTTTGAACGTTCAGATTGCTCTCTTTTATGGCGAGAAATTGTTTTTCCATAACGAAAATAACCCTTCTCTATCGAGCGTTCCTCTAAAATCTTTTTGCGCATTTCGCGACGGGTTAAATTTTTATCTTCCCTCATCTAACTATAATTATACCATAAGCTTTATAATTTTTATAGATTCATAGCTTCAAAAATCATCTCAGCAACGTCTTTAGCCGCATCCGGCTTGGCAAATTCACCAAATCTTTCACCGAGCCTAAGCATTTCCTCTTCATTTTTTAAAGTTTGCAAAATTTCATCCGAAAGAACTTCTGGTTTTTTTTCAATTTCATCATCTGAAACAATCTTTACGGAGTTTGTTTTTTGGTAAACCTGTGCATTTTTTAACTGATGGCCACCCGTTAATCTTACATTCGGAACAAGAATGGTTGGCTTATGAAGAGCAGCAAGCTCGAGATTAGAAGTCGCTCCAGCACGAGCAACAACTAGATCTGCAGCAGCTAAAAACTTCCACATATCTTTTGAAACAAAGCTTAGCAAATAAAAATCTTTTGAAAAACTCTTAGTTTCTTCTTGAAGTTCATCAAATTGAGCCAATCCAGATATTAGAACAATTTGAGAATGTTTCGAAAGTTCCTCTCCCTTTGCAACAATTGCATTATTGAGCCGAGCTGCTCCAAGACCCCCACCAGTAATTACAACAAGTGGCTTAACTTTAGAAAAACCAAGCTCATCTTTAAACTTTTCTCGTTCTTTTTGACTGTATTTTCTAAAATTTTCAAGCACCGGAATACCAACGTATTTTGAAATTTCTTTTGGATAATTATAAAATTCGAGCGGTGCACCTGTTGCAATCCTTTTAGCAAATTTTGAAATAATACGATTAGCTAAACCAGGGTGCGCATCAGAATCATGAATAACAATTGGAATTCTCAGCATCCATGCTGCCAATCCAGCTGGAACACAAACAAACCCACCTTTACAAAAAATAACATCTGGACGGTTAACAACTAATTTCGTAAAAGACTGAAAAATACCTGCAATACTCCTGAAGATATCAATAAAATTACCAAAAACAATACCTGGAACTGTGAAATGTTGCCAAAAAGTTAGGTGGTTATAGCGGCGAAATTTTCCACTCGAAATTTTCGAAACACTAACTTGCCCATCAAAAGACTGCTGCATAATTTTTGTAGCTTGCGGTGCAAATTTTTTATCACACCAAAAATACAACTCAGTATCAGGTTTTTTCTTTAATATCTCTTTAAAAACTGCTACTACGGGCACCACGTGACCGCCCGACCCGCCGCCGATTGCTAGTATTTTCATAGCCTTCCTCCTTAAAATCTTCAACTTGCTTAAACGATGTGTAATTTGAAATATTGAAAACGATTCCGAGAACACCCAAGATCACAACCAGACTGGTTCCTCCGTAAGAAATTAATGGAATTGTAATTCCTTTTAGCGGGAAAAGTCCAACCATCGCTGCCACATTAATTACCGTTTGCGAGGTTATCCACCCAGTAACTCCAGCGACAAAAAGTCGACTTGCAGGGTTTTCCATTCTCGAAATAACTTTAAGAAGTTGATATATTAGTCCAAAATAAATTGCTAATATTCCAACCAACCCCACAAAACCAAACATCTCACCCATCACTGCAAAAATTGAGTCATTAATGGTTTCAGGCAAATATCCTGCAGACTGAACTGAGTTTCCAATTCCTAAGCCTAAAATTCCACCTGAACCAATTGCAAGCTTAGCATTACAGATATGATATTGATCTTTTCCACTTTCCGTTAAAATATTACTACAATCGCCTTTCGAAAATGTTAAAATACGCGAAATTCGGTGTGGTTCAAAAACAATCAGTAAAACAACTCCAGCTAGAACCACCAAACCCACGGGAACAAGCTTATCTGATTTCATACCAGCAATAACAAACTGAAAAGCTATCGCAATAATAATCGTAGTTGCCGTTCCAAGATCCTTTTGAAAACCAGCCACAACCAACAATACCGCAATGATAATAACACCTGCAGGCAAAATAGTTTCCTTATAGCTATTGATTTTACCCTTAGAAGCCTGCGCGCCAAGAAATGTTGAAAGCAACAATATTGCACCAATTTTCAAAAATTCAGCCTGCTGGAAGCTAAATCCAGAAAAACCAAACCAACGACAAGCGCCATTTTCACAAATTACTGGTGGCAAGTTGAATATTGCTAACCCCGCAAGAACAACACACAAAATTAAAGAAAATACAAAAATCTGCGAAGATCTCGAAAAAATCCAGTTCAACGGGATTGCTTTCATTCCAAAAAAGAATAAAAGCCCGATAACAATATACGTAAGATGTCGCCAGAAAAAGTAGTATTCGTCATAATTTGTACCCTTGGCGATATTGAGAGAGTTTGCTCTTTGTGGACTCAATGAAAACATCACAACGAGTCCAATCAAAAGCAACAAACCAATAAACAAGAATAGTATATAGTTCGCACGGTGTTTTCGGATCTTCTCGAAACCTTCAAGGTTTAAGCGTTTTTTATTATCAGCCTTAACGCTTTCGCGAATTCGAACACAAGGGTTTATAATGAAAATTATAATTGACGACCTTACTAAAAACCAAACTCTTTCTAGCAAGCTGCCAAACTGGCCCTTTAAGAAATCCTGAATAACAGCCATAAAGCTATCATTTTTTAAATCGCCATCAAAAAAACTATTTTTCTGAATAGTTATTTTTTGACCACTTAGGCTATTTCGGCGCGGCAAATCTGAAACTACTAGACGTCCAGGATCGCGCCTAGCACTATCTCGCAAAGGTTGCCTTCTTCGAGTTTCCATTACAGGATTTTATGCTCTGCCAGCGCCAAAATTATACCAATGAATGCAGTAACCATTCCGATAATCCAAAATCGCATTGTAATTTTAGTCTCTTCCCAGCCCGTTGCTTCAAGGTGGTGATGTATTGGCGCTGAGATAAACACTTTACGCTTAAAAACTTTTTTCGAAAAAATCTGAATAGCGCTCGAACCGGCTTCAATCACAAAAATTAATCCGATTACAGGCAAAAGAAGAAGTGAGTTAGTTAGCATTGCTACAACACCAAGAGATGTTCCCCAGGCAAAAGAACCAACATCGCCCATAAAGAAACGCGCTGGATAAACATTAAACCATAGATATGCAAGAAGCGTACCAAGAACCGTAAAACAGAATGCCGCTAAATTATACTGGTTTTGAACGAGAGCAATAATTCCGAAAGCGACAAAAGCAGCACTCAATAATCCACCCGCCAAGCCATCAAGCCCGTCAGAAATATTTACTGCATTACTTGTTGCAATAATTGCAAAGATAAAGAGTGGCACCATCCAATAGCTAATTTCAATATTTCCAACAAAAGGAATCATTACACTTGTAAAATGAAGTTTGAAAGTAAAAAACCACGCCAAAAAACCAGCAAGAGCAAGAATCATTGCAAATTTAATAGGCGCACGAAGACCGGCGTCTTTACGATTCGATCCCCAAATATTTAAAATATCATCAATCAAACCAATAGAAGCGCCCCCAACAAGACCAGCCAAAGGAAGCCAAGTTTGCTCTCGTTTTAAATTCAGCAGAACAGAAAGAGTAACGGCTGCAACCACACCGACAACCCCTGCCATAGTTGGAATATTTCGTGCAATTTTTTTAGCATGCAATTTGTTTACAACCGTTAAAGCTTCACCCGTGACCGATGCGGTCTTTTGCTTTTTCCAGAATTTATACTTATAGGCAACAAAAGTATAAATTGGCGTCAAGCACATTGCTAAAATGAACCCAGCAAGGCTGAATAGTGCAGAAATAATTAGTTGATTTGTAATATTTAACATATTCCCTCTTTAATTTTTTGGTTTAACTTCTAGATAATTTAACAGCCAGTTTGAGATTTCAGTGAAAATCGGTGCAGCATCTTTCGAACCCTGCAAATTCTGATTTTCACCCCAAACCGCTACCATTATAACATATTCAGCCTGATCTCCGCCACCAAAACCAACATAACTACCAATCGTCTGAAAATCAACATATTTTCCACCAACAATCGTCTGACTGGTTCCAGTTTTTCCACCAATCTGATAGCCAGATGAATCTTTTGCACCACCAACCTTTCGGACACCTTCTAGAACCTGTTTCATCTGTTCACTGGTTTCTTTCGAAATTACCGCTTCTTTATTGATCTTAGGTTCTTTTTTCGAAATCTTTCCGTTTTCATCAACCGTCCCTTCAATTATACTTGGCCTATACAAAGTTCCGCCATTAACTAATGAAGAGAAAGCATTTGCAGTTTGAATCATTGTTGTAGTCATACCTTGGCCGAAAGTCATGTTGGAGTAGCGGACTGCGTTTCCTTCAGCATTTTTTGGTGAAACCAGAGAACCTTGGCTTTCAAGAATTTCAATTCCAGTTTCCTGCCCAAGCCCGAAACGGTTATGAAAATAATCATAAATCTTGTTTCGAGCTGCTGAATTAAGACTTCCTCCGCCGAGAAGCTTTCCAATAGTTACCATTCCAGTGTTCAATGAGTAATCCATTGCCGTTTGAAAAGTGATTGAACCAGTATGTCCCAAAACCGCATTTCGAATCGTAATATCTTCGATTTGAATCGAGTCAGTATTATTGTATCGAGTTGAAGGGCTTACAACACCCTCGTTAAGTCCCGTAGCCATTGTGAAAGATTTTATGACTGAGCCATTTTCATAAGCCATTGTTGCGGTATTGTTATTATAAACTGAACTATTCTCAACCTTGCCGTAATTTGCTGGGTCGTAAGTTGGGTAATTCGCCATAGCCATAATTTTGCCATTTTTTGGATTCATAACCAAAACTGAGCCATTTTTCATACCTTTTGACTCCATTTGCGATTTTAAAACCTTTTCAACGCGAGCCTGAATGTTGCGATCGATCGATAATACAATATTTTTTCCATTGACGGCTGGTTTTTCGATATTTTCACTTCCAACTTCAATAACCTGATTGAATGCATCTGTTGTAATTTTTTTATAACCATCAGTTCCCGTCAATTCTTTATTCATTGCTTGTTCGATACCGTAGTTTCCACCGTTATCATTCACAAAACCTAGAATCTGCGCGCCTAAATTACCTTCCGGATAAACCCTTCTCGCTTCAGCCGTGAACCCAATTCCGTGAAACTTTTTTTCACGAATGGCATTAGCTTGTTTTAACGAAAGTTTTGTTCCAACAACTTGATATCTCGTATCTTTTTTTTCGAAAAGTTTCTCGAAATCATTTTTTAGATTTCCACCAGCAACTTTTCTAAATTCTGAGATAATTTCATCTTTTTTAACTTTTTTTGAATTTGCAATTTCTTGTGGATCAATCCAAAGAGTATAAACAGTTTCATTCAAGACTATTTTGGTGAGTTTTTTGCCATCCATTGCATAAATTAAGCCGCGTTGAGCTTTAATTTCGAATTGTTTTCTCTGACCTTTATCGGCACGAGCGCGATAATCTGCGCCTTCAATAACTTGCAAGAAAAAAAGCCGAACCACAATTACCGCAAAAACCCCTAAAATTGAGATTGCAAGATAACCTGTTCGACTTTTATTCTTAAAACCTAAAATCATATAATTCTATTTTATCACACTTTTTGTGATTTTTCGAAAAAGCTTAAACTTATTTTGCGTAAGAAACTGACGCCGGAGTTGTCATTTTCTTTGCAACTTCGCTATTTTCAATATTCGAAAGTGCTGTAAGTCGTGCATTTTCAACTTCTAAATCAGCTTTTTTAATTTCTAAATCTGAAATTTTCGAATCAATTTGTTGAATTTCATTGCCATAAAGTGCGGGCTTAGAAGAATTCATTAAGAAGATAATTCCAAGAACCGCAATCAAAATACCAAGCATCAAAAATTGCGTTACCACACCAAGTTTTGCTGTTGGCTGAAAAATAGCGATATTGTTATTTCTTCCATATGACCGCGACGAAACTTGTGTTTGGCGACGGCGACTAACATAATTTGTGTTTGTTTTATACATTGGTTTTTGTATTGCGTTAAATTTAATATTCAATAAAATAAAGCACCAAACCAGTCATTGGCTGGTGCTTTAAAGTTTAATTTTTTGTTTCAATTTTTTGTTTTTGTTTTTCGAAAGCTTTAAATACTATCGAAAATTAACTTTTACGCGAGCTTGTTCGTTAGCGTAGCTTACTTTGATTGTTTTTGGCATCTCGCCTCCTTTTGTTTTTTATTTTCTAATGCTCACTCGCAATTTTGCACTACGAGCTCGCGGATTGTTAGCGTCTTCTTTCGCGCCATCAAGCGGTTTTTTAGTAATAATTTGAAATTTCGATTCCAAACCTTTTTTCGAATCTTCTTTAAAATAATTCTTCACGAGCTTATCCTCGAGGCTATGAAAAGTAATAATTCCAACTCTTCCGCCATGATTTAAAAGTTTTGGAAGCAATCCTAAAACTTCTTCAACCTGTTGAAGTTCGTTATTTACTGCGATTCGAATCGCCTGAAAAGTGCGCGTTGCGGGATGTGTTTTTTGCCATCCGCCTTTATGCACGCTTAAAATTAAATCAGCTAATTGTGTTGTGGTCTCAATTCTCTGCTTTTTTCGAACTTCTATTATTTTCGAAACAATTCTTTCAGCAAATCCGCGTTTCTCTTCGCCAAATTCAATTAAAATTTGCATTAACTCACTCTTATTTGCGAAATTAACAATATCCGCTGCCGTTTTTTCTTGAGCAGGATTCATTCGCATGTCGAGTGGTCCATCTTTTCGAAAAGAAAATCCCCTTTCGGCAATATCTAACTGGGGTGAAGAAACACCCAAATCCGCCAAAATTATATCGAATTTTCGACCTTCTTTTACTAATTCCCTTGCCGCAGAAAGAAAATCCATATGCAAAAGCTCTACGCCTTCATTTTTAAACCGTTGAAGCGTGCGAATTGCATTTTCATCTCTATCTACCAAAACTGAGTCTTCAAAATTTTTAGTAATATTTAAAAACTCGCCAGCGTGTCCGCCATATCCTGCCGTAAAATCGAGATAACTTTCCCTTTTTTTTGGCTGGATTTGTGCTAAGCTAGCCTGCAATAGAACTGGTATGTGAACTGATTTTTCTGTGTAATTCATAATTTAAAGCCACCTATCTGATGATTAAACTTTTTGTTTTTGTTTATTTTTTGTTTTAAGATTCATTATAAGTTTAGCCTTTTGCTTGGCGTATAGCCAACCATATTGCTGTTTGAGAGACTTATATATGAGGTGGAGTTTTATTTTGGGAGGTTTTAGAATGTGCTCCAGCTATTATTTTAACCTGGTTACTGGTATTTGTCCAGCTGTTTAATCACCAGGTAGTTGACCTTAAACTAAAAACTACATCTATTTTTAACGTGCTTTTGTTTTTGTTTAGTGGGTTTTTCTGTTGGTTTCTGTCGTTTCCACTGACTTAAGTTTACCGCGAATTGAAAATTTTCGCAAGACCTATTTTTGACAAACACGCAAATATAGAAATAATTTTTATATATTTTTCCACAACTATGTGGAAAAGCAAGCACTTTAACAGATACTAAATACTTTTCCACAAAGCTTATGTTTAATTGTTGAAAACTGAATTATCGAGGTAACAATGCGCTAATTAGTGCAGTATCATATTTTGTTGTTGACATTAAAATTAAGTATGTTACAAACACAACAAGGTTAACTGCAAGCGAAAGAACTAAAACTGCACTTCGAAAATCTTGCGTTACTTGGTCAACTACTACTGTTCCATCTTCAGCAATCATAATTCCATTATTTGTAAGCAATGTTTTGGCTTTTTTGATATCCTGCTCTTTTTTCGAAACTTTTGTAGTTTTTTCGGTAACTTTTTTAGCTGGAGTTTTTTTAACAATTTTAGTTTCTGTTTGTTTTTTTGTCATTTTTATTCCTTTTTTGTTTATTTGACTTATTTAATCTTAATTGTTTTGTATGTTTATATAATAGCATAAGTTTTTTAAAAAGTCAATAGTTTTTACGTTGAGATATCTTAAAATATTTCGAAAACCCTTGCCAGCTTTTTGTTCGCTTGACTTTATCTTCTTTTATTTTATTTATTTTTTTGACATTCTTTATCTTTATTGTATTTGTAATAAAACCTTTTTTAACACTTTAGAACGATATTTAAAAGCCATAAATACCCTCTTTTATGGTATGTGTTTTAGGCTGAAATACTGAATTAATTTATGATTCCACTTATGAATATAAAGCAAGCAACTTATTATCGGTTCTTTTATTATATTTTATAGGTTTTTATAAGTAAATTAAAAAGACAACCTCGTTTTAGATTGTCTTTTTTAAATTAGCTTTTAGATATGTGGAAACGCAGGAATTCCATCCCCGTCCTCCTGCTGGATTAGTGCATTAATTTCATAGAGTTGTTTTTCGTCACTCACTTTAGGCTCTGCGGTAATATTTTTATTTTACCAACCCCTAGAGGATAGATGTCTATATCAGTTTCTATACAATATTCATCGTTTCCAGGATTTCCAGTACATTTTTCCGCATTGTAGTTATCTTTAAATTTTTTAAGCAATTCCTTGTCATCTTTTAGCTTGTCAATTTCTGCGGCTAGAGCTGCTTTGTCTTTTTCTGGATCGCCAGTTCCTTTAATTTTGATGAAGAGCTTTTCTATGCCAGCAGCTGCGCTAGCACCTTGTTTTTCCCTATAATCTTCATAAGCTTTAAGACCCACAGCAACATTCGCCCCAACCTCATAGTCAGTGTAGCCAGTAGTTTGGCAGGGTTTGCCGTCAACTAGGGTTTCGGCGTAAGATAGTTTCGAGAAAGCGTTAATTCCACTAAATGTAGCTGTAGCTAGCATGAAGATTGAAAGAATAATCTTTTTAGATTTCTTGCTTAGCTTTGAAACAACGAGAGTTGTTAGTCCAAGGATTAGAGCTAGAGCAAGGATTGTTGTAATAATTCCTGTTGTGTTTTGCACTCCAGTGTTTGGAGCTTGAATGTTTTTTGGAGCTAATTGAACAGCTACAGTTTCTGTTTTTCCATCTGCTGTTGGAGATGGAGCTGCAGAAACCAAATTGTTTTCTGCAGGCTTATCTAGACAGATAAGCTTTTTAAGTTTTAAATCTTGCATTTATATTATTCCACCTTATTTTTTCCATTACTCTTATGTCTATTTGATTTTATCATTGTTTGGGAGAAAGGTCAACAGGGGAAAGGTCAATAATCACTGCAAAGAATCTTCACCAAAAAGCTTTTTAATCCGTGCTTCAATTGAGCCTTTATGTCGGCCAAGTTCTTTGCTTAATTTTAATATTAACCCTTCATCTATTTTACCGTTTTCGAAAATCGCCTCTTGAAGACGCGCATCATCAGAAAGCTTCCATGGTCGATACGCATTCGGGAATTCTTCTCGCATTTTTTCTAGTTTTTGCGCCCAGGTTGTTTTTGCTGGAGCCTTTTCAATAATCTCACCCGCCTCGCGCTTTTTGGCAGTCTCTAACAGATGAGCAAAACGCTTTTCAGCCTTTTGACTTTCATTTTTTAGTCGCGTATCAATTCTTTGCGCCTCTTCGCTAACAACTAACGCCATTCGATTTATCCCAATTAAATATAACCTGTCTAACGATCGAACTCGCGAAAGAGCCACATAGCCCATTCCTTCAGCAAAAGCTTTTCGAAGGTCAATTCGTGCAGCATCAAGGGTCATTCCTTGACTTTTATGAACCGTAATTGCATATGCCAGCCGTAGTGGAATTTGCATAATACTTGCCCGTTTTCTTTCACCATCGCGCACCTCCCAAGTGTCTGGAACCATCGTAACAACTTTTCCGTTTTGAAATTGTACAATCGGATAATCTGTTAAAGTTTCAAAATCAATTACCTCGCCAATTGAGCCATTCACATATTGACGATTTTGTGCATTTTTTACAGCCATAACCAACGCACCCTTTTTGAGTCGCAAAAGCTCCGGCGCAAGAACTGATTTTTGCAAAGTTTCAACATAATTTTTTGCGCCCGTTGTGGTTTGAGCAAAATGAAATTCTTTACCTTCAAGCTCGGCAAGCTTTTGCTCGTTAATTTTATCGACATCAATATTCGTAGTGTGAAGTTCGGTTAGGTTTTTCGAAAAATCCTCATTTTCGAATTCTGACTCAGCATCAACACGATTGAGCAAGCTTTCGGCATGCTTTCGGCGCAAATCATCCGCTCGAAGTGCATTTAAAATTTCGGTCAACTCGCTATCTTTCTGACGATAATTCTCTTCAAGATAACAAACCGTAAAATCCGCTAGACGCCAAGCTTCAGAATGAATTGCAAAGCCACCGGTTCGACTACCGTTTCGATTGATTGGCGGTAGCTGAAAAAAATCACCACACAAAATCACTTGAATTCCGCCAAAAGGTTTGTCGTTTTGGCGAATCGTGCGACAAATTTCTTCAACCATATCAAGCCGAAAATCATGCAACATTGAAATTTCATCAATCACTAGAATATCAGTATTTTTAATAATTTCCGCACGAGTTTTAGGGATTTTTTCGAAAAATTTCTTAGAAAGATAATCATAAATACCAATTCCACTCCAAGCATGAATTGTGTTTCCACCAAGATGAGTTGCCGCTAAACCAGTGGTAGCCGTGACGCTAACTTTTTTTCCAGAATTTTTTGCAAGCTTAATAAACTGGTTAAGCGTGAAAGTTTTTCCACTTCCCGCCGCCCCAGTTAAAAAGACGTTCTCGCCCGAAAGCATAATTTCTAAAGCTAGCGCTTGTTTCATTTTCGAAGACTATTCGCCCCCAATCATTCGTGGTGGTTCGCCCTCTGGCTCATCAAGCAATTTTTTGCTTTTAATTTCGTATCGACGACCCGTAATTTCACTCATAATATAATCTTCATTAATCAGATTCACGAACATATCCAAATCGTTGCCATCCATGATAATAATCGCGCCGTTGTCGTCTGTCATAAGTTCGAGCTGCATCTCATCGGCATATTCAACCACTTTTTCTTGCGAAATTTCACCAATTTCATCCATTTTTTGTAGTTTTGTTGCGGCTTTTTTATGATCACGAACTAAGGTTTGCAAATCTAAACCGTCTGGAAAACTCAGTTTATATTTTCGTTCAATTTCAAGCACTTTTTGATCAGCCAAAACCTGCTTCTTGTAATCATAATTGAAGAGTTTTTCGAATTTACTTTGGTTAAAAATAAAGATGTCGTTATTTACAATTAAAACTTGGTTGTCTGGCTGGATTTTTAAACCAAATTCAGGTTCGAAAGCGCCAAATTTACCGTTTCGAAATTCCCAAGCCGTTGCACCACGCAAAACTTGACCTTGCATAATTTGTTTGGCAACATAAAACTTTTCACCTTTCGAGTTCGTGAAACGCGCCAAAATTCCTTTAATCCGCTTAAAGTCATGCTCATTTTCATTAAATTCAGGAATGTCAGAATATTGCGTCTCAATCACATTCAAAAGCGCATCCGCATGTTGAACTTTTTTCAACTCAGTTTTTAAAAGCACATCTTTACTTGCTCCACCATCGGTTTCGTAATTACGCACACTCAAGCCAGTGCCCGCCCCCATATTTACGAAATTAATCATGTCATATAAAAATAGTGGTTTAATTTGTGAGTTTAATTCACCCGCAAAGCTTGTAGTAAAAGGAGCGAAATTTTTATTAAAAAGGAAAAACTCGGCATCAAGCTCACCTTTAATTCCATCTGTTAAATTCGCCCATTGAAAAATATCAGTTGATTCGTCTTTTTCTGAAGAAGATTCAACCTCGTGGTTTTTTTCTTCTGTTTCGTATTGTTTGTTTTCGGTATTTTCTGAATATTCAGTTCTAATTTCATCTTCCATGTATTATATTATAGCATAAACGCAAAATAAAAATAACACCTTTTGGTGCTATTTTTAGTAGTCAATAAAACTTATAAATAATCTACTATTACAACTCAAATTCCTATTTTAGTTTTAAAGTTAGCAACAACCTGATATATTCATTTCTCATCATCCTGCTTAGGAGACTTTATAGAGCTAGGGTTTCGACGTAAGGTAGTTTCGAGAGAAATCGTTACCTTGAAACAATGAGAGTTGTTAGTCCAAGGATTGGGGATAGAATATTAGAGGGGGTCGATATGTTTTTACTTTGATTTTAAACTTATTTTATGTTATAATTTTAAAATGAAAATTGCAATTTTAGGGCGACAACCAAGCATTGGAATTGCCGAACTCGAAAGTGTTTTTGGCGGAGAAAAAATTCGTGTGCTTGGTGATTATGCCTGCCTTATCGAAACCGAAAAACTTAATGTTTCACATTTTGGTTCAATCTTAAAAACCGGCCAAGTAGCTTTCGAAATTAACTCAACAGATTGGCGAGAAGTTTCAAAAAAGATGACTAAAATTTTTGAACAAGATTTTTCAAACTTTGAAGGAAAAATTACTCTTGGAATCTCTACTTACGGCCTAAAACTTCGACCAAATGAACTTTCAAAAACGAGCTCGGTTATTAAGCAGAAACTTAAAAATCATGATGTTTCTGTGCGAATTATTCCTTCAAAACAATTAGCGCTTTCAACCGCAATTTCACACAATAACAAACTTGGCTTGAGTGAAAAAAAGATTGAAATTTTAGCAGTTCGTGGCGGTAAAAAAACAATTATCGCCTTAAGTGAAGGTGCACAAAATATCACAAGCTATGCTAAACGCGACCAAAATAGGCCAAAGCGTGATGCTTTTGTAGGAATGCTACCACCAAAACTGGCTCAAACAATGATTAACTTTGGTGCTGGTAAAAATCAGCCCCAAATTAAAGCTTTTTTGGGTGAAAAAACTTTCGAAAACCCTAAAATCCTTGATCCATTTTGTGGAACAGGCACAGTTCTTCAAGAAGCACTTTTAAAAGGTTTTGAAGTTAACGGAACAGACTTAAGTGAGAAAATGATAGAATTTTCGAAAGAAAACAGCGAGTGGTTTTTGCAAGAATTTAAGCCGCACGGCAAACTTGGCGAAATTTATCAAGCTGATGCAACGGATGAAAAATGGGCTTTTGCCGACACCCTTTCAACTGTTGTTTGCGAAACTTATCTAGGACAGCCATTCTCCGCTCCGCCTTCACCAAAAAAATTAACAGAAGTTCGTGAAAATTGTAATCGTATAATTTCAAATTTTTTGAAAAACCTTGCTTCACAAATTCCAGCTGGAACCCAGATTTGCATTGCCGTTCCTACCTGGAGAACACAAAATGGCCATTTTTCACACCTTCCACTTGTTGACTTTTTAAATGAGCTGGGGTATAATAGAAAAGAATTTATGCGCGTTAAACCACAAGATTTAATATATTATCGCGAAAATCAAGTTGTGGCGCGTGAATTATTAGTACTAATAAGGAGTAAAAATGTCACACGTTAAATCGGGTGGTTCAAGTAAGAACATCCACAATAACGCCGGTCAACGCCTTGGTGTTAAACGATTTGGTGGCCAAAAAGTTAACGAGGGTGAAGTTCTCGTTCGACAAACTGGTGCAACTAAATTGGCTGGTGAAGGAACTTACATGAGCCGAAATTTCACGATTCATGCCAAACAAGACGGTGTTGTGAAATTTAAACAAATCCAAAAACGCAAATTTACTGGTAAAACTGAACGACGCACAGTTGTAGAAGTTGTAGCTGCGTAATTTGTAATAAAAAATGGGTCTTTCGTATCGATCGACTCATTTTTTATTTATTATTTATTCTCTAATAGCTTTCATCAAGACCTAGATGCTCACGAATTTTTTCGATTACATCAGAAATCACAACTTGAGATTTCACAAGATAATCGTCAACGCCCAGCTCTTCAGCACGTTTTCTGTCACTCTCTTGACTTAGGGCTGTAAGCATAATAATTTGAAGATTCATTGTTTCTGGCGTATTTCGTAAAATATCCAAAACATCAAAACCAGATATTTTTGGCATCATCACATCGAGTAGAATTAAATCTGGGCGATATTTTAGTGCTGCGGTTAAGGCCTGCTCACCATCATGCACTTCCATGACTTCAAATTCCTCCATCTCAAGCCTTGCACGATAAACGCTAGCTAAAACTTCATCATCTTCAACTAATAAAATCTTCTTTTTTATCTCCATTTTTCCTCCTACTTCAAAATTTCTATCGCTTTATTTTTCTGAATATCATTCAATAAATAGCTCTGACCTTCTGGATTTTTAATCTCAACATCTGGTGAAATTCCATTATTCGAGATATTTTTGCCACTTGGCGTAAACCATTTAGCAATCGTCACTTTCAATAAAGCATCATTAGGCATATTGATTGTCGTTTGAACACTTCCTTTGCCGTAAGATTTTTCGCCAACAATTTGAGCGGCTTTATGTTCCTTTAAAGCACCTGCAACAATTTCGCTTGCGCTCGCCGAAGATCCATCAAGTAAAATTACAGTTTTAACACCTTTCAAAGGATTATCGCCAGTCGCCCAAATCTCCTCAACCGTTTTCAAACCAGTTCTCTCACTCACAATTAGAGCATTCTTCTCAAGCCACAAGCTTGTAACAGTTTTTGCCGCTTGGACATACCCCCCGCCATTTCCACGCAGGTCCAAAATAACTTTCGAAATTCCTTCATTTTTAATTTCTTCAGCATACTTTTTCGCCAAAGCACCAGTTTCATTATCGAATCGATAAATTGAAAGTGTTGCAACACCGTCTTTCTTCGTAAGTTCCACACTCGGGTTTTCAATTTTCGCACGAGTTACCGAGAATTCCTTCTTTTCATTACCACGGATTACACTAATTTTCACGGTTGTTCCTGCTTCTCCACGAATTTTTTTGCTAATTTCAGAAGTATTTTCTTTCGAAACATCCTCACCATTAACTTTCGAAATCACATCGCCTGCCAAGATTCCTGCACTTTCGGCTGGATTTTTAGCTAAAACTCGCACAACTTTAACAGAGTCGCCGTCTTTTGCGAGCTCAACCCCAATTCCTGTTCCAACGTCACCGCTTAAGCTTTTATTGAATTCTTCAGCCTCTTTAGAAGTCATATACTCTGTATATTTATCCCCCACCGCTTCAACTAAACCTTTCGAAGCACCATCGATAATTTTTTGCTTATCAATTTCACCATCAAAATTTGAAGCTAAAGCTTGATAAGTTTTTTCGACATTCGAAAAATCTATTCTTTCAACCTTTTTGAGCCCAAAAACTGGCGCAATTAAATTTCTAATATCATCTATTCTTGAGCCACCCGCAAAGCCTAAAACCAGCATAAAAACTGAAACCAAAACAAGCGTCGAGCGTTCAACTTTTTTACCTCTATCCATAAGTTCCATTATATCACAAAAGCACAAGCATAACAAAAAAATAAGCCCTGAAAGATAAGTTTAATATTTAATGCTTTAAAATAATCTGAATTTGCACTGTTTTTGTTATGATTTTACTATAAAATTTCTCCTTTCCTTACTATTGTAGCAGGGTGACTATATCTTTAGAAGAATATTGAAATAAAAGAAAAGACCCACATTTTTTGTGAGTCTAAGAAGTCAGCGATTCTTACTTAATAAACTTTTCTCCCAGGCGATTGCCTTTTCTTGAGTTTTGAGCTCATATGAAGTTCTTTTTTCTAATTTCATACTTCTAATCTCTTTCCGAGCTTCTTGGTATAATTTCAGTTGCTCAATTGCTGGATAAAGGGCATTACCTATTATTCGTATTAATTCCCTATTATCTTCTATTAATCTTCTACCAAATTCAGCACTAGTTATTTGTTTTTCTTCTAACATTTTAAAAACCCTCCTGCTGTATGCTAAAAATTGCAAAAAATAGTTTTTAGAAAACCAATCATTTGGAATATTGACCGATTGTCTTCTATAGGTACTTGTTCACGAACACGGTTCATATTGTCACGAACAACTCTCAAATTATAACTCAGTTGCTAAATAATTTCAAGTAAATGATAAAAAGCGAGTCAGCTAAACTAACTCGCTAAATATTAATCAAAATATACATATGTATCGTAAGTGCTTGCAGGAACTGTCATTGTTGAGAATTGACCCCACCTACCATTAACAAAGTAATTATACTGCGA
Source organism: uncultured Candidatus Saccharibacteria bacterium (assembly GCA_963517825.1). Classification (GTDB taxonomy): domain Bacteria; phylum Patescibacteriota; class Saccharimonadia; order Saccharimonadales; family Saccharimonadaceae; genus Nanogingivalis. The sequence goes on from CAUQGB010000004.1 coordinate 35,474, forward strand.
AATCGTAACCATATTTCCGTTAACAGCTTCAACCCAAACAATATGCCCATATTGACCGCCACTCATAACGCCGAAGGAACCAACTTTTGGAGTATTTCCAGTTCGAAAACCTGCTCGCCGTGCACTGGCTGGAACATCTTTAGCGTTACCCCAATATGCAGCATTAATTCCTTTTGTTGCGCGCAATTTCCATGCAACATAGCTCACGCACTGGCGACAGCCATAACCATAGCCGTCAGTTCCGTTTCCATCTGCACCACCATGACTCACAGCATTTGCGTCGACAAAACAATTCGAGTCATTCCAAGGATAATTGCTTGTTCCAGCTATAGCTTGCGGAAGCGCTCCTCCACCAGCCGCCCGAGCAGCACGTAAAATTTGAGCTTGGATTATATCCTGTTGTTGCTTTTGAAGAGCTGCCTTTTGCGAGTCTCGCTCATTTGCATATTTTGTATACTCAGCTTCATCATTTTTAGTTTGAGCAATCAATTCATTTTGCTGACGAATCTTTTCTTGAAGAGCAGATTCAGCTTGCTGCTGGTTAGTCAATGCAACCTTCACTTCATCTCGTTGCTTTTCAAGTTCAGCTTTTGCCCTCTTAATGCTATCAACCTTTTCAACTAGCTGGCTTTTAACTGCACTCTGATATTCGAAATTATCAAGAGCTTTCGAAAGATTATTGCTTCCCGCAATTCGCTCAATAGGTGTTATGTCATCTTCAAGCGACATTGCTGCCAAAATAGAACCTAAAGCATTTCGATTTCGCTCAATATTTTCTTCATTGCTCTTTATATCAAGTTGCAATTTTTCGAACTGTTTTTGATACATAGAAATCCGTGATTGAATTATGGATTTTTCATTTTCTATGCCATTAAGTTCATTTTGAAGTGTTTGAGCTTTATTTCGAAGGTCGCTTGCACGAGATTTAGCGCCGCTGATTTGGGATTCAAGTGCTTTAATTTCTTTATCAAGTTGCTCAACGCTCTTTTCAGCTTCAGCATTTTTTGGCAAAAGTGCAACAACACCCGCAGCAATAACACCAAGCGAGATTATACCGTTTATAACTAAATTCGTTTTCTTAATCTTTTTCATAATTGTTTTTTATTTTAATTTTAACCTTACTTTAATTATATCACATTTTTTTTCGAAGACAAGACCTTTTCTATATTTTTAGATACTTTCTTGTTGCAGTAAACGCAGAAACAACACCAATAAATGAGCCAATAAAGATTAAACCTAAAATAACCAAAACACCATAAATTTGTAGGAATGAAATCACTGGTGAAACTATAATCCCATAAGTTTCAAGCTTAGTCTTCGAAAGAAAAATAATCGAATACCCAATAATTGACGCCAAAATCGCCGCAATCGTTCCGCAAATTACAGCTTCAACCAAAAACGGCCCAGCAATAAAGCTCTTGTTAGCACCAATTAATTTCATCATATAAATCTCTTCTCGACGGTTAAAAATCGCCATTCGAATTGTGTTAAAAATAATCAAACTTGCAATAATTACAAAAATTGAACCCGCGAGAATTCCAACTTTCTCGGCAAAATTAATCGTGTTCGAAATATTCTTAATCACCTCATTTCGATCGCTCGCATATGTTGGCGGATGATCTGGGTCAAGGCTTGATTTTATCAATTTGTTATTTTCAACAAGATTTTTAAGCTCGGTTGAATCTGAAATATCAACAAGTTTAACATTAAAAATACCAAAAAATTCATTATTCGACTCAATCAAGGCTTTTCGAATATCCGCGTCGGCAGAATTTTTTCGCGCAAATTTATCTCGCGCCTCTTGTGGTGAAGTGTAAGTTATATTTATCACCGTCTTAAGATCACCGATTAACTTTTTCATCTTTTCAATATCAGAATTTGAAACGCCTTTTTTCAGATAAATCGACATATCAACTTTATTTTTAATATCATCAACAGTATCCATCAAAATTGAGCGCGCAAGAAGTGAGCCGAAAATAATCACCAAAGTAACCGTCATCACCGCCGTTGCAGCAACCGAAAGCCAAGCGTTTCGAATGAAGCTATTCGCACCATATTTTGTAATTCTCCAGAGAGTTAGAGTTTTGCGACGGCGTTGTTTTTGCTGCATAATAACTTTAGAATTTTGTTTCTTTCTACCTTGCTGTGCCTGAGAGCTTTTATGATGTCTTAAATTTTCTTCTCTCATCATTGCCTATACTCCCCTTGTGATTGATCATGAGTGATTTTTCCACCGTTCAAAGTAATAACGCGACGTTTAAGTTTATTAACAATTTCAACATTGTGCGTAGTTAAAACAACTGTTGTTCCGTAATCGTTAATTTTTTCAAGCAAGCGAATAATATCCCAACTGTGTTTCGGGTCGAGATTTCCTGTTGGCTCATCGGCAATCAGAATTTTCGGCTGACGCGCTAAAGCTCGAGCAATAGCAACACGCTGACGCTCACCACCGCTCAACTGATGTGGAAAATTACCTCCTTTACCTTCCAAACCAACAAGCTTAATAACTTTTGGAACCGTTGCTTTAATTTCATGATTTGTCATTCCAGCAATTTCAAGCGCAAAAGCAACATTTTCGAAAACCGTTCGATTTGGCAAAAGTTTAAAATCCTGAAAAATCACGCCAATTCGACGACGCAAAAGTGGAATATCTTTATCCCGAAGTTTATCGTAGTCGATTCCACCAACTACAATTTTACCGCTAGTTTGCTTCTCTTCACGAGTGAGCATTTTTAAAAGTGAGGATTTCCCCGCGCCACTAGTTCCCACCAAAATTACAAACTCTTTTGGTTTAATATGAAGACTGATCCTGTTTATTGCAGGAGTTTTTGAATTCCCATAAACTTTTGTTACACGATCTAATAATATCATCACTTTTTATTATACCAGCTTTTCGTAAAGTGTTCAAGCTTATTTATATATTTTATTTAACAGATAAAAATAAGCAGTCAAAATAACCGCATTATTTTATTTTTTAGATTTTTCTTTCTTTCGAAGAAGCTGTGCAGTATAGTTTTCTGGAGAATCAGCGGTTCTGTCAATACCCAGAACTTCTAAAACATCCCATAATTCTTGACGAATTTCCTCAGGATTATCACTTTTTTTAGCTTCTCTTTCAAGCTTGATGAATGTTCCTAATCCTTCAACATCATCTAAAAAGAAGGTCGTGTCTTCAACTTGAAGTTTTTGGCGATTCCGAAGGACTTCAACCTTCATTTCGAAACCTAATTGCTGGACGATCTGTGCAGTCTCAGAGTAATTCAAAACAGGTGTTTCGTGAATTAAGTCAACATTTTCACTTTGAATGTGTCGTTTTTGGATTAGCTGATACCATGGCTTGCGCTTTGGATCGATAATCTCTGTTCGAATCATCAATTTTGGCAAGTTTCGACTTGGTTGATAGCCGCGTGGCAAAAAAACGCGGTCATTCTGAAAAATAACACGACCAAAATCATGCCCCGTATCTGTTAAGCGCTTGATAAAATCAACCTTATTTTTAATTTTTGCTTTTACGATAACTTTTTTCATAATTCGATTCTACCATATTTTTGCATTTTTTGCAATATCACTTATGCTTTTAATCTTTGACGCGCTTGCTCCGCCAAACAAACTGTCGCTGCCATCGCCACATTCAAACTTTCGATTTCGCCAATTTGCGGAATTATAACTTGATTTTTAACTTTCGAAAGCAATTCTGACGAAACACCTGCGCCCTCATTTCCAAAAATCCAAGCATTCTTCACTGTAAAATCCTCATCATAAATTGTTTTTTGGGCTTTTAAGCTTGTTGCAAAAGTTGGAACCTCAAGATTCTCGATAACCTCTTTTAAATCTTCATTCTCAAAAATCTCTAGTTGAAAATGCGCCCCCATCCCTGCTCGCAAAACTTTTGGCGACCAAGCTGAAACAGTCCCTTTTGAACAAATTATTTGTTTAACACCAAAACCAACTGCGCTACGTAAAATTGTTCCCAAATTTCCTGGGTCCTGAACTCTATCGAGGATAATTGAATCTTCACAAAAATTAACACCTTGATTTTTTGGTATTTTCACGACAAATAGAACACCAGCACCTTCAACAACTGGACTAATTTTTGCGTAAATTTCTTGTTCAAGCTCAATAATTTCAGTATTCAAATCTTTACATTTTTGAACTATCTGCTTTACCTCGATACTTTTCGAAGAACTCAAAAAAACACAAATATCTGGCGAACCAAAAGTTTTCAACCATTCACCTGCCAAATGAACACCTTCGATAATTGTCAAATTTTGTTTATTTCGAAAGCTTTGTTTTTTAGAAAGTTGAACAAGTTTTTTAACTAATGGGTTTTGCGCGGAGGTAATTTTCTTCATTAAACCTCGCTTGATTTGGCACGAATTTGCGAAGCATCATCACGATTTCGAACGCTAACCAATCCATCACCTTCAACTGTTTCGAAATCAATAACAACAACTTTTGGCACACCAATCTCATCGGCCTTGGCATAAACTTTTCCAACTTTTCCACTCAAATCAAATTCTACATTTTTGTATTTTTTACGAAGTTCAAAATAAACCTCTTTAGCTTTTTCAACTAAAGCTTCTTTATTCTTCAAAAGTGGAGCCACAATAATTTTAGTTGGCGCAAGATTTTCTGGCAAAGCTAGATAAGTTCTAGTTTTACCTTCAGATTCAACTTCGGTATAAGCATTCGAAAGAACCGCCATCAACAAGCGCTCAACACCAAAGCTTGGCTCAATCACATGCGGAATAAACTTTTCGCGAGTTTGCTTGTCTGTATATTCCATACTTTTACCGCTCGCCCGTTGAATATTTCCAAGGTCGAAGTCGGTTCGATAAGCAATTCCCATTAATTCTTCTTTACCGATTGGAAAGTTGAACTCAAAATCAACTGTGCGTTTCGAATAGTGTGCGCGATCTTCAGCTGGAACTTCAAGTTCAAATAAAGACTCTTTTGGAAGACCCATTTTTTGAGTTAAAAATTCTCGCACCAAATTCAAAAGTTTTTCGAACTCAGCTTCCCAATTTTTAGGATTTACGAAATACTCAATTTCCATTTGCTCAAATTCTCGCGAGCGGAACACAAAATCACGTGGACTAATCTCATTTCGAAAAGCTTTACCTTGTTGCGCAAGCCCAAACGGCAAGCTTGGATAAAAAGCATCTACTACATTTTTATAATTCGTAAAAATTCCCTGAGCAGTTTCCGGGCGAAGATAAGCTACAGAGTTTTCGTTAACAACTGCGCCAACATTGGTTTGGAACATCATATTAAAACTACGGACGTCGCTCAAATCATTACCTTTTGGTGATTTCAAACCTTTTTCACGAATAATTTCAGTAATTTTTTCATTCGAAAGACCTTCAGCTTCAATTCCAGCATCTTTCAAAAGGTGATCTGCTCGATAGCGCTCACCAGTTTTTAAATCTTCAACCAAAGGGTCGGCAAAAGTTGCAGCATGACCACTAGCTTTCCAAACTTTTGGATTCATAATAATTGCAGCATCAACACCAAACATATCTTCGCGATTTTCAACAAAAAATTCCCACCATTCGTTCATTATTTTGCGCTTTAATGCCAAACCGAGTGGGCCGTAGTCCCAAGTTCCGCGCATTCCGCCATAAACTTCGCTACCTTGCCAAATAAAACCACGCCGTTTTGCGAGGCTAACAATTCTATCCATTAAATCTTCGTTCTTCATTCTTCCTCCGTATACTCTTTTAACTATTATATCAAAAAAGCTCCCATTTTTCGAGAGCTTTTCCTTAAAATTATTACAAAATTACAACTTTAATTTCGATTTTTTTCGAAAAAACAATACAGTAACCACGCCCAAAATAGAAAAAGACGGAATAATTAAATTTTGAGATTTTTCGAAACCAGTATTTGGAGCTTGAACTTTCGCTTCCGAAGCTTCATCCTTTGGCAATTCAATAGCTGGTTGCGGCTGAGCTGGAGTTGGTGCAGGCTTTTGTGGCTCTGTTTCAGGTTTGCGGATTTTAGCATAGGTTTCTACGTTACTTCCAATTATTGAAGCACTAATTTTCTCATTCTTTTGGTCAATAATACTTCCATCTAGAGCAATTAATTGAATATTGTGCTTAATATTTTCTATCTTACCATTTCTAATATTTGACCCATCTACAACGTCTATGGAAGCCATAAAAGCTCTATAGACTCCATCTGTCGCTGGCATATCTTTAGTAATTTCAAATACTATTTCAGTCTTAGATAATGAAATCATCTTAGCCTCCATACTTGGACCACCGGCGAAATAGACACCATAATTATTTACTGGCGTAGAAGCAGTAATGCTCTCACGTAGTTTAGTTAAATAGAAAGTCTTTCCTACTTGATAAGTTTTTTGATCATCGAACCGGACAGAAGAGTCTTCATTTATTGTAATTTTAACTCTAGTACCAGACTTCACTGGTTCGTTCCTTGATTGTAGAATAGTTGGCTCAAAAGTAGAACCTCCATTATTAGAATTAAACAGAGAACCAGTTTGACCAAGAGTAGTTTTACTTAAATTTATTAATGGCTGTTTAGTTAGTTTTACATCTTCACCTTTTAAAGTGGTGCTACCTATAATCTTAGTCTCTACAGTAACATCACGATTTACATAAGAAAAACGATTAATGTTATCATTAGATATAGAAGCTTCAAAGTTAGTATATTTTTCAATATTCTTATTGAAAACAATTTTCCCCTGCCAAACAATAGATCCCGGTTTAGCATTTTCATCATTACGAACAACAGATTGATAGTTCAATTCATGACCGTCACTATACTTCTTATCAACCAATATCTCACCAATTTTATCGCCTTTATAATTAAGATCTACTTTCCCTCCAGGAATTATAGACACATTCTCTGAACGAAAAGTCGCCCAATCCCCTTCTTTAGCATTCTGTCCAGAGATATCAATAGACCACTCGCGTCCGCTATTCTTGATACTCTTAGGTTCAATCTTTAAACGACCTGTAATATCCTCAGCAGCAAAAGTCGAAGAGCCAAGGCCCACCGCTGATAACAATGCTGCAAGAATAAAAATTAATATTTTATTTTTAAATTTCATTTTATTTCTCCCTTTTTAATAATATAAAACGCTTACGTTTAAATCAATTGTATCATTTTTTTTTTTTTTTTTTTTGAGTCAACTATAAACTTTTACAAACTAAAAAAGCTTTTACATATACAAAAATAACACTGATATTTTATTTCATCAGTGTCTCTATTGTAATGATGTAATAATATCCGTAACTTTGTTCAAAAAAATATCACAACCTTTGATTTTCGAAATAATTTTTGGTTCACTCGAAACCATTAGTCGCAAAAATTTAATATCATTCGCACCAAACTCACCATTAGCGTCTTCTAAAAAGACCCTATCATAAAAATCAAAACTATAATTCAAGTCTGCTTGTAAGGGCTTGCCATTTTTATCGCTTTCGAGATTAATTTCATCACCAGAAAATTCAGCTACCTTAAGATTAAACCATTTTTTTATTAAGTTTAAGTCGATATCGTAATTATTTAAACTTCGAAAAACTGTTAATAGAATTTCGAAAAATTCAGCCGATTCAATATGTTCGCAAAGATTCGAAACCTTTTTAATTGTTTGGTAGGCAAAATCAGTTCTCTCAAAATCTTTCAAAATTTCACCGAAAAACTCGCACATTCGCGCCGAAGAAAGTGTTTTCATTTCACTCTTCCCTTCAATCAAAACTACTTCATTTAGCGAAAAAAACTCAATTCCACCAGCAAGTTTTGATTTCGGCTTTCGAACACCGCGCGCAATCGCCACCTGCTTACCATTTGGAGTTAATAAATTTATAATTCGGTCGGCCTCGCCAAAATCAGTTCGCCGCAAAACTATAGCCAGCGTTTTTTTGCGTGAATTATTCATCTAGAATCTCCTTGATTTTTGTACGAATTTCTTTTGGTGAAACCTGAGATTTATCAAAAATATGGCGAACATTGAACAATTTTAAACTTTCGAAATCTATTTCACTTGCCAAATCTGAACAAATCACCACTGGAATTTTTGCTGTATCAGTATAGCTCTGCAATTCATTTAAAAGAGCAAAAGCCGAGTGGCCTTCAAGCAAAATATCAAGAAAAATTAAGTCCGGAAAATTTCTATCAATCTCTAAGATTGCTTTTTGCGCAGAATTAACTTTCGAAATTAAAAAATTTGAACGCAAAATTATTTCAAAATTATCTGCCAAGATTGTATTATCTTCAATAATTAAAATTTTTTTCACAATAAACTCAACTGACCAGAACGGTTTAAATCAACATAAAAAGTGCTTCCATCACGATGGCGGATCACACCGATTTTTGCTCCCATTGCCGCCGCAAAACTTTGAGCAATAAAAATACCCAAGCCAGAACTCTGTGGCCGAGAATTTGCTCGAACTGGCTGATGATTCTGCTTTTTAACTGAACGCCAAATTGAAAGCGGCAATTCTTCACCGTAATCTCGAACTGAAATTCGAACCTTTTCACCAATATTTGCAATTTTAATTTCAACTTCACTCTTTTCGCTCGAAGAATAAAGCGCATTATCTGAGAAGTTCATCAAAATTGAACGAAGTAATTCATAATTCGCCATGATTAACTCATTTTTTCGAACATTTTTAAACCTAATAACTCTACCGTGAAGTTTAAAAACATCGGCAATTTCTGCAACTACATCATTGCAGATTTTTTTCGAATTTATAGGTTCAAGCTCGAACATTGCATCTTCAAGCTTTGAAATTTTAGTTAAATCTTGAACGAGTCGCAAAGCCCTTTCACTAGTGATGTCAATTTGGCGCAAAATTCGGCTTCTTTCAGAATTAGAAAGCTCAATTTCATCATCATTCAAAGTTAAAGAAAGCTGGCGAATAATTGAAAGCGGGGTTTTCATTTCGTGAGCAGCAATAAGAAAACTACTTTCTTTTGCTACCAGATTTAAAAACTCCCGCTCATCCATATTTTTATTATAGCAAATTTTTGCTATTTTTAAAAGCTAATCCATTTTCAAAGTGCTTAAAACATTCTCATTCAAAACATTATTATAGGTGTCAGCATCTGTTCGGATCATTAAAGTTTTGCTATTTAATTTGAAATAATAAGCAGTTCCACGAATTCGATTATTCTTATCTGGTCCGGGGAATAATCCTGAAATTTTCGTAGCTGGATATCCATTAACCGTTACAGCCTCAGAAGACAGTTCGCCCTTTTTAATGGCCTCGTTAAAGTCTTTAAGGACTTCATCCATATTCTTCTCGTAAATTGCTACCCGCAAACCAAAACGTTGCGTGTCCTTGCTATCTTTTGGAATTGGTGGTACCGTATCTGGATAGAAATAGGAGAAGAAGCCTTTTCGGTCGGATCCGTTAGATTCAATGTATTGATTCCAGAACGTTGGATAGCTAAAAGTCACTTTCCCTAAATCTTCTGGAGCGCGAAATTCTTTAACAGTCTTTCTTCGCTCTTCATTATATTTCTTTTCATCATCTTCTTGTTGTTTTCGTTTTGCTTCAGCAACTTGTAGATCAATTTTACCTTCAACATCTGTTTTTACATTGTTATATTCAATATAAGCCCAAATTCCAAATGATCCAGCACCAGCAAAACCGATGCTTAACAGAATAATTGCAATTGTTGAACCTTGAACTGCACCTTTTTTGAATCTATTCATATTTACTATTATACTTATGTTTTTATTTTTTTCAAGTACTTTTCGAAACTTATTTTATAGAAAATAAAAAACCGCCAAAGCGGAATTTATCAAAAAATTGGTGGCTCCTCCCAGACTTGAACTGGGGACACAAGGCTCTTCAGGCCTCTGCTCTACCAACTGAGCTAAAGAGCCAACCTTTATTAATTATACAGTATAAGCTTTTTTATTGCAAGCGTTTTTTTAAGTTTTTAATTTCAGCTAAATAATCTATGTATTGACTTTTTATATAAAAAATGTTATTATATAAGTATTCCAAAAAAGGAGGTCCTTTTATTTGTTGACAATAAATAACGTGAAGATTTTTCGCAGTATAGCCTTAAGCGGTGCAAAGCTACCACACAAAGTTAGACTAAAAACTAATTATGGTGAATTCCCTGCTGTAATTATTTTTTTAAAACAGTATGAAAACTATCTTCGTGTTGAAGGAAAAATCGCTATAAACGAAAAAAATCCCGAACTGCAAAGATTCGAATTAAATCTTTTAAACAATCAGGATGAAGCCCAAATTGAGGTTAAAAAAAATGCACAAAACTAAAGCCCATTTTAGATGGGCTTTTCGAATGTCTCAAATTCAGAAATCTCTTTACGATGTTCATTTCGAACTTTATTCATTTCAACTAAATCTTTAAATTCTAAGTTTTTACTTTCAGCTTGCGCATCCATCAAGTCATAGAAAATGTCCAAACTCTCATAATTCATTGTTGGCGCTGAAATTAAAATTTTATTAGCTTTATAATCGTTCATTAACTGGTCAAAGTCATACATTAAATCTTCATATTTGTTATCTCGAAGATATTTTTCATTAATATCACGGTGTGGTGAGGCTAAAACCGAAGCACCAACTTTTCGAAGTAGGTTTAATCGTGTTGGATTATTTTCGAAACGACGAGTATGATAGCCTTCACTGCGCTCACCAATACCACGACCAAAATCATCATTTTTATCATACCAAACAGGCACAGAACCGTGGACTAATTTAATTTCGCCATTAACTTCAGACTTAACTTGCTTGTCTTCACTTTCCCAAAAAGTAAAACCATTTTCATTAACTTTAGCCTCCGGCAAGGCTTTCTTAAGCAGAAATCCAGCCACGCCAATTGTAGCACCCGAAAAGCTAGTTTCATCAACTGCAATCACTTTTTTGCCTTCAACAGTTGTTTTTGCTTTCAAAATCTGCTGAATAATTTCATCCTCTGATGCATTCATGTCAATTTCAGAATCCTTGTCTAAAAATTGTGAACGAACCGCTGCTAAAATTCGGTCTTTCGTTCCTTGAGAAGTTTCCATTTGCCAACGGTTAATAAAGTGACTTGTTTCGGCCAGTTTATTTCCTTCTGTTCCATCAATAAAATAGCCATCACGAATATTAAACCCAAGTTCTGTGAAAATCTGATTCCTATCGATATTCAAAAATTTTGAATCTGGCCGTTTTTTATCTGGCATTACATTTTTAAGAACTTTTCGAGCTAAGCCGTCAAGCGGTCGTGCAGATTTGTCGAGATAAACAACCGTATCATATCGAGAAGCCATATCTGCAAGCGCAATTCCATGTTTTAGATATTTTGAAGCAACCAGGTCGATTCCGGCTTTCCCAGCACCGTTAACTAACTGTTTCGAAAGAATTTTATAGTCTTTTGGGTTTACGATGAAATCATCTTTCTCATCAAAATAGCCATTTTCGATTTCTTCTTGACGACGGTTTTTAAGCGCAATTTCATCTTCAAGATGCTCTTTCGCCTCTTGGCTATCTGGGTTGTTTAAATACATAAACCGTTCACGCTTTTTCGAAAAATGCTTAGTTTTTTCAGAAATTTCCAAAATTACCCCGCCTAAATCTTGTGCTTTCTCTTTCGAAAGTGGAGTTTTTGCCAGTTCTTGCAAAGTTTCGAAAGTTCCTACTACTTGTAATGTGTCAATTTTTTTCATATTTTTGTTTTATTTTTTATTAATGCTTAAATAATATCACAAAAATAGCATTTTGTCAATATGCTTAAGTTTTTACTCTTCATAATATTCCAAAAAGGCGTAAATAAATCCGTCGATTTCGCCATTTAGGACTTTATCTATATCTTTTTCTTCATATTTTGTTCGAGTGTCTTTCACTAATTTATAAGGGTTAAGAACATAATTTCGAATTTGCGAACCCCAATCAGCAGATTTTCCAGCCTGAAGTTCGCTTAGATTTTGCGCATGCTGTTCCATTTTCATTTGCACAAGCTTTCCGCGTAAAATCTTCATAGCGGTCTCTTTATTTTGAGTCTGTGAGCGCTCATTTTGAATTGCCACAACAATTCCGGTTGGCAGGTGTGTAATTCGAACTGCCGAATCGGTTGTATTCACACCTTGCCCACCTTTTCCACCGGAACGATAAACGTCAACTCGTAAGTCTTTTTCGGCAATCTCAACTTGTTCGGGCGCATCAATTTTTGGTAAAATCTCAACCAACGCAAAAGAAGTTTCACGGCTTCCAGCACTATTAAACGGTGAAATTCGCACCAAACGATGCACTCCGTTTTCGCTGCGAAGTTTACCATAAACATTCAATCCCTGAACTTCAAAAACACTGGTTTTTATTCCAGCTTCTTCACCAGTACTACGCTCAATTTGCTCAGTTTTAAATTCATTTTTCTCCGACCAGCGCAAATACATTCGCTCAAGCATTTCGGCAAAATCTTGCGCATCAATTCCACCAACACCAGATGTAATACGCACAATCGCATCACCACGATCAAATTCTCCACTAAAAAGAAGTTGTTTTTGCAACTCTTTAAAATTATTTTCGAACTGACAAATTTGACTTTCGAATTCCTCTATAAGATCTTCGTCGCCAAGACTCATCAACTCAAAAATATCCTCGACCTGCGTTTTCAAAACAACCCAAGGATGAATTTCCTTCTTTAGATTGGCAAGTTTTTTAATTTTTTCTTGCGCAGCAGAAGGATTCAACCAAATTTCGGGATTTGAAACTTCGCTTTCGAGGTTATTTAATTGTTGCTTCTTATCTTCAAGATTAAGCTTTAAGCTCGCTTTTTCAAACTCATCTAAAATATTGCTCGTACGAGCTTTTAGCTTATCCATAAGAAATTATTTTTTAGCTGCCTTTTCAACTTCTTCTTCGATGTCGTCATCTGTGAAAAGTTTTTCAACAAATAGAAGCACGAAGTAAACTACAAACGCAATTACTAAAAAGTTAATAACATCATTCAAAAATGCACCATAAGAAAGAACCGCTTCTTTGCCTGCTGGTGTTTTTCCCATATTCCAAACAACGCCTTTCAAACCTTCGGCCGATCCAAGAATGAAACCAAGTGGTGGCATAATAATATTATTAATTAAAGATTTAACAAGATCACCAGAAGCCGTTCCAAGAATTAAACCGATTGCCATTCCGATCAATCCCTGATCTTTAATAAATTTTTTAAAACCCGCAAATTGCGCTTTTGGGTCTACTGCTTTTATTTTTAAAGCAGATTTCTTCGTAGATTTATTCTGTTTTTTAGTCATAATATAGATTTTATCATAAAAGGTTTACATTTTCAACAAATTGTTCACCGCGATCAACATAACTTTTAAACATATCAAAACTTGCATGTGCTGGGCTTAAAATAACCACATCGCCACTTTTCGCGTTTTTGAAAGCAGTTTTTACAACTTCTTGCATATTTGTTTCTTGGCCCAAATTTATAAATCGTTCAAAACCTGCCTGAGTTAATTTTTGAGCTAATTTCGAAGATTCTGCTCCCATTAAAATTACCTTTCGAAGCTCTTGCTCTGGTATTTTCGAAATTTTTTCAATCAATTCACTTAAATCAGCACCTTTATTGCTTCCACCAAGAATTAGAATTTTCGGTTTTTTGAAAGAGTTTAACGCCGCAATCGCACTACCCGGTGTGGTTGCAATTGAATCATCGTAAAATTGCACACCTTCAAACTCGCGAACAAATTTTAACCGATGCGGTAAACCTGTAAATTTCGAAAGCCCTTCTCGCCAAAAATCGAAGATCTCCTCAATTTCAAAACCCTTTTCACGTAAAAAATCAAAGGTCGCAATCATTGCGGCGCAAGCATTTTTCTGATTGTGTTCGCCTGGAATTTTTAAAATATCAGTTTCGAAGAGAACTTCATCTCCCCATAAAAAATAGTTTTCTTGAATATGGGCTAAATTATAGTCCTGAAAAGGCTGAAGCTCTGCCTTGAGCTGATTTTTTAAGTTTTCAACATTTTTTAAAACTATTGAATTTTCAACATTAAAAATAAAAAAATCGTTCTCGGTTTGATTTTTAGCAATATTCATTTTTGCTGCCACATAATCTTCAAAGCCGTCATGAACATCAAGGTGATCAACTTCAAGATTATTTAAAATTGCAATATGTGGCGATTTTTGAACGTCCCAAAGTTGAAAACTGCTGAGTTCATAAATTACGGCATCATCTTTTTGAATTTTCGAAAGTTCATTAAGCGCTGGTAAACCAATATTACCAACAAGATAAACCTTTAAACCAGCTGCACGCAAAATTTCAGCAATAAAACTCGACACCGTCCCCTTACCTTTCGAACCGGTCACACCAATAATTGGTGCTGGGCATTTTTCGAAAAATAAATTTGTGACAGACGTAATTTTAGCATTTTTTGGCAAACGCCTGGGATTAACTGCAGGTGTTCGCACAATCAAATCTGCTTGAATTTTTGAAAAATCATGAAAATCACCAAAGAATTTAACGCCATTTGGTAGCTCAATCTTACTTTTTGGGTTTTCGTCATAAATTTCAAAAGTATTATTTTGATCAATACTTTTGAAATAGTCATAAGCACTTTTTGCCTCGAGCCCAAAACCAATTAATGCAATTTTCATATTTCTCCTTTTAGTTTAAGATTATCTTTATTTTATTTTAGCATATTTCAAGCAAAAAAACACCCCTTCTGTTTTCGAAAGAGTGTTTTTTACATTTAGTTAGCGCCAAATTTTCTGTTTGATTTAGTTGGGTCGCCTGCAGTTTACCGAGGTTGAATATTTTGATTGCTATTATTTATCGGCTGCGAGGCCTGACTAGCTTGTGCTGGGGGTGCATTATATGTAGCGGAGGTGCTAGTGGAAGCCCCACTCTGAGCTTGCTGTGAAGCTGAAGTATGATAAGTCACTTCTACTTTTTGACTGGGAGAAGATTGAGATTGAGCCAGTTTTTGCATAGCCATAAAGTTAGCTTGCTGGTCTGGTGTTAGAGACATTGTTCCATTTGCATTAGCGGTAAGGGCTTGTTCGGCAATCTTACCCATATTCTGTGCTTGCAAAATCTTGCTTTGATCACCACTATTAAATGCACTTTGCATTGCCTTAAATGCTTTGTTATTATTAACATTTGCACTAGACATATCAGACCAATCAGCCATTTGTTTAGCACTCGCACCTGAGTATGTTGAAATATCATTTTCGAAATCTTGAACAGATTTAATATTTTTTGAAGATAAATCTTGCATAACAGCTTTTGCTGCAGCAGGGTTAATCTTCTTAATATCACCACCAGCTCTTGATGCAATTTGAGCGGCAACAGCACGCCTTTGACCTACATCACTGATACTTAAAGCACTGTTTGCAATATTACTCATAGCAGTAGCCTGACCAGCAGTATTCAAACCAGAGTTAGTAACTGCCTGAGCAAGAGCTCCATACATCAACCTCTGCTGACCTGGATCTTTAACTTTCGAAATCTTATCAAGCTCATTATTAACCATCGAAGCATTATTTCCGATACTATATGTCATAGCAGCAACCATTCCTTCGTTTTGGCTCTTTTCATAGCCAGCAACTCTAGCACCATATTGCGCTCGCCTTCGATAGTCTGCCGCAGTTTTATTTTTCTTTTTATCTAGCTTTTCAAGGGCATCTTTATCTCTTTCATATTGACCTTCTTCGAATTTAGCGTTTCTAGCATTTTTACCAATAGCGATGCCGCCAATAGTTCTATCTGCAGCTTTCGCCCTTGAAGCCCTGACAAAGTTCGAATCTTGCGCTACTGCATTAATGTGGCCACTCATCTTACCTAGAGCACCACGCAAATTTCCACCTGTAAGACCATCAATAACGGATACTATAGTTTTAATTATCGCAACAAGAGCAAATAGTGACAGGATCGGCAAGACACCATACATAACTTTGAGCATTGGATTATCAGTAATATTGAAAAGCAAGTTAGAAACAAATATCGCACCGCCAACCATCAAAGAGCATATTGGATATATTATGAGCATATTCTTCATATATTTCATCCATTTTTTAAAAAAACCTTCTGTATTTGGTAATAAGCCCATAACAAAGGCTAGAGGTGAAATAATCACTAAAACAACAACAGCTGCCTCTCGAATCATTAAAATCAACAATGTCGTAATAAGTGCCATAGCTGCAGATATCATAAATAACAGAATAGTTCCTCCACTAACAAGCGCAGCAGTTACACCAGCAGCGACAATAAGCCCAGTATTTATAGCAGTACCAGTTAGAATAGATTCAACAGGCGACTCAGTACCTTTTGCAGCATTCGAAAATTGCCAACCGTCTTTCACTAGCCAGTTATATATAGTACTCCCTGCGATATTTGAAATATCGACGGCCATCACAGCAATATACCAAGAAATATTTACTAAAATAGCATAAATGATAATCTTTGGTAGCATTTTCTTGATTCCATAATTCGAAATTCCCATGCTCGTAACTTGCGAAAAGACAATGATCGCAATCATAATAACAAAGAAAACATTTGCCATATCGCGGAATGACGACCAGTTTTTATAAACCTCTGCACCCTTTCCGGAATTCGAAAATAGCTGATCGGACTTAATATTCAAGAAATTTTCTTGCATAAAGTTATACATAGCCACAACGATACCAGTAGAGGCACGAACAAGTGGACATGCAATCCATCCAACCCATTCAATATCGCAAGAATTTTTATTGGCTTCCTTGGTTTGCTTGTCTATCTCTTCAATTGCAGCCTTAGCTTCATTATTCTTTTTAGTCCAATCACTGTCATTTGTCGCAGGAGAATAATTACATTTTTGTTTAAGCTCGCTAAGCTTCTTCTCATCAACACCCGATGCTTTGGCCTTCTTATAAACCTCTTCACATTTAATTCTATCGTTATTAGCTGTATTATTTCTTACATCCTGCTGTGTTTTATCTGTTGTAGGCTGTGAAGATCTATTAGTTGGGGTTGTAGGAACAACCTGATTGTCTTTTTTTCTTTTTTCTTCTATTTCCCTATTTCTCTTTTCCTCCTCCGCCTTTTTCTTAACTTCATCTGGTGTAACAAAATTATTGTTAGGATTAGTTAGGTCAATAGCATTCGCAAAATTACTACTAAAAAAAGAAAAAAACACTAAACAAATAGCTATTAAAACTTTTTTATTTTTCAGCCCAACCCAAAATCTCTTCATAATGCTTATATTTAATCACAAAAAACCAAAAAAATCAATACGGTTGTGCTTTAAAAAATTTAAAAATAGCCCGCGGAATTCACGAGCTATTTTCGAAAAAGTTTTTTGGGGAGCCAGCCTTAGCGGATTTACCAGCCACCGCAACAGCAGCCACCAGCACCACCACAAGAGAATCCGCCACAGCCGCCAGA
>CAUQGB010000005.1:0-46644 GCA_963517825.1 uncultured Candidatus Saccharibacteria bacterium
TAGAGCATCACCGTCACCCGTCACATACGGATTGTTCGCCCGCAAATCTTGAAGCATATTAAAACTACGCTCACTCATTCGTTTGCGAGTGTCGCCCGTAAATTTTCCTAAAACTGCATCCTTGTTGTAGCCCATTTGGTCTGGGTGAAGTTTCGAGATACTCACTTCGCCGTCTGCCATATTATTGCTCTTATATGGATTTTTAACAGACTCCATTCCACCAAAGGCCATTTTGCCAGCTCCGCCCATAATTCCACCCATAAGAGCGCTTTCAGCTACCCCTTCGTGAATATCTTGTTTGTTATCGAAAAGCTTTTTGGTGAAGTTTTCGGCATATTGCTGTGCGCCTTCTTCGCCAGCTTCACCTAATGCACCCGTGATAGCTCGCCCAACCATATTTTTTGCAAATTTGCCACCAATTTTACCGGTAAGGTTATCTATTCCAAGCTTTTCAATTGCGGCTTGCGCTCCAGCGTTGGCGGTTGAGGCTAAATAACGAGAAGCAAAGCTACTTGGTGTATATACTTCACCTTTTGCTGCTGCTTCAGCCTTTTTGCGAGCTTCAATATTGTCTAAGTGGTCCATCATATCTGAATGTGCCTCAACACCATGTACTACCGCTGGGGCAAGACCACCCGTTACAGGGGTCATCGAGGCATCAATCGCCATTCTTGCTCCAGAACTGCCCAAGCCATATGCCATTTTATTATCTTGGTCAGTTAAACCTGTTGCATCATTGAGTGTTTTTCGCACAATATTCTTTTCACGGTCTGCTCGCACCCGTTTAATCAAATTATTCGCAAATTGGTTATCTTCATCAAAGAGTTTAATTGTATTAGCTCCAAGTTCAGTGATTGCTCCCGATATTTTCGGCACAGTTTCCACCACGCTGTTCGCTGCACCTTTCACCGCTGATACTGGCGCAACAACTGTTTGCTGAAGATTATTATTGTAATTTTTAATGAAATTACTCACGGCCGTAGCATTTTTATTGACGTTCTGGCTAGTTTGCGCAATATTTTGCTTTACTTGCTGGTCATCTGGTCCATATTTTCGGAGCATTTCAGCGTTCACACGGTTTTGTATGTTCTGGTTGATCGTATTCTCTCGCATTTGAGCTGTTTTGCCACCACTAAAAATATCATTCAAGAAGTTCGCCGCATGATCTGACCCTTGGTTGTAGCGGTCTGTTTCTTCTTGCCGATACTTGTTCGCTAGCTGTTGGCGTTCCTGTTCCCGATTCATTTGTGGTTGCGGTTGTACAGGCTGCACCGGTTTCACTGGGTTTAAGTCCACCGAACTCTTCGCAAATTCTTTTGGTTGTTGTGGTTGGGTGGGGTTGCTTAAATTGTTCGCAAAATTATCTCCCAGTTTTGGGGTATTATTAAAACTCACTGCAGATTGTTGTTGCTGTGGTTGTTGTTCATCTTCTCGCTTTTTCTTTTGGCCAAATAGTCCGCCAAAAAAGTCACCAATACCTTTAAAAATATCCATATCTTCTCCTTATCTTGTCGCTACAAAATAAAAAAACTGAGCGACGCAAATATTAATATTTTGCTAATCGCTCAGCGCTCTGAGTAGATTGTTTTACATTCAATTCTTCAAAATGTACTATCTTAATTATACTATTTTTAATCACTTTTGGCAAAATATATTAAAAACTAATCTTGAGAAATTAGCTAGCCGATAACGGCGATATATGATTCATGGAAACGGGGATGATAGATAACAGTTAAGTATATATATTTCCAAACATCTTTTAACCAACAGAAAAAGCCCACCACTTTCATGATAAGCCGTATATCTGTTTATATTATAGTGCAATAAATTATTATTTGAGCTTATTTAAATTATATGCGTTTGCCACGTTAGTAATCTCATTCCTAGGGTCTGAATTTATCATTTCATCATCTTCCATAAATGGCATCCTTTTATCAATAAACAAATATTCATATAATGTAGAAGGCCTAAATGACGTTGTAAGTGGAAATTTTAAATAGTCTTCATGAGTAGTATTCTTGATAATAAAATAAAAATCCCTATCAACCAAGCTCATTCCTTCGCAAGCATATCTAATATTTACAACCACTAATCTTATACGTAAAAATTCATCATAAGAAATATTCCCTTCAACACCACAAATAATCATACCCTGACCCCGTTCGGACTTACTTGATTTTGTTGTATTAATATGACATCCGCTGTCGGTAATATATTCTTCATTACTTGGATATATTGGTGAAGATGAGTTAAAGTATATATTATCTGAATTTTTTATAGGTATTTCTTTAAGCTTGTCGTCGAATAATGTTACTCTTATATCATAATAATAGTCTTTTATAAATTTAGTAGGATCAGGGTTAACTACTGATTTTACTTCTATTCTTGAGTGTTCATATTTATCTTTTCCATAGAATAATTCAACATCTGGCTTTATTTCAAACCTTGGAAGTCTGCCCGCCGATAAATACATTGCTCGCACAAGCTGTTCAGAAAGTCTGCGACTATCACCACTTTCTCTAACAAAATATTCCCCAACAATATCCTTACTTTTACCTTCAACATCATTATAGTTATTAATAGTTCTATGAGGCAAAAAATCACTTTTAGGAATCATAATGATAACAGGTTTATTACTTCCGTCTTCAACATCCAATGACTTAAAATTCAAACCTTTAAGAGACGGCTCAAGATACGCACTTATCTTTTGTTGTTCTAAAAAATTCTCCAGGTTCGGTTCTTTGCATGCTGACACGACTTTTCCATTTTCAATCTTAATGCCAACAACTAAAATACCTCCCTCAGAATTAGCAAAAGCACACATTTCCTTAGCTATTTTTGCTCTAAAGGTTGCTTTTTTACTTTTATCATTTAATTGATCAACTTCTTTAAATTCAATAATCCCAGATTCACCATCATCGGTGTCAGATAGATATTTATTTATATCTTCGACAGTTTTTATACTGTCATATATTTTTTTTATTTCTTCCATACTTACATTATATCATTTTATCTATTTGTCTAATATACAAATCTAAAAGATTAATTTTATAAATTACTCTATATTTTCCAATTCTTTAATATATTCTTCCTTATTGAAGGAAATTAAATATATAGCTACCATATTTGATTTTACTGAAATGTTTAGAATTCCTTCAATTTTAAAAAGATTAGAGGTGAAAGCCTTAATATCTGCAGTTAATAAATAACATTGATTATCTTCTCTGTTCTTTGAATATTTCATTAATGCAGAAGCTAACAAGAAGTCTGCGAATTGACAATTCTTGTCTGAAACTAATTTAGACATAATCATCGAAAATTCAATATCAAAAAATTGGTTAGATTGTATAGGTACCGATGCTAGAAGGTTTATTAGTTCTCGTTTTTTAGCTATCTGTAAACTGTCTTTACAGTTTCTCGTATACTCGAAAGAAACTATATCAATAGTAGTAAAGGAGACTCCATTTTTCTCTTTATTGTTTATTAGCCATTTTTTGAATGTACTATTTTCTGAAGCATAAACAAAAATATTAGTGTCCAGAAAGACAAATTTATTATTTATTTTTATATTATTTGTCGAGAATAATAGGTTGTTTTTCATCTATTTTTTTAGCCTCAGAAAAAAGAAAATCAATCTTTTCACTTTCAGACATAGATCTAGTTTCTTTTTCTATTTCCTTTCGTTTTTCTTCAATTTTTTGTTTTAATTTTTTTTCAGCCTTTTCTATTCTTTCATTGTTGCTCATAAAAGTATTCCTGTTTAGCTCTTATTTATTTAAATTGTACCATATTTTATGGTTTTTTAAAATATATTTTTAAAAAAGAAAGCCCTTTCGAGCTCCCTTTTCTACGCCTGCAAATCCTTTTTCTTCTTATTCGGATCAAGCAACGCAGCAAGCCGTGGGTCAAGCTGGTCTTGGAGCCCTGCCTGATCTGGATTTCCGCTGTCTACTTTCACACCTTGCACATTTTCGCTATAATCACTAAGCTTTGGTGCTTTAAATTCCACTTTTTCAAGGGCTTTTGGCGTTTCCTTGCTCAAATCCAAAATCTTATTCTGGCTGTTGCTAATCTGGTTAGATAGATCCCGTGTTTGGTCAATCGCGCTCTGCAACCCTTGGCCATTGGCAGTCTTTTGTTTCTGCCTTGCGTCCATAATGCGGTTATTTAGGTCAATTCGGCTACTTTCAATTTGCGAATCCACATTATTTAGCGCATCTTGGCGGTTCGTTTCCCAGTCTTTCTTGTTCTTGTTGTATGCATTAGTTGCACTAGCAAACTCCAAGTCTTGGTTTCGGCGATCTCGGGCGAAAGCATCTTGTGCACTTCCGGCGTTTCGGCTCGCTTCCAAGCCAACCGCCCAAGGAGCAACAATTTGTGCTGCGCTTGAATCTCCAGCTCCGCCTGCTGCGAACATTTGGCGCAAAGCGTTGGTTTGGTTGTTTGCGTCTTCCATGATTTGTGAACGCACTGCACGGTTCTGTGCTTCTGAGTCTCGTTTGTTCATCTCATAGGCGCCCTTGCTTTGGGTGTAGCTGTTTTCAAGGTCGTTTAGCTGGTGGGCGTAGTTATTTTCAACATTGCCACGCCAAATATCTCGTTGGCGGTCCAATCTGCCCAAACCTTCCGCTGCCACCCGTTCCTGTTCACGATATTTCGCAATTTCATCTGCTCTTGCTTTTGCTTCTGCTGCCGCCCGTGGGTCGTATGATCCACCTTGGCGTGGGTCTGAGTAGACTTGCTTTTCTTTATCAGCTTGGTTCCAGTCGTCAATTTGGCGATAGAATGATTTCATAATACCACCATTCTCAGCATATAACCCTTTACCCCGTTCACCTTCAAATTTGCCAAAATCTTGAGTGTCAGTACCATTACCTTTAACATACAAGTTTCCATTCTGGCCAATCCAATAGACACCACGTTTGCCATCTTCTCCACGGCTTCCAAATTCTAATGCCATAAAAAATCTCCTTCTTCAATTAAAGGAGATGATGTTAGTTAAATTGTTTTAGCGTGTTTGACACAAATGAAGAACCGACATCGTTGGTGCTTCAACTTTAACGCTATGATCAAAGATTTCCGCAAACCCCATTTTCGTATATTCCGGATCTATTATAGCTTCATAGTGTGGTTTCGATTCCTTCCAACTTTGCACTCTACCCTTGGCATCGCGTATAACCGAGCCGCGCGCTAAATCTTCAGCACCGGAAATACATTTATTATTCATATCAAAAATATAATTAACTCCTCTTTTCCCTGTTCTAGGATTAGCATGTGCGTAATAGTTATAAGTAACCATATCTTGAGCTTTTAGCAAAGCACTTGCGTTTAGCTTTTCATCCAAAACCACTGGTGCAACACCAACTTCTGCACGAAGCTTGTTTACTTCAGTTAAAATTTCTTCAGGTGTTGGCGTTGATGTAGTAGCGTCTTTCTTGAATTTTTCAAGAGATGCTTTATCGTCTTTTGCCGTCTTTAGTTCTTTCTCAAGCCCTCCAACGGTTTTAAAGTGATAAAATACTCCAATACCACCAACTAGCCCCAATACGACCAGCCCGAGCATACCACCCACAACTATCTTCCGCATATCTTTCATATCTTGATATTACTCCAATCTTTCCCAAAAATCAAGTCCTACAGCCATTGTCGTACTCCGCCATGGTGTGAACACGTCCCACGACCGCTTGAATATGAATATGTTCCATCTCCACATATAGCGGATGGTCCATAATTACTATACGCTGGAGCATACGGTCTGAACGGCTTATATTTATATGCATACACCTTATAAGTTTAAGGATGAGGTCTCCGGTTTAAGCCCCGATTGTGGCTCCATTTTTAGTAGTATAGAGCACTTCTTGATTGAGGTGTTTAATAATTCAATAGACTTAACTAATTTTTATTACAAAAAACAACCGTTCAATTTAAACGGTTGTTTTATTAATATATTAACGCTTTGAGAATTGCTCTCGTTTTCGTGCTGATCGTAAACCGTACTTCTTGCGTTCTTTTTCGCGTGGATCACGCTTCAAGAATTCTGCTTTCTTCAATACTGGCCGCAAATCTGCATGAGCAACAGTTAAAGCTTTTGAAATAGCGAGTTTAATAGCGTCAACTTGACCAGCTAAACCACCACCGTTAACTTTTACCGTAATATCAAAATCTGATTGTTTACCAATCAATGCGAGTGGATCTGTAATCTCAGCAAGCATTGATTTATTTCCATCAAAATATTCAAGCGCAGGTTTTTCGTTAATAGTAAGACTACCTTTTCCTGAATATAGTCGAGCTCGAGCAGTTGCAGCTTTTCGTCGACCAAGACCGTAGAAATATTTAGCTTCAGCCATGATTATTTAACCTCAACTTTCTTTGGTTTTTGAGCTGAATGGTTATGCTCTGAACCTACATAAACTTTCAAACGTTTCATTCGTTCAGCTTGAAGTTTATTCTTTGGAAGCATGCCTGAAACTGCTTTTTCTATAATCATTGCAGCGTTCTTTTCGCGCAATTCTTTCAAAGAAGCTTCACTTAGACCACCAGGAAATCCACTGTGTCGATAATACATCTTATCTTCTTCTTTATTTCCTGTAACTTTAACCTTTTCAGCATTAATAACAATTACATAATCTCCGCCGTCTGTGTGTGGCGTATATGTAGGCTTGTTTTTGCCTGTCAAAAAAGTTGCGATTTTTGCACTAAGTCGACCAAGTGTAGCCGATTCAGCAGCATCAATCAAGATCCAATCTCGTTTAGCTTCAGCTGGTTTTTGTGAATAAGTTTTTGCGTTAATTGCCATTTACTTATCCTCACTTTCGTGCTTAATTTCATCAACAAATTCAATTGTAGCCATTTCTGCAGCATCACCTCGACGAATTCGAGTTCGCTCAACTCGCAAATGTCCACTATTTCGTTTCGAAAGTTGTGGCGCGATAACATCTACTAATTTATTTGCTGCGTCAATATTACCAAGTTTGGCCATAACTTGACGACGGTTATGTAAATCACCTTTTTTAGCTTTAGTGATAAGCTTTTCTGTGTAGCGCAAAGCCTCTTTGGCTTTTGGCAAAGTTGTTTCAATCTTGCCATGAATGACTAACGAAGTCGCTAAGCCTTTGAGGAGCGCTCGGCGTTGATCGCGTTCACGACCAAATTTTCGCCCTTTATATCCATGTCGGTGCATATTATAAATTTAACTCCGCTATTTTATCTTTTACTTCATCCAAAGCTTTGCTTCCAAAGCCTTTAAGTTCACGCAAATCTTGTTCGGTAAGGTTTACTAAGTCGTGAACAGTGCGAATGTCATTATTGACAAGCGCATTTGTTGTTCGAGCTGTCAAGTTTAGATCTTCAATTGGTGTATGAAGCTCACTCGCTTCATCCTCGGCTTCCTCGCCAAGAGCTGGAGCAGCCTCAATTGTTGTAGATCCTGCAAGAGCCGTATACTGGTTTGCTAGGATTGCAGATGCTTGTTCGAAAGCTTCTCGAGGAGACAATGAACCGTCAGTCTCAATAGTTATATTAAGCTTATCAAGATTCGAAACTTGTCCAACACGAGTATTGTCAACTTTGTATCGAACTCGCAAAACTGGCGTAAAGATAGCGTCAACCGCAATCATATCACTATGAATACGATCTTCGCTCGATTCTTCGATTGTTTTGTATCCATGACCAGATTCAACTACAAGATCCATTACAAACTTAGTTTTTGCATCATCGATAGTTGCAATAATTTGATCTGGGTTTACAACTTCCATATCCGCGCTAGCTTGAATATCTGCAGCAGTAATCACTCCAGCACCAGTTTTTTCTAATCGAAGCTCAACAGGTGAATCAGTATGAGCTTTGAATTTAATATTTTTAAGATTCAACATGATGTCAACCACATCTTCTTTTACACCTTCAATAGATGTAAATTCATGACTAACTCCGTCAATCTTAAAAGCAACTATCGCTGCACCATTTATGCTAGAAAGAAGCACTCGGCGCAAACTATTTCCAAGCGTATTCCCGTATCCAGGTTCAAGCGGCTTTACAACAAAAGTTGCAACGTTATCGCTTAAATCCTGAATTTCGGCAAGCGCCGGATTGTGAATTAATTTTGACATATAAACTTTTAGCTCCTTACCTTTTATCGTGAGTAGTATTCAACGATTAGCTGTTCATTGATTCCAGCTTCTGCTTCTTCTCGTTTAGGAAGACCAGTAATAGAAACTGTCATCTTTTTGCCATCAGCCTTCAACCAACTAAGTGGTACTGGTGCTGCATCAGCAATAACATTTTCAAGATTTGTGAAATAGCCAGATTTTTGGCTTTTTGGTCGAACAACAATCTCATCGCCAGACTTCAAACGAATTGAAGGAATATCAACGCGTCGTCCGTTTAGCAAGAAATGTCCGTGGCTCACCAATTGGCGAGCTTGTCGACGTGAAGTTGCGAAACCTGCACGATAAATAGCATTATCTAAGCGAAGTTCCAAAAGTTGTAGCAAGTTTTCACCAGCCAAACCTTCACGACGTGATGCTTCTTTCATCAATCGTGCGAATTGTTTTTCAAGAAGTCCGTAAAGTCGTCGAACTTTTTGTTTTTCACGCAATTGAATTGTATACAAGCTTGGTTTTCCTTGTCGAGAACCTGAGTGTTGACCAGGAATACCGCTTTTACGTGCCATAATTTTGACAGCTTTTCTATGAAGGGCATAGCCTTCTCGGCGTGATTGTTTAACAATCGGAGACCTATCTCTCGCCATAAATTAAGCCCTCCTTGCTTTCTTTGGACGAACGCCACCATGTGGAACGCCAGTCACATCTTTAATACTTTCAACAGCAATGTTTACATTTGAAAGTGATCGGATCGCTGAATCACGACCTAGACCCACACCCTTAACGAAAACATCTACTGATTTTAGGCCATAAAGAGCCTGTGCATTTTCGGCTGCTTTTTCAGTTGCAACCTGCGCTGCATAAGCTGTACCTTTTTTACTTCCTCGGAAGCCACAAGCACCAGCACTCGCTGCCGCTAAAGCATTACCTTTTTTATCCGTAAAAGTAATGATTGTGTTATTAAAGGTTGCTTGAATATGCATTTGACCTGATGGAACAGATCGGCGCTGTTTTTTACGACTAACTTTTTCTGCCATTTTTCTATCCCTTTCCTAAATCAAGTCTTGCTTGCTGCTTTTGGCTGTGCTCCACCAACGGCGATTGCGCGACCCTTTCGAGTTCGTGCGTTCGTTCGTGTGCGCTGACCGTTTACAGGCAACCCTGATTTGTGTCGCATACCTTTATAGTTGTTAATGTCTTTTAGACGTTTAATATTATTTGCCACGAGGCGTTGCAGATCACCTTCTACAGTATAATTATTATCAATAATTTCACGTAGCTTCTGTTCTTCAGCCTCGGTGAGATTTTTCACCCGAGTGGTCGGCTCAATATTAGCCGCCGCAAGGATGGTTCGCGAAGTTGTTTCGCCAATACCATAAATATAGGTAAGAGCAATCCAAACTTGCTTTTCTGCTGGGATTGTTACCCCTGCGATTCGAGCCATACTTAACCCTGCCTTTGCTTATTCTTAGGTTTTTTCTTATTGATGACACGTAGTCGACCTTTTCGACGAACTAAAATGTCATCTGGACTGATTTTTTTAACACTTGCACGAACTTTCATAAGTGTATAAAAACTCCTTATCCTTTAGGTTTATATTATCTGCAAATCCCCATAGAAATAATAAGCCATTTTGAAAGCTGGCTTTTTCTATTTTGAACTTGCTAATCTCTTAGGCGGAAGCTGATTCTTCCCTTCGTGAGATCGTAAGGGGTCAACTCTACTTCAACCTTATCACCCGGCACCAATCGAATATAATGCTTTCGCATCTTTCCGCTGATATGAGCGATGATTGTATGCCCATTTTGAAGTTCAACTTTAAACTGCGTGTTCGGCAAAGCCTCCACGATTTGTCCTTCCAATTTTATTACTTCCTTTTGAGCCATAAATCTATACCATTCTATATCATTATATTATAAAAGTCAATAGTTTTATTTAATTTTATTAAAATTAAAAGCGCCCACACTCTGGACGCTTGTGTATAAATCTAAACTATACACTACACTTAAGAGCCTCTGCAATATCGCTATCTTTCAATATCAAAGGAGACCAAGTATCAACATAAAATCCACCAGAATCCATAGGTAATGTTCTGATATACTGAATTATAGTCCGCCTCTTCCTCTCAGTAACAATTGTGTATTTACCAAAATCAGAATATTGCTTTAGCTTTCCGATTTTAAAAAGTTCAACAATTTTCGAAAAGAATCTTATTGAAGGATTAATAATAAAAGCTTTATCTGCATATTCCATCATTGAAAAATCGCATTCAGTATCGCCAACTGCAACAATATAAAAATCATCACGATTAAAATCTCCAGAACTACGATCTCGCAAAAGTTCTTCTATAAAGATATGTTTATCTTGGAAAGTTCTAATCGAAGTCTCTTTGAATATTCCAGTCTTTTCATCCTTTACATAATCCTGACCAATTCCTTTTGAAAAGCCATATTCTTTTACGAAAGCATCAACTAAAAATTTCGGCGAGCCAGAAATTGCAACTAATTCGAAACCTTCTTGTCGCAAAAATTTTATAAGCTCTTTCGAAAATGCATAATCCTGATGGTCGCGATATTCAACTGCAACTCGACAACCAATCTCACGAACTTCTTCGAAAGTATAATTTTCAAGCGCAAACATTGCAAATTTAACAACTTTTTGGCAATATTCACCGAATAAATCATCCGCTCTATCTTCAGAAGATTTATAAGCTTTTCGAAGTTTAGAAATTTCATCTTGAAGTTGAAGATATTTTTCTTCATTAGTTCCACGATAAGAGTAATCTTGAATAAGAATTTCAAAAAGAGATTCCGTCAAAGATTTATTTCGAATCGTTCCATCGATATCAAAAAATGCAATCTTGTGTTTTGACATATTTTCCCACCTCAATCTAAAAATGTACTACCAGCAAATGATAGCACATTTTTATTATTATGTCAAATTAAGACTTTCGAACTGCACGAAGCATAACACGCTTATTGAAGGTACTCTTTGAATAATCCCAGTCGCCAACACATGTTATTATATTAAGTCCTTCTTTCAATGGGTCTATCGAGTCCAGCATCGTACTCATACCTAAAGGGTTATTTTCATCGTTTATTTCATTAACACTCATCTCTCTATTGTCAC
Organism: uncultured Candidatus Saccharibacteria bacterium; assembly: GCA_963517825.1. Classification (GTDB taxonomy): domain Bacteria; phylum Patescibacteriota; class Saccharimonadia; order Saccharimonadales; family Saccharimonadaceae; genus Nanogingivalis. Next base: position 11,229 of record CAUQGB010000005.1, read on the forward strand.
GAACTTCATAGGTTATTTTCTGACCATCACCCCTTTCAACTATTATATCTGAACCCTTGGAAAGATTTCCAAGATTTTCGAAAATTCCCCCTTTAGTTGGACCTCCATTATGGCCATCCATGAGGAGAGCGCCCTTAAAACTTCCCGGTAAGGCACTTTTTATATACCAACCAGCATCATGAATTGAAATTGGTGAATCGAGTTGGCTAGTATTCTTTATTAATCCTAGTTGAATAATGCGGGCATTTGAGATTTTTAAGTTAGGGATTGACAAAAATCTTGGAAAAAGTGGATTTGGAACTTGATAAGAACTCTTTTTATCTTCAGTAATCTCAGTTTCATCAATCTGGTGAGCTAATGTTGAGCCGCCAGGAGTCTGCTGATGATTTTTTTTAGGTTGTAGAAGATTATTATATATATAAATTCCAGTATAGCCGATCAAACAAAACCAACAAACTGCAAGAATTAAGGAAAATATCTTTTTAGTTTTTTTTCGAGAATTTTTAATCTTCATCTAAGAGTCTCTTTATCTATAATCATCGTAAGTCACCATTAAGGCTCGTGAATTTACCTGTCTGATAGTTTCAAGAGCGACAGTTACGATAATTAAAACTCCAGTTCCCCCAATCGAAAGATTACTATTCTGAATTGAAGCTAAATTATATAAAAGATAATCAGCAATAAACGGCAATAACGCAATTAAACCAAGAGCTATCGCGCCAAATAAATTTAAGCGATTAACTACTTTGTTTAAATATTTTACCGTAGAAATTCCAGGACGAACACCTTCAATAAATCCACCCTGTTTTTGAAGATTGTCGGCAATCTCATTTGAATTAAATACAATAGAGGTATAGAAGTATGTAAATACTACAATTAACACGAAATAAATAGCTGGGTAAATAAATGATTCTATGGAAGACCCCGTAAAGGTTCCTTGATTTGGGGCGGAGAACCATTTTATTAAGTTGTCAGCCAATGAAGTATTCACCTTAGCATTCTTCATTACCTGACCAATAAAAGCAGGAAGACTTAAGAATGAAACAGCAAAGATAACAGGAATAACACCGGCAACAATAAGTTTGATTGGTAATATACTTTTTATTCCACCATAAGATGAATTTCCATGAACTCGTTTTGCGTAATTAATAGTAATAACCCTTTGGGCCTCATTAATCTTAACTAAAATATAAAGAAGAGCTAGGCTTACCATCAAAAGTATCAACGTAATTATAAATACAATACGATTAACAGGCAGGGTAAACCACCCAAAAACATCGAAGGCACCATCTTTAGTATCTGTAATTGAAGATACTAGAGTTGCTAAAGTTGTTGGTAGTTGTGAAATAATACCAGCAAAAATAACTAAGGAAATTCCATTTCCAACACCTTTTTCTGTAATGATTTCGCCAATCCACATCAGAAGAACCGAACCAGCGACCATTGCAGTTACAGCAACAATCCAGTTAGACAAACTCATACCTTTGAAGCCTGCAGAGTTAGACTGAAGAACGGTTGTTTGCAATATGAAAATATAAGCAATAGATTGAATAATCGCTAAAGGAATAGTTAAAATTCGTGTCCATTGATTAATCTTTCGTCGACCAGATTCACCATCATTATTTAGTTCTTCGAGTGATGGAATAGCTTTCGTCATTAACTGAGTAATAATTGAGGCAGTAATAAATGGGCTTAAACCAACAAGCATAATTGAAAAGCTCGTCAAAGCACCACCAGTTAGCAGATTAATAAATCCTCCTAAATCAGTACTCTTAATAGCAGATTCAACAACTTCTTTCAAGTTTCCCGCATTAGCAAGAGGGATTGGCACGTGCGCCAAGAATCTAAAAATTATTAAAAGACCAACCACTCCAAAGACACGCTTTTGCATATCTTTATTTTTCATCGATTTAACTATTATTTTCCAATTCATAATAACTATTTTACCATACTTTCAATCTTATTTAAAGATTCATTTTCTATTTAATTAAAAAATACCCAACTATTAATATCGCTAATAAAATTCTATACCAACCAAATATTCGAAAGTCGTTATCCTTAAGATAATTCACCAGAGATTTTATAACAAACATTGAAACAATAAATGTTAAAATTAAAGCAACTGATAGGTAGAAAATCTCAGTATTAGAGTATTTAAAGCCATATTTAACAATCTTGAGTGTACTCGAACCTAGCATAATAGGAATACCCATAAAAAATGAAAATTCTACTGCGATTTTTCTCGAGACTCCCGTCAATAACCCACCAATTATCGTTGATCCACTTCGAGAAGTTCCAGGAATAAGTGCTAAAATTTGGTATCCACCAATTTTAAGAGCATCTAAATAAGTCATCTCTCCAAAGCTTTCAATTTTTGGCTTTATATTTTTATTTTTTCGAAATTGCTCTATAACGATAAATAAAATACCGTAAACCATCAGCATCGCCGAAATGACCCACATATTTTCGAAATATTTTTCTATAAAATTATTAAATAATATCCCCATAACTCCCGCAGGAATTGCACCAATTAATATTTTTTTCCATAATTCAATTGTACTCTTTTTTTCACGACGATTTTTGTGTTTATCAAAAGGGTTTAAACTAGACCAATAAGTAAAAATAACTGCCATTATAGCTCCAAGCTGGATAACAACCATAAATACAGATTTGAACTCACTCGAAAAATTAAGCTTGGCAAATTCATCAAATAGTAGCATGTGGCCAGTACTTGAAATAGGCAGCCATTCAGTAATGCCTTCAATTATACTAACTATGACAATTTTAAATAATTCCAAAATATCCATAACTCTAACATTATATCATGCTTTCGGTTAAATTAAAATAACAACAAATTTGATTATTTTAAACAAAATAAAGAACACCCCTCTTGGAGTGTTCTTTGAATTATAAACTATTATTTGATGATGTTTGTAACAACACCAGCACCAACAGTTCGTCCACCTTCGCGGATAGCAAAGTTCAAACCTTGTTCCATGGCGATAGGTGCTTGTAATTTAACTTTGAAAGTTACGTTGTCGCCAGGCATAACCATCTCTTTGTCAGCTGGAAGTTCAACTTCACCAGTAACGTCAGTTGTTCGGAAGTAGAATTGTGGTTTGTATCCCTTTGAGAATGGAGTGTGTCGTCCACCTTCATCTTTCTTCAAGATATAAACTTCAGCTTCAAATTCTGTGTGTGGAGTAATTGTGCCAGGAGCAGCAATAACTTGTCCACGCTCAATTTGATCTCGGTCAATACCACGAAGAAGAAGACCAGCGTTGTCACCTGCTTGACCTTGGTCGAGAGATTTTTTGAAAGCTTCGATACCAGTAACGACAGTTTTTTGTGAATCTTTCAAACCAACAATTTCAACTTCGTCGTTAAGCTTAACAACACCTTGTTCGATTCGTCCAGTAGCAACTGTACCACGTCCTTTGATTGAGAAAACGTCTTCGATAGGCATCAAGAATGGCTTATCCATATCACGAACTGGTTCTTCAATGTATGAATCCATAGCATCAACCAATTCCATAATAGCGTCTTCGTATTTTTCATCACCTTCAAGAGCTTTAAGAGCTGAACCTTTGATGATTGGAGCGTTGTCGCCGTCAAATCCATTTGCTGAAAGAAGTTCACGAACGTCCATTTCAATCAATTCAACAAGTTCTTCGTCGGCCATATCCATTTTGTTCAAGAAAACAACAATCTTAGGCACACCAACTTGTTTTGCCAAAAGAACGTGTTCACGAGTTTGTGGCATAGGACCATCTGTAGCTGCAATAACAAGAACAGCACCATCAACTTGAGCGGCACCAGTAATCATGTTTTTAACATAGTCTGCGTGTCCAGGCATGTCAACGTGAGCATAGTGTCGGTTCTTTGATTCGTATTCTTGGTGAGAAGAAGCAATCGTAATACCACGAGCTTTTTCTTCTGGAGCGTTGTCGATTTGATCGTACGCGATTGGTTTGTTAACTTCTGATGGAAGTCGTTTTGCAAGAACTGCTGTGATAGCCGCAGTAAGAGTTGTTTTACCGTGGTCAACGTGTCCCATAGTACCAACGTTTACGTGTGGCTTTGAGCGGTCAAATTCTGCCATTTTTAGAATTTCTCCTTTTATTAATAATATTATGCGCGTCGCACGAGTCACTGTTTTAGCAAAACACACGACGCGACGCTACCTATAATTATACCTAATTTGTAATATTTTGTAAAGAGTTTTTATAAAAATTATTTTGAAGCTTTATAAAGCCCTTCATGTCGCTGATTCTCATAAATCAAAGTCGGAATACTTTTCGTTTTAATCTCATCGTTCACAATTCGCAAGTTTTCCTTAACACGATTCGAAATTTCTTCGCTTTTTGCCTTTTTCGAAATTTCTTCGATTTGAGAATCCGAATATCCCGCATTTTTTAGCCAACCTTGCAGAATCTTTTCAGTTTCTTCAGTTGTGGTTGCGGTTTGATTTTCGCCGTTAAATTTCTCTTGGAATAAAACTCCTTTTTCATCCTTTTTGATAAAAATCTTCTCAATAATCATCCATTCAGCTGAAATCTTCTCACCATTTTCAGGTTGAGTACCTCGCACAGCTTCGATATATTTAGCAATAAAATCAGAATTCTTGAATTTTCCAGGAATTGGATACGGCAAAAGATACGTTTTATGCATCTTAAAGAAACCGCTATTTTTTTGATTTATAAATGAGCGTCGGCAAACAATACAACCAGGGTCAAAAATATCAACCGCTACGCTTGCATCTTTCGAGACTTCATTCGAAAATTCACCACGATAAGTTGAATTCTTCACGACATAATCTTGCGCACTCCAACTTCGAAACTTCGCGGGCATCGCATTAAAGATTTGTCCCCAATCTGTAAACCATGAAACTATTGGACTTTCCGTATTTCCGCCATCAATTGAACAAGCTTCGGTTGAATTTAACGCACAAGAAGCTGGTCGTTGAATATCGCAAGTTCCAAAAACAAATAGGGCTAAAGCCGATTTAATCACTGTTAAAGCTGACCAAATGGTAATTAAAACAATCAAGCCAGCTACCGCTTCAATCACACAAGAAACTGGTTTTACCCATTTTTTGTGCTTCACGATTACTTTTCGAAGAATTGAATTTTTAATTTCATCTTTAAAATTCGAATCACAAGCACGCAAAGTTACTCTTCGCGAAAAACAATGCATCGATTTTTTAAACATTTGATTGATTGATTTTGCTTGTTTTTTAAAGCCAAACAACTTCAAAGCAGGCGTAAATAGCCAAATAATCAATAAAATTATAAATGCAGCGATACAAATCATTAACTAAAAATCCTTTCTAAAACTTCTTTCAATTTTGCAACATCGGCTTCGGTATTATGTAATCCAATTGAAATTCGCACCAAATGTGGCAATTTTCGAACTTCTTTCAAGTAGTAATGCGCGCAAAAATAACCGCTCCGCACCATAATCCCTTCGTTGCTCAAAGCTTGCGCAATTAAATGCGCGTCAAGCTCATCGTGATAAAAACTAATAACTGACGCTGGTTTTTTGTTAATTACATGTACACCTTTTTGCGTATTCAAAAACTCAAAAATTTCATCCGCAAAATTATCGATTTGTGAAGTTTTCTTTTGCTTTTTCAGCCAATCAATTGCTGTTTTCAAGGCAATAATTTCACCCCAAGCTTGAAGCCCTGGTTCGAAAAGCGCATGAATATGCTCGCCATCTAGCACCTCATAAGATTCTTTCGAAACGCCTGAAACCATTCCACCGCCAACAAAAGAAGTTCTTACGAATTTCGCAAAATCTTTTCGAACAACCATAATTCCAAGACTCGCTGAATACATCTTGTGCGCGCTCGAAACGATCGCATCCGCTGGAACTTTTTGGAGCAATTCATAGCTTGAACCTAGCGCTTGCGCCGCATCAATAATCACAAATCCACCTTGTTTTTTAATTTTCTTCACTAGTTTTTTGATATTTTCGAGTCGTCGTCCATCAATATTCGAAGCCGCATTAACTACAACCAAAGCTTTCGAAAAATCATTCTCGAGCGAAATCGAACCATCTTCTTCACGTTCAAGCACAATTCGTTCAATTTGATGTTTTTTAGCAAATTCAATCGTTGAAAGAAAAACCGAATTATGTTCAATCTCGCTAGTTATCACTTTCGAAACTGGCAATTCAAGCTGAGAAAGCAACAAATTTAAACCATAGGTTGTGTTAAGCGTAAAACTTACAAAATAATCTTTTTCTTTTAGCTTTAATAAATCCAAAACTGCTTCACGAGTTTCTTCAACCTTTTCATCAACTTTTCTACCCCAATCGTATTTTACGCGCTCACCACAAGAGTTAAAATTCAAATAGTAATCATTTAAAGCATCCAAAACCGGTTGCGGGCGCAAAGACTGGCACGCTGAATCAAAATAATGAGCATTTTCCGGCAAATATTTAAAATCGTCCAAAACTCAAACCTCCTTCTTTAACTTTTACCATTTTAACATAAAAAAACATAGGCGTAAAGAAAAAACCGCTCATTTCGAGCGGTCAAAATTTTATATAAACGCACATCTTCCTACACTTTTATTTACTCTTGCAATATCACGATTGCGTTTATAAGGTTGGTCAGAGCGTTTCTGGATGCGACGACCATATTTCTTATCTTTATAGTTAGAGCTCTTAATTTTGCTAACTCTTTTAGTGTCTTTTTTATCTATATCCTTTAAAACACGGATTATTGATCGTAAACCTGGAATAACTTTACGATCGGCAAGGTTGATCAGCTCATTGATTCTTTCGAAGTATTCTATCCCCCTATAAATCTCGCTATATTGGTCATAAGCGAGACTCGCAATATAATCTGAGGTCTTCTTAACTTCATCAATTAAATTACGCCGATATTTTATAATATCGGTGATCTTATTTTCATAAAATTCAAGCTCATCTTCTATTGAACAGCTTTCAAAACAATTCAAAGCTTTCTTAATTCCTGGGCGAGTTCTATCTTTCAAGAACTCTTTTGAAACCTGCGAGCTACGCAAAGCTTTAGCGCGTTTTTGTTTTTTACAAACACCTCGCCAATTAGTTAATTCATCTATAGCACCGATATACTGCTCAATCACTGACGAAAGATCAATTTCATAAACAGCAATCTGAACTAAACATACACCGCTCACCTGGTTTGAAACTTCTGTTGTTGACATGGGCGCCAACCTCCTTATAAAAGATTCATCTAAAGCTCCAGCTAAAGACAAAATATATTCTAACATAAAAAATAATTTTAGTCAACAAAAAAATCGCCCATTTCTGAGCGATTTTTGAATTTTAAGTGCTATTCCAGTCATATTCACTAAAAATTCGAGAATTAAGCAACCGTTTAATTTCTTCTTTCTCTTGTCTTAATTTGCGAATTTCAATATTAGCATCTTTATAGCGTCTTAAAGCTCTTTTCGAACGACGCTTGCGATAATAAAAATCATTGGCACATTGTTGACATTCGCATTCTCCAATTTCGCCTTTTTTGAACCGCTTTTCGACTTTCGAAAGATTAGTCTTAACTTCACTAAACTTACTCCAACAACTAAAAACTTCGTTTAAAGCATCACTGCGTTCAAGATAAACGTCATTCATCAACTCACTAAGCTCAATATTTTTTCTGAAAGATTTACAACCCGATGATAATCTCGTTCAATATCTTCCATTCTTAAAAGTCTTCCAGCCATAATTTAGACCTGCCTTTAAATTTACTAAGGATAATCCTCGTATCTTTATTCTAATGCCTAAAATTCAAAATGTCAAACTATTTTCGAAAGATTTTACTCAAAATTGTGCGTAACAAATATCTTTTACGGTATTCACCAGCATATTCAACCGCCACACCGCGAAAACCAGCCTTAAAACGCAACAAACTTGCCTTTGGTTCTGCCGTAATACCATAAAAATTATATTTCGAAGCTCCTGCGCGAATCGCCTCTTTAATCATATAGTCTTGCAAAAATGTTGAAGCTGGAATTTTGCGATATTCTTGAAGACTTCCACCTTCAAAATAGACAACTTCGTTTTTCGAAAAGATAAACACGCCAGCAGAAATTAATTTTCCTTCAAATTCTACGCCCATAAAATGCGCTTGCTCGCCAAAACAAGTTTTTAAATTATGATAATATTCTTTATCCCGCGTGCCAACACCGTTTTTCTGGTTTGAACTCTTTAAAATTGCCACAAAATCAGCAAATTCATTCTCTTCAACCTTGCGAACATTCACACCTTTTTTCATTGCTGCACGCAAATTTCGGCGGGTAGTTTGGTTATAGGTTGAAGCCACGTCATCTTCGCTTAGCTCTGTTAGATCTTTCAAATAAACGTGCATGTTTACATCCATATCAAACTCATGCTTAAAGCCAGAATGATATTTAAAACCAGCTCTCAGTAGCGGTTTATTTAGCCAATCAAGGTTATTGCTTTCGATAATTTCAAGCTTATCATTGCGAAGAGCACGCACCACTTTTGGTAAAATCCGATAAGAAATCGCTCCGTGCTCGCGTGTAAATTCTTCGCTCTTCACCAAAAAATCCACAAAATCTGCTTGTGAAACACCATTTTGCTCAACCATCACCAAATCGAAACGCTTATTTTTGCTAGAAATTAGCCCAGCAACTTCAATATTTTCATCATTTTTTAATGCCACAAAATAGCATTCTGCGCCACGCTTCTTGCGCATTTCAGCAAATTCTACACTTTGCAACCAGTCAATGTTTTTATCTTGGCAATAGTTTTGATATTCTTCTTTTAAAATCTCTACAAGGCTTTTCATATATCCTCTATTTTAACACAAAAAAACCAATTTTAAAACCAGCCCGATAGCTCTTTTAGCTATTCAAAGCTGGTTTTAAACTTTTTACTTTAGCTAATTTTAAGCACCCGCTGGCTTGTTTTCAGTTGGTTTTGGCTCGGTAGTTTTGGCTTTTTCAACCTTTTCAAAGTGTGTTGCTTTTAGCTTATCTTTTAAGATATCACCCACCACAAAACGAACTTTCACACCCTCAATCGAACTTACTACTACATCAGCTTCTTTAGCTTGACCTTTAGATTGAATAGTTGTATGAAAATAACCAAGTTTTCCAAGATGAACACTTTCGCCTCGCTCTAATCGTTTTAAAGGTTTATCTGTTGCAAAACAAAAACCACCTCCCGAAAGAGGTAGTTTTTCAAGTTTTCGAAATTATTATTTAGCGTTTCGCTTTTCGATAATTTCTTGTGCAACGTTAGGTGGAACTTCTTCGTATTGCGCAAGCTCCATTGTTGAAGCTGCACGACCTTTACTCATTGAGCGTAGGTCTGAAGTGTAACCAAACATATTTGCAAGAGGCACGAAACCTCGAATAAGTTTTGTTCCACCCATCAAATCATCCATTGAGTCGATTCGACCACGGCGTGAGTTCAAGTCTCCGATTACATCACCCATGAATTCTTCAGGAGTTGTAATTTCAACTTTCATCACAGGTTCAAGAAGAACAGGATTTGCCTTCTTAATACCTTCACGAGTTGAAAGTGCACCAGCCAATTTAAAGGCCAATTCGCTTGAGTCGACATCGTGGTAAGAACCATCATAAAGTGTAGCTTTAACGTCAACTACTGGGTAACCAGCAATCACACCACCTTCAAGTGTTTCGAGTACACCTTGTTCAACTGGCTTGCGGTATTCTTGTGGCACAACACCACCTTTAATTTCATCAAAGAATTCAAAGCCTTTTCCTGGTTCATTTGGTTCAAAGCGAATCCAAACGTCACCATATTGTCCACGACCACCAGACTGTTTTGCGTGTTTACCTTGAGCTTCGGCAGTTCCACGAATAGTTTCACGGAAGGCAACTTGTGGCTCACCAATATTAGCTTCAACGTTAAATTCACGCTTCATTCGGTCAATCAAGATGTCAAGGTGAAGCTCGCCCATTCCTGACATAATTGTTTGACCAGTTTCTTCGTCTGTGTGAACTCGGAAAGTTGGGTCTTCTTCAGCAAGTCGTTGAAGAGCGATTCCCATTTTTTCTTGGTCGGCTTTAGTCTTTGGCTCAACCGCAATCGAAACTGGTGGTTCAGCAAATTCGATACCTTCAAGAATTACACCATGGTTCAAATCACAAAGAGTTGCACCAGTTGTAACATCTTTCAAACCAACAACAGCGGCGATATCACCAGCAGTAACTTCTGAAATTTCTTCACGCTTATCGGCGTGCATTCGAACGATTCGTCCGATTCGTTCTTTTTTACCAGTCATTGTGTTAAGAACGTATGAACCAGCGGTAATTTTACCGCTATATACACGTACGAATACAAGTTTTCCAACAAATGGGTCAGTTGCAATCTTAAATGCAAGTGCAGAAGTTGGTTCGTCTACAGATGGTTTACGCTCAATAGCTTCACCAGTTTTCGCATCAGTTCCTTTAATCGAAGCAATATCAAGTGGACTTGGAAGGTAATCATTAATAAGATCAAGAACCTTTTCAACGATCACACCACGACCATCACCACCAGTTACCAAGAAGAAGTCACCAGCAAGAACTCGTTTTCGAAGAGCAGCTTTAAGTTCAGGGATAGTGATTGATTCTTCACCTTCTTCGAAAAATCGCATCATTAGTTCATCATCAGCTTCAACTGCATTTTCAACAAGCAATGAACGCGCATTTTTAGCTTTTTCAAGCATGTCAGCTGGGATTTCACCAACTTTTAACTCATGATCAGCATAGTTGTCGTAAGTGTAAGCTTTCATGTCGATAAGGTCAACAACACCATTGATTTCCTGTTCGAAACCAATTGGCAAGTGAATTGGGAAAGCTTGCTTACTTAAACGGTCGTGAATTGATTTAATTGATTTGTAGAAATCACCACCAGTTTGGTTAATTTTGTTAATAAAACAAACGCGCGGCACGCCATATTTGTCGGCTTGTCGCCAAACAGTTTCAGACTGAGCTTCCACACCCATTTTACCATCAAAAACAGTCACAGCACCGTCAAGAACGCGGAGTGAACGCTCCACTTCGGCAGTAAAGTCGATGTGTCCTGGGGTATCGATAATGTTAATTTTGTGATCTTTCCAGAAACATGTCACAGCAGCAGAAGTAATTGTAATACCTCGCTCTTTCTCCTGTGCCATCCAGTCAGTTGTCGCACCGTCACCTTCACCACGAACAACACCGATTTTGTGTGTCAAACCAGTTCGGTAAAGAATACCTTCTGTTGTTGTAGTTTTACCGGCATCAATGTGCGCAATAATACCAACATTTCGGAAATTTTCCAATGGAGTATTTTTATTCATTTGATTCCTCTTAAATTTATTATTTTATTGCTGTTTCACGCTAGTTTTGTTGTTTTTTCGAAACCAGCACAAAAACAGCGCTTCGCTATTAATTTTATCATATTTTTAAAAAACTGTAAAGTAAAAACACCCAAAAAGAAAAAGCCAGTTCCTCTGGCTTAAAAAAATCATCTTCGAACGCGTTCAGGTATATTTTCACTATACCTTTTGGTGGCAATTATTAGTGTTGTAATAACAATACTAAAAAAGAACACGCCAAAGTTCCAGTGTGTCAAAATCGTTAAAAATAATGACACGCCGCAGACTACGATAAAGAACAAGGAAACCAATAGAGGCTCTTTAGCCTCGCTTAATGCTTTTTTCATAAAGATAACTTCCTCCAAATTTTTATTTTCCACTTTTGAGCGGAAATTATATTTTATCACAGTCTTTTCGAAAAATCAAGCATTATAGCGTTTCGCCATTCCTTGCCCGATTTGCCCATTCATCAGCCATTTCGTTAAACTCATGACCAGCGTGCCCTTTTAGCCATTTTAGCTCTACGTTCGAATTTTTATAAAGCTCATAAAGAGGCTTTACGATATCGAGATTTTTAATTTCACCAGTTTTCTTTTTCCAGCCGTTTCGCTCCCAAGTTGGCGCCCACTTTGTTAAAACGTTAATCCAGAATTCGCTATCTGTTTGAATTTCTGCCTTTTCCCCATTTAAAATTTCGAAAGCCTTTTTTAGAGCCAAACCTTCCATTCGAATATTTGTGCTAGGGTTTTCAGAACCAAGCGCAATTGGTGCACCGTTTTCAATTACAGCAAAACCACCGGGGCCAGGGTTTGGCGAAGCACTACCATCGGTAAAAATAATCCGCACTATTGTTGTCTTCCGTTATCTTGTTGAACAAAGTTTTGAACAAAATGTGTTTGGTTTATATTTTGATTCATGCTATTTTGTAGTTGATTCTGGTAGGCTTTTGCTTTCTTCATTTTCCTGAAAGAAATAATCGCTAAAATTAGTCCGATAACACCAAGAACCAACAAAACTACAGGGATAATAAGATTCACGATTGGATAGTCGCCAACAACTGCTGCACCAGGATTTTTTTCATCATAAAAAACTTTAACCTTTTCACCAATCGCAGGCTGTTCTTTTTGTAGATCTGCCTTCGCCTCTATTGTTTCGTTGTATTGAATCGAAAAGTCGATCGTTGGTATAAATTTATACTCGCTTGAATTTTGACTAGCTAGCTCCTTTTCAAAGCCAACAATTTCACCCTCAATTTGTTTCCAAGTTATTCTTTTAGTAAAACCATCAAATGGTTTCACACCGAAAAATACACCTATAGCAATTAAGCAAATTGCCAAAATTGCAAAAATAATTCCACGGTTTCGAAAAGCTTTTACGCCAACTTTTTTAGCTTCATTAGAACTCATATATTCTCCTATTTTGTTTATGCTAATATTGTATCATTTTTCGTTCTTTAACGCAAATTAAAACACCGGCAACAAAGCCAGTGTTTTAAGTTTTTTTATTCTTCTACTATAGAATCGTTAGTTTCGTTTTCGAATTCTTCTTTAGTTTCAGCAGATTCAGCTTTTGTGTTAACCCGAGCGCCAGTTCCAACAGGAATTTTGCGTCCGATAATCACATTTTCTTTTAATCCACGAAGTTTATCAATTCGGCCAGAAGTTGCTGCGTTAATCAAAACACTTGTTGTATTTTGGAATGATGCAGCAGACAAGAAACTGTCGCTGAAAATTGAAACCTTTGTAATTCCAAGGAGTTGCTGTTTGAATTCAGCAGGTTTTTTACCTTCAGCTTCAAGAAGTTTATTTTCTTCAACAACGGCAGCTTTCGAAACGACATCGCCAATGATAAACGATGAATCTCCTGCATCTTCAATTTGAACTCGGCTGAACATTTGACGAACAATGATTTCAAGGTGCTTCGAAGCAATATCTTGACCTTGAGCAGCATAAATTCGCAAGATTTCGTTCATAATGTAGCGTTGAGTTTCTTCAACACCCTTAAATTCCATTAAATCACGAAGATTGAGCGAACCAACAGTTAAACGGTCACCAGCCTGCACAACATCGTTTTTTGAAACAGCGAGAGCTGCAACATTTGGAATTTCGTAGCGAACTGGGTTTACATTTTCGCCATCTTCAGTTTGTTGTGGTGTAATTTGAACGATATTCATGTTACCATCTTCCCAGATGTCAACCACACCAGAAACTTCAGTCATATAAGCCTGCCCCTTTGGCGAACGAGCTTCAAGAAGCTCTTCAACACGTGGCAAACCTTGCGAAATTGCACCAGAACCAGCAACACCTGAGCTGTGGAATGTATTCAAAGTTAGCTGTGTTCCAGGCTCACCGACAGATTGAGCGGCAATCACACCAACTGGTTCGGCTGGATCAACGAGAAGCCCAGTCGCCATATCAATTCCGTAAGACTTTTGAGGAATTCCTGCAAGGTCTGGAGTTGAAAGAACACTTTGAATTTTAACTTCTGTAATATTTTCATCTTTTTCAATTGCATTGGCAATTTCTCGAGTGATTAGCTGATCGGCATCAATATATCCAGGAACAGCTTCAGCCGTAAATCGACCATAGAGTCTATCACCGAATGAGATCATTGTCTCTTCACTTTCTGAGCGATAAATCGCAAATCCTGGATCAACTTCATCAGCTCTATCTTTAACAGAAAATACATCTTGAGCCACATCAACGAGGCGACGAGTTAGGTAACCAGAATCGGCAGTTTTAAGCGCTGTCGAAATCAAACCTTGACGCGCACCACGAGTTGCCACGAAAGCTTCGAGCGAGCTCATTCCGTGAGTGTAGTTCGAGCGAATTGGAAGCTCAATTTCACGGTTTGTTGCATCCACCATAATTCCAGTAAGACCAGAAGCAAGGCGAATATTTGTTGCATTACCACGTGAACCAGAAACAGCCATCAATCCAACAGGTGAATCTGCGCCTTCATGAGCTACACGCTCAGAAATTTCATCAGAAACTTCATCAATAACCTTGTGCCAGTTATCAATGATCAAGTTGTAACGCTCTTGGTCAGTCAAAAGACCTTGGTCATATTGTTCCTGAATCAAAGTTGTTTTAGCGTCACCACTAGCAATAATTTGAGGAATTTTTTCACTTTCGTAAACCGTGTAATCTTCCTTACCGATCGACAAACCAGATTTTGTAACAAATCGGAATGATAAACCTTTGATTTTGTCAGCAATTTTAACAGTCATTTCAGCACCATAATGTGCAAACATATCGGCCAAAATTTTGTTAATTTGCTTCTTAGTTTGCGGGTTGTTGTCGAATGGATAATCTTCTGGCAATAACTCGTTAAATAGCACACGGCCAAGAGTTGTATTTCGAATCTCACCTTTTACGAACACACGAATTGGTGTTTGAAGTGCAATCTCGCCTTTGTCATAAGCCATTTCCGCTTCGAAAACATTTGCGAAAGGTCGTGGTTTCTTGTTCATTTCAGAATGTTTGTCGTAGGTAATGTAGTAATTTCCGTAAACAACATCCTGGTCGACAGAAAGAACCGGTTGACCATCTGCAGGCTTCAAAAGGTTATGAGAAATACTCATCAAGTCACGAGCTTCGGCTTGAGCAGCGTCGGAAAGTGGTAAGTGAACAGCCATCTGGTCACCATCGTAATCGGCATTAAATCCGTTCGCCACAAGTGGGTGAAGCTGAATAGCCTTACCCTCAACAAGTTTTGGCTGGAAAGCCTGAATCGAAAGTCGGTGCAAAGATGGAGCACGGTTCAAAAGAATGTATTTTCCTTCAACTACGGCATCCAAAGCATCCCAAACTTCAGCCTCTCGCGCATCAATCAATCGAGTTGCTGAACGAATATTGTGTGCATATTCTTTTTCAATCAACCATGAGATAACGAAAGGTTTGAACAATTCTAGCGCCATTTGTGTTGGCAAGCCACATTGATGAGCTTTCAAAGTTGGTCCAACAACAATCACAGAACGACCAGAGTAGTCAACACGTTTTCCAAGCAAGTTTTGACGAAATCGACCTTGCTTACCCTTTAGCATATCGCTCAAAGATTTAAGCTGTCGGCGGCCTCCAGCTGTATTAACTGAGCGACCACTTCGTGATGCATTGTTATCAATCAATGAATCTACAGCTTCCTGAAGCATTCGCATTTCATTTCGCTTAATCACCATTGGTGCATTAAGTTCGATCAATTTCTTCAAACGATTATTTCGGTTAATAACACGACGATACAAATCATTTAAATCTGATGTCGCAAATCGACCACCAGTCAATTGAACCATTGGTCGCAGATCTGGAGGAATTACAGGAAGGACTGTTAAACACAAACTCCCTGGCTTAATTCCAGCAGCTCTCATGCCTTCAATTGTTTTCAGCCGCTTAAGGATTTTCTTCTCTCGCTGACCTTTAGCTTTCTCGGCTTCTTCTTTCAGGCTTTCAATAAGCTCATCAATGTTAATTTCGTCAAGCAAGGCTTTGATTGCTTCACCACCCATTCCGACTTCAATAATATCTTCATATTCTTCAGGAAGGTTTCGAAAATCGGTTTCGTTCATCAATGAACCTTTTACAAGACTATCAAGCTGGTTCTTTTTTGAAACATAGTCTTTATCAAGCTCTTCAATCTCTTTAGATTGAGCTTCTGCTAAAGCTTTAATATCAGCACCAGATTCTTCAGCAGCTTTTTCGTAACGAATCTTAATTGCCATTCGAGCAGCCTTATCTTCAGCCTCAAGGTCAGCAATCATTTGGTCGCGTTTCTCTTCATCAACATTAAGAATTACATAACTTGCAAAATAAACCACGCGTTCGATATTTTTAACTGTCATTCCAAGAAGAAGACTCATTGCACTTGGAGCTCCACGCATAAACCAAATATGCGCAACTGGAGCCGCCAAAGCAATATGTCCCATTCGTTCACGGCGAACGATCGATTTTGTTACTAGCTCACCGTTTTTATCAACAGCAGCTTCACGAGAACGAACACCCTTTAGTTTATTATCATAAGGGTTGATATCTTTAGTTGGACCAAAGATTTTTTCACAAAACAAACCATCACGCTCAGGTTTTTGAGTTCGATAGTTGATAGTTTCTGGCTTAGTTACTTCGCCGTAAGACCAGCTCAAAATATCTTCTGGGCTAGCAACCGCGAGGCGAACTGCGTCGAAATCAGCAATCTGGTTTGAATTCACCACTTTCGCCATTTACGCTTCCTCCTTAATTTCTTCAATTTCATCAATATCTTGAATATTCATATCGTCTTCAAATTCGCCGTCAGATTCGTCTCGAACAGTTTCGAAATTTTCATCCTCTTCGATCGTCGAACTATCCGTATCTTTATTGCGTTCTGCAAGAAGCTCATCGGCATCAATACTTGAAGAATGTTGGTCAAGCAGGTCAACGCGTAAACCAAGACCTTGTAATTCCTTCACAAGCACGTTGAATGATTCTGGTAATTTTGGACCAACAATCTCATTATTTTTAATGATACTTTCGTAAGCTTTTGAACGGCCAACAACATCGTCAGATTTAATTGTAAGCATTTCTTGAAGCATATTTGCGGCACCGTAAGCCTCCAAAGCCCAAACTTCCATTTCTCCAAATCGCTGACCACCATTTTGAGCTTTACCACCCAAAGGCTGTTGAGTAACCATTGTGTAAGGACCAGTTGAACGGGCGTGAATTTTGTCAGCAACCAAGTGGTGAAGCTTAATCATATGCATAAATCCAACAGTCGTGCGCTGTTCGAACGGTTCACCAGTTTGGCCATCAAACAATTGAACTTTTCCATCTCGAGGAACGCCTGCAGCTTCAAGTTCATCGCTCAAAGTTTCAGCATCAACACCATCATACGAAGGAGTTGCAACTCGGTAACCCTGAGTTTTTGCAGCCATTCCAAGGTGAACTTCGAAAAGCTGACCAAGGTTCATACGCGAAGGCACACCAAGTGGTGATAGAATCACATCAATTGGGGTTCCATCTTCCATAAATGGCATATCAGCTTCCGGTAGAATTTTCGCAACAACACCTTTATTTCCGTGTCGTCCAGCCATTTTGTCTCCAACCATAATCTTGCGAGATTCAGCCACAAAAATCTGAATTTGTTTAAGCACACCAGCACGCATTTCATGACCATTTTCTTTCGAAAAGATTTTCACACCGATAACTTTTCCAGAACCAGTATTTTTCATTCTCTGAGAAGTGTCACGAACATCTTTCGCTTTTTCACCGAAGATAGCACGCAAAAGTCGCTCTTCGCTTGAAAGTTCTTGTTCACCTTTTGGAGTAATCTTTCCAACAAGTACATCACCTGGTTTAACTTCTGAACCAATTTGAACAATCCCCTCTTCATCCAAATGTCGCAAGCTATATTCGCTAGCGTTCGGAATGTCACGAGTCACAACCTCTGGTCCAAGTTTAGTTTCGCGAACTTCGACCATATAGTCTTTAATGTTGATATTTGTAAGTGTATCTTCTTTAACAAGACGATCAGAAATAATCACGGCGTCGTCCATATTGAAACCACCCCAAGACATAAATGCCACACGAAGGTCACGACCGAGAGCGATTTCTCCATCTTTAATACTTGCACCTTCAGCTAAAATATCACCTTTTTTAACCTTTTGACCACGTGAGACTACAACTTTCTGATTATAGCATCGATCATCGGCAGTTTTTTCGAAATGTTTTAATTCGTATTTTACTACCCCAGATTTATATTCAACTTCAACAGCAACAGCATCAGCACGAACAACCTCACCATCATCTTCAGCAACAATAATTTGGCTTAGATTTCGAGCGATATCAGCTTCAACACCGGTTCCCACGGTTGGAGCTTCAGTCCAAAGAAGTGGCACAGCCTGTTTCTGCATGGCTGAACCTGTTAACGCACGGTCAATTCGGTCGCGCTCTGCAAAAGGAATCAACGAAGCCGCAGCACCAAGAACTTGTCGGTGAACTGCGTCCATAAATGTAACTTCGCTAGCATTAACCTGTGATGGAATAAGATTTTTTCGGGCTGAAACTTGCGCTTCAACAAAGCTTCCATCTTCATTCAATTTCGAACCAGCGTCGGCGATAATTTCACGCATTTCGTGATCTGCATCAAGATATACAACTTCATTTGTAACTTTCCCATCTTTAACACGAAGATATGGAGCTTCAATAAAGCCATATTCGTTGATTCGGGCAAATGTTGCAAGGTTTGTCACAAGACCAACATTTCCACCTTCTGGTGTTTCCACAAGACAAATTCGTCCGTAGTGGGTTGGGTGGCTGTCACGAACTTCAAGACCGGCACGATCCCGAGTCACACCTCCAGGACCCATTGAACTCAAACGACGTTTGTGTGAAAGTTCTGAAAGTGGGTTGGTTTCATCCATAACCTGTGCAAGCTGTGAACCGGCAAAGAATTCACGCACCGCAGCAACAACTGGTCGGGCATTAACCAATTGTCCAGGAGTTACAGTTTCGATATCTGTCATTGACATTCGATCCATTGCGTTTCGTTGCATTCGAAGCATACCAACACGGAATTGTCGAGCAACAAGCTCACCAACCAATTTCACTCGACGGTTATCAAGACTATCGATATCATCAACTTCACCTTGAGTATTGTTTAGGTGGATAATTTCTTTAATAATCTCGAAAAGATCTTCCATTTGGAAAGAGCGATTTTCGGCTGTATTTGGAGTTTCAAGATTTAATCGTTTATTAATCTTATATCGTCCAACACGACCATAATCAAATCGCTTAAAATCAAAGAACATTCTCTCAATCATATTTCGAGCGTTCTCAATAGTAGCCAAATCTCCTGGGCGAAGGCGACGATAAACTTCAATTAAAGCTTCATTTGGACCAGATGATTGGTCTTTTTCAAGTGTTGATTGAATAAATTTAACATCCCCACCATCAATATCTGCAAAAGTCTCTCGCATTTCAGCGTTAGTCATTCGACCAAGAGCGCGCAAGAAAGTGGTTACTGGAAGTTTTCGGCGACGGTCAATTTTTACATAAATCACACCAGTTTTAGGGTCAGTTTCAAATTCCAACCAAGCACCGCGAACTGGTATTAACTTCGCACCATAATATTTTTTTCCATCGCTTCCAGTTTCAGCATTAAAATAAACACCTTCCGAGCGAATCAACTGAGAAACGATTACGCGTTCAGTTCCGTTAATAATAAAGGTTCCCTGGTTTGTCATCCAAGGATAGTCACCAAGGTAAATTTCTTGCTCCTTAACCTCGCCAGTAACTTTATTTGTAAGTTCAACCTGGACATGAAGCGGAGCTTCAAACGTTAAATTATTCTCTTTTGCGAAATCTTTTGTTGTTTTTGGAGCTTGAAATTCATAGCTCTTAAATCGCAAAGATAACTTTTGACCAGTATAATCATCAATTGGGTTAATCTCTTCGAAAATCTCACTCAAACCATTGTCGACAAAATCTTTCCAAGATTCCTTTTGGTGAGCGATTAAATCTGGGGTTTCAAGAATAGCGTCTTCTTTCGAAAAAAACGCTCGTCCTGCAGCATTAAAGTGCTTTTTTGCCATTTTTCTCCTCGCATTTATAAGTGTTATTAGAATCGGCCCGAAGATTCTCCGCCTGCGACTTTCGAAAATTTGCCATCAATTCCGAAGTAAAATTCTCCGCAAGCACACTACTTCTTGCTGTCCATTCTAACATATTTTTTTAAAAAAATCAATGAAAAAACCGCTAAAAATAGCGGCTAAAGATTAATGTCTAATTTGCGAAGCATAATAATCTTGCTGCAGCTTCGCTTCTTTACCTGCTAAATGTGCTCTGTTTTCTTTTTCGCCAATAGATTTACTTTCTGGCTTTTTGTGATGATAGAATCCAGTTTTTTGAACTTGTTCAAATAAATCCTTCGCTGTCATGCAAACCACCTCCAAAATTTTTTTTCGCCCAAGGCTTATACGATTCTACACCCATTCAGCAAAAAGATCAATACCTTGATTTTTTATTGTTTTTATGCTATTATATATCTATTAAATTTTTTACGCACCTTTAAACTATTTTGATGTTTTTTGAGTGCGTTAGAAGGAATTAAAATGAAGAAAAAATATTTCTTTTTAGTGCTCTTCGTAGCGCTATTTTCGTTTTCAGCATATTCTACAAGCAAAGCTTTTGCGCAAGAACGTAAAAATAACATTGCGCAGGTTAGCTTCAAAGACTATTTCGAAAAAGGTAAATCTTTCTCGAAAGATAAGTGGAGTAATTTTCAAACTGTTCGAGATAATTATTTCGAAGAATCGATAGAGGCAAAAGGGTTAACTTTTGTCGATGAAAATGGCAATCAAGTTGAGAAAGCCTATTTCTCAATCTCATCGAAGCTTCGGATTAATCCTGTAATAAAAATTACAGATGAAGATGGAAATGAGATTAAAGTTTCGTCTTGGCGAGCTCACGGCAAAAATTCAAAATTTGTGTTCATCAAAGAAATCGGATACAGTCGTGCAAAAACATCTTATAGCTCTGGCGAAAATCTATTATTACCAAATGATAAATATTATGTTTTAGCTTTAAGGGTTTCGAAAGATGAGAAAAATTCGCAAGAAATTTGGCCGGTGCCGGTTTCTAAGATTGAATTTAATCGCCTCAAAAAATCCGCCATTGGCGAAAAAGTTAAGCCAATTGACGGATATAATTACTAATAGTCTCGTTTGTGAGGCTATTTTTTTCTTACTGGATTATTTTATCGACTAAGCCGTATTTTACAGCCTCCTCAGCACTCATCCAATAATCTCGCTCCATATCATTTTTGAGCTTTTCCAAATCCTGACCACTATTTTCAGCCAAAATTTGTGCAAGTTTTTCTTTAAGCAATAAACTTTCTTTTAGGTCAATTTCTTGGTCTGTAACTTTTCCGCGCGTACCGCTTGATGGCTGATGAATCATTACTCGAGAATTCGGCAAAATCGCACGCTTACCTTTTGTTCCGGCCGCTAGCAAAAACGCTCCCATTGAAGCTTGCAAACCGATCCCAATTGTTTGCACATCTGGTTTGATAAATTTAATCGTGTCATAAATGGCCAAACCATCATAAACACTTCCGCCAGGGCTATTAATGTAGAGCTTAATATCTTCATCTGGATTTTCGAAAGCCAAATGAAGAAGTTGCGCCACCACAACATTCGCCGTGTGTGAGTTCACGTCTTCACCCAAAAAAATAACTCGTTCTTTTAAAAGCCGCGAATAAATATCAAACGCTCGCTCACCTCTATTAGTCTCTTCAACAACCGTTGGAACTAAATAATTCTCTGTTTTTCGCATTTTACCTCCTTAATCTTTCGAAACTTCAATTATAATTTCACCATTTTTTGCACTCGCTACAAATTGCGTTCCTTTTGATGGATTTTTTACCAAAATTTCCTCGGCTAGCTTGTGCTCAAGTAAATCCTCAATTGCGCGCCTAAGCGGTCTTGCCCCATTTTTGGCATCATAGCCCTTTTCAATAATAAAATCTTTCGCTGATTTTCGAACTTTCAAATTCAAACCTTTTCGAAGTAGTCGATTATTCAAATCAGCTAAAAGAATATCAAAAATCTTGCCAATTTCAGTTTTCGAAATTGATTGAAATGTAATAATTCCGTCGAATCGATTTAAAAGCTCAGGTTTTAGAACTTTTTCAAGAGCCCTTCGAGCAAATTTTTCATTTTTTGAGTGATTCTTTTTCGAAGAACTTTCCGCCTCAAACCCGAGCGATTTTTCATTCATCATTTCACTTGCACCAAGATTACTTGTTAAAATTACAACAGTGTTTTTAAACGAAACTTTTCGCCCTTCAGAATCCGTTAATTCACCATCTTCTAAAAGTTGTAAAAGTAGATCGAAAGTATCTGGGTGGGCTTTTTCAATTTCATCAAAAAGCACTACAGAATATGGCTGACGGCGAATTTTTTCTGTTAAAGTTCCGCCTTCACCATATCCAACATAACCAGCTGGCGCACCCAAAAGTTGCGAAGTTTTATGTTTTTCGCCAAATTCACTCATATCAATTTTAATTAAAGATTTCGAACCGCCAAAAACCTCATTTGCAAGCTGGCGTGAAAGTTCGGTTTTTCCAACACCAGTCGGGCCAAGAAAGATAAACGAACCAATTGGACGATTTTCATCTGAAATACCAGATTTATTACGGCGGATTGCTTTCGAAATTTTCTCAATCGCCTCACCTTGACCAGTCACCTTTTTCGAAAGATGTTTTTCAAGATTTTGTAGAATTTTTGCCTGATTTTTTGAAATTTTTTGAACCGGAATATTCGTTTTTAAAGAAATCGCTCGTGCCACATAATCGCTCGTTAAAATAATTTTTTTCGAACTTTTTGCTTTTTGCTCTTCTTCACTAAGTTTTTTTCTAAGTTGTGAAATTCGCGTTTTATAAAGAGCCGCACCTTCGAAATCTTCATTTTCTGCCGCCCGAATTTGCTTTTCATTCAATTTCTCAATCTCGCGCGAGAATTCTAAAATTTTATTCGGTTTCGACACCTTCTCGCTCGCAGCTAACGCACCAGCCTCATCTAAAATATCAATAGCTTTATCCGGCATTTGGCGGTCAAAAATATACCTCGCACTCATATCAACGATTTCACCCAAAACTTCATCAGAAACTTCAATATTATGATATTTTTCATATTTTTCTCGCAAACCTTTTAAAATATCAATCGTTTCATTTAAGCTTGGTTCTTCAACCTGAACAGATTGAAAACGCCGATTTAATGCAGAATCTTTCTCAATCGATTTTTTAAATTCGTCAAAAGTTGTGGCACCGATTAGTTTAATTTTTCCACGAGCGAGCGCTGGCTTTAAAATATTTGCCGCATCCATTGCGCCCTCCGCCGAGCCAGTTCCTGCTAAAAGATGAATTTCATCAATAAATGCAATAATTTCTTGATGTTTTTCAAGAGCTTTAATTACATTTTTTAGCCGCTCTTCAAACTGACCACGAAATTTCGTACCAGCCAACATTCCAGCTAAGTCAATTTCAAAAATTCGCTTTCCAATTAGTTGTAATGGAACTTGTTCTTTCGAAATTTTTTGGGCAAGAAGCTCAACTACAGAGGTTTTTCCAACTCCAGCTTCACCAATCAAAACTGGATTCGATTTCGTGCGACGAAGCAAAACCGTGATTAATCTCTGAACTTCAGTTTCACGCCCAATTACTGGATCAAGTTCGCCATTTTTAGCTTTTTCTGTCAAATCTTCACCAAATTTCTTCAAAATTGCAATTTCACGGCTCGATTGTTGCCTCTCTGTTTTTTTTCGAAAGCTTTTTTGTTCAATTTCATCAATTCCTTCAGCTGAATTTTCGTTCGAAAACAGAATGTCAAAAGCATTCACTAACCCCTCAATATCAGCCCCAGTTTGCCGAAGTACAACCTGCAATTTTAAATCTTTTTGCTTTAAAATTGAGAAAAGCAGGTTTTTTGTGCCAATTTCATTATCGTCACCAGAAATTAAACTCGCCATTTTTAATGCAAAAACTGCACGGTCGGTTAAAGCTCGCACATTTGGATCTGCAAAATCTGGCATACTTTTCGAAATTGGCGGATTTTCAACAAAAAAATCATATAAATCTTCAAATTTTAAGCCGTATTCATATGCTAAAGTTGCCGCCGAAGATTCGCGATTTGCTAAAATTCCTAACAAAATATGTTCAATTCCAATGTAACCAGTTTTAAATTTACGAGAGAAAAATTCTGCTCGCTCCAAACTTTTGTGCGAATTTTCACTCATTCGCGAAATAATTTCTTGAAAATCTTCAGGTATCATAACTCTATTTTATCATACTTTTAGCACTCTTACAATATGAGTGCTAATAATTTCTTATTTTATTTGACTTTTTAGGCTTTTTTATATATAATTGTCATATTAAAATGCGTGAACTAAAACTTTCTAAAATTCAAACGCCACTTGGCGAAATGACGGCAATCGCTCATGACGATGCTTTGTTTTTTTTGGAATTTCAAGATAATGAAAATTTCGAAAAAGATTTAGCTCAAATTAAAGAGTTTTTTGAAGTTGAAAATATTGAAGAAGGCGAAAATCTACCAATTAAACAGATACGCATTGAACTTGAAGATTATTTTAAACACCCTTTTGCAGGTTTTAAAACACCAATCGAAATGATTGGAACAGATTTTCAAAAACAGGTTTGGGAGGAGCTTCAGAATATTCGCTCCGGCTCAACCTCAACATATTCTGAAATTGCCGAAAAAATTGAAAATCCTAACGCCGTTCGTGCGGTTGGCAACGCTTTAAACGCGAATAAGCTCTCCATAATTATTCCATGCCATCGAGTTCTTACGAAAGATATGGATTTTGGCGGTTATAACGGAGGCCAAAACCGTAAAAGCTGGCTTCTTCAGCACGAGGGAATTTAAAAAAAAACGCTCAACTAGAGCGTTTTAATTTAGAGGCTTTCGAAGTATTTTATAACTTCTTTCAGATTTTTGATATATTTGTCACGGTTTCCAGAAGCCATCATCATTGCCGGAACCGCCAAAGCGTAGTCATAGCAATTTCCAGTATCGCAATATAATCCGTTAATACGAACTGCATAGAATTTCATTCCATCATTCATTGCATTTTGTACAGGAATCTGATACATTAGCTCGCCATTTCCGTCAAACTTTTTCACGTAATCACTCATATATTTAATGAGTTTATTTTCGAAAATTGCTCCACGAACACTTGCGAGCTCACTTTTAGCATTTTCGAAACCTGGTTTCTCATCAATTTTTTCAACCTCCAAAACCAGATTATCATCTTTATTCCGTGGACGGTGAATGATTTCACCTACCACAATTGCATATTTCGAATATTCGACATCATCTTGCACCTGCTTAACTGGCAGAACACTTCCGCCAAACTTCTCGTAAGCTTCGAAAAGTTGTTGAAATTCATTTTTCCCAACTGTTGCAAAGTTATCATCCGGGAAAAAGTAAGCAAAGTCACTTTCACCAATAAAGTTCATAACTTCAGGTGTACTAAGCGGAGCTTGATTGCCATAAAATGGACAATCCTGTAAAATAAATTTTGCTGGAGATAAAAACGATACATGCTCCACCTTTTCAGCAAAATCATGTTTGCCTTTATCTTTTAATTCATCAATAATTTTCTGCTTCTTCTTGAAAACGTCTTTAATAGAGGTTTTTTCTTTCGAAATCACAATTGCAATATTCTGTGCAGAAATTCCAGCCTGAACTAACTTTTCTATTAAAATCACAATTGAATTTTGTAAGTATCCTTCAAAGGGTAACGGTATTAATTCCTTAGCAATTTCAAGAGTTGCTGGATATCCGCGTGTGCCAATCCCGGCAGCAGGAATGATAACTATCAAGTCTTCAATTTTCTTTCGCATATCTAAATGCCTCCTTTTTTAAGTACTTTGGTCGCCCAAAGCCAATGCAATAATTATAACACGAGAAAAGCTAGCAGTCAACCCTGCTAGCCCTTAAAGTGTTTATTGTTCTTCTCCACCGAATTTCTCGCGGTCGTTTTCATCTCCGTCGAGATTTTCAACAACTTCACTTTCAGTCGCTTCATTTAAAGCACTGAACAAGCCATCTTCAACATTTCCGCGTGGTTTTTTTTCGGTAGATTTAGCAAGTTCAATATCAAGCTCATAACCCGTTAGTCGACTTGCAAGGCGAACATTCTGCCCAGCGCGGCCAATCGCAACACTTTGCTGATCTTCACTCACAAGCACAGTTGCTCGTTTGCGTTCGTTTTCACCAGTTTCTTTAATTTGAACTTCAACAACTTCTGCAGGACTTAACGCCTCACGGATAAATTCGCTTGGGTTTTCGCTCCAAGTTACAATATCAATTTTTTCACGTTCACCAATTTCATTCATAACAGATTGAACTCGTACACCGCGACTACCAACGAAAGTTCCAACTGGATCAACACCGTTCATAACTGAACGAACCGCCATCTTAGTTCGGCGACCAGCCTCACGAGCAATAGCCACAATTTCAACCATTCCAGTTTCTAGTTCTGGCACTTCTTGTTCGAAAAGAATTTCAACAAATTTTGCATCAGCACGTGAAAGAATCAATTCTGGCGCACGACCATCTCGTTCAATTTCTTTAATAAGAACTTTAATCCGCTGACCAACACTAAAATATTCACCATTAATTTGTTCGCGGAGCGGCATAACTCCATTCGCTTTTCCTAAATCGATTCTCACAAATCGTTGGTCAATTTTTGAAACCGAACCACTTACGATAGTACCAACTTTATCTTCGAATTCTTCAAGAATAATCTCACGTTCAGCTTCGCGAAGTCGCTGCAAAACAACTTGCTTAGCAGTTTGGGCGGCCACACGACCAAAAGTTTCAACTGGGAATTTCTCTTCAACAATTTCGCCAATTTCAGCATTTACATCAAGTTTTTTTGCATCTTCAAGAGAAATCTCGTTATTAATATTATAAGCTTCTTCGCCGTCAACAACTTCATATTGAACAAAAACTTCAGCATCACCAGTTTGAGTGTTTAGTTCTGCCCGAACATTTTGGTCGCGATTTCCGTTTTCGCGTCGCCAAGCAGCCGCAATTGCCATTTCAATAACTTCTAAAACTTTTTCTTCCGGTAAATTTTTTTCAGCTGCAATTGTTTTTGCCGCCAACATCATTTGTTTAATATTTAAATCTTCCATTTTATCCTTTCGAAATAATTTCTTATGAAAAATGCCGACCTGCTGGCCGACTACTTTTCAATTTTAGCACATTTTTTTTCTATAGTCAAGACTTTAATTTAATAAAGTTAAACGTTGGTATTTCTCAAGAGCTTCCGGTCTATTGTTTAAGTATTTTTTCCATTCTTTTTGATTTTCGAAAAGAAAGTCCACAGCAGATTGCGCTTGAGAAATTATCTGCGTATCGCCAATATTTGCAAACTCCAGATTAATTTCGCCCGACTGAGCCTTGCCATAGATTTCACCAGCACCACGAAGTTCTAGATCTTTTTCCGCCAAAATAAAACCATCGTCTATTTTAGAAATTTCCTGAAGTCTTTGAGGGGGTTTTGCATTAGAACTCATTACAAGATAGCAAAAAGCGTCTCCGCCACCACGACCAACGCGCCCACGCAACTGGTGAAGCTGCGCCAAACCAAAACGATCCGCGTTCTCAATCACAATTACACTCGCATTTGGAATATCGACACCAACTTCAATAACAGTGGTCGATAATAGAATATCCGCTTTTTTCGCCAAAAAATCTGTCATAACTTGTTCTTTTTCTTCAGATTTCATTTTTCCATGAAGTTGTAAAATTCGAAGACCCTTAAAATCACGTTTTAACCGCTTAAATTCTGTTTCGACATTTTTAATTTCTTCGTTTTTACCCTCTTGAATTGCGGGAACAATAATAAACACTTGTCGCCCATTCGAAATTTCCGTTTTGATTTTAGAATTCATTGGTGCACGAGATGCCGGCGAAATAATTTCCGTCTTTACAGGTTTTCGCCCAGCCGGTTTTTCCTTCAAAATCGAAACGCTCAAATCTCCAAAAAGCGTCAACTGCAATGATCGTGGAATTGGTGTCGCCGTCATAGCAAGTAAATGTGGCATTTTCTGGTGTGATTTTTCAAGAATTTTCTGCCGTTGAGCCACACCAAAACGATGTTGTTCGTCAATGATCACCAAGCCAAGCTTCGAAAATTCAACTTTATCTTGTATGATTGCGCTCGTTCCAACCAAAACATCTATTTCACCATTTTTTAAATTTTGATAAAGATTTTCTCTCTGCTTGCCCTTAACTTTCCCCGACAAAAAACCAACCGAAATATTGGCCCAAGATAATGTTTTCGAAAAATTCTCTGCAAGCTGAAATGCTAAAATTTCAGTTGGCGCAAAAACAGCAACCTGAAAACCATTTTTTATCGCATTTAATGCTGAAATCGCCGCCACCGTCGTTTTACCAGACCCAACATCACCTTGTAAAAGCCGGTTCATCGGAAAATCTTGTTTCATATTTTGAATTATCTCCCAAGAAGCCAATCTTTGGGACGGTGTTAAATCGAACGGAAGTTTTTCAACAAACTTTTTTACATCTTGGATTCTTGGCTCAAAAACATATCCGCGCAACTGTTCATTTTCTATTTTATTCAATTTAGAAGCCAATATTAGCTCAAAAATCTCTTCGAAGGCTAATCGTTTTATCGCTAAATCAAACTGTTTTCCAGATTCAGGAAAATGCACCCACTCAATTGCTTGCGCGCGTGAAATTAGTTTTTCTTTTCGAACAACAACTTCCGGTAAAGTTTCAGGCAGAATTTTCATGAGCGGTTTTAACTCCGCCAAAGTTTTACGAATTATATCCGTTTTCAAACCTTTTTTTTGATGATAAATTGGTACAATTTCACCATTTTCACCTTCGAAATTTGTTTTATTCGGCAACTCTTCGCGTTTCATTACACTTGGGTTTGTAATTTGGTAGCGATTATAGTTAAATTCAAACTTTCCCGAAAAATAAAATTCATTTTCATCCTGCAACTGCTTAACCCTATAAGGTTGATTAAACCAAATCGCTTTAATCTTCTCCTTACCATCTGTTAAAATCGCCTCGGTTATGGTCATTCCCCGACGAATTCGGCGCATAGAAACTTTTTCAGCATAAGCTTTAAACAAAACTTTTCCTGGCTTAATTTCATTCAAACTAGTCAAACTTGCAAAATCTTCATATTTTCTCGGAAAAAACTCTAAAAGATCGCCAACTGTTCTTAAATTAGCGTTTTCGAATTTTTCAAGTGTTTTTTCGCCAACACCTTTTACTAAACCGAGCGAAGAATTCAAATTCATTACTTTATTATATCACATATTGATTACGGCTAAAATTCCCTACAACAAAAAATGAGCAGTTTTCACTACTCATTTTGAAATTTTAAACTTTATTGACTACTGGAATAACAATCGGTGTATGACCAGTTGAATCAAACAAGATATGAGAAATATCATCCTTGATCTCTTGTTTCATGTCTGCAATTTCAATTTTGCGTTCAACTTCCCGATCAGTTTTAATTCGCAAATAGTGGCGAATCTTACCGATCAATTCTTCACTATCTTTAAGATATACAAATCCACGAGAGATTACATCCGGAGTCTTCAATAACCGACCCGTTTTCTTACTGATAGTTAGAACAATGATAAAGATTCCTTCTGTCGAAATATGTAAACGATCTTTTACAACAGCATCATGAACCGTGTTTCCAGTGTTGTCGTAAAGAATTGATCCAACATGAACGCGGCCACCTTTTTTAATTGTGCGCTCTTTAGTTAATTCAATAATATCACCACTATCCGCAACAAGAATTTCATGTCGTTTTAGCCCAAGCACTTTTTGCGCCATTTCAGCATTATGTTGAAGCATATAGAATTCACCGTGAACTGGCAAATAGTTTTTTGGACGAATAGTTTCGACCAATCGAACATGATCATCATAATATGCATGTCCCGAAAGGTGTAGAGGGCCAATTCCGTGATAATGACCACGGCCGTGCTGAATTACACCAGCACCCTCACGCAACAATCCATCCACTGTTGAGGCAACTCTAGGCTCATTTCCAGGAATAGGACTTGATGAAAACACCACAACATCAGTTGCTTTAATTTTCACAAATCGGTGAGCTCCGGTCGCCATACGGTTCAAAACAGCGTTTAATTCACCCTGCGAGCCGGTACATACGATTGAGACTTTTGAATCATCAAGTTTAACTATATCTTCCATTTTCACAATCACGTCTTTAGGAACTTTAATTTTTCGTGATCGCAAAGCAACTTCAATTGCGTTAATCATTGAAAAACCTGCAAAAGCCACTTTCCTATTGTGTTTTACCGCCTCATCGAGAATCAATTGCAATCGATAAATCTGACTTGAAAAACATGAGAAAATCAATCGAGCGTGAGGGTAAGCTGTCATAACCTCGCCAACACTTTCACCAATGGAATATTCACTGTGTGGATGTGTTCCCGGTGTATCGATATTAGTACTTTCGTTCATCAATAGATCAACGCCCTCTTTTTGCGCAATCTCAGCAAGGCGTGGAAGGTCGAACTGTGTATCAACTGGATCATTTTCGAAACGCCAGTCACCCATATGTACAATGTTTCCATTTGGTGTACGAATAACCATCGCCACACATCCTGGAATTGAGTGAAGAACGTGCACAAATTCAAGCGTCATGTGTTCAGAAATCCTAATCTGTTCGTGTTTAAATGGATCAACAACTTGATAGTTTGGTGAAACCTCAACAACAGCTTCTTCCATTTGACGCTTAATCATGCCGATCGTAAAATCAGTAGCATAAATTGGAATGTTGTTTCCGAATTCAGGCAAGAGCTGACGAACCGCACCAATGTGGTCAAGGTGGGCATGAGTAAATGCAACCGCCTTAACTTTATGCATATTATCTTTCAAATATGTAATGTCTGGCGTCATAAAGTTCACACCAGGGTAGTCTTCGTTAGGAAAAATTGAACCCATATCGATAACTAGGATTTCATCCATATACTCGATTGCGAACATATTTTTACCAATTCCAAACTCACCCAAACCACCAAGCGGAATCACTCGCACACTATCTTTTTCTGGGCGAAGTTTCTTCAACTTCGAAGCTGTTAATTGTTCACCATCAAAGCCATTGAACAGCGATTTATTAACAGGGATATTTACGATGTGTTGCGTTGCTCGCATATTGATGTCGTTCGAAATCATTCGCTGAGCTCGCACGACAGCGCCACGACGTGTTGTTGTTGGTAGATTCACCTTTTTAGTGTCAGATTTTTGAGCTCGAGTTTGTTTCGAAATATTCTTCGCCTTTTGAGCAATTTTATTGGCACTATTCTCGGCTTTTTCTTTTTTAGCATTTCCAACATATTTATCACGATTTTTTTGCAAATCTTGAGCTTTTTTCTGCAAGTTAGCACGCTTTCGAGCCTGCTTCTCATTAAAATTATCAGTCATTTTTCTCCTTAAATTAAAGCGTTCGAAAAGTTATTTTTAGGTCGGATTCTTCGAACAAGTAATATTTTAGTATTCTTATTTTATCAAATTTCAAGTTTAAAGTCAAACAAAAAAGAGCCCGAGGGGGCCCTAAATTAGAAGAGTAAAATACGGTATCTCTCAATTAGGCTGAACTTATAGCCTTTTTCAATAAGAGACTTATAAATTCTTTTTAGATCCTTCTTCAAATCATTGTCAAGTTTTTTTATTTCATTCCTTGAACGCAAAATTGAAGAAAGACCGTTATAGATTATCTTGTCAAGACGAGGACCATATCCTCTTATAAATTGGTCAATAGACCAATTGTCCCTGCTACTGATGATAATTGCAAACTGCTTTCCGAAAGCGTTGTGTTTCTCGCAGGCATCCAATCCTGCGAAATAGATATTAGACATTAGTCTATCAGTACCGGTGGATAATCTACCGACAATAGGTTTTAAGGAGTGGAGAATTGCCACAATCTCTTCAATCCCAAGCTGATCGTCTTGCGCGATTAAATTGATGATATTTCCAGCAATAGCAGACGCCATTTTCTCCGGAGTCTTTAGAGTGTTTTTATCAACTGTTTCAGAGAACCGCTTATAAAAGTTTCTTATAAAGTTTAAAACTTTTTGTAGCTTCTCTTTCATAACTTTATAGTCCTCATTGTATTTTTTATTACTATGTTCTTTTTCTGCGATATATAAAACATTCTGCAGCTTTTTAATATCACAATCACTGATTGCTTTTAACGCTCTCCGAGTGTCTGATACTAATGGAAGAAGGTGAATCTCACCCTTGGAATAGTTTTCGCTTCCCGTTTCGTAAAGAACTTCATATAACATTTTTATTACCTCCAAAAATATATAGAATATAAATATTATACCAGATTTTCGAAAAAAGAAAACCCTGCATATTTAGCAGGGCTAAGTTTTTTATTAACTAAAAAGCGCAATCTTTGAAGATCAAGCT
The DNA here is from genome assembly GCA_963517825.1 of uncultured Candidatus Saccharibacteria bacterium. Taxonomy (GTDB): domain Bacteria; phylum Patescibacteriota; class Saccharimonadia; order Saccharimonadales; family Saccharimonadaceae; genus Nanogingivalis. The sequence continues at coordinate 43,532 of CAUQGB010000005.1, forward strand.
AATCTTTTCTTCAATGGCGTAATTGCCATTTAGTGAAAAGAAGAAAGAGGTATTGCCATTACCATCATTAACTCTTGTAGCAACATTATAGTGCATTTTCTCTTTTGTTCTGATGAAACAACGGATCTTCCAGAGGTAAAACTCCGTAAAAATCCATGCCACTACGACAAAAATAGACACTCTTTCATCTAGCTGACTTTCAACTATTAAAAGCATTGTTGCCATGAGCAATAAAGTTAAAGCAAAAGCTAAATGATAAAAATAAAATCTAATTGCGAATTTATTTATCTCTTCGAAAACTTTCTTCAAAAAGTCATAGCATCTCTCCTCTGCTTCCGTGTTCTCAGGCAACTCAATTCCTTCAGTAGAAGCCCACGCCCATCTGATTAACAACCTTTTCTCGATGTTGCGATTTTCCTCCTCACTAAAGAAGTATAATCTAGCGATTTGAAAATTAGCAACGATCGTTATGGTTATTAAACTTATCAATATTAATATTGACAAAAATCCATAGTTCTGACTAATTTTTGCAAGTATCAATAAAGCGCTTAAGATTAAAACCCACACAAGAACTGCAATTTTTAGCCACAGATTATCAATAAATACTTTATTAATAATATAGGCCTTTTTCGGAAAATTAAATTCACGAATTTCTTTCGTGTCTATTTTAACTTTCTTATTTTCACCAGTATCCAAGTCTTTCATTGTCACAATTTTCGAAATCTTCATAGATTTCACCTCTTTCTAAAATTTCTTTGCAAAATGCAACTTTCAAATTATACCATATATTCTTTAAAAATGCAAATCTTGCAGGCCTTCTAAAAATCTGTTAAACTGGTTTTATGAATAATGAAGAATTTGATATTTCAAACTTTTCGAAAGATATTTTTGATGATTTTTCAAAAACAGAAATTAAAGCAAAAAAACAAAAAAATCGAAAAATTCCAGTTATAATGATTTCTGGCTTTTTGGGCTCAGGCAAAACCACGCTTTTGAACCATCTTTTAAAATCAAGCCCAAATCTAAAAATTGGTGCAATTGTAAATGATTTCGGCATAATAAATATCGATAGTAAATTGATCTCTAATGGAATCAATGAGCAAAAAATTGAGCTTAGCAATGGCTGTATTTGCTGCATGATTGGTGATAACGGATTAAGCGAACCACTTTCAAAATTAGCGAATAAAGATTCACTACTTGATGCAATCATAATTGAGGCTAGTGGAATTGCTGAACCTTATGATTTACTTAAAACTTTGCAATATTCTGGTAATCAATATTCTTATTTCGGCGGAAATATTTATTTAATCGACGCTCAAAATTTCGAAAATTCTACGAGTGATTTTCCGACTCATTTTAAAAAATGCATCAAAGCAAGTGATATTATTATCTTAAACAAAACCGATTTAGTTTCTGAATTCAAAATTCAAGAGATCCACAAATTCATTCGAAAATCTAACACAAACTCACCAATTATTGAAAGCCAAAACGCAAAAATTAATCCTAATTTAATTTTTTCTTGGCAAAAATCTGAACAAGAAAATAATGAAAAAATCGAAGAATACAAACACGACCATAAAGATCATATTCATAACCAATTTCAATCTTTAGCTTTCGAAACAATAAAACCACTAAATCCTCAAAAATTCCTAAGTTTTCTCGATAATTTACCTAAAAATCTTTTTCGAATGAAAGGAATTTGCTATTTCGGGATGAAAGGATACGAACAGAAATATATAGTTCATCTGGTTGGTAAAACTATTGATATTTATGCTGAAGAATGGAAAGATGAACCGCCAAAAACCGAACTCGTTCTAATAGGTTCTGAAATTAATAAATCTGAAATTCTTACAAAATTGAGAGATTTAGAAGATAAAAGCCCAGATGAAATTACGCCACAAAATATGGTAAATTTCGAAAGGTTCTTTTTATCAAAATAAAGTAAAACCGACCGTTGAATATGGTCGGTTTTAAACTTAAATTTTTTGTAAAAATTTATCAATAGCAATTTTATCTCGATTAATCAGAGCAATTCGCCCAGCAATCTCTCGCTCACCCATCTCGATTGCTCGAGTCAAGCTTGGGTCATTTTTTAGAGGTTCAAAGAAATCTTTAAATTCTTGAAGATGTTTATCAGTTCGTAAAATTACACCTGAATATCGCGGAAAATCATTATAGCTCTTATCCCCATCAAACTTTTCCTCAATTAATTTCCAATTTTCACGCAACCATCTCCAAGCTAATTCCCAAATTTTTGAATTTCGAAGCAGATGAATATACCAGCTCAAAATATCTTGAGTACGAATTATATCATTTTTAAGCATTTTTTCAAGGAGCAATTCACCCGTTCGAATATTTTTAGTTGAAGTTAAAGCCACCATAATATCATCTCGATAATCAACATTTGGAGTATTCTTATAACTTTCGAGCATTTTTTGCACTAATTCTGGAGATTCTTCAAAACGAATCTTTACAGTTAAAATTAAGCTTCGAACTTCCGAATCAATATCTTCCATATTCAGCGATTTTTCGAAAATATCTAAAGCACCCGAGATCGCTTTTTCATTTTCAGCATAAATCATGTGTGCTAAAATTGAGCTACGTTTTTGAGTATCCTCTTCATCTTCGCCAGTTTTTTTAATAAATCCAAGTTTTTCAAATTCATTTTGGGCTAAATTACCAACAAATTTTTTCATTTTTTTCGAACTTTCAGAATCCTCATCAATAAAAATTTTTAATTCGCCAATCAAAAGACTAATCATATCCCAAACTGTTAAAGAAGTTTCTTTGCCATAACTCTGTAAAGTTCGTAGCAACTCAACACTTGGAATTTCACCACCGCGTGAAAGCAAAGAACGCTCCTGCAGAATTTGAAGGCGAGAAATTGTATCTAAATCACCATTTTGGACCTTTTCAAGCAAATTTTCGAAAAGATTTTGGCTGTAATTTGTAACAAAATGAGCAACATTTCCTTGATTTAGCTGAACAAAATCTGAATTTTTCTTACAAGTTAAATATTTCGAATCCATAATCTCAGGCAAATTATTTTGATTTGAGCCAAGTAGAATCGGCCAAATTCGACCATCATCTCTACCTTTACCAACAAAAAATCG
>CAUQGB010000006.1:0-41228 GCA_963517825.1 uncultured Candidatus Saccharibacteria bacterium
ACTTAACTAGTATTTTCTTGAAAAATTAATAAAACCCTCAATTGAGGGTTTTTGATTAGGGCTTCCAATTGTGTTTATAAATTGCAAGCGACTTATCTATAATATCTACATCATAAATTTCACCTGCACTTTCAAAACGGAAGTGTGTTCGATATTTATTAGCTCCGATTCGGCAATATTCTTGAATGTACGCCCAGAGGCTTTTTAATTCTTCCTTGGAAAAAATCCCTGAAGGGTTATCTTTTGTAGAAGCTCGTAGTTCATTTAGAGGTTCCCCGCTAATATTATAGTTCATTTTCTTCCTCCTCTATTTTTGTAACTTCAATTATGCCATTCTCTAAAAATTCAATACTGAATTTTCTCTCTTTCGAGTATCGAAAACTATCATATATTTCAAACCCAGTAACATTTTCATTTTGTTTAAATAGGCTACGGATTCGCGATAATTCTTCGAAAACTTCTTTTCGAATTGGCAATTTTTCATCCTCAACCAAAACCGTTCCTGTACGATTTGGTCCATCGATTGCGAATTTCAAATCTCGCATAAGTTTGTCGCTGTCACCTTTATAAAGAAGTTCATCACCAGCAGAAGTGCGAAAAACAAAAATATAAAAAGCCATAAAAAGCCCTTCTTTCTAATATGCTACTCAAATTGAGCGCTTGAATATTATACAATTTTTTTAAAGAAAAATCAATGATAAAAAATCCCCGCAAAATTGCGAGGTTCTGTATTAATTCGAGCATATTCTTTTGATTTCAATTCTATCACCACTTTGACAGTAAATTTCAAAATCATAATCTTCACTTGAATCTTGTAAAATTTTATAGTAATACGCCATATCGTTGATGTTTTGTGTTTCGAAAGTGTCAAAGATTTCTTCCATTAAAACGAGCTTATTGCTAAAAATATTGGCGCCAGCTATTAAAATGAGGGAATCTTTTTCATCTAGCAGTTCTTCGAGATTTTCTACGATTTTTTCTGCTGAAGATCCTTCAATCTTAACGGGTTGAATTTTGGCGAGTTCGACCGAAAGCTGTTTTTCGCTTACGGCTTCGTCGACTACTTTAATGAAAATATTCATAATGTGCCTCCATAAGCTGCAAATTTCGGCGGACCGAGGAGCTTATTGTTTAAATTTTATAACAAGATTTTTTAAAATGCAAGCTTGAGTAGAATAAAAAAGCCGCAAATGCGACTTTAGATAAAGGATTTCCTTAAAAATGGCGGTGTCTCGATTTCTTCTTTAAAGGCATCGTCTTTACTATACGGATTGTGCGGTATTTTGAGGGATTCTTCAACTCTTTGTGGAATTCTTTCATCCTCTAGCAACTTTTTGACCTTGAAGTCTTCATCAACCCATAAGCAGATCTTTTTAAGTTCCCTTCTTGAGACGAATCGGTTCGGTGCTTCGCCTTCAAGATAAACAATCTTTGCTGAACCGCGAACCTCAACTATTTTTTTGTCTAGATCGTATACTGAGTCGGGCTTTACGCGGATAACTTTGTTTCCGTCTGCTTCGAATACCAATTCTGAATTTTTTTGAATTGCTTGAAGCAACGCTTCCTGAAAGAACAAATTTTGATTCATCTCGAATCCTCCTGAATAAAATTTCCAAGCAAAAGCTTGAATAATCAAATTATAGCAAAAAATATGGGTTTTGTCAATAAAAGGTTTTAAAAGGCTCTTGAAAAGCATTATTTTTTTTGATATAATTGAAGAATCTTGGGATGTCGCCAAGTGGTAAGGCAGCGGGTTCTGGTCCCGCCATTCGGGGGTTCGAATCCCTCCATCCCAGCCAAGATGAAATTATTTCAATAAAAAATCGCCTCGGTAGAAGCGATTTTTTATCTTTCAATTTCGAAAATCTTAAATCGTGATTTTGTGCCAGTTTTTAGGGAAACTTGGCTTTTTGAAACGTCAAACTCTTCCGCTAAAAGTTTAATTACCGCCAAATTTGCTTTACCTTCGATTGCTGGCTCGCGAACGAAAATCTCAAAAAACTCGCCGCTTTCATCTTGCGACTTTTGAATGAGATTTCCTTTTTTTGAATTTGGTTTAATTTTGCAACGAATTTTCATCTCTTTGCGTTTCGAAATCCTTTGCGCGTTCTTCGCCATAATATTCATTTAAAAATTGGCGCTTATATTCAAAAAACGTGTCGTTTTCAAGGCTTTCACGAATTTTATCAACAGTATTAATCACAAAAAATTCATTATGAATTGAGGCAAGCGTGCTTGCGAGAATTTCGTCCGCGCGGAAAAGATGATTTATATAAGCTTTTGTGAAATTTTGACAAGTATAGCATTTACATCGTGAATCAATTGGTGTAAAGTCTTCTTTAAATTTAGTATTTTTAATATTAATTCGCCCAGAATAAGTGAAAATTGCACCGTTTCGTGCTTGGCGAGTTGGCGCTACACAATCGAAAGTATCGATACCAAATTCTACACCCAAAAAGAGATCGGCGGGTTGTGCACCCATTCCTAACAGATGCCGTGGTTTTTCTTCAGGTAAGGTTGTGTTCACCCAAGTTAGAACTTCGGGAATTTCTTCGGGTTGAAAAATTCCACCAATTCCAAAGCCATCAAAATCTCTCGAGCCCAAAAAACTTGCACTTTCCTTTCGAAAATCTTCTTCTCGAGCACCTTGAATAACTGCAAACAATGCTTGCAAATTTTCGCCTTTTTGGAAGTGCTCAGCGTTCAATTCATTGTGGCGCTTTAAACATTTTTCAGCCCAAAAATGAGTTTTGTCGAGTGCAGATTTAATCTGTTTTCGACCTGCAAGTGGTGAGGTTAATTCATCGAAAGCCATGTGAATATCCGCACCGATTTTGTGCTGGAGCTCCATAGAGATTTCAGGCGACATAAAAATTCTCTCACCAGAAATGTGTGATTTAAACCAAACTCCGTCTTCCCCAACTTTCGCAAGCTGGTTTGAATTGTTTTTTGCGAGTGAAGAATCTCCTTTCGAAATATGCGAAGTTGCATCGATTCCTTTTTTATAAGCCATTCCAAGTGAAAAAACCTGAAAACCACCCGAATCAGTAAAGGTTGGCGCGTTCCAATTCATAAATTTATGAATTCCGCCAGCTTTTTTCAGAATGTCTGCGCCAGGTCGAAGCATCAAATGGTAAGTGTTGGCAAGGACTGCCTGTGCACCAGTTGAGCGAATTTGTTCAGGGGTCATCGCTTTTACGGTTGCGTTTGTACCACCAGCGATATAGGCTGGAGTTTTAATTTCGCCGTGTGGAGTTTGAATCGTGCCGGTGCGCGCTAAAGTTCCGTTTAGACGGGTTTTAATTTCGAAGTTTAAAGCTTTTTTCATTTGTAAGATTATATCACGAAATGTATTTTTTTACAAATTAAAAACCGCCCCGAAGAGCGATTTTTGAAAGGATTATTCCGTGATTTCAACACCCATTGAGCGAGCTGTTCCGGCGATAGTTTTCATAGCGCCTTCGATTGAAACTGCATTTAGGTGTTCCATTTTAGCTTCAGCAATTTCTTGCAATTGAGCTTTTGTAATTTTACCAACTTTGTCAGTTTTTGAATTCCCTGCACCTTTTTGGATTCCTGCTCGTTCACGAATCATATCATCAACTGGTTGACCAAGTGATTTCCAAGTGAATGTTCGATCTTCAAAAACTTGAAGGTGAACAATTACATCTTTACCCATCATATCTTTAGTTGCTTCGTTGAATGGGTTGATGAAATCCATCATGTTTAGACCCCATTGACCAAGTGTTGAACCAACTGGAGGACCTGCTGTTGCACGGCCAGCTGGGATTCGAAGTTTCAAATTTCCAATAACTTTTTTTGCCATAATTTCCCTTTAGTAAATTTATACTTGATAATTCAAGTGCGTAACATATTAATTTTAGCATAAACTTTCGAAAATTTCAATAGCTATTTTGAGTATAACCGATTGACTTATATTAAGAAATATTGTATTATATTTATTGCGATTCTTCGCAAAACATCTTTCGAATTTTCGAAAGCGTATATTTTATTTTTTTTGGAGGTAGCTTATGCTAAAGTTTATTCAAAGCATTGATTTTTCTATTGTTGAAGTTTGGAAAGAAGAAGAGCTATTAAATTCAAGCCAGACTGTAATTTTCTTACCTATTGAAGCAATTAAGACATTACCAGGTCTTGGCGAAGCTCCGCATGAATTTTTCGAAAAACTTGAGCTAAAGATTTTAAAAATATCCCTTAACGATAGATCAGAGAATTTATTGGTTCGAGGTGTTGAAGAACTTCATCCTCATCGTGGATATTTTCGAATAAATCCTTGTGCTGAAAGTGTGGAATTTTTACGGATTAAGTCAGCAATTGAACGTACGATCGCAGCAATTTTCTTTAATATTGCTGGCGATTTTCAAGCAGACTTCTTTCATTCGAGTGGAGAAGTTTTTCACCGAGTCGATTTCTATGGAGAGCTTGGGAGTCGGATTTTAAGAATGAATATGTCAGAAGAAGAGGACTCGCAAAGAGCTCAAGAAATCGTTGATGTTATTCGTCAGCGTAGAGTTATGTTAGCAGAATAAGATAAATTGTTAATTTTCTGGCAGTGGTGAAGAACTCAAAAAGTAGCTACAAAACCTCCAATTCACCTCGGTTTCGTGCCGAGGTTTTCTTGTTTTTAATTTTTAACCATGCTATAATTTTAGAATCACGCTTTGGAGGTTTAAAAAATGGAAAATCGTGAAGTACTTGAAGTTCTAAAAGATTTTGGGCGGGTTTATATTGTGGGGAGTTTTGCAGTCTATAAAGCTCTCTGCATTGATTCTGTTCAAAATAACGATATTGATATTGTGGTAGAAACAAATATAGCTGTCTCGAAAATTCGTAAACGGCTTGAAGATCTGGGCGGAACTTTTGTTGAAAATAATAATCACAAAGGTTTTCGAATTAATTATCACGGGCAACTTTTTGATATTTGGCGAATTAAAGATACGGATGCGATTTTTAAACAAGGCTTTGAACGAAAATACCGTAATATTACAGATTTAATTTCGTCATTTGGTTTCAATCTTTACCAGGTTTGTATCTGTGTTGAAGATGGGATGATTCTAGCGACACCTGAATTTCACAAATATTCTCGAACGCACCAACTTGAACTTATTAATCATAATTTATCAAATCCTGAGTATATGATAGATAAAGCTCTCAAGATTAATAAAAACGTTGTTGCTAAAAAGTAATTTTTTCTCGCTGAATTTGGCGAGATTTTTAATTTAAACCAAACTAAAACGCCCAATTCTGAGCGTTTTTTAGCTTTCGAAAATTTAAAATTAGATTTTCTCAATTTGAAGAATGTCGAGTTCGACTGGAGTTTCACGGCCAAACATCGAAACCATAACTTTAATTTTGCCCTTCACAGCATCGATTTCAGAAACTGCACCTTCAAAACCTTTGAAAGGACCATCTATGATGTTGATAATCTCGCCTTGAGAGAAATTGATATCAAACATTGGCTCTTCTGCGCCCATTCGGCGGCGAATATCACGCATTTCTTTTTCGGAAACTGGTGTTGGTGAGTCTGAACCTATAAACCCAGTTACGCCTGGAGTATTTCGAACAACAAACCAAGTTTCTTCTGTTAATTTCATTTCAACCAAAACATAGCTTTGGAGAATTTTTCGTTCAACAACTTTGCGTTTTCCGTTTTTTACTTCGATTTGTTTCTCTTTCGGAACGAGTGTGTCGAAAATTTTATCTGCCATATCAACACCTTCAATTCGTTGGCGAAGATTTTCGGCAACTTTGTCTTCATATCCTGCCAAAGTTGTCACAGCATACCATTGTCGGGAATCATCATATCGTTTATTAGCCATAAATACCTTTCGAAATTATTTGATTAGTGTTTTAAAAATCCAGTTGAATAAACCGTCAAGCAATAAAATTAGAGTTGCGAAACCTACAGAAAAAGCGATAACTGCACCAGTCATTTTCCAGGTCTCTTTACGGGTCGGCCAGCGAACAAGTTTTAGTTCTCGCCAGGAATCCATTAAATATTTGCTGAGCGCAACAAACGGAGCTGTGATAAACTTAAACGGTTTTGCTAAAATTTGTATAAATTTTGGTGCTGGTTTTTTACCTTTTTTAACTGTTCTGACACCGGCAACTTTTGCGGCGTATTTGCTCATTTTAGGTTCTTTCGAAACTTCTTTTACAGGCTTCGAATCTGTATCTTTCGCTTTAACGCGAGTGATTTTGGTCTCTTTTTTAGCCATTTTTCTCCTATTCCAAAATTAAAAAGCCTATTAGGCTTGATATGTCAAGTGTATCATATTTTTTCAAAAAAAGCAAAAAACCTGAAAAAATTATTTTTTAATTTTAGGTAATTCAAAAAAGAATTTCGAACCATGGTTTAATTTGCTTTCGAGTTGAATTTTTGTTCCCATCTTTGCCGCTAATTTTAGTGAAACATAAAGTCCCAATCCTGTGCCACCGGTTTCACGCGTTCGCCAATCTTCACTTCGGTAGAACTTTTCGAAAATCCTCTTCTGGTCGCTTGAACTTATGCCAATTCCTGTGTCTTTAATTTCAAAAATTACACCTTTTTGTGAATTTTTAAAACAGATTCCAATAGAGCCTTTGCGCGTATATTTTAAGGCATTGGTAATAAAATTTTGTAACAATTCTTCTAGATATAATCTGCTTGTCTTGACATGGCTAAGGTTATTATCAAGGTTTAAATTAAGACTTAAACCTTTTTCGAAAGCTGTTTTATGATATTTTTTGAAAAGCATTTCGGCGAGCTCTTTCGGGTCGATTTCCTCCGCTTCTTCACCGATTCCTCTTTCTGTACGTGAAAGCGCTGAAAGATCATTTACCATTGTTGCGAGAAAATTGTTCTGGTTATAGGCAGTCTTGGCAGATTTTTCAAGCATTTCGAAAGGTGCCTTTTGGTTGATTAATAGCTCTAAATTACTCAAAGAGCCTTCTAAAATTGCCACTGGCGTGCGAAGTTCGTGGCTAACAACACTAATAAATTCATCACGCTCTTCGTCAAGTGTTTTTTGTTTGGTGATATCGCGTAAAATTACTACAAATTGATTCAAATTCACCTTCGACTTTCGTGAAAAAGATTCCTTAATTTTAATAATTTCAATTTCAATTCTCAGTGTTTCACCTTCTTTTTGAAGAATTAAATCGTTTGCTGAAAAATATGGCTTACCTGCTCTAAAAATTTCTTGAATTTCGAATTTTTGCGTATTAATTTTTGTAAGTTTACAGATTCTTGATATATTCTTACCTGATATTTTACTATTTTCTCCTAAAATTTCAAGTGCAGCAGAATTATATAATTCAATTTTTCCGCGCGAATCAACGCTTAAAACCGCATCTGTTAAACTGTTAATAATTGTTAAAATTCTATCTTTTGAGTCTTCGGCTGTTTTGTGGGCTTCGAACATTTTTATTTGTATTTGTCGTTGTCGAATTCCGAAAATTATAAAAGCAAGATTCAATGTGAAAATTGTAAAAAGCATAGATATAAATTCATTGATTTGATTTGTAGAAGTGATAAAAATAATTATAATTTCAGATAAAGCAATACTAACTCCAAGAGCGACTTTAGTAAAGGCTTCATTTTTGAGTTTAAAATTATGATTATTTTCCATAAGCATAATTATACGGCAAAAAAAATGAAAAAGCAATTTTAAAAACCGCAAAATTAAAGTAGAATTGCGGTTTTTTGAAAATTAATCGCCATGTTTGCGGTCGAGCGACATAAATCGAAGGCGTTCTGGATGGAAGTAGAGTTCGATAGTTCCAACTGGTCCATGACGGTGCTTCGCTAGGATTAGGTCGGTAATATTCTCTCGCTCAGTTTCTGGGTTATAATAAGCTTCTCGATAAAGGAACATCACAATATCGGCGTCCTGCTCGATAGAGCCAGATTCACGGAGGTCGGCAAGCTGTGGAATTTTTGGATCACGACTTTCGACTGAACGACTAAGCTGTGAAAGCGCAATTACAGGCACGTTTAATTCACGCGCGAGCAATTTTAGTCCACGAGAAATTTCAGAAACCTCTTGAACACGGTTTGCAGAAGATTTAGCTGAGCCACTTCCTTGCATCAGCTGGAGATAGTCGATTACAATCAAACCAAGCTCACCGTTATGCGCGGCGCGTCGAGCTTTTGTTCGCATTTCAAGCACGCTCACACCAGGCGTGTCGTCGATATAGATTGGCGCTTCGGCCATTTCGCCCATTGCATCGGCAAGTTTTGCGAAATCTTCATCACTTAAATTCCCGGTTCGAATATTCCAAGAATCAACTCCGGCCGCATCGGCGAGCATACGATCGACAAGCTGTTCTTTACTCATCTCAAGGCTGAAGAAAAGCACTGTCTTTTTTTCTATAGTAGCAATATTGTAGGCTAAATTGGTTACAAAGGTTGTCTTTCCCATTGCTGGACGCGCTGCTAAGATAATTAAATCGGATCGCTGTAGTCCTGCGGTTTTATTATCGAGGTCGCGATAGCCTGTTCGAATTCCACGAATTGTACCTTTATTTTTATAAAGTTCATCTAATCTTTCGAAGGAATCGTTCAATATATCTTCCATCGAAGATAAGTCTTGTTTCAAGCTTGCGTCTGAAACGCCAAAAAGTTCAGCCTCACTTTGACCTAAAAGTTGTGGAACGGTTAATTCTTCATTAAAAGCTAATTCGGTAATATCGCCACCTGCTTTAATTAATCGTCTTCGAACTGCCGCTTGAGCGACAATTTCAGCATAACTAGCCGCATGCGACGCAGTTGGGACATAATTTGTGAGTTCCGCTAAGTAGCTCGAACCACCCACAGTATCAAGTTCTTCTCGTTTTTTAAGCTCATTTGTAAGTGTTAGCAAGTCTACTGGCTGATGGTGCTCGTAGAGTCGAATAATTGCCGCAAAAATAATGGCATGACGCTTGTCGTAAAAATCTGCTGCTTTCACAGTTTCGGCAATATCAATTAAAACTTCTTCATCAATCAAGATGGCACCGATCAAACTCATTTCGGCATCTAAATTTTGTGGCGGAATTTTACCGCCGGCTTTCTCGCTATTCATCAATCTTTACCATTTCTCCACCCCCCATTAAATCCTGAACACTCGCAATTGCTGGATCACTCGCCGGTTTTGCTATACCTAAGACTTCAATCACCCAGCTACCTGCGTTAATTTTCCTCAAAGCTTTACCCATTGAAGCTTGCGCTTTAGCTTTTTCAAGCTGTTTTTGTTTAAATGCTCCGCCCGTGTAAATCTTAATTTTGCCATTTTCGAAAATATAGCTCGATTGTTTCAAAATTGTCTGAATTCCCTTATCACTTTCATCAATCGCACCCCAGAAATCTGCCCATTTGAATTCTTTCTTGTCGCCCAAATCTTGATTTTCATTTTTTGGTTGTGTTTCACTCAGATTTTCTGGAATTTCACTTTTTAAAGATTTATTTTCTCCAGCTTTTTGCGGAATTTCTATCCTATCTTCACTATTTTCATCTTTCTGCGAATTTTCGAAAGTTTCTTTTTGCAGTTCTGGCTGATTTTCTGATTCACTTTTTGAAATTTCTACCGTTTTTTGATTTTTAGCTTTTGGCTTTGAAGTTGTTTTTTGTTGAACTTGCGGTGAGATATTTTGAACTATTGAAAGCTGCGGTATAAAACTTGGTTGAATAAAAATCGAAAGCAATTCCATCTCAATGAAATTTGATTTTTCTGCACGCGTGAGTGGAATCAAGAATTGTGAAAGATATGGCTTCGTTCCAATATTTTCGGTAATAAAATTCAAAATTTGGCTGGCAAAATTTTTTAAATCTACGCCAGAATCCCGAACTCCTCGCACAATTTGCAAAATTTCGTTCGAATTTTGGCTTTCGAAAGCTGAAATTAAGGCGTTAATTTGTGTTTTTGATGCTAGACCGAGGGTTTCTTCAAGTAGTTTTGCCGTAATTTCTTCACCATCCTTTGAAATGCTTGAGATTTGATCAAGTAAAGAAATACTATCACGAAAACTACCCTCGCCACGCTCAGCGATAATTTCAATCGCTTCTTTCGAAATTTTGATTTTTTCATTTTTAGCGATAAATTCTAGATGTTTACAAACATCTTCCTTTGAAATAAACCGGAAAACGAAACGTTGCGTTCGGCTAATAATCGTAGCTGGCAATTTATGGGCGTCGGTTGTAGCTAGGATAAAAACAGCGTGTTCTGGTGGTTCTTCAAGTGTTTTAAGTAAAGCGTTAAAAGCAGCTTTTGAAAGCATGTGGACTTCATCGATAATGTAAACCCGATACTTAGCAGAAAAAGGCGCAACCTGCACATTGTCGCGAAGCTGGCGAATGTCATCAACACCATTATTGCTGGCGGCATCAATTTCAATAATATCTGGGTGATTATCTTCTTTAGAATACGGCAGATTATTGATTTCGTGGGCTAAAATTCGCGCAATAGAGGTTTTGCCAACACCGCGTGGGCCAGTAAAAAGGTAAGCATGGGCAATTTTCCCCTGTTTTAAAGCATTTTCAAGTACTGTTGTGATGTGTTTTTGACCCACAACTTCAGTTAATTTCTTACTCCGATATTTGCGATACAATGCTTTGCTCATTAGCTCTATTTTATCAGTTTTTTACTTAAAAATCAAATAGACTAGCTTGTCGTTCTGGCAAATTAAGTTCAATAATTTTTGGTGAAATTCGAATTTTTCGCCCCGTAAATTTTTTAAGCGGTATTGAAATAATTTCACCCTGTTGTTCAGCGAGTAAAATATAACCAACTTGAGCTTTTAAAATACCTGAAAAAATCAAAGTTTCACCGTTTTGATTTTGTGGACAATTTTGTATTTCAAGCATTTCTCCGCTTGGAATTTTACCATTTTTTGCATAAAATTTATTCAAATCTATTGGATCTTGCTTTTCGAAAACTACTTTTTGAGCGGTTTCTATTTTTTTGCGAGCATCAAGAAGCGCTTTTTCTGCTTTCGAAAAAACAAAATCTTGTTCAAGCAATTTTAATTTTGCACTTGCCTTGACATTTTCACAAAAATCTGTCATTTTCGATATTTTCTCTTCATAATTTCGAGCAATATTTGCACTCGAAAATTCACCTAAAATCAACGCAGCTCTCGCCCCCTGTTCAAGTAATCTTGCAATTCCTCGCCCTGCAAAACTAATTCCAACCTTGATAGTTTCATCTGAAAAATATGCCAAATAAACAAAATGCGGCTGCAAATTTCGCTCAATCTGTTGCTTTGAAATTTCTCCATCTTTTACATTATAAAATGCTGGATTAAAGCCGGTTTTCTTTTGGCAATTTTGACATTGTTCATATTTTTTGTCAAGTTTATAATTTTCTGGGCAGACAAAATCTTCACCCGTTTCCAAACTATGCCAACCAATACAAAATCGTTTTGAAAGGTTAATTTCTATTGAAATCGGTTCTTCAAATTCCGGTGAGAAGCTTAGAATCTCACCAGAATCCAAATCTGCCAATCTCCAACGTGGTTTTTGATTTCTATCGAAATCGACACGGGTTAAAAGATAATCTTTTTCAAAAAAATCTTTATTCATTAGTTATTCGAATCCTTAAAATCTGCGATCAAATCTGTTTCAAAGGCTCGCGTTCCTTTTATATCTTTCGAATATTTTTCTTCATCTAGCATAAAATCAAATGATTTAATTTTTGCCCAAACAGCTTGAATTAGAGTTTTTAGCCGTTCCTCTTCTTCAGGTTTAAAGATCACTTCAAAATTATAAGTTTTTTCAGTGCGTTTATCTGGTTCAATGAACTCCAAAATTCCCTTTTCAACCGTGTAACCCGAAAATTCTGGTGCATTTTCGATCAAAATTTTATAAAAATATAGCTGTTGTGTATATTCGTGAATTTTTGTTGAATTTGTATCAAATTTATTAGTTTTAGTATTAAAAGGAATTGAACCGGTCTTATAGTCAACGACTGTGATTTTTTTATTTTCGCGGTCTATTCGAATTAGGTCAATCTTTCCCGTTAGAACCGCATCTCCAACCGTTACGCCAATACCGCTAAAGTTTTTTTCAGCTATATTTCCAGGTTTAAACTCGCCTAAATTATTCTTAAAAAAGTTTTCAAAAATTTGATTAAATCTTTCTAAAATTTCTTCTTTATCTTTTTCTGAGAGCGGGTATTTCGAAAATCTTTCAACAGCATATTTTTTAATGTTGTCAATATTTGGTGTATTGCCAGAATTAATTTCATCTTGAATATAATTAAAACCTTCATGAACGATATTTCCAAGCGTTAGAGCTGGACCATAAGCTCCGGGAAAACATAAAATTTTGTTTTCGAAAAAGGATTGCGGACCTTTATATTGGAGGCTCGTATAGGAGTTTAAGTCTGTTGGGCTTAATTTGTAGTTTTTAACCCTTGGCTTCAAAAGCTCTCGCATTTTTTCATTTTTGATGGTATAAAATTCGTGCCAGTTTGTTTCGATTTCATCAGCTTCAAGCGATTCTCTTTGAATTCTTGAAACTTCTTGCCATTTTTCAGGTAGAATTTTTGATTTTAAAACTCCGTCTTCTTCTCGTTCATCTAAAAATGACAGTGTTTTTTTGGTTTTTCCAGTTAAATCACTGTTGTGGTTTGTAAGATAAAGTTGAGTTTTGGCACGCGTCATTGCTACAAACATCAAGCGTTTGCGCGTGTCTTCACCCTCATCTTCGATACTTGTAAATTTAAGGTTTGCGGGCATTGTGATATTTTCGCCCCCGCCACCTTTTCTCGCAGAATTCCAGCTATCTTGATTTAGTGAAATTAGAAAAGTATATTCAAATTCCAAGCCTTTTGCTACAAAGGGTGTCATAACTTGAACTGCATTTTCACTTGTATTATGCGGATTTGTACTTAAAATTTGAATTTCAAATTCTTCGCATAATTCAACATAATTTATTAGAATATCAAGTTTATTATTTTCTTCGTTCAAAAATTCTCGCAGCTTATCTCGCAAAATAGTTAAGTTTAAAATTGTATCATAAAATTCTTCATCAGATTTTTGCGAAATAAAATCTCGAATTGGCGATTTTAAGTCTTTGCGAATTTCCCTTGAGCCCAAAATATAATCAAAAAGCTCTTCGAAAGTCTTTTCGTATGAAAATTCGGCTAGCGTAACTAAAATTTCACCCAAATTTCGAATTTGTTCAACTTTGCTTTTCAATATAGTTTCAATCCAAAAATCACGATTATCTTTGGCTGCCCAGCTCATTTTCCAGATTTCAACTGCTGGAATTTGCCAAAAATCAAGACTCAAAACTTCAGGGAAAAGATTTGCCATTTTGTCTTCATCTTTATCGCGAATTGCCAAAATTAGCTTCGAAATCTTAATTAGCTGCGAAATTATTTCATTTTTTAGAATATTTTCGCGTTTCTCATAATAAATTGGTACATTTTGGTTTTTTAAATATGGCACAAAAGCTTGCAAAATTTTGTGCTTTGGTGCAATTACGGCAATTTCTTTTGGCGCAACTCCGTTTTGAATTAAATTCGAAATTTTTTCTGCAACCCAAGAAAATTCTGCGATTTGACTTTCAAAATTTGTTCGTTCAAGCTGAATTTCTCGGTTGATGAAGTTCCCTTCCGCTGAAATATCTTTCTCAATTTTGATTGGTAAATTTTTAGTTAGTCGCCCTGAAATTGTATTTGCAATATTTTTCGAAGCAGCTAAAATATCGCCGTGCGAGCGGTAATTTTTAGTTAAGTTGATGACTTTTGTGTTTTCTCCAAAACGATTATAAAAATCAATCATGTTCGACTTACTTGCGCCTTGAAAAGCCATGATTGCTTGGTCATCATCACCCACTGCTAAAACATTTGGCTTGCCTTCCATGACGGGATTATTTGTGAGTAGCTCGATAATTTTTGCCTGTGAATCATTTGTATCCTGATATTCATCAAGAAGTAAATATTGGTATTTTTCTTGAAGTGTAAACCGAAAATCATCGTTATTCTCAAGCGTTTCAATAACTTCCAAAATCATATCATTAAAATCATAAAGCCCGCGATTTTTCATTTCGTTATCAAATTTTTCATAAAAATCAGCAAATTCAAGTAGTTTTTTATTTGCGTAAGTATCGCTGATTTGAAAATTATCTTCAAAATCTTTTAAATCAAGAAAAGTATTTTTCCAATCTGTTAAAGGTTTTGATTTTCCAGTTTCTTCTGCCTCAAGGTAGGCTTCATTTAATTTTTCGAAATAAAAATATAGATTACTTTTAAACTTTGTATCGTTTAAATCTTTTGAGATTGAATTTTCTAAATTATCGCGAATTGCTGAATAAAACGGCTGAACCTTCGCAAAAGTTCGCCCGTCAACGCGTAATCCTTTAATGCTCTCGTTAAAAATTTCTTGCTCAGAAATATTTGCCTTCGCAACTTTTCGCAAATCATCTGGCGAAATATAAGCATTTTTCATTTCTTTTATCGTGGAGGCGATGTTTGAAATAGAGATTTTTTTGAGTTTTGAAGAACTTGGCAATTCGTTTGATATTTTTGTTATAATTTCTTTTGTAACTAATTCATCGGCGGCTTCGTTAAGATTTTTATTTGTAAAATATTCGCGATAATTTTGAATAATTTCATTTGCGAAACCGTGATAAGTGAAAATTCCAACTTTAAAAGAATCCGTACCGATAAAACGTGAAAGTCGCTCGCGCATATTCGAAGCTCCAGCTTCAGTAAAGGTCATTGCAAGGATATTTTCTGGCGCTGTGTCGGTTTTTTGCAAAATATTAGCAATTCGTGTTGAGAGCAGTTGAGTTTTTCCTGTTCCTGGTCCAGCAATCACCAAGACTGGTCCATCGATTGTATCGACCGCTTCTTTCTGCTCAGCGTTTAACATTTTATAATTTTTTTCGAAAATCTTTTGAAAGTCGTTCATTCTTCCATTTTATCATAAAAAGCGAACCTTGTTTAGAGTTCGCTTTGCAATTTATGTGAATATTCTCCGTTTTCGTTTGATGAATATTTAAGGTTGAGCTTTTTCTCGAGTGATTCAATTCTATCTTGATAATTTTTTTCAATTTTTTGCTGTCCATCAAAATTTTTAAGATAATCACTATAAAAAATCCCAAGAATGATACTATTTACGACTAGCCCAGTAAGAAGAATAATAGTTAAAATAATATGTAAAATTGATAAATCTCTTTTTTCGAAAAATTTCATAAATTCCTTTCTCGTAATTTTATATTAATTAAAGCATAAGTTTAATAAAAAAACAATATTCAGAAAACGAAAAAAGCCCGCGATGCGAGCTAAAATTTTAATCTATTGGTTGAAATCTTCCGTCCATAAATATCTCTTTTGGCTGCGACCAGATTTCACTATTCCCAATTTCGCAGTAATTTACGAGTACTTCATCTTGCTCTGTGTGATGAGAAATACTTAAAATTTCGTATTCTCTACCATTATAGTGCTTATACTTTCCGCCAATTTTAATTTCTTTAATAGGTTTAAAAGGGTTGTAACCCAAACAATCATGAAGGATCTTTTCGATAATCTTACGGATTTCTAATTTTGAGCATTCTGTTATTTCAAAATTATTGTCATTAATTAAAAAGCTAAAAGAAACCGATGGTTCGTCGGGAGAAATTCCCCTTTCAGGAATTAATAATCCTGAATAATCAAGCTTTAAGTCTTCAGCCGTAAAACTGTCTCGCAAATTATAAGAAAATAAGCCTTTCCAATCAATTACTCGAATTGACAAAATAATTCGCTTATAAACGAGTGTCAAGTTTTTTGAATTAAGCGTTGTATCCTTTGCGGCTTCTTCTAAAGAAATCATAAAACCACCTCCAAATGTGCTAACTATAACTATTATAAAATAAAGCATAAGCAAAAACAAGCCCTCCTTCCGAGCCTGTTTTTATGAAATTTTTAAAACTATGAATTAAATTTTACCAACAAATCAATTGTTTTTTCGGTCAAAATCTGATTTGCTAAGTTTCGGCGAACATCATCCGATGAAAGCTGTTTTTGAACCTCTTTACTATTTCCGTATTGTTCTTTAAGTTGTGCGATTCTAGCATCAAGCTCTTTAGTGTCTGACTTAACTTTTTCAACTTTCGAAAGTTCTGCTAAAGCCAATCCAGATTTTACGCGCATTTCAGATGCTTCTTTAACATCTTTTTCGAGCCATTCTTCGCGAGTTTTGCCCATTCGTTCAAGATAATCTTCAAGTGAAAGCCCAGAATACATCAAATTTTGTTGCATATCCATTTCAA
Source organism: uncultured Candidatus Saccharibacteria bacterium (assembly GCA_963517825.1). Lineage (GTDB taxonomy): Bacteria > Patescibacteriota > Saccharimonadia > Saccharimonadales > Saccharimonadaceae > Nanogingivalis. The sequence continues at coordinate 16,241 of CAUQGB010000006.1, forward strand.
TGCTGCGCTTTTGATCTTCGAGCAAGATTTCTGGTACGGGAACTTTCGAAACTTCTGCTAATTTTTTAACAAGCTCGTCTTTGAATTTTTCATCTGCTTCAGCTTGTTTTTGGGTTTTTAAATCTTCTTCAATCTGTTTTTCAAATTCTTCTTTAGTTTTGAAATCACCTAATTTCGAAAGAAATTCTTCATTAATTTCTGGCTCAACATTTTCTCGAACTTCGTGAATTTTCACTTCAAAAACAACTTTTGCGCCAGCCAAGTCTTTTGCGTGGTAATCTTTTGGAAACTCCAAATCAAGTGAAAGTTCATCGCCAGCTTTTTTGCCAATCAAACCTTCTTCGAACCCAGGAATGAAAGATTTCGAGCCAAGTTTAAGCGGAAATTTTTCAGCTTTTCCACCATCAAAAGCAACACCATCTTTTTTGCCTAAAAAGTCAATAATAATCTCATCACCATTTTTTGCCTCACGCTCAACTTTTTTCTTTTCGGCAAAATTCTTTAAAATTCTCTCAATTGTTTCTTTTACTTCTTTTTTCGAAACTTTTATAGCTTCTTTTTTTACGCCTAATTTTTTATAGTCGCCAAGTTCAACTTTTGGCATAATTTCAGCAGTTGCAGTAAATTCCAGCTCGGTTCCAGGAATAAACTTTTTAACATCAACTTCTGGGCGATTAATTGCTTGAACTTTTTCTTTCAAGAATGCCTCGGCAACAGATTTTGAAAGCGCATTTTCAAGTGTTTCCTGATTAAGTAAATTCGTATCGACTTGTGCAGCGACCATTTCGAGTGGCGCTTTTCCTTTTCGAAAACCTTCGATTTTAACTTCTTTAGCGAGCTTTGTTAGCGCAACTTGCTCGGCAGCTTTCAGTTCCTCAGCTCCAAGAGAAATTGCAAGCTCAACTTTTACATCTGAAATATTCTTTAACTTTGTCTTCATATATACATAATTATAACATAACAACTTTTTTAATGCAAAAATATCTGTATGATTTCTATTTTACTAAATAATTTCGCCGTACGAATTCATACATTAAAATTCCGCTTGCTACACCAACATTAACGCTTCTTGTTGAACCGAATTGCTCAATTGCAATCATCTCTTTGCAAGCTTTAACCATTTCTTCTGAAAGACCATCGCTCTCATTCCCGAAAACCAAGACAGAGCCTTTCGAAAGCTGTGTACTATTTAGATTTTTTGCACCTTTCTGATTGTCAATTGCAATAATTCTTAAATTATTCTCTTTCGCCCAATTTACGAAATCTTGTACATTCTTATGATGAAGTACGTTCATGTAGGCTTCTGTCTTCATTGCGCCGCGCCGATTCCAGTGTCTTTTGCCAATGATATGAATTCCTGCAGCATTAAAAGCATTAGCATTTCGAGCAATGGTACCGATGTTGAAATCATGCTGAAAGTTTTCGACCGCAATGTGAAAATTATGTCGCGAAGTCTCAAGATCTTTTTTAATTTCTTCAACTGATAGGCCCTTATACTTATCAATCACGTTTCGTGTGTCGTTTTGAACAGTTAACCCCTTACCAGTTTCAAAATTTGGTTTATTTTCCATTTTGAATCGATTTCACCAATTCGTTAGTATCTGGTCGGCCTTTTACGCCAGGATTTAAGATGTGCATGGGGTCGAAAATATCTTTAATTTGCGAATATAACTCTTCAACTTCTTTACCTATATTTCTTGCAACAAAATGACCGTAAATTCGTCCCTCGCCTGCGCCATATGCAAATTCACCTTCAACTTTCGCAAGCAAAGCGCCAAGGTCGGCGATAAATTTCAGTGATTTTTGACGATCGGCAATTTTCGAAAAGTCGAATTCTGCTAAAATTTCAAAAATAGAAGTTAACGCCGATCCTTGAATTGGTGCAGGAATGCTATGTTGTAATGCAAGCCTTTGGAGTCCTAGATAGAAAGTTTCGAAACGCTCCATAGGCACATAAACACCTTGAATTGGATAGATTTCTTGTTTAATCACACCACTTCTTGCTCGCAAAATTTCGCGAACGTCACGAATTGATTCAAGCTCGGCTTTTGAGTGTTCATTATCTTCTGGAATCCAGATGGTTGATCCCTCGAATTTATTAGCGATTTTTTCAATTTTATGCATTTTTGATGCAATTTTTTTTGCGTTTTTATCTGAAATTCCAACAACCAAGACAAGTTTAGTGGCTAATTTTTGTGAATTCCTATCAAGATAAAATTGGTATTTTTTTCCAGAAGCAACAGCGGCTTCAAACATTTTACCGTCAAATAATTCAACAATATCTGGTGCAAATTTGGCAATTTCATCATTAAAATCGCGTGCATCGTCGCGATTTGAAAAACTTACAACCATGAAGTTGGTTTCATTTATAATGTATCTTGTTTGAATCTTTACTTCAGTGATAACACCTAATGTTCCGAGTGAACCGAAGAAAAGCGGAATTAAATTAAAGGTTCCGTCTTCGCTCTTTACGTTTGCAATTCCAGAATAGCCAAAACTTGAGTCCCCATCAATTTGTTGAATTAAACTGTAATTATCTTCAATTAAAGTGTCAATTTTGCGGTAGATTTCTCCTTCAAAATTTGAAAGTGCAGTTTTTTCACTTAATTCTTTTCGAGAAATTTTACCAATATTAATAATATCGCCATTACTTAGAACAACTTCCGCTTCACTAACTGAATTAACTAAATCTCCATAATTAAATTTTTCACTCGGTAGATTCATTGCAATTGCACCACCGACTGTAAGTCTTTCGCCAGCTGGGCTTTGTGGTATTTCCATTGCCTGCGAAGCGATTGCGAGATTTAATTTTTGAAAATTTGCACCGGCTTGAACTTGAACAGTTTTTGCCCTCAAATCAAGTTCTTTAACTTTATTGATATGCCGTGAAATGTCTAAAATAATTCCCTTACCGATCGAAGAGCCATCAGTGCTTCCGCCGTATCCTCGTGTAGTAACTCCAAAAATATGGCCTTTTTCGGCCAACTGCCAAGAAAATCGCATTATTTTTTGAATATCTTCATTAAAACGCGGGTAAACCACTAATTCTGGTTGAATTTTAAGAAAGCTTCGGTCAGTGGAAAACTGCTTCAATCGAGTTTCGCGCGCTGAAACTTCACCAATAATATGTCCATTTAGGTATTTCGCAATTTTACTCATTTGTTCCATTTTAACACAAGCGAAATTAAAATTCAACTTTTGATTTTTATTTTGAAAAATGATAAAATAATTTATATGTATTCAAGAGCGACTCCTTTTCAAAAGGCAGATAAGATTGCCGGAACTCATCAAAAGATTGATCGTGCAGCTCGGTTGGTTTTGCGCGAAATTATTTCAAAAAATCCAAAATTTTCAAAAATTCACTTTCCTAAAATTGATGAAATTTTAATTTTCGAAGGAAATGGTGGTCCAGATGGAATTAAAACAAAGTCACCCGGTAGAGATGAGCCTTGGCATTTTGTTGAACCTTATGGTGACTTAACGCCAATTAAAAATTATGTTGAGAATCATCTTTTCAATATTTCGAAAGCTTTGAGCGAAGAAAATTTTGTGCGAGCGAGTTTTGAAGCTGGCTGGATGGCGCATGCAATAACTGATGCTTTGACGCCAGCCCATCAGTTCCCGATGACGGATAAAATTATTGAAATTTCTGGAAAAAAACCCGAAGAGCGTGATAAGCTGATTAAAAAGATGTTTCTTTCTGGAGAAAATTGGCGCGAGCGGATTTTAAAGAACTGGGAATATATTGGACCAAAAGGTGTAATGAGCTCACATATGCTTTATGAGATGGGTGTTGCTACGATGATAACTTCGATTGCTGCAAAGAAAATTATGCAAGCTCCAACTGATGAAGAGATTTTGCGAGTTTTAAGCGGAGATTTTATGAATCTTTTTGAAGAAAAAATCAAGTGGGTGGCTGACCAAAAGTATTATGAAAGATATTTGAAAAAGGGATGGACAGCTGCTCTGGCGCGAGAAACCAAGTATGAACTTTTGCCCGAAATTTCGAAAATAGTTGCACTTGGATGGTTTGAAGGAATTCGTCGAACTTTTTATGGTAATTTTGAAAATTCAAAAATTGAAAATAAGGAGAAAAAATGAATATTCGGCTGATTTCGGGAATTTTTAAAAATCACAAAATTACATCACCAAATTCTCGACAAACTCACCCGATGAGCGAGCGAGCTAGAAATGCAATTTTTAATTCAATTCAGGCAGAAATTCAAGATGCTGAAGTTCTTGATGCTTTTGCTGGAACTGGAGCTTTGGGCCTTGAGGCTATTTCTCGCGGTGCTAAAAAGGTAATTTTTATCGAAAAGAATAGATTGGCACAAAAAATCCTATCTGAGAATCTGAAAATTGTTGAAAAAAATGAAAAAGCTGGTGAAGTTAAATTGATACGCAGTAGTGTTTCTAGTTGGCTTAATTCTAGTGAATCTCGACTTGAGCGGGGTGATCTTTTGGAAAACTTGACTTTCGATGTAATTTTTGCTGATCCGCCTTATTACGATCCTCAATTCCCAACAATAAATAAGCTTTCAAAAAGGTTGAAATCTGGTGGAATTTTGATTTTATCGCAACCAAAAGAAATTGAGAATTTTGAAACAGAAAATTTAACTTTAATTAGTGAAAAAAAATATTCTGGAGCGAAGATATTGTTTTTTTGCTCAAAATAGTAAAAATAACCCTTATAGGGTTATTTTCTATATACAATTATAATCTCTCGAAAGAATCAGCAAAATTTTCAAAATTCTGATCGTTAAAGCTATTATCTCCATTTGAAGCGGTTGCAACAAAGAATGTTCTAGTTTTACCTGATTTGTCTTTTTTTCCTGTTGCAGTTATGATTTTAATATGTTGACTGCCGTTTGATATGTTTCCCTCAACTGCACGCATCCCCTTAAAGTTCGTAGCTTTAAAGTCTTTCTCTGACACATGTTCTGAAAAGCTACCACCAACTCCGCTCAGAGCTGCTTTTATTAATTCGTCATCACTAACATTTTTGATATCCTCAAATTTTTCATCGGTATCAGTGTAGCCAACGATATAAGCATTTACCGTATTGTTCGACAAATCTGGAGTAGCGCAAATATAACCAATTGCATTATTTTTGTCGTCATCCTGTTTCGTGAAATTATCACAGCTTTGAGCCTTAACTGCAAAACCACCTTCTTCCGAAATAAACTTTCCCAACTCTTTGGCTTTTTGTGTTCGCTCCGCTATTTTATCTTTGTCGAAAAACTCTTTATCATCTATGATACCTGAATTTTGATTATTAGGTATTTTACTAATTCTATCTGCCACTATTTCTGTTGGGACTAAATTAAATAAAATGAAAAGAGAAATGATCAAGACATTAGATACGATATATGGAATCCAGAAAAATAAATTTGATTTTTTATTTGCGACAGGGTCATTTTTAATAGCAGGCTTAACTACTGTGAAGAAAAGAATTAAGCCAATTAAACCTAATCCAAGAGGTAAAGCTGAAGAAACTCTCTTAATGTCACTAATTTCTAGTATCTGACTTTTATATTTTTTATCGAACACTACAATTTCAATAATAGCCCAAATTGAAAGTGCAAATTGCGTAATTCCTAAAATTATCAGAAAAATACCATATAGAGCCATTATACTAACCATATCACCTACCATTTTCTTTCTCCTCCTTTTCATCTTCGAAAACTGTAAATAATGAAATTACCACCGGTAAAACAATCAAAAAGAAAATCTCAACCTGCGGTAGAAAAATCGATACGAACGCAATAATTGCAATCCACAGAACCATCATTCCCGTGCGAATTAAATGGTAGCTTCTTTGAGTCTTGCGATTCTCTCCATGAAAGAAGCCCGTATTCTCGCCCAGAGCACTTGCTGTAATCCAACGCATTCCCAGGTCTGTAAAAAGGTAAACCATTGCGTAGCAAAAAGCAGGTAAAACGTCTGTTGGCGATGAGAGAATCCAGCGCATAAATAGTGGAATAAGTGATAAAAAGAAAACATAAATCATATTTTTCCAAATGAAGCTATTTGTAACTTTTTCGACTCTGTCTAAAATATGATGATGTCTATTCCACTGAATTCCAACAATCACAAAACTTGCGAAATAAATTAAGATTGCAAATCCAAAATTCTGCAGCTGAGTTAAATCTTTAGCTGATTTAGGTAGCTGAATTTCAAGTACCATCAGTGTGATGATAATTGCTGTGGCGCCATCAATTAAGCCAACGAGGCGATCTTTCGAAATCCTTCCTCCGTGATAAATTTTATGTATTCGACCAAGTCGTCGATATGCATTTCTCGTTCTATCCATTTTTTCCTTTCTAAATGATTTTATCATATCTTGTTGAAAACTTCAAATTATTTATGCTTTTCTTGTAAAAATAAAAAATCACCCTTTGGAAAGAGTGATTTTTATTTAAATTAACCTCGTGCAAAGTGTGCAAAAGCTCGGTTGGCTTCTGCCATTTTATGTGTATCTTCTTTCTTTTTGAAAGCTGCACCAGTTTCGTTGTAAGCATCAACAATTTCAAGTGCTAATCGTTGACTATAAGGCATTCCACTTCGTGCTCGAGCAGATTGAACCAACCAGCTAAATGCAAAATGAAGTTGCCTGTGGCCTTGAACTGGGAATGGGATTTGATAGTTTGCACCACCAACGCGTCGAGATTTAACTTCGAATGCTGGTGAAACATTTTTTAAAGCTTTTTCGAAAACTTCAAGCGGATTTTCGCTATCAAGTTTTTTGGCAGCAGTTTCAAGAGCTTTATAAACAGCTTTTTCGGCAGTTAGCTTTTTGCCATCAAGCATAGATTTGTTGATCAATCGTTGAACTAAAATTGATTGATATTTTCGGTCTGGTTTTAGTTCTCGTTGTAATTTTTTGGTAACTTTTCGTGGCATCTTTATTTCTCCTTCTTCGCACCGTATTTCGAACGGCCTTGTTTACGATCTGCAACACCTTGAAGGTCGAGTGCACCACGTACGATATGGTATCGAACACCTGGAAGGTCAGGCACGCGTCCACCACGAACCAAAACTACGGCGTGCTCTTGAAGATTATGTCCTTCACCACCGATATAAGCCCAAACTTCGTGACCATTTGTCAAACGAACACGAGCAACTTTTCGAAGCGCTGAGTTAGGCTTTTTAGGTGTTTTTGTTGTAACTTTTACACAAACTCCGCGTTTCAAAGGTGCGTTTTGTGCATAATATTTAGTTTTTAGCGCGTTGTGAATTCGTCCAAGAGCTGGCGATTTTGATTTTTTCGCAGCAGTTTTACGAGGTTTTCGCACTAACTGGTTGATTGTTGGCATCAATTCTCCCTTAATTTATCTTAATATTTCACTTTTCGAAAGTTGATAAAGTTTTCAAAAAGTGCCTCATATTTTTCGAAACAGCATCTTCGAAAAATGTCTTTACCTTTTTAGCTGAACTCCTTAACACACACATTTATTCACTAAAAAGAGGAAACTCAACAGTTATTTTATCAGATTTTAAAATAAAATGCAAGCTTTTTTAAATATCTTCGCAATAATTTGCCCCAACATTGCCATAGTAATTTTTTGCTGGTGCGATTCCTTCTAAGATAACGTATATTGCTGCACGATTCGGTGTTTTTACATCTGATGTTGTAGACCAAGTTCCATCATCTAGCTGCTTGCATTTTCCACCTAAGTGGATAACCATTCCACGAACACCGCCATAAATCCTTACGGAAGTAGCCCATCCCTGATTTGCAGGCATAATTTCTATAGTATCATACATAGTTGGCTTCCAGTAGCTATTTAAAAAACCTAAATCAGCACCATCGCTGCTTGCATTATTTATATATTTAGAATTTCTACCAATATCTGGTAAAGTGCCCTTGTTGTTTGTTCTATATTGAGTTATTGCAGCCTTCAAGCTAGCAATTTCACTTTTCCTTTGCGTATCTCTCTGTGAGCGTTGTAGTGCTGGTAGTGCTAAGAATACCATTAAAAATATTAATCCAGCAACTGCTAGAACTAAAACAACTTCAATGATTGTAAAACCATTTTTTTGAAATTTTTTTCTAAGCATAAGCTTATTATAACCTTTTTATATTATATTTTCAATATAAAAACCCGAGCAAAACTCGGGAGAAAATTACTGGAGGGCTATTTTTTTAAGATTACTAATAAAATTAGTAAGTTTTCTGTTTGCTTCATAAAATATGTTTTTTGAGTTAAAGGCATTTAACTCAAAATCACCCCGCTCATCTATCTCGCCATTTTCAATTGTTAAAAAGATATGGCGCTGGTTTTTTAATATTTTTAAATTAATATTGTTTCGCATATAGATCGCAATCTCATCACCTAAACATTCGATTAGAATATAAATTTCTCGTGAAGAGTTTTTATATAGAAAAGCTTCTGTTCGAAAAGCATTTGGCTCCTCGAAAGATACAAATAGTATACTTTCAATATCCGAAAATCCAGCCTCTAGAAGTAATTCTTCAACTACCTCTCTCTTGAAACATAACTCAGTCATTTTTTTAAACCTCCGTGAAAAGAACTAGATTTTAATTATATGATTAAAGAGTAAAAAAATCAAGAAAAAACCCAGCTTTTTGCTGGGTTGATAAAAATTATTTCGTAAATATTCCTCTGCTGCGATTGAGCTCATCTTCGAGATCTTCGAAGAACAAGTTGGCCTTACTCTTGCACTCTCGCAGGAGGTTTGTTTGAGTTTCATTGCCAAAAACCAAACCATCCTTTTTTTCGCTTGTGACGATATATTTTGGAAAATAAGTATATGTCACAGAAATGCAGTTTGCATTTTTGGGAACTCGTTCACCAATAACCTTAGGACAAGCTGAGAAACTTATCATATTGCCGATATGACTAACGGTAATTATTAACGAATTACCTCTTTCATCATAAAGCTTTGCGCGTATTGAAATAATTTCATTTCCTTCGGTTGGTGCTAAAATTTCCACCGACTGAAAACCTACGCCCTGAAGCGCATCTAACAAAAAATCTTTCGAGAAGCAATTCTCGCGATAAAGCTTTCGATTCGCTTCATCTGTACTAAAAATTAATTTAATACAATAACGCAACATTGACAAAAATGCCATATTGATATACCTCTTTGTAAAATACTTAAACTTAAACCAAAAAGTTTAAATTTAGCTTTAGTATTCTACCATAAAAATATAAAAATGTCAATGTTAAATGACGATTCCGCCACCCAAACAAACTTCGCCAGAATAAAATACAACACTCTGACCGCTAGTAATAGCGCGTTGCTCATCCGTAAGTTTAATTTTTGCGGTTCCATCGTTTTCGAAAAAGATTTTTGCATTAACAAGCGGTGCGCGGTGGCGAATTCGAACTTGAATTTCTGCACCATCTGCAACTTTTTCATTAATCCAATGTAACGCCGAAACGTTAATTTCTTTTGCCCAAAGCTCACCGTTGTTTATGTCTGTTGTAACAAAAACTTCATTAGTTTGCATATTTTTTCCACAAACATAAAATGGCAAGCCACCGCCAATATTTAAGCCGTGGCGTTGGCCTAAGGTGTAAAAAATTGCTCCGTCGTGCCACCCAAGAACTTCTCCTGTGTTTTTATTGATAATTTTGCCGTGTTTTTGTTCGGGGATAAACTGTTTCAAAAAGTCGCGAATTCCAATTTTGCCAACAAAGCAAATTCCTTGCGAATCTTTCTTGCGAGCAGTAAAAAGACCGCGCTCTTTTGCCATTTCGCGTACTTTTGGCTTAGTGAAATTGCCGAGTGGAAGTAATGTTCGCCCTAAAGCTTCACCGCGCACTCGATATAAGAAGTAGGTTTGATCTTTATTTTCATCTTTGGCGCGTAAAAGTTCACCATTTCCGCTTTTCGAAAAATCAAAACTGTCGCCAGTATTTTCAGTAAAGGCGTTTCGAACACCCGCATAATGCCCGGTCGCAATTAAATCTGCACCATCTTCAAGGGCTGCTTCTAAAAATAGCTTAAACTTAACTTCTTGGTTACACATAATGTCTGGATTCGGTGTGCGACCAATTGCGTACTCGTCGAGCATATATTGAACGACTTTTTCACGATAGTCTTTTTCGAAATCGAAAACTTTAAAATCAATGCCAAGTTGAACAGCAACCCTTTTCGCATCTGCTAAATCTTCTGCCCAGGGACATTTCATTCCAGGTAGATCTTGTGTCCAGTTTTTCATATAAACACCTATAACATTATAGCCTTGCTCTTTTAAAAGCGCTGCGGTTAAAGAAGAATCTACGCCACCACTCATTCCAACATATACTTTAATTTTTGACTTATCCATTTTTATGCTCCTATATAAAATCTAAAAATTCCAAAAAGTTCACTCATCGAAAGATACCATCCGCGCGAATTTGTCCACCAAAGATTACTCCAATCTGGATCATTCGAAACTGGTGCCGAGATTAATTCAACTCCAGAACCTTCGAGTGCTTTTTCGAATTCTAATCTTGCCCGTGTTTGATGGTACTTTGAGGTGGTTAAAACTATTCGTCTATAGCCGTTTTGTTTAATAATTCTTGCAGTAAATTGTGCATTTTGATGAGTGTTTTGAGCCTTTTCTTCGAGTAAAATTTCTTCTTCTAAAACTCCTTGTTTTCGGGCTAAGTTAGCCATTTGGCGCGCATCGCTTAAAACTTTAGGATTAGAATTTGCACCTGAAAAAATCAACTTCTTAGCTTCAACCGATTTAAAAATTTCAATTGCCTCACGAGTTCTTAAAGCAGTATTTCCACCAGAAATCGCTATAACTGCATCAATTTTTTGAGAACATTCACCTTTTTTGTAGTTTGGACAAATTTCAGCGAGCCGATTTTTATCACTAATAATTAAAGTTGTGCTAATAATAAAGACTGCAACTAAACCCACAAAGGCTAAAATCCAAGTAATAATTTTTACCATTTACTTTTGAATCCTCTCAAATTCAGCTCGAACTGTTTTCGAAATAATTTCGGCTGCGCGTTTGGTGTTTTCTTCATTCGAAAGCGCACCGAAAGAGATTCGTAAACTGCCATCTGCTTCACTTTCTTTAAGCCCCATCGCGGTTAAAGTGTGTGAACGTGTTCCCTTGTTGGCAGCACAAGCTGAACCCGTAGCAACCAAAACTCCTTGCATTTCAAGAGCGAAAACCATTCGCTCGGCGTCAATTCCGGGGAACGAAACCGAAACATGGCTTGCGAGTTGCTTTTTGATGTTTCCTAAGAAAATCATTTCTTCATCTGAGAAATTTTCACTTAAAATATTTTTAAAAATCTCTTTTAATTTTCGAAGTCGCTCATTTTCTTTTTTGCGATGTTTTTCGGCTAGTTGCATTGCTTTCGCAAAGCCAATCACACTTGGAACATTTTCGGTTCCGCTACGCAAATTTCGTTCTTGGCCGCCACCAACAATCTGTGCGTTAAATTGAATTTCGCGATTCGCCCACAAAAGACCGGTTTGCTTTGGACCGTAGATTTTTCCTGCATTTAAGGTGAGCATATCAACGCCAAGTCGCGAAACAGAAATATCAAGCTGACCAACACCTTGGCTAGCGTCAGAATGAAGATAAATCGGCGTTTTTTCACCATTAGAAAGTCGACGCATTCGTTCTTCGCGGATAATCTCGGCAATTTTCGAAATTGGCTGAATTACACCCGTTTCATTATTTGCCAACATAACAGATACAATCTTTGTTTTTGGTGAAATTTTTGTGCGCAAATCGTCAATATCAATCACGCTATCTTTTTTAATTTTAATTAGTTTTCGAACGCCATATTTTTCGGCCGAATTCAAAACTGCATGGTGCTCAAACTCGCCCACAAGGATTTCATCTCCTGCATTCTTTGAAGCTGCCGAAAATGCTAAATTAATACTTTCAGTCGCGCCAGCGGTCATTACAATTTCATCGCTTTTTGCGCCAATATTTTGTGCAATTAAATGCTTTGCGTCTTCGTAATCTCTTCGAACTTCAAGCGCCTGAACATAAGGCGCGCTTGGGTTATAAAATTTTTCACTAAAATAAGGCAACATCGCAGCCAAGACTTTTTCGCTTACTGGTGTTGTTGCGGCGTGGTCAAGATAAATAATTTCCTCGTTCATCTTTAATAGTATAACACATTTTTAAAAAGCTAACAAAAATTATTCTCTATTTTTTGCTATTTTTTCAGAAGTCTTTAGTGGGTTTTTTGATTCTAAAACTTCTTTAATTTCATTTTTCGAAAGGCTTTGCCATTTTTTAATTTGGTGATTAAATATTTCAATTTCAATATTTTTCTGCGGTATTTTTTGCTCTTTGCTCCAATCTAAAATTTTCGAAAGACTTTCTGGCTTAAAAATAAAACCTTCATATCCATATTTTAAACAGCTAAAGCCTAGTCTGTCGCCAATCTTGGCTTTTCCGCCATTATCTTTTTTGCGTTCTTTCAATAATTCTGAAAAATCTAAAATCGCAAAATCTGGATAATTAAGCGCTTCACCATACAGCCGATTTTTTTCATCTTCGTTTTCTTTCCAGGACATTTTTTGTGCTTGCTTAAATTTCTCGGTATTTTTAGGGTTTCGAAACAAGAAAATATCAGTTCTAACTTCAGTTTTAGCTTTGTTTTCTTTTAAGGTTATGATTATATTTTTTGAAAAGAATAATTTAAAAATTGCAAGCCAAATTTTGTCGCTAATTTTTGGGTAAAAACTCAGCCATAAATGCTTTCTTCTATTGGTTAAAAAGGCAAAAAATGAATAAAATCTAATTTTAAATTCCATAATATTTCTCCTAAGCTTTATAGTATTCATACCTAATTTGGCGGTTGCTGAATTGTTTGTATCACGATTATAAACACTATCATACATAAAAACTTAAGTCAATATATTTTTAGAAATAATAGCACGCTTGACTAAAACGCAAAAATGTAGTATAGTATTTATAAAAGCTTAAATTTAAAAGTTGCGGAAACAACTCTAAGCTTTGAACTTTTTAGAAAGAGGTGAAAAAAAATGGGTATTTTCTCTATTAATGAGGAGACCGTTGAATGTCCACGCTGTAAAGGAAGTGGTGAGATTACAATAAACGGTTTTATGTGCTTCCACAGTCGGCATACCTGTAATAAATGCAATGGATCGGGGAAGATTAAAAAAATGTAAACGTTACATGCCTAATACACCTAAAGACAAAGAGCCGTTTACCGCGGCTCTTTTAAAATATTTAAATTTATGTTAAAATATTAGAACCTATTAAAATCTATAAACTATAAAAAACGAAAGGAATTATGCTAAAATTTATTTTTAAATTTGCTAAAAAATATTGGCTAAGTTTAAGTTTGATGCTTATTTTTACGGTATTCTCTGCTAAAATCAATCTTGAACTACCTCAATACACTTCAAAAATTATCACCCAGGGCGTTGCTATGAAAAATATGGAAGCGATCTACTCAAACGGTTTTTATATGATTGGACTTTCTCTTTTGAGCGGTGTTTTGATGCTGGCAGGAATTTTTTTCGCAAGTCGTTCGGCTGGAGCAATGGCGCGCGATATTCGTCATGAAACTTTTAAGAAAATTGAAGATTTTTCAATGAGCGAATTTGGTAAATTCTCGGTTTCGAGCCTTACAACACGAATTACGAACGACGCACGGCAATTTCAACAAACCTTCACAATGATTATGCGAATGGGTATTTATGCGCCAATTATTGGCGCCGGTGCGATAATTAACACTTTGGCGATTTCTGGTTCAATGAGTTGGATTATGGTTGTGACGATTTTTTCTATCATTGTTTTGACTACGATTATTGGTGTTTTCGCTGTGCCAAAATTGAAGATTTTTCAAACAAAACTTGATAAATTAAACATGCAAACTCGCCAAACAATCACTGGTTTAAGGGTAATTCGAGCTTATCGAAAAGAAAAGGTTGAAGAAGAAAAATTCGACGAAATTAATACCGAGATGTTGAAGATGAATCTCTTTTTCGAAAGGATTTTTGGTTTAATTTCTCCATATATGACAATGGTTTCTGGTCTTGGCTTGGTTGCGATCGCTTGGATTGGTTCGTACTTTGTGAAATCTGGCGAAATTTCAATCGGTGATGTAGCTTCTCTAACTCAATATTTGGCTCAGGTAACTTTTGCATTTGTTATGCTTTCGATGATTTTTATGTCAATTCCACGAATGAATGTTGCTATTAAGCGATTAAGTGAAGTTCTTGATGAAGAAATTCTAATTAAAGATAAAGCAAAGACCAAAAAAGCGCCAAAAACTTTCGAGCTAGCTTTCGAAAATGTTAGTTTTGCGTATCCAGACTCCGAAGAAGCTGTTCTTGAAGGTATTAGTTTTGAAGTTCAACAAGGTCAAACTATTGCTGTGATTGGTGGAACTGGTTCTGGAAAATCTACAATCGCAAAATTAATTCCGCGGTTTTATGATGTTTCGAAAGGTAAAATTAAGCTTGGTGGTGTGGATATCCGCGATCTAAAACAAAGCGAACTTCACGATCTGATTGGCTATGTTCCACAAAAAGCGAGCCTTTTTTCTGGAAATATCCGCGAAAATATAAACTACGGCTCTTCGAAACATCTAACAGATGAAGAGATTATTGAAGCTTTAAAAATTGCCCAAGCTTGGGATTTTGTACAAAAATTGCCCGAAGACTTAAACGAAAAAGTTTCGCAAGGTGGTAAAAACTTCTCTGGTGGGCAAAAACAGCGCCTTTCAATTGCGCGCGCGATTGCTTCAAAAGCTCCAATTTTGATTTTCGACGATAGTTTCTCGGCGCTTGATTATAAAACTGACGCTAAACTTCGTGCTGAGCTTGCTACAAAAACTAAATCACAAACCAAGTTTATTGTGGCGCAACGCGTGACTTCAATTATGCAAGCCGATAAAATTATTGTGCTTGATGGTGGAAAAATTGTCGGAATTGGTACGCACGGCGAACTTCTTGAAGACAATGAAATCTATCGTGAAATCGCCTCTTCTCAGCTTTCTGATGAAGAAATTGAAGCGCAAATTAAAGATTTCGAAAAGCAAAAAACTGTTTTGAAAACTAAAAAAGCGGCTAAAAAAGCAGTTTCTGTTTCGAAAAAAACAGCTAAAAAAAGCTTAAAACAAGCAGTTGCGAAAAAATCTAAGAAAGGAGAAAAATAATGGCGAAAAATCAAAAAAATAAGCTTTCGTTAAAGACAATTTTACGACTTTTGCAATATTTTTTGCCGTTTAAAATCTCGATTACGTTTTTTGTAATTATGGCGATTTTAGGCTCGATTTCAGCAATTGTTGGCCCGCAAATTGTTGGTGAAATGATCAATTTAATTACAAAGAGAGTTGAAATTCGTGCGGGTGCGGTTCATTTTGATCCTGATTTTACGAAAATTGCTGAATTTGGTTTTTTGCTTATTGCGATTTATATTGGTTCGGGAGTTTTTAGTTATGCGCAAAACTGGATTATGGGTCAAATGGTGCAAAAAATCGTTTTCAAGCTACGTGATGAGTCTTCGAAAAAAATTGCACGATTACCACTTTCATATTTCGACAAACATAAAACTGGCGATACGGTTTCAATTATCACAAACGATATCGAAACACTCAGCAATAGCTTAAGCGAGAGTTTAAATCAGCTCTCTTACTCGATTATTACGATAATCGGTGTAACTTTCATGATGATTTCAATTAGTTGGCAAATGAGCTTAATTGCGCTTGCAACAGGTGCTTTTTCGGTTGGTGTAATTTTAGTTATCTCGAAATTTAGCCAAGTTTATTTTACAGATTTACAAAAATTTACTTCGGGTCTAACTTCTCACACTGAGGAAATGCTTTCTTCGCACGAAGTCATCAAAGTTTATAACGGCGAAAAATCATCAGTGAAAGATTTCGAAAAAATCAACAACAAAATGTACAATTCGTCTTGGAAATCGCAATTTTTTGGTGGTCTTCTCTACCCAATCATGGGATTTATAAATAATATCTCTACGCTAACAGTGGTAGTTGTTGGTGGTGTGCGTGCGGTAAACGGCCAAATGACGATTGGTGATATTACTGCCTTTATGCAATACATGAGTCGATTCACACAGCCAATTTCGAATATTGCAAATTCAATGACAAGTGTTCAAACTGTTGTTGCGGCTTGTGAACGAGTTTTTGGTTTTCTTGATGCTGAAGAAGAAACTTTTGTTGAAATTTCGAAAACACCGCCAAAAGAAGTTAATGGCGCGGTAGAGTTTTCGAAAGTTAATTTCTCATATTCGAAAAACAAGCCAATTATCACTAATTTTAGTACAAAAATTGCACCACGCTCAAACGTGGCGATTGTTGGCCCAACTGGTGCTGGAAAAACTACACTCGTGAATCTTTTGATGCGATTTTATGATATTGACAGCGGAAAAATCACAATTGATGGAGTTGATACTTCGAAAATGTCGCGCCACGATGTTCGTTCCCTTTTTGGAATGGTTCTACAAGATACGTGGTTGTTTAATGGCACGATTGCCGAAAACTTAGCTTACGGAAAGCCCGATGCTACTCGTGAAGAAATTGTTGAGGCCGCAAAAGCCGCTCATGCGGATCACTTTATTCGAACTTTACCACAAGGATATGATACGGTTATTTCTGAAGATATCGATAATATCTCGGCTGGCGAAAAACAGCTTCTTACGATTGCGCGTGCAATTTTAGCAGATTCGCCGATGTTGATTCTTGATGAGGCAACCAGCTCTGTTGATACACGAACGGAGGCTGCTATCCAATCGGCGATGGATAATTTAACACATGGCCGTACGAGCTTTGTGATTGCGCACCGTCTTTCAACAATTCGAAATGCTGATTTAATTCTAGTTTTGGAACACGGAAATATTGTTGAGCAAGGTTCCCATAAAGAATTGCTTTCGAAAAATGGTGCCTATGCTAAGCTATATAATTCACAATTTGCTGAATAAAAATGAAAAAAGAAAAAAGCCCGATTTCGGGCTTATTTTTTTGTTGGCTAAACTTGCGATAATTCCGCCAATAATGTGGCGTAATTGCACATTTGAGCGCTATTTTCGCGATCAGTGTGTCCTTCTGCATAGATAGTATTTAAGAAGTGAAATGCGTTCGCCAATTCGGGGCAATGCCCTGAAGGCCATAGTTTTTCAATTTTTTTAAATAACGGACGTCCTTTAATAGGAAATCCGTAAAACTTCGCATAAGCCAGCCAAAATACTAGCTCTTTAACATCGTTTTTCCAATGAGCTTTTTCAAGCTTATTTTCAACTTCAGATTGTGATGTTTTTGGCGTCACTTTTCCTTCGAAATGCTTAGCGATCTCATTGAGTTTTTCTTGGTTTTGGGTTTCAACCCAATTTATGATTCCGGCCATTATTTTGGCCTCCTTTTCTAAAAAATATTTGCAAAAAGCCAACTTCTTAAAATCCGAGCTAAAAGCTCAATTTTCATAGTTGAAGCTTTTAACTTGTTATTATTGTATCATAAAAAAGCTTTTTTGTCAATACTTAGTAGAAATTTTCCAAAAACTCTTCACTTTTCGAAATTTTTATGTTAAAATAGTTCTATACGGGTATAGCTCAGTTGGTAGAGCACAGGTCTCCAAAACCTGGTGTCGGGAGTTCGAATCTCTCTGCCCGTGCCAAATTTGCCTTTTTACACCAGAAATGGTGTTTTTTATTTTAACCTTGTTTTTTACTTTATTCTAGTGTATAAGTGGTTATATTATGGATAATGTTATTATGGTCTTTGTTAATACTTTGGGGTATTTCTTTGTTGTTATAGAGTATATATTTGCTGTGTTGCTATCTGCTTTTATGTTAGGTGGATTTCTTATTTCTATTTTAGGATACTTTAGGGTTAATAGGCTTGAAAATCCTGAAATTTTACAAAATAAGATTAAAAGTCATCGGTGTGTTTTGAATATTTTCACAGGAATATTTTTAACTATAATAGTTGGTGTTTTTGTTATTATTTTAACGACGAAAGAACCTTTTGCTGGTTTTTTGATGCTGCCTGCTTGTCTTATCGCTGCGCCTTTTGCGTATGTGATAATTTATAATTTATCGTTTATTATTTTTGCTAAGCTTAAAGACATTCGACTAAAACTCCAAGAATTAGAAATGTTGAAACGTAGCAATAGATTTTGATAACTCTTTTTAAAAGTGCTATAATATTTTTATGTCTATAGTCGATAAAGAGTTTGGTGAAATTAAAATTCGAAAAAACAAACTCGCTCGCTCCGTGAAACTTTCTGTCGGTGTTGATGGAAGTTTGCGCGCGTCAATCCCCTATTATTCACCAGAATTTGCTGTTCGGCGGCTTGTTAACGGTAATCGAGATGAAATTCGAAAAATGCTCGCAACACACAACGCTAAAAATTCTTATCAAGACGGAGATTTAATTGGTAAAACTCACACGCTTTTTTTGCGAAAATTTTCGGGTAAAGAAATTAAAATTTCGAATGAAGGAAATCGGATTTTAGTGCAAATTCCGCAAGAGTTAGCTTTCGAAAATCAACTTGTTCAATCGGAAATCCGCAAAACTGTATCAAAAATTCTTCGAAAGCAAGCTAAAGCGTATTTACCCCGCCGAATTGATTTTTTGGCAGAAAAGTATGGTTTTAGCTTTGAGAAATTGCGTTTTTCGCACACGGGCACACGGTGGGGTTCATGCTCTTCTAGTGGAACAATTTCTTTAAATATCGCGTTAATGAATTTACCACACCATTTGATTGATTATGTGATTATTCATGAGCTTTGTCATACTCGGCAAATGAACCATTCGTCTAAATTTTGGCAAGAAGTTGAAAAATATTGCCCAGATTATAAGAAATGTGTTCAAGAAATAAAACAGTTTTCGCCAACCATTTAGTTTAAAGCAGATAACTGGTTAAACCGCTTGCGCTTTCATCTTAAATTTGCTAAAATAGAAATGTAAATTTTAATCGTAAAGGCAAAAAATGAAAATTCTAATGCTCGGGTGGGAGCTTCCTCCCCATAACAGTGGTGGTTTGGGTGTAGCTTGTTTTTATATGGCAAAAGCGCTAGCTGAAGATGGTGCTGAAATTGAGTTTGTTGTTCCGTATAAAAACAAACATACCGAAATTGATTTTATGAAAGTGCTAAATGCTACGAATTTTTCTGAGATTCATAAATTTGGTGCTGGAGCTTATGATGCACCGCATTGGTCGCGGTCGAGCCACAATGTGGGTGATTTTTTGCCGGATATTCGTTCGATTCAAAAAGAATATTGTGAATTTATTCGTGAATATTTAAGTGTTCCAGAAAACAAACCGGATGTTATTCATGCGCACGATTGGCTTACGATGGAAGCTGGAATACTAGCGCGCGAGATTACGGGTGCTCCGCTTGTTACGCATATTCATGCAACAGAATTCGATCGTTCTGGTGGAACATCTGGCAATCAACAAATTCATGATATTGAATACGCTGGAATTTGCAATTCAGATAAGGTTTTTGCTGTTTCAAAAAATACACGAGATGTAATAATTGATAAATATAAAGTTTCTCCAGAAAAAGTCGAGGTTGTTTATAATGCAATCGAAACTTCAACACTTGCTAGCCCACAAGACTACGATGAGCAAACTTATCGCTATCTTGAATATTTAAAATCACAAGGCTATACAGTTGTGATGACTTTAACTCGTTTTACTGTTCAGAAAGGTCTAACATATTTAATGCGAGCCATGGCTAAAGCGGCTTCAAGGAACCCGAAAATCGCTCTTCTCCTTGTTGGTGATGGCGAGCAACGTAACGAGCTTATTAGAATGGCTAGCGATTTTAGAATTGCTGATAAAATTTTCTTCACTGGCTTTTTGCGCGGAGACAAATGGCGCGATGCTTATGGGGTTGCAGATGTTTTCGTGATGAGCTCGGTTAATGAGCCTTTTGGGTTAACAGCCCTTGAAGCAGCACACTTTAACAACGCGTTAATTATTTCAAAACAGTCTGGCGTTGGTGAAGTTTTGCAGAACATTTTGCGCTACGATTTTTGGGATACTAAAAAGCTTGCAAATCAAATTTATGAAGTTTCGGTAAATAAAAAACTTCTAAATAATCTTAAAAAAGGCGTTCGAAAAGAATATAATAAAATTTCTTGGAGTGATATTGCCGACCAAATTATGGATGAATTCATACATCTAACAGAGGAAAAAAATGGCTAAAAAATCGATTGTTCTATATCTCCACGTTCATCAGCCATGGCGAGTTCGCGATGATCAAACTATTTTTAATGTTGGTAAAAACAGGGATTATTTTAGCGAAGAAAAAGGTTTGAAGCGCCAAAGTAATGGTGAAATTTTTCGAAAAGTAGCTGAGAAATCTTACATCCCAATGAATAACCTACTCGAGAAGCTTTTAGCTCGTCACCCTGAATTCAAATTCTCTTTTTCGATAACAGGCACTTTTATTGATCAAGCTCAGCAATTTGCGCCAGATGTTCTTGAGAGTTTTAAGCGTCTAGTTCAAACTGGCCGAGCGGAAATTGTCGCAGAGACTTATTATCACAGTTTAGCCTTCTTTTTTGATCGCGAGGAATTTGAGGCGCAAGTTCGTGCACATCAATCAAAGATTCGTGAAGTTTTTGGCGTAGAAACGACATCTTTTCGAAACACAGAACTTTCTTATAATGACGAATTAGGTAGATGGGCGGATGATTTTGGCTTTAAAGCAATTTTGGCTGAAGGATGGGATCCTGTGCTGGGGTGGCGTTCGCCGAATTTTGTATATAAACCAAAAAATACTAAAAATATTCGCCTTCTTTTAAAAAATTATAAGCTTTCTGATGATTTAGCTTTTCGATTTTCAAACCAAAACTGGGAAGAATATCCGCTAACAACCGAAAAATATATCAGCTGGCTAGAATCGGCGAGCTATCGTGGTGACATAATTAATCTTTTCATGGATTATGAAACTTTCGGCGAACACCAATGGAAAGAATCTGGAATTTTTAACTTTTTCGAAAGCTTAGTCGCTGAGTGGCTGAAAAATCCAAGCCATGATTTTAAAACTGTTACAGAAGCTGCTCAAGCCGAGCCTGTTGCGGAAATTTCGATGCCTCAAACCGTTACTTGGGCGGATACTGAGCGCGATCTAACTGCGTGGCTTGGAAATTCAATGCAACAAGAAGCAATGAAGTATCTTTATGCCTTAAAACCGCGAGTTTATAATTCTTACAATGGCGCACTTGTTGAAGATTGGCGACGTCTAACCACTAGCGACCACCCATACTATATGTGCACAAAATACTTTAACGACGGTGATGTTCATGCGTATTTTTCACCATATAAATCACCCTATGATGCGTTTTTGTATTTTATGGACGCTCTGCGAGATATGGATTTTCGTTTGAAAGATGTTTCACCTTTACCGCCTAAAAAAGTTCAAGAAACGCAAAAAATTCTTAAAAAGTCTTTTTCGAAAGCTCCAAAAACGCCAAAACGAAAGAAAATATTTGCGCGAATGCTTCATAAAAACTTAATGTTTGCTAAGAGAAAGTGAGGTTAAAATGGCAAAAACAGCGATTTTAAGCAATGGAAATTTAAATATTGGCCTAAATGAATTCGGTTTGGTTAGTGATTTTTATTTTCCAGACAACGGATATGAAAATCACACTCTTGGCCGCGATCTTTTTCATCGCGTTGGTATTAAAATTGGTGATGAATTTTCGTGGCTGCAAAACGGTGATTGGCAATTCTCTTTTGAATATTTCGAAGATGCACTAATCTCTAAAACCGAAGCAATAAACAATAATTTACAGATAAAAATCATGTTTACAGATTTTGTAGTTAGTGATTTTGATGTTTTTGCGCGTAAAATTCAGGTGCAAAACCTTGCAAATTATCCACGTGAAGTTCAATTATTTTTGCATCAAAATTTTGCAATTAACAGCAGTTTTCATTTAGCTGATACTGTACAATTTTTACCTCTTGAAGACGATGAAAAGGCGATCTTGCATTATCGTGGAAAACGTGCATTTATTATTTCTGCGCAAAAAATTGGCGGCGATTTTAATCAAAAAAGATTTAAAGATTTCGATCAACACACGGTTGGATTATTTGGGATTGAAGGAAAACTTGGCTCTTGGTGCGATGCCGAAGATGGAATTCTTTCTGGTTCAAATGTTGAACATGGTCAAACCGACTCAGTGCTTGGTTTTAACTTCTCTTTAGGCGTTTTCGAAAGTGCAGATTTTCAATATTCTATTTCTTGTGCAGACGACCACCAGCTTGCTTTAACAAATTTTCAAAAAATGCGAGATGAAGGCTTTTCGAAAGCTTTATCCGAAACTAAAAAATCTTGGCAAAAATGGCTTGTTCCAGCATTGCGTTTTTCGAAAAAACTAGACCTAAAATATCAGAAAAAGTTTATCCAGAGCCTAATGCTAGTTAAATCTCATCTTGCAAAAACTGGTGCTCCTATTGCAAGTAATGACACCGAAATGCTTAACTATGCTCGAGATGATTATTCTTATTGTTGGCCACGAGATGCACTTTTTGCGATTTGGCCTTTGATTCGGCTCGGATATCGCGATGAGCCGCAAAGATTTTTCACTTTTTGCAAGAGCTCCCTTACACTGGGCGGTTTTATGATGCATAAATATTTACCAAATGGCGAGCTTGGCCCTAGTTGGCATCCATATTCTCAAGGTGGCGAAACGCGAAATCTACCAATTCAGATTGATGAAACTGCTGGAATTTTATTCTTGTTTGCGCAATATTATAAAAAATTTCGCGATAATTCTATTTTGGATGAATTTTATGATGAATTAGTGAAGCCGATTGCAGATTTTTTGGTTGGTTTTTGCGGTGAAAATAATTTACCAAAACCTAATTATGAACTTTGGGAGATGGATTTTCTCTCGACGACTTATTCGACTTCGGTTGTTTTTGCAGCTCTTTATTCAGCTTCAAATTTAGCACAACAGCTCAATCGTGCGCGAGATGCTAAAAAATGGCGAGATCAAGCTTTAAAGATTCGAACTTCGGCGCAAAATGAACTATTTAATCCAGAAAATAGCTATTTTTATCGAGGAATTTGGCCGAATGGTGAGAAGGATTCGAAAATCGATGCCTCAAGTTTTTATGGAGCCTTTATATTTAATCTTTTTGACTTTACGGGCGAAAAGCTTCACAATGCGTTTGACGTGCTCGAAAAACGGTTTAATGTATATAATCAAATTGGTTTGCCGCGCTTCGAGAATGATGTTTATTACCGTTTTAGCAATGATTATGAAGCAAATATTTGGCCTATTACAACACTTTGGCGTGCTGAATTTTATATCGCTCGAGGTGAAATTTTAAAAGCAAAAGAGATTCTAGATTGGGTTTCAGATCGGCAAACGTCAACAGGAATCCTACCTGAACAAATTGACCCGCGAAATTTAAAGCATCTTTCGGTTGCACCGCTAACCTGGTCTCAGGCAGAATATGTTTCAGCTCTACTAGACTTAATAGCTTCTAAGGAATAGGAATTAGTAAAATATTTCCGTCTACTATTGTATAGATTCTTTGTTGCGTTAAAAATAAAAAATCCTCATAGTCGTAAGACTATGTCTTATCTAGTAATATTAGCTATATTGATTATGTGCTCTTTTATAATAATCATCCTATCAGATCTTTTATGGTATGTTGATTTCTTTTATTGGATCGGTTGCTGAGCTTTAATATCTATATCAGTATCTGCTAATGAGGGATGGTCTATTTATTTTTTAAATTCTCACATCAATAATTTTAAGAATCTAGTGATAATTTACATTTTTATGTATATTTAATATCCTACTTAAGGAACGGGTTAATCTTACTGAGTAAACTACTTCAATGATAATTTGTCATAAAATTTAAAGTCATATAATAAAAACAAGCTCTCAGCAGAAAGCTTGTTTTTATTTTCTCTAGATTTTGGGCTACCAAACTTTAAGTAGCAATTCGCCACCCAGTCGTTGTTTTTTAGCCTCAAAACCATTCATTACACCTTTTGAAGTTGAAAGTAGAACCATTCCACGACCACTTTTAATTCGTGGGATTTCTTCTACGCCTACATACATTCGGCGTCCTGGTTTACTCATTCGAGTAAGTTCATTAAAGCGAGCAGCTTCGCCGTCTTTAGCAATTTTTACTACCAAGATATCGCGAGGTTTTGCTGATTCAACTTTAACGGATTCAATATAATTAGCTTTAGCAAGCTCTTTCGCTACAACTTCTTTCAATTTACTTGAAGGAACGCGAATTTCATTTTTGCCAACCATTGCTGCATTTCGAATGCGAGTTAGAAAGTCGGCAATAGGGTCAGTTGATTGTAATGACATATTTTCTCCTTCCTTCTACCAACTACTTTTCGTTACGCCTGGGATTTCACCCTTTGAAGCTTTAATGCGGAAAGTGATTCGGCTCATACCAAATCGTCGCATGTAACCGCGTGGTCGACCATCGAAATTGTCGCGGTTCTTAAGTCGTGTAGGACTTGAGTTGCGTGGAAGCTTTTGAAGACCTTCTTGGTCACCAGCGGCTTTCAATTCGGCGCGTTTTGCAGCATATTTTTCAATCATTTTTTTGCGCTTCAAGTCTTTTGCAATCATTGATTTTTTAGCCATTACGCTTTTCCTTTCTTTTCAAATGGAATACCGAATTTTTCAAGTAGTGCTCGACTGTGAGCTTCACCTTCGTTTTTAATTACGAAAGTAACTTGAAGTCCGTGAAGAATTTGTGTTTCTTCGAAAGTCAATTCTGGGAAAATTGATTGTTCTAAAATTCCCAAGTTATAGTTTCCACCTTTGTCGAAACCTTTTGCACCAACTCCGTGGAAATCTCGAACGCGAGGCAATGCAACGTTTACGAGGCGATCAAGGAATTCATACATTCGATCACCGCGCAAAGTTACACTATAGCCAATTGGAGCACCCATTCCACCACGAATTTTGAAAGTCGCAATTGATTTTTTAGGCAAACGTGCTACCGGTGTTTGACCCGTAATTTTTGTAACTGTATTTTTTACAGCTTCTTGAAAACG
>CAUQGB010000007.1:0-36481 GCA_963517825.1 uncultured Candidatus Saccharibacteria bacterium
GTGATACTCAATAAACTCTTTATATGCTAGTTGATATAAATACTGCTTCGTTACTGATTCGATTCCTGGTTGTCCTTTTGGAACATTATTTTTCTCGATCAGGGCATTATAGTACTTAGCATCAAATATGATGAACTGATTTCCCTGAATCGAAATAAAATCTGGAATCAATGTTTTTGTGGCTGTATTTCTTGTGAACGACCAATATGGCTTTTCTATTAAATCGATGAGTTTTTGATTTTCATCATATTTAGCGTTGAGACTACGAGGTAACTTAAGATTTTTCAATTCCACATCAAGCTGGTTATCCATGGTTTCTGCACATATTTTTTCCCACACCAAATTGAACTTGTTTGTTCCAAATGATGAAAAGCAATCTTCATCATACAAAGTTCCATTTTCATAAACGTATGTATATATTGTCTTTAAAATTAATTGCTTTCTTGTATTGAATTGTGTGCTTAACTCTTTTTCTAGCCTTTCTAATATATAATCGTCATCACCAAAATCGTCAAGTTGTTTATCAGATAGGTCCATCTCAGTTATCTCAAACAATTCAAGTAAGTCTGCATCTTTAAGTTCTTTCGATACTATTGTAAGAATACACTCATGAAGTCGCTTAAAGTAATTATGATCATCTATAACTCTCTTCTTAGTTTGTAAATCAGTATAATATGGTCTATTATTATAAATAAGGGCAAATGTATCGTTTATTGTCTTATCCCAAAGAATTTCTCCTAATCCATTGTTTTCGATAATATCCTGTGTATTGCTATATATGCCATTCTCATAATAGTCTTGTAACAGAAAAAGCATTACTGCGAGCTGGTTGAAACTACTATGATCACTACTTTCAGTGAACATATGAATTATCTGCTCTTTTGATTTGTACTTCTTTAATACTTTAAGAATTTGGCATAGTTCTTCCTTTGGTTTATCATTGGATAATAAGTATTTTGGATAACACTTCAGAACAATACCATTCACAACAATGATACCAACATATGTGAAGATATAATAATAACCTTTATCATCTACATCAATATTGGCAACTTCTATGTCTTCATCCATAAGTTCAGACATATCTTTCTGTTCATCTGAAGCTTTGACAGCTTTCAAGACACCATATTCTTTGAGCTTCTTGATTATTTTTATCAACTTATGTTCATCAAAGCATTCCAGTCTATTTCTGAGATCTTTCAGAGTGTATCGCTTTTGTTCTTGCAAAAACTTTGAAATCATACATCAAGTCCTCTTAGTCATTAGATTGCTGATCAGCTTTATTTCCATGCAAACCTAAATCATTGTTATTTGTGTTTAATGTATCACCATTATCAGGACTACTATTATTTTGCTGTGTAAATTGGGATAAAGTTGGCTTAAACTCCACTTTATTTGTTATCGATGAATTGAAAATATAAATACCCTTATCATCAAATTCTTTGCAAATTGAAGAATATCTTGTCCTATTTCCTATATCGCAACCTTCAAATAATGTCTTACGTTTCTGCTTCGCCGCATCATCAAACAGATACATGATTACTTTACTCTTGAACGCATTTATGAATTTATCCTTGTCAATCACATCTCCACTTTTTGGGATAACAATGTCTTTATTTAAAAAGTAAGGGCCTAGTTGCTTATCCTCGTTAATATTTTGCTCTGCTAAGAAATCATTTATCGACTTACGAAGAGAATTCCACTCGATTATTTTTTTATTTTTTTCCTTTCCAAGTTCAACATACTTTCCCTTTATATTCACATCACTATCATCAATTCCAAGATATGTAAAATCCCATCTTCTCTTAAATGCAGTGTCCATGGGAAATACTCCTTGGTCTGCACTATTCATAGTTGCCCAAATAAACATATTATCTGGAATTTTTATCCTGTTATAATCATTCGGATTTCCACCAAATTCATTTGCGAGATACTTTTTAATGTCTTCTGACGCCTGAATGTGGTATTCACTAACAAAGTCATCACCTCTATCAAGCAACTGGAATATATCTCCAAATACAGCCGCAACATTAGCGCGGTTAATCTCTTCAACGATCAATAAGAATGGCTTAATAGTGTCAGTTCTGCTATTCTTCAATGCTTTAACATAAATACGCATGAAAGGTCCAGGAATATACTCATATGTAATTGCATCTTTTCCACTACTATCAACCGTAGGTACTGGCTTATATGTTCCTACAAAATTTGCGTAAGAATAATCAGGGTGAAAAGTTACACGTTCATAATCATCGTTATTTTCATTTCCAATAAGACTCTTGGCATCTTGGTTGATACTAAAACTCTTACCTGTTCCTGGCGCTCCAAAAAGTATTCTGTTACGTGAAAATGCCGATTCGAAACCCGTAGTAAAATTAATCTCTTTAGTAATATCCGTTTCTGCACTTATATCATTTTTGTCTATGTCATAGTCATAATTCACTTTGAGGAGCACCAAAATCTCACGTGTATCATCATCTCTTACAAATTCAATATTCGTAAGTTTAGGAACAATAATTTTTCTAACTATTTTACTAAAGATATCTTCTTCCGCTCTAACATAAACTCTGTTTGCATCATCATATTCAGTTAAATGGATTTTCATTTCTGAATCCTGCATATTTTCAATAGAGTTATATAAATCTTGCCATGTCTCAATGCTTGCGTTCTTATATCTGTTGACATATTGAAAAACATACTCCATTTTTACTTCATGCAAATAATTTAATAAATTGATTTTATTAAATCTATAGCTATACCCTTGATTAAATTTAAAAAAATCATTAATCTCTGTTATTTGACTTTTCGGCCCAATAAATAATTTAGCTTCTCCAGCACCTTTATCCGCATCAAGCTTCATATTACTAAATACAAAACTAGATGGCACTCCTCTAATAATTTTGTTTATCTTTGCCATGATATTACACTCCTTACATTATCTCATTTTTAGCAACAGAGCTCAAAATTTCCCGCATAATTGCAATTAGCACATCTACGACAATTGAATTCCCAGCTTGCTGATACATTGATGTGTCTGAAACTACAATTTTAAAGCTATCGCAAAATCCCATTAACCTTAAACATTCTCTTGGAGTTAACTTTCTTAATCTTCCATTTGTATGAACATAATTATCGACTCCTGCTCTATGCATTTTATGCATAGTCGTCAACAACGGTCTAGCCACCTCTAAATCAGTTTCTGGGCGAGAATAAAATTTTTTGGTTCCAGTAGCCATTACATATTTTTCAACCTTTTCTGACAAAAAGTACTTTTCTAAATCTTCCATGGTTTTTTCCATATTTTTGTTTTCCTCAACAAAAATAAAATCACCATGCCAATTAAATTGTTGATTCTTCTTTTGACATAATGCTATTTCGCCATCTATTTGTGTATAACGCTTAGTGAGGTTTTTCTCACTAGTTACAAAATCAACGCCCTTCTTAGGAAGATAATATGCTCCTGAGACATTGTCCAACAGTATATCTTGCATCTTTTTTTTAAGAGGAATTGGCGCTGGGAATTCAAATTCTTTCAACATATTAATATCCGCTCTAAATCCAACCACAAACATTCTCTCTCTATTTTGAGGTATGCCATAATCTCTTGCGTTTAATACAGATGGCTTATTATTATATGTGTAATAGACCCTATACCCAAGATCCGCAAAAACCTCTTTCATCTTTTCCCAAGTACGACCACCGTCATTGCTAAGAATAGCTTTTACATTTTCGTATATAAAAACCTTAGGTTTTATTTCCTTTATTAAACGAGCATATTCGTAAAACAACGTTCCTCTTGTGTCTTCTAGTCCTCTTTGCTTTCCAACTAAGCTGAAAGACTGACAAGGGCTTCCACCAACAAATAAGTCAACCTGACCCTCATACTGTTTCCCATCCAAAAAAGCAACATTCCAATGGAAGTTGTTTTCAGAAATCTTATAGTTGGCCATATAGCTTTGTCTAACTTTATTCTGTGATTCTTTTCCAGCATAAAGATTATCAACATATTTCTTACGATTTTCATAACCATCAATCTGTTTTAATTTTATACTTGTATCCAAGTATAGCAGCTTGTCATGAATCATCTCTAATCGTTCTGAAATATCCTTTCCTGACTTAACAATTTTTTTAATATTATGTTCATATTTCTTAGCAATAGTCTTTAGCGGCTCTGAATCAAATTCAATCTCATCGTTTATTAATGTTAGTAGCACTCTAAGTATAAAAAATAAATTTGCCTCATCACTAGCATTATGTTTTCGAATCTCTAAGAGTTCTTTATATTTTTTCTTCTTAGATGCTTTTGATATATCCATTGAACTTTTTAATATACTGGTTGTATCATTTACAGCTTCATAAATCATCTTTAATTCTTCATTTGATACTCGTAATGCTTCTAGCAATTTTTTCAATTCATAATCAACCCCTACGAGCATAACATCAAGTTGTGCAACATAATTGACAGATTCCTCATCAACAAAATCTGAATTAAAAGTTTGCACTTTCTTTTTTAGAGACTTTAGCTCAATTTCAATAGCGTTAATATCTATCTTTATCTTCGGTGTTTCCAATTCAACATCACCATTGTCACAAGCAAACACAATTTCGTGATCAATGTTCATTCTATCTAAAGCATGTTCAATAGCACCAATTCCACTGAACACCGTAGCTAATCTTAACATAAAGTTTTCTCCTTATACTTATTCTGCACTTTTCTCACTATTAACCCATTCATCTAATTCTTCTTTTTTAAATTTCCATTGGCGTTCAATTTTATGTGCAGGTATTCCATTGTTTTTCTTTATCTATTCATGAACTGTCGTAGCTTTTACTCCAAGGTATTCGGCGGCTTCATCTGTATTAATCCACTTATCCATCATTATTTTCACTTTCTGCCTCAAAAGTTACCTTAACAATTATACCACTATTTATATCATTTATCAATTTTTTAAATAAGTTTATATTATATTTAATTATTATGTATCCGTTTGCGTATTATTTCAATATTTTACATTCGTTAAAACCATTTTATAAAAAGGGTAATTATTAGTACTTTATTTAACTTCAGTTGTATGAAAAGAATTAATATTTTGTTCTAACTTTAAAACTTGAGAGTACCCTTGCATTTTTTTGAAGAAAAATTTTTTACAACCAAGAAATTCGCCATATTTCCCCTTCCTAGGGATTAATTTACCACCGCAGAAAGGATATTTTAAATTAAGAAAATTACAATGAGTATTTAATTTTATATAATTGTTCTCCAGTATTACATGGCATCTCTGTATCCTGTTTTCGAAATAACTAGTTTTACCTGGAGCTTCCTTAACTTTTTTACTATTAAAATCCATTTTTGAATCCAGCCAATCACTAATATTTTAAGTTCTCTCTAATATATAAAGTCTATTTTTATTTTCGAGAATAATATTAAACACGATCAATCCTTCTAAATTTAAGCCTTTTATTTTTCATATTGCATTACATTTATTCCAAAATTTCTATCCTTCATTTTGTATTTATATTTAATCTCCAAAACAAATAAATCTAATTCATTTTTACATATAAAATCAATGTTGGATGTGTAAAAATATCTATTTAAAAATTTATCTTCTAAAAGTATATTTTTTTCAACATCGTTTAGTACGTTATTCTCTAAAAAGTAAGTATAATATTTCTCTTTTAATTTTTTATTTTTTATTTCATTCTTGTAGTTTTTTCTAGATATATGAGAGTGTAATTCTAAAAAGGACTTAACTGTAAATTCATGTCGTATATTTAAATCTCTAATACTAATTTCATCTCCATTTAATAGAGTTTGAAATTTTTTCATTTGTTTTATTGTATTTGATATTTCTTTGTCTAAATTACTTAGTACATTCTTTGTTATAGAAAATATTTTTCTTAACCACTATCAGCGTACCACTAATTTTGGCTATACAGTGTTTTTGCTTCTTTTAAAAATTTCTCTTCAAATATTTTTTCGCTAATATACAAGATTAAAGCTTCTTTAGTTCTTTTTTTAGTGAAATATCTTTTTCCGTATTTATTCTCCATATGATACAGCATTTTCACTCCCCTATAGAACACGCAAATTTCAAGGTGGGTGCAAGTGGGTGTATTTTTTCTTGTTATCTATTCCCTATTGTCAACTCTTAACTATGGATATGTTACCACTTAGTTGATTTTTATCACAAAAAACAGAGCTCACTCCAAGCTGCCGATACCTTTTAACGATAGCTGTAGGATAAGCCTTTATATTCTGTACTTTATTTATTCACTGGGTGTAACTTTTGACATCAAAACAACACTCTCCACATGTGGCGTTCGTGGGAAAAAGTTATAGCCACGCGCATAAGTTATCTCGTATTTTTTGCTCAAAATTGCCACGTCACGCGCTTGTGTGGTTGGGTTACAGCTTAGGTAAATTACTTTTTCTGGCTCAATTTCGAGAATTTTCTCACAAACTTCGCGATTCATTCCGGCTCTTGGTGGGTCAACAATTAGGTTTGAACCTTTTTTGATGAACTCCAGCGCTTTCTCGCTTGGCGCCAAGATAGCTTTTGCGGTTTCTTCTCTATTTAGCTTTTTGATGTTTTTTTGCATTTCATCCACCGCAAATTCATTGATTTCCACCAAGGTTAAATCGCCCGCGCCAATCGTAAGCCCAATTGAACCCACGCCAGAATATAAGTCGACTGTTGGTTTTGATGTATCGATGAATTTTTGCATATCGCGCAAAGCTTGCTCATAAACCGGTAAATTGATTTGAAAAAAGCTTTCCGTTGCGTAATTGAAGTCAATCCCCAGCACAGAATCTTGTAGTTTTTGATCTGTTGAGTTTTGGAGTCTTTTGGTAATCACACTAGCTGGCGACTTTGGATTCGAAAAGATAATTTCGAAGTTTTTAAAGTTGAGCTTCGAAAGCTCTTGCTCGCTAAAAATTGTAAAGTTTTCATCTTTCACATAAAGCTGAGCTGAAATTTCACACTTTTGACTGGCGCGAATCAACAAGGTTTTTAAATCTCGGCTTGGTGTTTTTCTTGCGCGCAGAATCTCAAGCACTTTTTGGCCAGCTTGATTAATTTCTGGCATCGCCAAACTTGTGCCTTCTACTGGGATTTTTCCCTTTCCGCCGCGTCTAAAGAATGCCAAATTTAGTTCACCGTCGTTTTCATCTTGTTCGGATTTTTCCCACCAAAATGAAAATTCCACTTTGTTGCGGTATTTAAAAATTTTTCCGTCAGAATAAAGTTCTTCTTGATTTTTTAGCTCAATTTTTTCTTGGCGGAAACTTTCAAGGATTAACTCTTGCTTGGTTTTTTGTTCGAAATCAAAATTAAAAATCTGCCACGGACTGGTTGAAAGAAAACTTTCGCTATCTTTTGGTTCAATTCTTTCGGTTGATTTTTCGAAAATTTCAACCGCAAAACCTTCAGCAAAACTCGATTTATTTTTGGTAATTTGAATTTTGGCGGTTTCGCCCGGCAAAACGCCCCACGCAAAGATTTTTTTGCCCGATTCGAGCGTTCCCAAGGCTTGTCCGCCAGGGGTGATTTTATCAAACTTAGCTGTCTCAAACTTAATTTTTCGTGCCATAATTACTCCATTCTATCAAAATTTTTATTAAATTGCCAGATTTCAATCCAATCTTCACCCTTTAATTCGCTTGGTTTTTTGGTTTTAAATTTCAAGCCACAATGTTTTTTGTAAAATTCTGGAGTGGCGAACATTTTATCGATAAAATCGTTAAAAATCGGCTGTTCTTCTTTCGAAATTAGCGGAGTTTCTCGCCGTTTCATCTCGAAAAATACAGTTTCAACGGCTGGTGGTGGCGTGAAGTCATTCTTACGGAGTGGTTTCTTTATTTTATTTTCGAAAAAAGGAAAAGTTTTTGCACCCAAGGCCGAAGTGAAATTTTGTTCACCGGCGATTAGCTTACGCGCGAATTGTTTTTGTAGAATTAAATAAATACTTTTTGGTGGATTTTGGGCATTTGCGAGTTTTTGAATGATAGGCGAGCTCAAATGAAATGGAATATTCGCACAAACTTTATAGTTTTGAGGTAATTTTGAGAGGTTGAAGTGTAAGAAATCTGCACACAAAACCTCAACATTTTCAAGGTTTTTAGTGTTATTTTTTAATTTTTTGAAAGTTTCACTATCAAACTCAATTGCTAAAACTTGCGCAGATTTTTTACTGAGAGCAAAAGTAAAAACACCGCTTCCAGCACCAATATCTAGCGTAAAATCGCGTTTTCGAATATTACTATGCCCAACGAGCATTAGTGCGATTCGTGGCGATCGCAAGAAATTTTGTGAAATGCGGTGTTTTCGAGCCATTTATTCGTATCTCAAGGCTTCGATTGGGTCTTTTTTGCTTGCGCTTCGAGCAGGTAAAGCGCCAGCCAAAAAGGCCACAATGGCGATAGCTACAGTTATGATTGTATTATTTTGTAGTGTGAATTTTGTAAGTTCGAAACCTTCAAGTCCTTTGAGGAAGTTTGCTGTTGCGAAATTATTCAAAGCTGCCCCGGCCAATGAAGCTAGTACAATTCCTAAAATCGAGCCAATTACGCCAATTAAGATTGCTTCAATACTGAAAAGTTGGAATATTTTTCCATTTGAAAGTCCCATAGCTTTCATCAATCCAATTTCACGAGTTCGTTCACGCACACTCATGTAGAGCGTATTGATAATTCCAAAACTTGCAGCAAGAAGTGCGATTGCACCAAAAACAGTTAGTCCACCAGTTATTGCATTTACGACATTTGTAAGATTTTTTATTTGATCGGCATAAGTTGTGATAGTATATCTTTCTTTATCACCGGCATTTTTTACTATTTGAAGTTTTTCTTCACTTCGAAATTCTGGTTTTAGAGTTGCGGTTGCAGCAAAATATTTCTCTTTTTGGGCTTCTGGCATATTTTTTTGTTGGAATGCTAAAATTTCTTTTTTAAATTCGCTCGAAATTACAGTTAGCTGGTTTTGTAGTAAGTTCTTATTCATCACACCAGAAACTTTAAACTCATAAACTTTTTTCTCGCCATTAAATTGATTTGAAAATTGCATTTTAATAGTCTTGCCAAGCGCATTTTTATCATCTGTAAATCCAAGACTCTCAACATAATCTTGCGAAATTACAACATCATTTTTTACTGGATTATCTCTTCCGGTTTTAATGTCAAGTTTGATTTCGGTGTTTTCATCGATTGCATTAATATTTCCAGAGGCAAATTTTTTACCGTTTGCACCCTCGATGTAGTCACCTGAAATGCTTTCAGCTGGCTTTACATTTTCAAGACCTTCAATTTTCTTAAGCTTTTCGATATCACTTTTTGTAAGTGAAGGTGTTGAATATATGGATTGGTCTTTATCATCTCCAGTTTCACCTTCTTTATATTCTCTCAAGTCACCCGAAATGCCATTCATTTCAACTTTTTTAACGATTTGTACACCTTTATTCTCTTTTCCGAAAATCGAAAGTTGGCGTTCAATATAATCATTAACGCCCGTATTTACTGCCGAAGTTAGTGTAATTGTAAAAGCACCAATAAAAATTGCAATTACAGTCAAAAATGTGCGACCTTTATTTCTCCATAAATTTGAAGCTGAAGTTCCGACCATATCTAAAAATTTCATTATTTTTCTCCTTTCGAAATAATTTGACCATCTTGTATTCGAATTTGGCGGTCGCATTTTGCAGCCAATGCTTCATCGTGGGTTACGATAATTAGCGTAATTCCGTTTTCCTTATTTAAACTAAAAAGTAAATCCTCAATTTTTTTACTTGTTTTTGAGTCAAGATTTCCTGTTGGCTCATCGGCGAAAATAATTTCTGGCGAATTTGCAATTGCTCGTGCCACACAAACCCGTTGCTTTTGTCCGCCTGAAAGATTTGAAGCTTTATTTTTGGCTTTATCAGTTAACTCAACAGCTTCGAGCGCCTTTAAAGCGATTTCTTTGCACTTTCTTGAGTTAACGCCAGCTATTTTGAGTGGCAAAACTACATTTTGCAAAACTGTATCTTTTGGATTCATGAAGAATTGCTGAAAAACAAACCCAAAGGTTCGGTTTCGAAGTTTGTTCAAATCGCGTTTTTTCATTTTAGCGATGTTTTTACCATTGATTAAAATTTCACCTTCATTTGGTTTATCGAGTGCCGCTAAAAGGTGCATTAAAGTTGATTTTCCACTACCTGATTTTCCAACAATTGCTACGCTTTCGCCTTTTTTAATTTCGAATGAAACATTGTTTAGTGCCTTAAAATATGTGTTTCCGTCGCGATAAACTTTCACGAGATTTTTAACTTCTATCAAGTTGTTTTTATTCATTAAATTCCTTTCCTGATGTGTATAATTTTACCACTTATAATCTTTACTTTCAAATTTTAATGCTCAATCTTTAGATTATTTTCACTTTTTTGATTATCTCGTGGTTGTGGTTTTATATTCTTTGTCCGTGGTTTTCGGCGTCTTTTTGAAACTTGCGGAATTTCAATTCCTTTTTCTGCAAATGCTTTCGATAAATCTTTCAAACCTAGGCTGGGTTCTTTTTGCTCGGCAGAATTTGGACTGATTTTTTTCGCGTCAATTGGTGCTTGCGAGAAATCAACCTTTGTTGCACTAAACATTGGTTGAGCTGGCGTGAAATTTTGCGGATTCACTGCTGGTTTTCGATTCTGAGGATTTTCTTTTCGAATTCCCTGATTTTTTACTGGCGCAAACACGTTTTCTTCAACTTTTTTCGAAAATTCCACACCATTGCGTTCAGCCCAGGCTTTTGTCATTAGTTCTTTTGGCGGAACTAAAATATCACGAATTCGTTGTTCGATAACGGCGCGCGGCGTACTGTAATTTCGGCGAGTGTTTTCGATAATTTTTGCACTCAAATCATTAAAAGGTTTTGGCAAAGTTAAAGTTGTCGCACTAAATGGTGTTGATTTTTCACCATTGATAATCATCGTCATCACAAAGTGGCGGTTGTTTAAACTCATTAAATCTGAAGCATCGAACTGTGGTTTAAATTGTTCAGCTAAAATTGGTGCATCTTCAACCGAAACGCGGAATGAGATAATCGAGCCAACGTTTCCAAAGACCGCATTTTTAACGCTGTCGGTCATTTGTGAAACATATTGATTAGCAACGGTTAAAGTTAAGCCATATTTTCGAATTTCTGAAAGAATCACCGCGAAAGAATCGGTGGCAAAGTTTTGGAACTCGTCAACGTAAAGGTGGAATGGTCGGCGATCTTCAAGGCGTTCAATGTCGGCACGTGATTGAGCTGCGAGCTGAATTTTTGTCACCAAGAAAGAACCAAGAACCGAGGCATTGTCTTCACCAATCAAACCCTTCGAAAGATTTACAACCAAGATTTTACCTTCATCCATAATTTGGCGAATATTAAAGGTTGATTTTGGTTGACCGATAATATTTCGAATAATAGGGTTGGCCGTGAAGGCTCCAACCTTGTTTAAGATCGGTGCAATAGCTTCATTCACCTGCTTTTCACCCCATTGGCCAAATTCCTTTTTCCAGAATTGTAGCACGGAATCATCTTTACAATAGGTTAGCGTTTCTTTTCGAAAATCGCCATCAGTTAGCATACGCGCAATGTCGAGCATTGTTGTTTCTGGCCGATCAAGGAGTGCAAGAAGTGTGAAACGCAAAATATATTCAAGTCGTGGACCCCAAGAGTCTCCAAACATACGCTTCAAAACACCGATAACTTCGGAAGAAATGTTTGATTTTCGGCTTGGATCAGTGACTTCAAGCGGGTTGAATCCAAGCGGAAATTCAGTGTCGCTCGGGTTGAAATAAATTACATCTTTTAGGCGATGTTCAGGAATAAAGCGCATATTATTTTGTGCAAAATCGCCGTGCGGGTCAATAATTGCATAACCTTCACCGTGAAAAATATCTGAAAGCGCCAAAAGTTCAAGTGATCCAGATTTTCCGGTTCCCGTTTGACCTATAATATAAAGGTGGCGCGAACGGTCACGACGAAGCATTCCAAACTGATGATTAATTCCGCGGAAGTTAGTTAAACCGAAAGCTGAAATGTTTTCGTCATGTGCGCGGTCACCGTTCAAGATTGGTAGTTTTGAAGGCGGTTCAGCAGTTTTGCTCGAAGCCCAAACAATATTCGGCGTTTCCACATTGGTGTGAGGTAAGTGCCAAATACTTGCGAGTTCCTGAATGTTTAAAATATAACCATCGTCAAAGAAGATTCGCGACTGAAAATCTCGAATTTTATCTTTATCTAGTGAAGAATTTGAAGATTTAAAACCGTTTAGGTTTGTACTGTTAAATTGTTTGAATGTTCCGGTTAAGGCTTGAATTTGAAGTCTTGCGGTATTTTCATCTTCACCCAAATAAGCCAAGCGAATTTTAACCTGATAACCAAGTTTTGTGGCTTTTTCTTCGGCTTTCGAAATACGAGTTTTATCGCGGTCGGATGGTTCACTTTTAGTGTCTCCTGAACCTTCTGGCGGTGTCCACAGGGCTTCTAGAATTTGTAAAATATATTTCCAGTCAATCTTGAAAGCTTTTTTACCAGACTTAACTTTTTTAATCCATTCATCTGATTTTTTATGCCATTCATCTGCAACCGGTCGCGCCAAAACTTGAATCCAAAGCTGGTCGTTTGTTCCGTCGAGTTTGGCGAGTGTTCCGGTAATTCCGGCTAGTGGGTCAACTTCAAAACCATCAAAAGTTTTGATTGGTAAGGCTTCGTTTTCAATCAGATCGATTTCAGTAGAATAAATAACGTGTTTGTTTTCAGAATTTGCCGTGTAATCCTCTTTTGCTTCATAAATTTGAACTGTTGGATATTGTGAATAAATCTGCCCTTCAACAAAACTTTGCAAAGTTCGTGGCATCCAAACATAAAAACGAATTGCACCATTAACGGATACGATTTCGAAACTTAAATGTTCTTGAACGCCGTTGTTATTCTTTAGTTCGGTTGAGTCACGCAAAATTCCGTGCAAACTGGCAAGGAGTTGCTCGGCGGCAAGTTCAGATTTATCATTCGTTTTTGGAATTTCAAGCGCCAAAAGAACACTGTCGGTGTTCATGACGTTGAGCTTATCGATTTTTTTGTAATTTTGCCAAGTTAGAAAAGCTAAAATCGCTACGATAGTTAGCCAGACGAAAGGGTTAAATAAGATTGAAAAAAATGCCATCATAGTGTTTAAATAATAGCATAAAACTGTAAAAAAATCAAGATGGCGGTTATGCTTTTTCTGGTTTTCGAAAAAGAAAATCGCTCAAAAACGAGCGATTTATTTGTTTTTAAGCTTCTTCTGCTAAAGCGTAGGTTGCTTTTGCGACACGCTTGAATTCTTTTTTGCTTTGAAGGTTTAACAAAACAGTTGTTTCTTTAACTTTGCGTTTCTCGAGCACGCGTTTAACAATTTCGTCACGATAAAGTGGTTCACCTGCTTCACGCAAAACAGCTGTAATAATATCAGCAACGGTTCCGCGCTTAAAGCCCCAAGTGTCAAGGGCGTAAATTCCGCGACCAATCAAAACGAAGCGTTTGTCTTTGATTAATTCGTTGTGGATTGCTTGAGTTGTAACGGATTTACGGCTAAAATCACTCTTTCGAATTTCTTCTGCGATTTCCGAAAAATGCATTGGTTCTTTGTGCGATTCTAAGATCACAAAAATTTTATCACGAATATTTTTTGGGTTTACGGCTGGCCATTTTTCTAGACCCCAAAGACCATTTAGCGTTGCAAGAAGTTTCGAAATTCTAGCAATTGCGTTAATTTGGCTTGGGTGTTCATAACTCAACTGTTCGTCAAGTTGATCTAATGTTATTGGACTTTTGTTCTTTTTGATGATATTGACAATTTCATCGATTGATTTTTTAATTTTTCGTTCATCGCCATATTCTGCATTAGCAATCGCGCTACGATATTTATCATTTTCTTGCACTAACACTAATTTTGAGCTAATTTCAGCAATGAATAAAAAGTTAAAAATTTGATTATCGTCGGCTTCAGATTCAATAGTTTTTTCAACGAGTTCTTTTGTTTTTGAAATTCGTCCAACTTCGGCGAGATTTCGAATAATGCTTTTCTCGATTTCGGCTAAATGTTCAATATTACCCTTTTCGGCGGCAATTTTTAGTCGAATAAGTGCAGCTTTCTCGAGCTGTCGAACACGCTCGCGAGTAATGTCGAGTTTTTCGCCAATTTGTTCAAGTGTTTGCTTTTTTTCGCCAAGCCCAAAGCGGCGGTTAATTATTTCACGTTCTCGTGGCTGGTCAATAATTTGCAGAGCATTAGAAATAACCGTTTGAATTAATTGGACTTTTTCGTTCTGAATCTGATTTTCTTGTTCCATAATTCCCTTTTTAAAATTAATATTACTATAAAAACGAAGTATTATTTATAAATAATACTTACTACTTGTCAATACCATTTATATCTTCTTTATTTATATTATACCACAAAATTGTAAAAAACAACAAAAAATGACATAAAAATTTATTTTTTAAACTTTTATGTCATTATGCTTGCGCTTATGATAAAATATTAAATACTATTTTTCGGATTTTTTCGTTTTCGACATGGATTTCTTAGTACTTTTCGAAGGTGTTTTTCGTTTAGTTGATTTTCTAGTTGTAGTTTTTTTGATAGATTTTCGTGATTTTGCAACTTCAATTAATTCACTTGCTTGTTTTTCGTTAATTTTTTCAATATCTAAATCTTTTGGTAGCAGTGCTTTGACCTCGTCGTCGGCGATATATTTTCGGCCAAATCCACCGCGAGAAATTTTAATTCCATTTTTAAACTTTTTAAGCACTTTTTTCTCATCAGCCTTTAGTTTTTCTTCATAAAGCAATTGCGCTTCGGTTTCGGTAATTTCAAACGGCGACATTGGTTTAATGCTTACGAAAGTATTTTCAACTTTAATATAGGGGCCGTATTGACCAATGTTCGAAGTAATTTCTTTGCCATCGGCAGTTTTTCCTACGTGGCGCGGAAGAAGGAACATTTTTAGTGCGTTTTCAAGCGAAACAGTTTCGATTTTTTCGCCAGCAGGCATTGGTGCAAATTTAACTTCTTCGCCCTCAACTTTATTGTCACCCAACTGAATCATTGGACCAAAACGACCAAAACGTGCAAAAACTTTTCGGCCAGTTTTCGGATCAATTCCGAGCTCGCGCGCAGGTGCCACAGCGTTGCGATCAATCTCGCCGGATTCCATGATTAACTTATGGAAAGGCTTATAAAAATTATCAAGAACTTCAAGTCGATTTTCATCACCAACGGCAATTTTATCGAAGTCATTTTCAAGATTCGCTGTCCAACCATAGTCTACAACTTGATTGAAATAGTCGTTTAAGAAGTCGCTTAAAACTTCTCCGCTTGCTGTTGGGAGGAGCTTACCTTTAGTAGAGCCGGTTTTTTCTTGAACGATTTCTCGGTTAATTTCATTTTTCGAAAGTGAAATTTGGATTGTGTTGCGAGGCTCGCCTTCATTTTCACCCTTTGCGGCGTAGTCACGTGCCTGAATTGTGTCCAAAATTGTGGCATAAGTTGAAGGGCGACCAATTCCTAAATCTTCGAGTTTTTTCACGAGCGAACCTTCACTGTAGCGTGCTGGCGGTCGTGAGAAAACTTCTTTCGCAATAATTTCGTTAAAATTCAAACTATCGCCATTGGCGAGTTCTGGTAAGAATTCGTCTTTTTTACTGCTTGAATAAACTTTCAAGAACCCATCGAAAACAACAACTTCGCCTTTTGCTTCAAAATAATATTCTTGGTTCGAAATTTCAATTTTAACAGTAGTTTTTTCGATTTGCGCTGGCGCCATTTGGCTGGCGAGCGTTCGGTTGCGAATTAATGTATAGATTTTCTGTAAATCTTGACTGGTAGAAACTTTTTCGTTTTCAATCCCGGTTGGTCGAATAGCTTCGTGAGCCTCTTGTGCTCCAGCTGATTTTGTAGCAAATTTTCGGGCTTTATGATATTTTTCGCCAAATTTTTTCTTAATGAAAACTGCGCTTGAAGCGATCGCAAAACTACTCAAATTCACACTGTCGGTTCGCATGTAGGTGATTTTACCAGATTGATAAAGTTTTTGTGCCGCCGCCATTGTGCTTTTAGCCGAAAATCCCAGTCGAGCGTTAGCTTCTTGTTGAAGTGTTGAAGTTGTAAAAGGTGCGCTTGGATTGCGGGTTCCAGGAGTTTTCGAAACGCTTGCAACTTTAAAATTCGCCGTTTTTAGGCTTTCGAGAAAATCGGTTGCAGCTTTTTCGGTTTCGAATTTTTTGTTAAGTTCGGCTTTTAGAATTTCGCCAGAATTTGGCACGATAAATTCTCCCGTAATTTTAAACGAACTTTTTGTACCAAATTTTTCAATTTCACGTTCGCGTTCCACAAGCAATCTAACCGCTGGGCTCTGTACACGACCCGCACTTTTTCCACCAGGAACTTTTCTCCACACAACTGGGCTTAAATCAAAGCCAACTAACCAGTCTAAAGTTTGGCGAGTTTGCTGTGCTTCAACCATTTTCATATCAATCGTTCGTGGATTTTTGATCGCCTCCTCGATTGCTGTTTTGGTGATTTCATGAAAAACAATTCGTTTGGTGGTTTTTGGGTTTAATTTTAAAACTTCGCAAAGATGCCAGGCGATTGCTTCACCTTCGCGGTCTTCATCGGTTGCGAGCCAGACTTCATCTGCAGTTTTTACCGCTTTTCGAAGTTCTGCAACAACTTTTTTCTTTCCCGGATCAATTTCGAAAGTAATTTTATATTTATTATTTGTCTCTATTGGACGACCGCCGTCTTTATTTTTTTTAGCAATTTGGCGAATATGCCCAACGCTGGACATTACTGTAAAATCTTTACCGAGATATTTTTCGATAGTTTTCGCCTTAGCTGGGCTCTCTACGATTACTAAATTCTTCATAAGCTTAATATATTTTATCACTTTGAATAATTTTGTGCAAATAAAAGCCTGAAATTATAAAAAATCAAGCTTTTATATAGGAAATTGGTTCTCACTATTACGCCATGGTTTACTTGTAATATTTAACTTCGCTCTATTGTTTTTGCATTTTAAATTACCATACCTGCCACTAATTTAGTTGTTGAGCTGGGTTTATTTTATGAAATTCATACTTTTATTGATTTCTAAAATTCTATTATATAGTGAGATAATCTTAGTTTTTGGTTAAAAAATAAAAAATCACCTCCATTAAGAGGTGAATTTTATTATTTTTTATAAGTTTCGTTAACGTATTTTTGAAATTCTTGCATTTGTTCGAGCGAATAGGGTTTGGAATTTTCACTATTTATAATTAGCTCTCCATTGATAATTCCACGATTTCGAAGGTCAATTTCTAGTGAATTTGCTTTTATCGCGGCTGTTCCTATACTATCAAATGCACCATCAATTTGCTTTTTGAGAGAATAAATTACGCTACATAAAATTAAAATAATTACAGTAAAAATAGTTGAAATTATTATAAGAAGTTTGTTATCTTTTAAAAAACAGCTCTTTTTTGACATAAAATTCCTTTCAATTAAAATACTCGGACATATGAGTATTAGTTAGTCTACTGTTACATAGATTGTTTGATTTCGGGTGCCGTCGATCCAGACATTTTTAGTCTTATTGAATCTTGCTTCGTTTGATAAAATTCCCTCTATCATTACAACTCTATTTCCACCAGGTCGAGGTGTATTACCCCCAAGATATAATTATATTAACATAAAGGCTTTAAGAAAACAAGATTTTTTCAGTAATTTTAAGCATAAATAGTTTGGTTTGAAATTCTCCGTAAAATCTGATATAATCAAGCTTATGAAAATTGCAATTGCTTCTGACTTATTTTGGCCAATGATTAACGGAATTTCGGTTTTTTCGAAAAACTTGGCTGAGCAAATGAAAGCACGCGGACACGAAGTTGTTGTTTTTGCGCCAAGCCAAACTGGTGATTATTATGTTGAAGAAGTTGATGGCTACCGTGTGGTTCGTTTAAGCTCAACTAACTTCCCTTTCTATCCAAATCAAACTGAAACTTTGCCCGAGCCTCGCAAAATTGCTGGTGGCCGAATTACTGTGCCACGAATTTATCTTCATAATGGCTATCGACTTTCTCTTCTTCCGATCCGTGAAATTCGCAAATTCTGTAAAGAAAATAATTTTATGCCAGATGTTTCACACATTCAATTACAACTTTTTGTCGGTCAAGCAATGATTGATTTTTCGCGAAGACACAATATTCCTGTTGTGATTACAAATCATTCCAGCCCTGAAAATCTCTTTGATAACTTAAAAATGCTCGCCCCACTCTCGCCAATTATTAACCGTACGGTTTTGCTTTACACTAAACGTTTTGCACTCCAAGCGGACTACGCCACAATGCCAACTCAGCAAGCAATTGAAAGGCATTTTCGAAATCCAGAAAAAGCCAAAATGCCAATCAAGGCTGTTTCGAACGGTATTGATCTAAGCAGATTCACTCCTGAAAAACCGCCAAAAGAATTTTTTGAAAAATTTGATTTGCCGCAAAATTTACCAATCGTAATGAATATTGGTC
Organism: uncultured Candidatus Saccharibacteria bacterium; assembly: GCA_963517825.1. Lineage (GTDB taxonomy): Bacteria > Patescibacteriota > Saccharimonadia > Saccharimonadales > Saccharimonadaceae > Nanogingivalis. Next base: position 18,558 of record CAUQGB010000007.1, read on the forward strand.
GCGTTGATGCCGAAAAACATATTTCAACCTTGATTTTGGCATTTAATGAAGTATTAAAAAATAACAAAAAAGCTCAGCTCGTGATTGTTGGTGATGGAACTGATCGTCCGAATCTTGAGAATTTGGTTTATAAACTGGGAATTTCGAAAAATGTTCGTTTTATGGGTACGCAACTTGGCGAGGATTTAGTGAATTTCCACCGAGCCGCAACCGTTTTTGTTTCTGCCAGCCCAACCGAAACTCAAGGGATCGTATTTTTAGAGGCAGCCGCTTGTGGTAAGCCGGTTATTGGTGTTGATGTTGGCGCGGTTAAAGAAATCTGCCAAGATGGCATAAACGGTTTTTTGTGCGAAACCGATAATGTTGAACAAATCTCTGAAAGTATTTCGAAAATTTTAGACGATAAAAAACTTGCATCTAAATTTTCGAAAAATGGCCTGGAAATTATTAAGCATCACGATTTGAATTTTACCATTTCAAAGTTTGAAGAAATTTATAATTTTGTGATTGAAAAGAAAAAGAATGAACCGCGAAATTGGATCGATAAATTTTCGCAAAAGTTAAAGAAGTAGTATGATTCTCGGTGTTCAAATTACGGAAAAATCTTTTGGCGACAAAAAACTTCTTGAAAATATTAAATTTAGCATTAATGAAGGTGAAAAAGTTGGCTTAATTGGGAGAAATGGGATTGGAAAATCCACACTTTTTGGTATTTTGCTTGGTCGTGACCAAGATTTTTCGGGCGAAGTGATTTTTCGAAAAGGTTCAGTCATTGCCAGCACGCAACAGGAATATTCCGGTGTTGGTGAACAAACTGTGCTTGATTTCATCTTGAATGATCTGCCGGAATATGCTCGTCTTTCGAAACTTTTGCGTGAGCTTCCTGAAAAAATGGGCGAAAACATGGTACTGATCGAAAAATATACTGATGCACTAAATCGATTTCAAGAGAAAAATTTTCATTTTATTGAAGATAAAATTAAAGCTGAACTTCGTGATTTTGGCCTCAGCGGTTTTGAGGATCGCCAAATGAAAACACTTTCGGGTGGCCAGAAGCGCTTGGTCGATACAATTAAAATTATTCATTCAAAAGCTGATTTGGCGCTTGTTGATGAGCCGACTAACTTTATGGATTCCTATGCAAAGAATCGTTTTTTAAACTGGATGAAAAATTCTAATGAAGCGGTTTTAGTAATTACGCACGACCGTGATGTGCTTTCGAAAGTTGATAGGATTATTGAAATTCGTGACGGTAAGACTTATATTTTTAAAGGAAATTATGATGATTATTTGCGGGCGAATATGTTTTCTACTACTAATCAAATTCAGGATTTTGAAAGTGTTCAGCGGCGAATTGCAAATTTAAAAGATAAAGTTCGTGAATATCAACGAATGAAGGAAAAGGCTCGCGATCCGAGTACAATCCAACGGTTTAAACGGCTCGAAAATAAATCACGCGAAGAGCTTGCAGATTTGGAGATGATTGAAAAACCAAGTTTTTGGATTGATCAAGAAAATGTTGAAAATCTTGATTTTAAGGCGGCAAAATCTTATCAAAAATTTAAGGCTAAAAATGTTAAAATTGGTATTAAAAATGAAGAAACGCGTTCGGTGCGAAGTTTGGTGCGGGCAGAAAATCTTGCGCTCGGCTATGGTTCGCTTGAAGACGCGCTTGAAAATAAAAATGGTGCAAAAATTCTTTTTGAAAATGTAAATTTTGATTTAAAAGTTGGTGGTATTTTGGAAATTTTTGGCCGAAATGGTGTTGGAAAAACCAGCTTAATTAAAACGATTTTTGGCGCAGAAAATGAAAAAGCGGAAATCTACGACGGTAAGATTTTTCTTGACGAAACCGCAAGAATTGGAATTTATAGCCAAGAAATTGGTTCTGAGTTTTTTGAGATGAATCTAAAAGATGCAATTGAAAAAATCTACCTTGATCAAAATATTTCAATCACGGAGGAAAAAATTTATCGAATTTTACATCAATATCTCTTTTCTACTGAAGATTTCGAAACGCCTATTAGTGAACTTTCTGGCGGGCAGAAGGCAAGATTTCAGCTGATTAGAATGCTTTCAGATGAGCCGCAGATTTTGATTCTAGATGAGCCGACCTCGCATTTAGACCTACCGAGTATTGAAGAGCTTGAACGAGCTTTAAAGAATTACTCGGGTGCGATTATTTTTGTGAGTCATGATGATTATTTTCGAAAAGCAATGAAATCTACCGAAAAGGATTTTCAAACTGTAGAAATTCGTGGAAATTAAAAGTAGAAATAGTTCTTGCTTTATATTACGCTTTCTGAAAAATCTGCTGAATCTCTTCTACTTTATAATGGTATGAATTTTTCATCGAATATTAAAAATAAAAAGTAGCGAAAGTTCAATCCTTCGCTACAATTTTTTTCAGTTAAAATCGTTTAATATCAAGTAATTTCGAAAGCTTTGCGCGATCAAAACCGAGTACAATTTCGCCACTTATATCTGTTACTGGCACACCACGGAATTCCCCGCCCATTTTTGCAAGGAGCTCATCGCGAGCTTCAGCATCTTCTTCGATATCTTTAGCCTCAAAATTAATACCATTATGTTCAAGCCAATCTTTTTCGGCAGAACAAAATCCACACCAGCTTGTTGAGTAAACAATAACTTTTTTATCCATAATAATAGTTTAGCATAAAAAGCTTAAAAAATCATTAAAATTTACAAAATATTAAATTTTCTTGGTCAAATACCATCCGCCGTCCAAATCTTGATAGGCTTTTAATTCGAGCGAAAAATCCAGAGCCATTAAATATTCTGCAGCTCGTTCGGCTTCAAGTTTTGAGGGGTACCGTTTCTTTTTCGAACTCGAAAGTTGCATTTCAAAACGTTCAAACTTAACTTTTTTCTTGTTATTTTTGCGCGGCATTTCGAAAATCTTTCAAAATTTCGCGAACTTCATCAACAGTTTTAGTTTCCATCAATTTAGCACGCAAATCACTAGCGCCAGCAAATTCACGAACATAAATTTTAAAGAAACGTTTCAATGGTTCAAAACGGCGTTTTTCAAGCTCGCGAGAACATTTTTCGAACAAATCAAGTTGAAACTCAAGCAGATCTAAATAATCACTTGAGGTTCGAGCGGTTTCTGGTGGATTTTTTTCGAAACAAAATAGGTTTTCGAAAATGCCCCGACCAATCATAATTCCATCAATTTTTGGATATTTTCGCCAAAGTTCAAGCCCTTGCGCGCGAGATTTTATGTCGCCGTTAATTTGAATTAAAGTGTTTGGCGCAATTTCGTCACGCAATTTGAGGATTTCGGGAATTAGTTCAAAATGCGCTGGAACTTTACTCATTTCTTTTTTTGTTCGTAAGTGAATAGTTAAAACTTCGATTTTTTGTTCAAGCAAGAATTTTAGCCAGTCGCGCCATTCTTCTACCCTCGAGAAGCCGAGGCGTGTTTTAACTGAGACTGGCAAACCGCCTGCTTTCGCGCTTTCGATAATTTCTTTGGCGAGATCTGGATTTCGAATCAAATCACTACCGCCACCACTTTTAATAACAGCCTTATCTGGGCAACCCATATTAATATCAATCGCTTGATATCCAAGCTCTGGCAATTTTTCACACATAAATTTAATGTCGGCCGGTCGCGAACCCCAAATTTGCGCAATAATTGGCTGCTCATCAGGCGTAAAAGTTAAGCGGCCGCGTGTGCTATGAATTCCTTTTGGGCTAGCAAAGCTTGAAGAATTAGTGAATTCGGTATAAAAAATATCAGGTCGTGCCGCTTTCGAAACTACGTGTCGAAAAACTACATCGGTTACAGCTTCCATTGGCGCTAATGAGAAAAACGGTAATTTTTGACCATTTTCTTCGCCAGTTGATTCAATAATTTTATTCCAAAATTCACTTTTCATAGATAATAGTATAACACAAAAACCAACTTTCGAAAACTTAAAAAATATGATATAATTATTTTTATGAAAGTTAAAATTGAAATCGATACAAAAACACTAATTCGCTTTTGGCTGGTGATTTTTGGTTTTATTATTTTTGCAGGATTAATTTGGGTTGCAAAAGACGTTCTGATCATGATAATAATTGCGGCCTTTTTGGCTCTTGCCCTAAATGATCCAGTGGCGAGAATTACGAAAATTCTACCCGGTTCAAATAAAAACCGCGTGGCGGCGACTGCAGTCGCATATCTTACGATTGTGCTAATTTTTGGCGCGTTGATTTCGCTTCTCACACCAATCATCGCTGACCAAGTGAAACATTTTTCGAAAGATTTGCCTCAAATTGTTAAAAATTATACCGGTGAGGAATCTGGATTCCGCAGATTTATTGTTGAAAACCATCTTGAAGGAATGATTTCGCAAGCAGTCGATTCAATTACGCGATCAATTAATTCTTCAGTTTCTAAACTTGGCGATTTATTCTTTGGAAGTATTGCTTCTATCGTTGGTTGGTTAATTTCACTATTTATGATTCTTGCGATGGCATTTCTAATGCTTGTTGAGGGTCCCGGACTGATTGACAAAATTTTTAAAGTTTTTTATACCGATAAAATGCTCGAGAAAGATCACCGCAGAATTCTTTCGCGAATGTATGGAACTGTTTCGAGCTATGTTTCAAGTATCGTTACAATCTGTTCAATTAGCGCTACTTGTGGCTCAATTGCGACAGCTATTTTATCATTAATTTTTGGTTTTCCAATTTCCTTAGTTGCACCAATTGCAGTTTTACTCTTTATCTTTGGCATGATTCCAATGGTTGGTGCTACAATCGCAGGATTGCTTTCTGCGGTGATTTTGGGGTTAAATGTTCCAACGGCTGGGCTATTCTTCCTGATCTACTTCTTAATTTACCAACAGATTGAAAATAATGTAATTTCACCAATGATTCAGGCGCGAAATAATCAGCTTTCAGCGTTAATTATCTTTATAGCATTAACAGTTGGTGTTTATGCATTTGGTTTGCTCGGAGCATTGCTCGCAATTCCTTTGGCAGCTTGTATAAAAATTCTCATTCAAGAGCAGCTAACGTTTCGAAAGCGCCGAACGCGTGAAGAAAACTCTGAAAAATTTGTCGAACTTCTCAAAAAAATCAGCAACTAAAAAATAAAATCAGCCTTCGAAAGTTGGCTGATTTTATTTGATTTTATCGATATTCCCAAAAACTTTTCTTTGGTGTGTCGCGCAGAACAATATTTTTCGAAAGCAGTTCGTCACGAATTTCATCACTTTTTGCCCAGTCTTTTTCGGCTCGGGCAGCATTTCTTTCGATAATTTTTTTCTTTATTTCTTCTGGAATATCAGGAGTTGAACCAAGCAGATTTAAGCCTAAAAGATCATCAATAAATTCCAAAAGTTCTTGAAGATTATGGTGGTTAAGTTTTTCTGGGTTTGCTTTTAAAATTTCACCAAAAATTTCATCAATTTTTGCAAGCGCTTTTGGTGTATCGAGGTTATCGTTAATTTGCTCAAGAATTATTTGTTTGCTTGCAAGGCTTGGAATTTCGCCTTTGCTTCCTTCAATTTGCCAGCGCAAGTTTGCAATATTTTGCCAGTTTTTAAGCCTATTTTGTGCAGCTTTTAGACTTTCGAAGCTAAAATTACTTTCCGTTTGATACTGGCTTTGTAGAACAAACATTTTGAAGTCTAATGGAGAAAAACCCCGTATTTGAAGGTCGTTTAAGCTAAACCCATTTTGTAGTGATTTTGAAATTTTTCGGCCTTCACTGGTCATGTGGTTGCAATGGAGCCAGTAGTTAGCGAATTTTTTACCTGTAAAACTTTCGCTTTGCGCAATTTCATCTGTATGATGAACTGGGATGTGGTCAATTCCACCGGTATGGATATCAATTGTTTGACCTAAAGTGTTAATTGCAATTGCTGAGCATTCTAAATGCCAACCAGGAAAACCCATTCGACCACGAAATTCCCATTCCATATCACGCTTTTGATCTTTTGGTGACCATTTCCAGAGCGCAAAATCACTTAAATTACGCTTTTCGGGGTTAAAGTTAACACGAGCGCCCGCTTTTAGATTCGCTAAATCAAGATGCGCGAAATCAGCATACTTAGGAAACTTGCTTGTATCGAAATAAATTCCGTCGCTCGTTTCGTATGTGAAGCCCTTTTTCGAAAGATCTTCAATAATAGCAATTTGCTCAGGGATAAAATCTGTCGCTTTCGAAAGATGATCCGGTTGGATTAAATTAAGATCATGTATTCCGCGTAAGAATTCTTCTGTATAAAATTCTGCAATTTTCCAAGCTGTTTTCCCTTCGCGGCGTGCTCCTTTTTCGAGCTTGTCTTCACCTTCGTCTTCATCGCTAACCAGATGACCAACATCAGTAATGTTCATTGTGCGAGTAACATTATAGCCGTTTAAGCGTAAGGTTCGAATTAAAATATCCCAATAAATAAACGCAACCCAATTACCGATGTGGGGTGTAGCGTAAACAGTTGGTCCGCAGGTGTAAATTTTAACATTTTGTGAATCAATTGGCTGGAAGTCTTCTATTTTTCGATCAGGAGTGTTGTAGAATTTTAGCATAATAGATATATTATATCACAGCATAAAGATTCTTTCCATTTTATATAAAAAAGAACCTGCCAGTTTGGCAGATTCTTTGTGTTTGCTACTAAAATTAAGCGATTGGGTTTTCTGTTTTAATGCTTGGACCTTGTGAGGTTGCAACTGAAACGCCCTTTACGTAAGCACCTTTGATTGAAGATGGTTTTTGCGAAGCAAGACTATCGAAGAATGATTTTGCATTTTCTTCAAGTTTTTCTACACCGAATGATACTTTACCAACTGAAAGGTGAACAATCGCTTGTTTGTCAACGCGGTATTCAACTTTTCCGGCTTTAGCTTCAGAAACAGCTTTAGCAACATCAGCGGCAACTGTTCCGGCTTTAGGGTTTGGCATCAATCCGCGTGGTCCAAGAAGACGAGCGTATTTACCAAGTTTTGGCATGTATGCTGGAGTTGCAATAAGAACGTCAAAGTTAAGATCTTCTTTATCAAGTTGTTTCAAGAATTCTTCATCACCAACGATATTTGCGCCAGCTTCTTTTGCGGCTTTATGTTCGCTTTCTGGTGCGAAAACAGCAACTTTCACGTCTTTACCAGTTCCATTTGGCAAGATAACTGTTGAACGAATGTTCTGGTCAGCTTGTCGTGGATCTACACCAAGTCGAACGTGAATTTCAACTGAAGCGTCGAATTTAGCTGGGTTTGTTTCGGTTGCAAGTTTAAGGGCGTCAGATAGGCTGTAAACAGTATCTTTTTCAACTTTTTTCGCAACTTCTTGGTATTTTTTACCTCGTCGTTCGATTCGTGGTCGAGTGATTGGTTTTGGACCTTTTTTAACAACAGCTTCAGATCCATCTAATGGAGTTGTGTCGCCTGCTGCTTTTCGAGCTTCTTTAGCTTCTTTTTCAGCAACTTCTTCAGCGTGTTTTTTGCTGCGTTTTCCGCTTTTTGCGAATTTTTCTTCTGTTTCTACAGCTTCAACAATCTCTTCTGCAATTTCAGCTGCTTTAACCGATTCTTCTACGGCTTCAGCTACTTCTATAGCTTCAACAATTTCTTCTGCAATTTCTTCAGCTTTAGCACCTTTGATTGCTTCATTGATTTGAGCAATTGTCATTTTTTCAGAAACTTCAAGCCCAAGAGCTTTAGCTTCTTCGATCAAGTCGGCTTTTTTCTTTGCCATTTTTTTATCCTTTCTGTGGTAATAACGGCTTGTGCCTCCCAACATTGATTATTAACCTTTTAATTATAACAATTTTTTGAGAAAAAGTCAAAACTAAATTTTATTGCTAGAAAGAGTTTTGTTTTCGCTAGAACGCATTTTGATGTAATATGCCAATAAGCTTATGACACTAAAAATTAAACCAAAAATAATCAAACTAAAGATGGAGCTTTCGAAAATCGGTTGAGACAATCCGCCTAATATTGCTTGCCTGAAAGCGGTTAGTGAATAATAAAGCGGCATAAATGGCGCCATGTTTTGAAAAATTTGAGGTGTTGTCGCAATTGGGAACATTCCTCCGCTGCTTGCAAGCTGTAAAATCATGAAAACGATCGAGGCAAATTGACCAACTCTGCCGAAAGCAAACATTAATGCATGAACAATCAAAAGGAATGAAAATGCCGAAACATAAGAATTCAAAACGAAAGAATTTATATCTGTAGGTGAAATGTTAAATATTCCGCTAAAAATAATTGTGAGAACTAGAGTTTCAGCTCCGGCAAATCCAGCCATAATCCCCGTTCTTGAAAGCCACCATTTAAACGCTGAACGATTCTTTTTTGGCTTATTTTGGATTGGAAACGCAATATTAAACGAAATCGCCCCAACAAACAAACCTAATGCGATGAAATATGGCGCCATCGCTTTTCCGTATGTTGTGTCTCCTGAATTATTTGAAACTTCACTTTTAACGGGCGTTGCGATATTTTTAGCAGATTCATCCGAGAAATTGATTTTCGAAAGTTTTTCCGCGCCAGATGAAAGTTGCGAAGTTAATAGATTTGAACCATCTTGTAGTTTTGTGGTTCCAGAATTTAGTGTGTGTATTCCTGAATTTAAAGTGTTAATTCCGAACAAAAGTTGAGCTGTGCTTTCAGGAATTTTTTGTTCATTGGTGTTAAATTCATTCATTTTTGTTGAGAAAGTTGCAACTCCGGTTGAAAGCTGTTTTTCGCCCGCTAGAATTAAATTATGCGAATTTTGTATTTTGCGTGAATTTTGCGCCAAGCTTTGTGCGGCTGGAACAATTTTTTGCGAAAATTGCGTTTGTAAGTTTTGTGATTTTTTAGCATTTTTTTGGGCGTCAGCGGTAATATTCTTTGCCGAAACCACCAGCTCATCGGCAAGATTTTTAATATTCTGATCATTGGTTTGTTCAGCTAAAATGCGCATTTTTGCCACTTTTTGATTTAATTCCAACAAGTGTTCACTTTGATTTTTTGCGTCAGAATTATCGCTTATTGCAGAGTTTAGCGTGTTTAAGCCATTCGAAAATTCTTCGCTTTTGGCTGAAAAATCTTGCAATCCTTTCTGTAAGTTTTCGCTATTTTGACTTAAAAGATTGGTTTTGTTTGAAATTTCGGTTGCACTAAAAGCAAGTTTATTGCTAGCTTCGGCCATTTTCTGGTTTGCTGAATTTAATTTTTCCGCGCCATTTTTTAGTTTTATAACTCCAGAATTTGCTGAATTTAAACCATTATTTAAACTACTAATCCCGTTTGAAATTTGTTCTGAGCCATTTGCTGCTTTCGAAAAACCATTTTGAACGTTCGAAAGTTGAGAAAGCAAAATCTTACTGTAGTTTTCACTAATTTGCGCTCGAACTTGTTCGCTCAGTTTTTGTGCGGCGTTGGTTGAAATCATTTCGCCAGATTTACTTTTCGAAACATTTGTCTTAAACGAAATATTTACTTTTTGCGGATTTTCTCCCAAAAAACTAACTGAGTTTTTCGAAAAATCTTTTGGAATGTGCACAATCATGAAAGTGTCATCATCGGTCAAATCTTTCTCGGCTGTTTTTAAATCCGTAAACTGCCAGTTTAAAGTTCTTGATTGCTTAAGGTTATTGCTAATTTTGTTGCCAAGTTCAATATTTTGACCATTAAAAATGACAGGTTCATCTTCATTTACTACTGATATCTTTAGGTTTTCGATTTTTGAATAAGGATCCCAGATTGATGCCAAAAAAGTTCCAGCATAGATAACAGGAATAAAACTTACTATAAATAGAGTGGCTAGAAGCACACGATTTTGCTTTATTTTTCTAAAATATTTCTTCATCTTCCTCCTAATAAAAATAGTTGTATTTATCAACGATTACTCTATTGTATAAAATATTGTTGTAAAAGTCAACAATATTTGGTATAATTATTTTATGGAAGAAAAAATTCTTGATTTGTTGCAAAAAATTAATACAATTTATCGCTCGGCACAAAAATATGCAACACGTGAGCTTTCGAAAAATGATATTTCAGCTATTGAGGCTGCAATTTTAACCAAGATTTGTAATTCTTCTGCTCCGCAAGATGAAATCTCTAAAGAAATAGGTGTTGATAAGGCTTATATTTCGCGAGTTTTAGCTAAAATGGAAGAGAAAAATTTAATTTTAAAGAAAAACTCACAGAAAGATAAGCGAATTCGTGAAATTGAAATTACAAAACTAGGTAAAGAAAAACTGAACATTCGGCAGCAAATTCTAGTTAAATGGTGTGAAGAAACCTTTGGCGATATTTCTTTAAAGGAATTAAACTTATTGACTGAAACTATTGAAATAATTTCAAATAAAGCAAACGAAAAGTAGCCCTAAAATACATAGGCTTTGTTTTGAAAACTATAATTGACTTTTTGGGTTGAATTTGGTAAAATTAAAACATTGGCCTCATCGTCTAACGGTTAGGACACAAGGTTCTCATCCTTGCAATCGGGGTTCAATTCCCCGTGAGGTCACCAATTTGATAATTGAGACTGTTTTGTGAAAATGAAGCAGTCTTTTTTATATCCCTGCAGTAGGTACGATTCTGCAGGGATTTTTTGTTGCTCCAATTGAGGCGATTCCATGTAAATCACCTCTGAGGACTAGCAAAACCTTCAAATGTGAAACTTAACAATCTGGCGACTAAAAATTAAAAAATAAACTAAGAACGAAAACCGCAAAAATAGTAAAGATTAAAGATTGCGAGCCAATAGTTCAAAGTTTATTCGTTCATTAGCTCAGTCGGGCTGATAGGTTGCCCACCTTTTGCTATCGGCCTAGCTGAGCTAATGAAGAAAGAATTTTATGAAAAATATTAATGAAAACGAGTTCGAAAAAGAGTTCGAGAAAATCAAGAACTCGAAAATCGAACTCAAACCAAAAACACAAAAAGGAGAAAATATGAAAAATATTAAGAAATTTAACTGGAAAAAATTAATCGAAACAACTAAAACAATTGTAATTTACACTGCTATAATTGCAGGTTTGGCTTTCTATTTTGGAATGAAGCACGGCGAAGCTAACACAAAAGTAAATAACGATAAATTAGTTGAGACTATTCGAAATTTAAACCAAAGCAAGTAAGTCCAAAGGTATCGAATTCGATAGGTTTAAATATGGCGAATTCGCCACAATTAAAACCAACTCTCGAAGCTGCGACCAAGCAACCAAGCTCAGCTCGAACTGTGGAGGTTCGAGTTCAGCCCTCGCCCAAAATTGTGAGTTCACAGGTTTCTGGTCGGTGCGAAGAGTTTCGAGAATTGGTGGAAAAATACCCGTGGAATTCAAAAGTTATGCTGGCAATCGCTCGAGCGGAGAGCAATTGCAATCCAAAGTCGGATAATACTGGATTGAACCGCGACGGCTCGAATGATAAAGGATTATTCCAAATCAACTCAATTCATGGTTTCTCGGATGTAGAAAGATTAGACCCGATCCGGAACATCGAGATTGCGTTTAGGATTTGGCAGAGCCAAGGCTACCGAGCTTGGAGCGCATACAACAACGGATCTTACTTGAAATTTATATAATTAACAACAAGGAGCTTTTCTATGGATAAATCTGAAAAAGATGCAAAGAAATTAGCGAATAAAAAGCGTCGTGCGCTATACGGTGAAGTCGTGCCATATGCGAACGATCTTTTTGAAGGAGATTTGACCGCCGCTTCCAAAGAGCGAATGCTTGCCTCAATTCATATATCAATACTCGGACTAACTAAGACAGGACAAGCTCGGCCGATTGAAGATCTAAAACGATTTATGATCATCTCGAGCCAGTTCGGCGTTAATCCGTTCAAAAATGAGATCTATGCGACATATATCTGGAATAAAACCACTGGGCGCGAAGAGCTTACGCCGATCGTATCAATTCACGGTCTTCGAAAACTCGCTCGAAGAGGCGGTAAATATTCCCACACTGGAACTGCTGAAATTACTAAGAGCGCCGATGGACAGCTCGAGAGTGTTACTGTGCCGGTTTTCGGAATTGTCAACGGCGAGCCGAAAGAATTCACAAAATATACTGCTTTCTACGATGAATTCGTCCAGAAAAATAAGGATGATAAGCCGAAATCAACTTGGGCGAAAATGCCAATTGTAATGCTCACGAAATGTGCTGAAGCTAATGCTATTCGCCAAGCCTTCGATATTTCCGGAATTTATATTGAAGAAGAAATTTCGCGCGAAGACGAACAAATTATTAACCAAACCGAGGAGAAAATCAATGAATAGGGTTGATCACTTAAGCTACTCTGCTCTAGTAACCTTCCTGCGAAATCAGGTTGAATTTCAAAAACGTTACATTGCGAAGGTCTACGATAATCCTTCAAGCCCATCAATGGTAGTCGGTAAGGCTTTTCACAAAGCTCTTGAGATTTACTACAAAGGCGGGACTTTTGACGAAGCTGCAGCTGCTGGGCTTGATGAAATAAATTCAACTAGTGATTATGAAATCGACTACGGAAAAACTGGCAGCCGTGAAAAAATGATTAAAGAATTTAACGATTCACTGAACATTTATTTTGAAGAAGCACCGAAATTCGAAGTCCTCGATGCTGAAAAACGACTCGAAGCTGAAATTTCGAAAGTGCCAATGGTTGGAATCATTGACCTAATCATTAAAGGTTCGGGAGATAAGCTCAAGCTTAAAGATTACAAAACAGTTTCGTTTTACTCTTCTGCTACTAACGATCCGCTTGATCCAGAGTATCAAGAAAACTATAAATATCTACTTCAGGGCTCAATTTATCTAGTTTTGGCCGAAAAGGTTCTTAAAAAAGAAATTGAAAGCGTTGGTTTTATCGAAATCAAGAAAACTAAAAATCGTGATGGTTCGCCGCAAATTCGCGAGTTCGAATATTCTCGAAATGACTTGCTTGAGTTCTTGCCAACAACCGAAAAACTTATCACGAACGTATTCGACTATGTAAACAACGATAATGCTAAATTCTTCCCTAACCCAAGTGATATTTTAAACGGACAAGAATCAATGGAGGTTCTTGCGAATATCGAAACTGGATTTGATAAAGCTAAGATTAAGCGGAAGATGAATGTGGCGGAAAAATTCAGTGAGAAGAATACGACCGTTGATTTACTCGAAACAGACGGCGAAACTAACGAGAATTTGATCATTAAAAAATTCTTGGAATTCGGAATTGGCGGCGCTATCGGTGAAACTTTCACTGGTGCAAGCGTAATTCGCTACACTTTCCGGCCAAACCGTGGTGTTGCAATGAAAAATATCGGCTCACGTGCTGATGATCTTGCAATCGCTCTTCAAGCTAAATCAGTTCGAGTGCTTGCGCCAATTTATGGCACAAACCTAATCGGTGTAGAAATTCCAAACCCTGAACGAAAGGTTCTAAATTTCGACGATTCTCTGCTTAAAAAAGGCACTTTCGAAATTCCACTTGGCCAAGATATTTTCGGCGAAAATCACTATGGTGATTTGACCAAAATGCCACATCTGCTAATTGCTGGACAGACTGGCTCTGGTAAATCAGTAATGCTAAATGTGATTCTCGAATCGCTCACTAAACAGCTTTCGACAGATGAGCTCCAACTCGTGCTAATCGATCCGAAACAAGTTGAACTCGGATTTTATGAAGATAGCAAACATTTATTAAAACCGATTGTCACTAATCCAATTCATGCACAAGAAACACTTGCAGATTTAGTGGAAGTAATGGAATCTCGTTATAAAACTTTGCGAAAAGCTGGTGTGAGAAAGATCGAAGACTACAAAGGCGAAATGCCGCGAATCGTTTGCGTAATTGATGAATTTGCCGACTTAATGATGACATCTGGTAATAAACGCGAAGAATTTAAATTGAATATTAAAGGTATGATCGAAACGATTCTGCATTTTAATAAAGATTTTGATTTATCGGAAGTAAAATCACTGGAAGATCTGAAAATTAACCCAAAAATGTCAGAGCTTGAAAAAGAAACGATTAAGGAACAGAAAAAAGCGATGAAAGAGCTCGAAAAAGCAATCCTTGAAGCTTCAGATTTAGGAATACCAAGCGCAGAAAGTTCGATTATTAGAATCGCGCAAAAAGCTCGAGCAGTAGGAATTCACTTGATTCTCGCAACGCAAAGGCCAAGCGCCGATGTTGTAACAGGTTTAATCAAGGCGAATATTCCGACAAAGATTGCCTTCAGTGTAACCAACTCAATTAACAGCAAGATTATTCTCGACGAAACTGGCGCAGAAATGCTCACCGGAAATGGCGATATGCTCTATCAAGATCCACGAGCTAATCATCTGGAACGACTACAAGGATTCTATCTATGACAAAACCTGAATATCTATTAATTAAACAACTAGCGTATCAATTTTATAAAGAAAATCATTCAGCGAAAGCGTGGGCGGACTATGTCGCCGCCTATCGCTCAAAGCTGATAGAAATGAAAGATGAACGCCAAGTGGCAGAAGTCTTCGAAGAGTTCGAAATCGATGAAATACGAGAATTTGTGGCTAAGTATTATGAAAAAATGCCGTCTCAAACACGGCAAGAAATTAAAAAAGTCATTGCAGCTCGTGTGCAAAGAATGACTCAAAATCGCCAACGAACATTTTTTACAAAGGATCAAAAATGAATTTCAGAACAGTAATTAGTCAAATTTTTAATAAATATTCAACTGCAGATATCACAGAGTTAAAAGAAATTTTCAGTTCAAAACTCGCTTTACCTTTAAAAGCGGAAATGCTGCAATATGTAATGGACTGTGAAGATCGGCAAATTTGTGAAGATTTCTTGCGAAGGAATAGCGAAAAATTAATAAAGGAGTTAAGCTATGAATTTTGACCAAAAATTAATTCGTGATTTTCTGGAAAATATTATTTTAGAAAATCGCAATCTTTACGAAGATGGTTTTGAAGATATGGATTTTGACGAATTTTGCAGATATTACGAAATCGGTAATGGTCTTGCTGAGAAAATGGATATTAAAGACTTTCCTTTCGAAGATTGGCAAAACGATTATTATAATGAATACCTCAAAGAATGCAGAGAAAATGATTTAGAGCGTTCACAGCAGTTTGATGATTATCGACGAGCAACAGGATTTTAAAAAAATAAGTTTAGCCTTCCAATGGGCACAGGTTTCGCAAGTGGTTTAGAGCTGCAGAAAAAAGTCGAGCACCTCCTTATTGGTAGCTCGCCGCGATTATTTCGTGGTTATGAGCCTTGTGTCCGTTGGAGGGCTGAAATCTAAAAGGAAGAATTATGAAAATTTTAATTAATAGTGTTTCTAGAGTAGTTAAAATTAAAGTTAATATTATTTCGCCAGAGTGGCAAAGATATGAGGAGTTAAGGTATGTTAATGAGAAAAACTGAAGAAAATCTGCATCTTAAAATTTGCAACTACCTTCGCAAGAACTACCCCGATGTATTGTTTCGCACAGATTTTAGCTCAGGCATGAAGATGACACCAGGTCAAGCTGCGAAACACAAGAAATTTCAGAAATCCCGAGCTTGGCCGGATTTGTTCATTGCATATCCACAATTTTATGGCTGGTGGATGGCAGAAGGCGGTCTATTTATCGAGCTGAAAGCGGAAGGCACGAAACTTTACAAGAAAAATAGCGAAATGGTTGCGAATAAACATTACCAAGAGCAAGCGGAGATGTTAGAAAAGTTACGAAAACTTGGCTATTGCGCGGAATTCGCCGTTGGTTACGATCAAGCAATTCGAATTATTACAGATTATCTCGGCGAACCAAAGCAGAAGAAAGTCGAATTTTAATAACTAAAAATGAAAGGATAAATTATGAACCAACCTGATATTCAGCATTTGATTATGCAAGACCTAAAATTTAAAATGTCGGCTTGGCGAGCGATTGCATTTGCTACAGCTATAGCGTTTGGTATTTTACTAGGGTTATTTATCGGCTCAGAAGCTGAACTTAAAAATGCTAAAGCTCAGCTAAACACTACGGCTAATTGCCAAAAGTAAATTAAAGGAGAAAAATGTTTTTCAACAGAAAGAAGATAAAAGAACTCGAAGAAAAGCTCCGAGAATACGAATTGGAAAGCAGAAAATACAAAAATATTTCAGCACTATTACATGAGAAACTCGAAGAATACGAGGAACTCTTAGACCTTAAAGACCAAACAGTCGTAATCATACAAGACGGCAAATTTTCGCAACTAATGATTGACGGAAAACTCATCAGGAATGTCACCTCAGTTGAAGTTGAGAGATGCGGATCAGGAGTGCTGAACGAGTTTAAATTTGGAATTTTAGCAAACGAGATAATCATTAGAAAGAAAGGAAAATAAATGAAACCACAAGAACGAAACCTCTCGAGAATTTATGTCCGAATAAAACGCAATGGAAAATATCAATCAGTCGACCTCGCAGATATGACGCCCGAAGAATTAGAGGAATTTCTCAACAAAGAAGATTTAACAATCGAATATTTCAGACGACTAACCAAAAATCTAATTGAAGTAATCCAAGAAATCGCCGATAAATTCGACATTGAAGTAGATGAGGAGGAATAAATGAAAAAAGTAGATGAATATCGTGCTTTCGATATTAAAATATCTGTTAAGGGAAAATATTTTCCTCGTTCAAATAATAATTTTCGCTATAATGCAAGGATTAATTTAGGAGGATATGAAACTCTTGAAAAAGCCAAAGAAGCAATAGATAGATTTTATAAAATAGCGAATAAGAAGAATTAAAGAAGGAATAATAAATGAAAAGATATAAATTACTCAAAGACTTACCTTTTGCGAAAGTTGGTGATATTCTTTCCCTTGAACGCAGCCAAGAATACGGATATTTCAAACTCTGTAAGGATAGAAGTAATCCGCGTTCTATTGAATTATATGAAGGTATTGTTGAGGGCTTTATTGATAATTTTGACGAGTGGTTTGAAGAAATTAAAGAGCCTAAAATATTTTTCACTATAGATATTTATAAATCAAAATTTAAAGAAATAAATACTGATTACTATTCTGGCTGGAGTGCTTTGGAAGTTAAAAATATAAAAGATTTAGGATTACTATTTAAAACCAAAGAAGAAATCGATAAGTTTATTGCATATCTCAAAGCAAAAGCTATTATCAAGCAAGATACTAAAGGATTCAAGCCAAATTGGAATAATGAGGGAGAAAAAAAATTCTTTGGAAGCTGGAATTTTCAACGGAAAGAAGTCTATTGGAACTATGAATATATAAATAAATATGTAGAGATATATTTCAAGACTAATGAAGACATCGAAGAAAGTTTCGAAAAACACTCAGAGGAATGGAAAACTTATCTGACTTATGAACAATAATGAATTACAGCTAACAGATTTAGAGCAACAAGTTTTAGAAGCTTTTTGTGAATTATATTGTGACTTTGTGATAAACAAAGGTGATCCTGTTCCAAGGCGACACATAAAAGGTAGATGTAATCTTTCAAACTATAAAATATTGAAAGCCTTGAAAAGTCTTCGAGAAAAAGGCTTAATCAAATTAGTTCGAGAATATTATGAGGGAGATTTAGGAGAAGAAGCCTTTATGATGATTGGCTATAGGCCAACAGACAAACTTGAGGCTACGGAATTTTATAAGACAATTGATAAAAAAGTCGAAAAAGAGATTAGGGAACATTTCCAATTATATTAACCTTAACAATTCGATTCCAACCTTACAAGGGGCGAAAGCCCTGAGTGTCTCAAAAATATTTATAGCATGGGAGGATTAAAATTATTTAATCGTCCCTTGTAGGGCTGGAATAACGCCCTGTCATATGGCGTTAAACTGGGCGTCGCAAAACCTAATTTTATCCGTTCGAAAAACGGTTGCTTATAAAATATAATATGTCATAAATTCATAGTAGTGGCGAAAGCAATTTCGCCCCTCGAACCTGAATATAACTAAAATTATAAATAGTAATGTGGTAGTTATGATAATAGTTT
>CAUQGB010000008.1:0-36298 GCA_963517825.1 uncultured Candidatus Saccharibacteria bacterium
AACACGCAAAGTTATGTTCAGATTTGAGGATAGGCAGAAACAAGCACCTTCAACACGATCATAAGCAATTTTCAAGTGTTTCTGCCCTACCTCAATAATATTAAAGGAGATAAAGAATGGAAAATGAAGATAAATCAACAAACATATCAACTAATGGCGGCATAGGATTTTTAGGAGCATTAACAATTCTGTTTATCGCTCTAAAACTAACTCATGTTATTGATTGGAGTTGGTGGTGGGTTCTCTCCCCTATTTGGATACCAGTCGCAGTTGTTCTTGGAATTGTTGCGATTGTATCTATTATAGCGTTGTTCGTAAAATTTATAATAAACGAATTGAGGTAGATATGAAAAATACAGAATGGAATAAACTTACTACAAGACCTCTTGATGAGGAAGAAAAAGAATATTATAAAGACTATAAAGACAGTAAAATTGAATTTATGTGGGAGGGTGATTTCCCTGAAGATGGTGAAGAAGTTCTTGTATATACGCCTCAAAGTAAAAGCGTATATACAGATATTTGGTCTGAATATGGTAATGATGTTGGTTTTGAAAATACAGACAAACCAGTTATTTATTGGATGCGCTTCCCAGAGCCACCTAAGATTGAGGAGAAAAAAGATGAATAAGCAACAACCAACTAACAAAGAACTTTTAGAAATAATAGCAATCCTTGCAAAGCTAACTTCAGAAATTGTGAGAGAAAATCGCACATACTGGCTCAATCTTAAGAACCCCCCAGAAACAAGGGCGGAAATGTGGGAGCAAGAGGATAAACTCGAAGAGATAAGTAAAAGAGTAAATCTTCTCTGCGAGAAATCGCAAGACCTCGTATTGGAGCATAAGGATTTATTGAATTTAGACATACTAGGAGAATAAATTATGAATAAAGCGTCTAAATGGAATTTTAAGAAGCAAGAATATGAAGAATATAAATTACCCAAGAATTGCCCTTTAGTCTGCTACGATATGGAGAAAATGATAAATTGTGCAGATTGCAAGAAAGAATTTCAATATAAAAAAGGATACAGCAGTAAAGCAATTCATAATGAATATGGCTTTGGTTATCCAGTATGCGAAGAATGCTATAAAAAAGAATTAGAAAATGAGAGGAAGTATAAAGAATATGTTTAAAGATATAGATTTTCCAAAAGTATTTTTCTTCTTATTTATTTTATTTTCGATAGGCTGGTTCGTTTTTATAATCATATTCTCTATTCAAAATGAACCGCCACAACACAGTGCCGACACACTTCGAAAAATCAAAATCTGCCGAACCTATTCAAATGATTTTTGGCGGAATGATATAGATTTTATCGACGGTAAATGTTATTACAAAGGTAAAGAAGTTGAGATAAAATAAGGATAAGCAAATGAAATACATAATATTTGATATCGATAGCGTTTTAGCAGATTGCTCGCACCGTTTGAAATATATTCAAGGTAAAGATAAAGATTACGAAAACTTTTATTCTTATGATAAAGTAGTAAAAGATACAGCATTAGCGAGTGGGTTTATACTATTAAAATCTATTCTCTATTTAATAGACGATATAAATACACCGAATAGGTTGGCAATGGGAGAAGAAATTAGAGTTGCTCTTATAACTGGTAGAAATAAAAGATGCGAAAAAGCAACTGGAGATTGGTTTCTCAGTAATATGGAAAAATTTAAAATCGATAGATTCAAATGTAATTATTTTATGCGCCTAGAAAATGATTTACGACCAGTTTATCAAGTTAAGGAAGACTTAATTAAAGATCATATTGGCTTTAAAAATATTCTCTTTGCATTTGATGATGATGACCAAGTGAATGAGATGTATAAGAAACACGGTGTCGTGTGTTATAAGCCTAATATAACGAGTGTCGTATAAAAATAGGAATAAATATGAATAAAGCTAAAAAATATGATGATAAAAGAATTAAAGCTCTTCTGAATCCACATTTAAAGAAAAAAATGGTTAAGAAAACAATATTTGTAAGCGATGAAGTTAAACAGAAACTCAATATTAATTCACCAGATAATTTCTTTGAAGTAGAAGTTGATCAACGAGTAATAGATAAAGAACATGAAAGAATTATAGAATCATTTAGTAAACTTTCAGAAGAAATAAAGGAGCTAGTATAATGAGTGATAACTTTAAAAAGAACTTTTTAGTAATTTGTTTTCTGTTAAATTTAGCGTTGTTGGTTTTATCTGATAATTTAGCACTTCGTGTCTTGAACTTTTTAGCGATTATTCTGGTGGTTTATGTGTTTTCGCTAGTTGATGAAAATTAACGATAAGCTTTATTTTTCTTGCGAAATTTGGTATAATTAAAGAGCCCGAGTGCCAGTTTCAGCGACTTTCTGGCTGAAGCTCGGCTATAAAGAACATGTTGTTTCTATTCATTATTGGATAGTATTTCAGAAATAGCACCTTCGGGTGTTATTTTATTACACAAAATATCACAAAAGTGTTGCTTTTATGTTTCATATTTGTTATAATATAAATACGGCAGAGAAAAAGAATTAAAACTTTGCCAGCAAGCTTAATAACCCGGCTAAGAGAAAGAGTCAAAATGAACAAAATAAGTACTTTTACGAATTTATTCTTGACCTTCACGGGTGAAAACCCTGAGAATCAAGATAAAATAATAAGCAAGCTAACGGAGTTGGCTGTAATAACTGTTACTATACAAACTGAAAGTACCCTATCTATCGAGATATTGTGCTATGGTGAATCCGAATTTAAGTCTTTATCTGGTCTCGCCCTAAAGCTTTCTAAAGACTTCAACATGAATGTTTTGTGCGAAAACATTCCACTGTAACGAATACCAATCGCACAGCTTGCTGTCATTTTCTCTGCCTATCTTAGTCGGTAAGCTTAAGGCTTGCAATAATATAATTAATAATAATATAATAACATCCATGGAGGGTAAAATGGAGATTAAACCAATAGCTCTACGAATTATGCATCCCGAGCTATACGAAAAGGTTATAGAACTTTCCAAAGATCAAAACATATCATTAAATATGGCTATCAATATGCTTTTAGGCTATGCCTTTAACGAAATCGAACGTCAAAATAAAAAGTTCGAAAAAAAGGTTGTATTCGAAGCTAAATAATGTTACAATTTAAAGATTAAAAGTAGTTTGATGTTCATTTTACTAAAAAGAACCCTAAACGGGTTCTTTTTATTTTTTCAATTCTCTAGTTATTTCTTTGCACCAAGCTTAAATATAGGTTTCAACCCTGCAAAAGCCGTAGCAATTGCGCCGGAAATTGCCAAAATCTCTTTCGTTGCGTTTGGAATTAGGATCACACAAATTGTGGCAACTAACATATTTACTAAAATTCCTAAGTCGGCAATAAAATATACTGTAGTTTTGGCTTTTTCACTAATTCGTGGTTCATATTCCGTATTTGCAATATTTTCAACCGTATTTTTCTGTAAATCTTCCAACATTTTTAACTCCTCTTTTGTTAATGGTTTTGCATTGATTTGAATTAACTGCTTTTTCTCTACTTTTTTAGAATTTTCAGCATTTTCGCTATTTTCTAAATTGTGCGACATATCTTTTTCCTCCTCTTTTTGAACTGTTAGCCCTTGATTTTCGGCCGGTTTTTCTTCAGTGGTTGGCAATTCTTGATTTTCTACCACTTCCGGTTCTTTCTTAACTTCTGGTTCAGCTGGTGGTATTGGTTGTGGTCGATAATCAGTTTTTGTGCCATATTCGCCAGCTGGGATTTCAGTTACTGGTGTCAATTCTATCCAGACATCAATCCCATCTCGCTTTACTCGCGCAAACCACATTCTGTCATTCTGAACTACTTCTAGAGCGACAAAAGCACCTTGAATTTTAACCAAATCACCTGCGTTAATTTCACCATCGATTTTATAACCATCGCCATCAACCTTGGCTGCCCAGTTAGCTGGGATACCATTTTCTGCCCAAGTGAAACCTCTTGGACAAAGAGCATCAATCTTCAACTCTCTTCGACCATCATTGATATTCACTTCCGCAACTTGATGAGATTGAGGGATTTTAAAATGTGATCCAATGTTAATCACATCATCAATCGCTTCGGCTTGCGGTGCTGGTGCTGGTGCGTTTTGAGGTTTACCCGTATAGCGGAAGATTGTCAAATCTTGAACACCGTTAATCCCTGCCAACCAGTCATGATTATCGGTATGAATACCATTATATCCATATGAACAGTGAATGATATTATCACTATCAAGGTAAATTCCAGTGTGTCCGCCTGCTCCACTAGTTTGTCCTTGTTTTCCCCAAATAAATATATCACCTCTTTGAGTCGGGATATAACCGTTTGCGTCCGCCTCAATTCTTTGGAAACCAAACTTTGGCAGATCCACAAACATACTTTCAGTATTACCAATGCGGAAGCCTTGCGGTAAAATTCCAGCGTAAATTAGGGCATGATAAATTGAACTTGAGCAGTCATAAGAGCTTTCTCCATTCCGATTTATCATCGAGTAGCTAACTCTGCCCTGCCTTTGTTGAAACCAATCAATTACTTTATCCATTATTTCTTCTCCTTATTTTTTTATTAATCCGCCGTTTAAAACAAATTGCACTAATGCTCCTAAAATTGCAACGCCTACAGCCCAAACAATTTTACTCTGGTTTTCTTCAAGACGCCGAAGGCGTTCTTTGTTGCGTTCAGCTTCACGGCGCACACTCTCAATATCTTTTTGGTGCTCAGTCACTGATTTCGAAAGCCCTGCGATAATCTCGAGCTGATCGTTTGTATGCTCAACGATTTGCGTTAAACTATTGATTTTTTCTTCTAGAACATCAATGCGTGCTTCGAAGACTTCTTTACTTATATATTTGTCATCCATATTCCTCCTTTCTCTACACTTGCTTTGCCTTATTCTCTTCAAAATCCCATTGCTTGCGGACTGCTTTTTTGAAAATATCTTTTTTCAAAAGTTCTTTCTCGATTGCTTCTTTGTTGATTTCCGTTCCCTCGGGGACTTGAACGCTGAATGTATTCAAACTGAGGTCTTTCGTGCTGTCGCCAGCTTTGCGAGCTTTTACTTCATCTGCGTAAGTTGCTCCATTCGCGAAACTGCGAATTACCACCGTTCCACTTCCATTAAAACTTGTCGTGAAGTGATCGATTTCGTGCCAAGTCATAATCGCGTTGCGTTCGTCTTGAATATATGCTGATATTGCCATTTTTATTCTCCTTTATAAATTATTTTTTGCCAAATACACTCCTGATACGTGATATTCTTCATAACTATCAGTTCCACGCTTTTCGATTTCGCCGTTTAAGCCGAGTTTAATGATGAATCCACCTGAGTGCCTATTGTTATTGATACATATTCCAGCAAAAGCTGTTTCGTGCTTAGGCCAGTATTTCTCTTTGATTTTTTCAAGCATTCTGCCATTTCCATAATTCCCCGTAAAAGATAGGCGAAAGCCACAAAAGCCATTTTTCTTGTAGAATAAGCCTTTAGCTCCCCACCCCATATCTATCATTTCCCAGCGGTCTGTGTCTTCCTGACTATCTGTCAAAACCTTTCTGCCTCGTGAGAAAATATCACCTAGAACATCCAAATCACCGAATTCAGGAACTTTATTTACTCCCACCTTTTCAGTATTGTTCGAAATAAAGAAAATCGGTTTTCCTGGCGAAATTTCAGCTACAGATGAAGTTTCGCTCAATCTGTCTGTTACCTTTACTTCAATTTCGAAACTACCAGCACGATTTAAGCTCAGGTATTGCCTTTGAGCCGAAAAATTCGCTTCTGTGAGAACTGCTTGAATCGTTTTCCAGTTCTCCCAACTTCCACCACTCGCTCTGTGCCGCATTTGGAGTGAGACAATTCGGTTTTTGTTCGAATTTCCAATTTTTAATGTTGAGATCGTTCCGGAAATATCGATCTCCACTGTTTCATCGAAATTATTCTGCCGTTTCGCTAAAACGCTCAAAACTGGCGCAGAATATGGCAAAACTTCCGCTGTTTTATTGACGGTTTTCGAAATCCCGCGCGAATCCACTGCCGAAGCTGAAATTGTTAAGCTACCTGCTGAGTTTATAGCTCTTTCGAAAATTGCCTGAATCTGCTGGTTTTCGCTATAATCTGCCGAAATTGTTGCACCGTCTGCCGCAAAAACGTATCTTGCTGGACTGGCGTATTTTTTCGCAGCCATTTTATTTTTCGGCAAGACCCATGCTTTTGGTTTCGAAAATCCCTGCACAAATATTTTAGGATTTCCAGTGATTTCGGTAATTTTGGCGTTAGAATCTGCAAAATCAAAATCGTTAAAATCTGGTTGAATTTTGCTCGAATCAAGCTGAATTTCGACATTTTGCCAGCCAATACTACCAATTTGCGTTCCGCCGTTCCAAGTGGTTAAGTCAACGCCAAGTGAAGTTTTAAGCGTGTTCGGCATTCGTTTATAGATTTCTTCAATCTCTGTTTCGTTAGGTGTCCAATCGAAGGAATGACCAACATTTTCGAAAGCTTTAATTTCATTTCCGTCAGGAATCTGAATCGTTCCACGGTGTGTAAAATTCGCTTTTCGATTCGTTACGACCGTGATTGGTTCACCTAAAGTATAAAGACTTTTTGAAAAACTCGGATTGCTCTGGCGCGGAATTGTGGGCAAGCTATAAACGCGAGAAGTTCCTTCGCTGCGTCCGCCACCGTAAAAGCTTAATCCAATACCAATCTGAAATTCTGCTGTTCCATCATCTCGGTGATTGACGCGAACTGTTCCGCTAGCGATAAAGTGGTTTCGAGTGCTTAAATTTCCTTGATACGGCTTAATTCTTCCGCCATTGTTATAAACTTGTCCAACATTCGTGTTAACAATTCCGGCGTCAAGCTGTGAGTCTGATCTATTGAAATGTGCGTGAAATTGCCAATTTAATAAACTAAAATTTCCAGCAATATCTTGATGAGCTAACTGAAAATCTACAAAAGCGTGATTGTCATTAGTGCCACCAATTCGCACACCATTAGCACGAAAACTCTCATTCATTATTTTTCTCCTTTCGAATTTGCAACGAACGCCCAGCCTGTCTTCTCGCCATCTTTAATCGCGACAATTTTAATCGGCGACATATCAATTTCATCTTCAGCCTTAAACTTCTTCACCTCGGTTGTATCTTTATTTACAGTAAAAACGCGCTGTATATTATGTCCAATTTTTGAATATCCGGAAAATTCCAGCGGCGTAATTGCAGTATAATCGCCTTCGTTAATCGAACTTTTGATAATTAAACCGTGTTCATCGATATGCAAATTTGCGTTCGAAATTTCGCCCTGTGCTTGAGTCCAGACACTGGCAGTTTTATTATTTACTAAGTTTAAATCCGCGAAAGCAATTGCTGAATTTGCGTTTGCTGTAATTTTTATGCTTAGCGCATTATTTTGTGGCAGAATTCCTTCAATTTTTATTTCTGCCCAATCGAAACTAGTGCCTTCTACAATTTCGAAAGTTCTTGCAACTGTTTCGCCATCTAAAATTTCAATTTTGCCTGAACCAATAACCGGTTTTTTAATTCGACAAGAAAAGCTGTAGAAATTTTGTTTTTCACTCGCAAAATTCGAAGCTACTACCACTGTTTGCGTTAAAGTGTTATTTTGAATAGTGATCTTTCGCCCTGAAATAGCTCCCTTACTGCGAGCTTCGGCAGAATTTTCAACTGCAAGATTTTGAATAGCTCGAATAGTCCAGAAATTAGGCGAGTTAGTTTTTTCATCGAATGAATAAAATGCGGAATTTTTAAGCAAATTCAAGCCACCAGTTTTCGATATCGTATAGTTAAAATCTGCTAAAGTTTGATCGAGGCGCGAAAACTTCTCAAATGTTTCGCTCTCTAACTTTTCTTTTTGCGAGATAATACTGGCTATTTCTTGTTTTTGTTTATCAACGACGATTTCAGTATTAAAAATAGTTCTAGCAATTCCACCAGCTCGCTTATAGTCTGTTTTGGTTTTTTCTAATTCTTTACCAGTCAAGGATTCTTTAATACTTGAGCCGCTAATTTCAATTTTAATATCTGAAATCACGCTTTCAGTGAAGTTGTCGCCGTTTTGAATTTCAACTCGGTCACCAATTTCGAACCAGAATAAGCCGATTGTTTCCGCCTCGAACGGCTGAGCTTCATATCCCTTTACCGCTTCAAAAATTGGTGAAATAACTTCAGTTCGGTTTTTGTCTAAAATTTCATTATTCGCGAGCTTAAATTCACTTTCGCCCTGTTGCGCAACTTTTTCATTATCTTTCACAAAAATATTGTCTTCTTGTGGAGTTCTGGCAAGTGTTAGTGTATTTATTGGCACATTTTTTGGCTTAAATTTTAAACTTTTTAGTTCAGAATAAGTTATTCGGTCAATTTTTGCGCGCTTAATTGGTTCAAATCTTAAAGCAGAATTTCGAACGATCGCAGTTGTTGCGGTCGCTCCACAAACCTCGTCAAGAATACTTCGAAAAGTGGTTTTGTTTATTTTTTCCCATAAATCTTTTGAAATTGTAAAATTTGCGTTCGGTAATCTCTCGAAATCTGTCCGTTTGAATTCAAGATTGAACTTATTTGTAATTTGAGTCACTAAATCTGTCAGAGAAGCGGGAAAATTTAAACTTCCAGCTGAATATTCCTTAAATGAAAGCTCTGATATAAAATCAAAACCTTTAATTGTTGTGGTGTTTTTCTCAAGATTTACTGAGCTTTCTGAAATTCGAAAACTGCCAAGATTTATTTTCTCAAAAGTATTATTTTGAAAATTAGTTTTAACTTCAATTTCAACCTGAACGACCTGATTAATTAGATTCTTTGAAACACCCAAAATTACGGCCGAAAATCCACTCATTGAGCTTAAAAATGGCGCTCCTGTTCGTTCGATCGAAAAACTAGCAAGTTCATCGTTACTGGTTATTTTTGTGCCATTTGTCAAAATCAACGCAGTTCGAATTTCCCTCGTTGGCTGTTTGATTGCTTGTTTTAAATTTTCACTAACAATAAGCATCTACGCCTCTTTTCTAACTGGAATTAAACTCACTTTGAATGGATCGAAAATTCCACGTTTCTTGTCTTTGAGCTGAACGCTGTAATCGCCAGCGTAAAATTGGCCAGATTTCATCGCGTTGTATTTTGGATCGAAATATTCAACTGTGAAAAATGGTAAATCAACCACGCGTGCGATTTTTTGGATTTCTGCCACAGTTAAAATTCCGCCAAATTCAACTTCAATTTTTGGGAAAATTCCAATCATTGTCGCGCGAATTTCGCCGGCCATATTACGGTCTGAATTTAGCCAGAGCTTATTTCTCTGGAGTTGATAACTTTTCAAATTCGAAAAAACCTGACCGTTGATTTTAAGTAATTCACCATTTATTTGCATTTTCGAAATTCCCCTTTCGTTTGGACATAAAAAAGCGACCCACCCTGAGGGGTGAATCGCAAATGGTTCTTCTAATTTTATTATACCAAACTTTAGTCTTTTTGGCAAAAAATAAGTTTAAATTAATTAATAATTCAATACATCTTTAGAGCTTAGTGATCCGTTTATAAAATGAAAATGTGCGTATTTGCCTTCATATTTACAGCGATACATTTGACTTTTTCCAATAGCGCTATCAGAATCACTATATTTTTCACAAGCTTTCTTAATATCATATATATTAGATAGGTTGTCTATATTCGCACCAATTGTTATTTTTTCGTATTTTTCATTAGTTAGATATAAGTTATTATTAGGTTCTTCCTTAGAAAAAGATATTTCAGCTTTACCATAATAATAAGGCTCACCATTTATCGCAATAACTTTATCAACACTTTCTGCACCGCGATCTTGATTCGTAACCAATACTTCGATTTTATTATTTTCCTGTTTTGAAAAATCTGAAATGTTAAATGTTACAAAATACTCCAACGACTCTTTTCCTTGAGTTTCTTTTTCTGTAGTTTTATTACATTCGCTCAATGGAGATTTGTGGCTGACCGTATTTTCACAGTTAATTCTAACGCTCATTTTTGCAACATTTTTAAATCCTGAGATTTTGAGCTTATAACGATTTTTACCAGTTTCAAGAGTTTGGTCTTTCTCTATATTAACAGATATTTTCTGTTTTGAGACCTCGTTGCTTATCTCTTTATTTCCCTTTTTGGCCGAAGAACCTGCCCAGACTATAATAAGAAAAAATAAAATAAAAACAGATATAGTCGTATATAATATAGCTTTTTTACCTGAGTTTGGCCTCGTATCTTTGTGATTCATTTTTTCCAATCCTCGACTAAATAAATTGAGCCGATGTTTAAAGTAGTATTGTTGTTCAGACAAATACGAAAGCTTCAAAATAAGCAAAAACATCAGCTCAATTTAAAAGCTTTCCGTATTTTTTGTCTGAACAATTTTATTATACAACCAAAAGCCTATTAAAATCAAGCAAAAAAAGAGGCATTTGCCCCTTTTTTCTTTAAACATCAAACACCGTTCGATTTTCAAGGAAGCTTTTTGCATTAACGCCATCAATAATTTTATCAACCAGCGTATCCTCACCAACCTTAACCGTGATTTGCTGTTTTTGGTTACGAATTGCTTCTTCGATTTTATCCATTGCAGTCTCGCGTTCTTTATCGAGTTTGCTTTGGTAATCAAGATGAGCTTTTACGGTTTGTTCAACACCATAATCTGGAGTATCTACGTCAAAATTCGTTTTCACTGTATACTCCGGAACTTCGAAATCAGTCATTTTAGTGAAAGCTTTTGAAACTGTGTTCATCTCGCTTTGTATTCCAAGCGCGAATCCTTCGCTTACAAATCCACCATAACTCTTAAACAATCTTGAAGGTGAATGAATACCAAGGAATTTTTTCACGCCTTCGACAGCCCCAGAAAACATATTCCTCATATTGTTGGCGATATTGCCGATTCCGGATTTTAAGCCTTCCCAAATATTTCTACCGATATTCGAAAAAGTTTGCCAAGCATTCGAAAATGCGTTTTTAATGTCACCCCAGCGGTCGCTAAACCACTGACCAATTCCGCCAAAAAATGAAGTAATTCCATTCCAAGCGTCCGAGCCTGCTTTTTTTGCCCAGCTGATAAATTCACCAAATTTTTCACCAGCCCAGCCTGCAAATTTCCCTAATTGATCACCAGCTGTCGCAAGACTCTTTCCCATCGGGCCGAAGAACCCTTGATCAGCGCCGCTTTTTGAATCGCGATAAGTTTTTACAATATCTTGAGACTTTGTTTTTGTAGTATTTTCAAGTCGTGAAATATCTTCTTCACTGACTTTCACCATATTGCCGTTTTCATCTTTGTATTGCAAAACGCCGCTCTTTAATGCATCGATTGCATCTTTCGAATTTTTATATTTCCCTTGGATCACCGCTTGCGAAGTTGCATCAGCTAGTCTTTGCGCCAATTCCTCATCTTTTGCTTTTTTAAGCTCTTCAGTTTTAGATTTCGTGTCTTGGATCGCCTTGTTCATATTATCTTGAGAAGTTTGAACTTTTTGGTTAGCTTGTTCGAGCAGCAAACCTTTTTCATAAACCGCTTGTTGCTGCGGAGTTAAGTTTTCGAAAGCAAGTGTTCCAGATTCAATTTGTGACTTAACACTTTCAAAACTTATTCCAGTTTGTTGCTGTGCTATCGCCAATTCTTCCATCGCTCTCTTTTGAGCCTTTACTGCCTCGATTCTTTGCAAATTCGCATCAGTCTCAGAATTTCTTGCATTTTTAAGATTTTCTTCTGCCGTTTTAACGCCATTAACTGCTTTTTGCAGATCTTCTTGAGCCTTCTTGAGTGCTTTAGCTCGAGCTTCACTCTCCCACATTGCAGGATTTCCTTGTTCGAAGGCTGATTTTATCGAACCACCTAAGAATGCAAATCCTGCCGCAATACCGGCTATTGCTAAAATTAATGGATGAGCCATTACTGTATTAAAAGCGCCAATTACCGAAGTTTTAATACTTGCACCGAGTGCAATAACCGATGCTTTTATACCCGCAATTCCTCCACCAGCAAGCACAAATGCGCTTTTTACTGAACCGAGGCTCGAAACCATAGAGGCCATTGCTTGAGGACTTGAAAGCGCTAAGGCTTGCATCGTTTTGACACCTGCATTAAATGCCGAAATTGCTTCAGCAGCTTTAATTGCTACAGTCATTCCACCGATTGTAATAGTAATTTGAGTTAAGAAATCAACCAATCCTTTATCTTTCGACATTGCTCGAAAAGCATCACCAATTCCATTTAGAAATTTCACGATTCCTGATCCGATAAAACCAACGAGTGGCGCAATGAAAGCGTCAATGAAGGGACGTGCGAAATTATAAGCAGATTTAAACATTTCACCAAGAAATCTCGCCGCTCCACCAACTGCATTCAAAAAAGCAGGCAAGAGCTCGTTTCCAGCCCAGCTAATAATTGGTTTTAGATATCGCTCCCAAGCATCGCCGATAACCTCAAAAACTGGTTTTGCGGTTGCCTTAATATCATCCCAGAATCGTTTAAAAGCCGAACCGATTTTCTTAAAATCAAACATATCTGAGAAAAAGCCCTTAATCTTATTTGCGATTTCTTCAGCTTTTAATCCAATATCATCAAAGGCGTTTTTAAATCCGCCTGTTTGGATTTCTGGCATGTCAAAATCAACACCACCGCCACCACCAGAACCAGCTCCACCGCCACCACCGCCAGAGCCTGTGTCTTCAGGTGTTTTTAGCACATTCATTTCATCGAACTTAGCGAGCCCAAGCAATTCTTTTTTTAATTTTTTAGCTGAACCTGCAGCTTTATTCATTCCGCCAGCTCCACCTGAACCGCCTGCGGATTTTCCAAGGTTGCTCATTCCTTTTGAAGCGGAGTCTGCAGCTTTCGAAACTCCACCGAAACCAAGAGCTCCACCTGCTTTTTTGGTTACTCCAAACAACGAAGAAATTGCCGAAATAACATAATTCACCATTGTGCCGATAACTTTCATAAAGCCAACAATATACGGAATCGCAGCGTTAATCGCTGGTATCAAAACGCTAGACACAAAGTTTGAGACACTTAAAACAACAGGCGCGAAGGCTGAGCCAAGAGTTGCAGCAACATTCGAAAGCTCTGCGCGCAAAATTGCCAGTGCACCTTCAAGTGTCATTGACTCGCGCGCAAAATTGCCAGCATACTTTCCTGTTCTATCCATAAACATTTGGTAGGCAATACCAACTTTTTCGCCGGTGGTCATTTTCTCAATATTACCTTGAATGCCTTTTTCAAGCATATAGGCAGATAGCGCCGTGTCGTTCATAGCAACACCGAGGTTGTCCATCATCGTGAAGTTACCTTTAGCCATTCCAGCTACACTTTCAAGTGCAGCCTCTTGACTAATTCCCATCACGCTCGCAACATCGGCTGCACGTTGCATTGCTTTTGTGGTCATTATCATTGATTTTTGGACATCATAACCTGCACCCTGAAACAATGACCCCATTTTATTCGCCGCTGCCAAATATTGCGACATTGAAGTTCCCATTGTTTGAGCTGATTCTTTCGATTTTTGCTTTACAGCATCTGAAAACTGTCCAAAAACAGCTTCAGCACCGCCAAGGTTTTGCTCTAATGAACCAAATTCGCTAGTTGCTGCTTTTGCAACTCCAACAACAGCACTAAAAGCGCCCTTTAAAGCTCCGAGCGCTAATTGCGCTTTCAGAAATCCACCAGTAATTGATTCTCCTGAGCCTCTTGCAGATTGACTAACTTGTGCGAGATTCTCACGCACTTTTGCAATTTCGCTTTGGAATTTTGAACTGTTGGCTGAAATTAAAACCTGCAGTTCATCGATTGTGGTTTTACTCATAAACCTCCATATATCCGCGCATATTGATCTAATGCCTCAATTGTCACGGGTATCATTTTTTTCGTTCTATGCGCGTTTTTCGCCACAATTGGCTTACGCGGATAATGTTTCGGATCATTGACGGCAAAACTAATATATCGACCAAGAATGTGATTCAATGCATCTGCTCGTTCAATTTCAGCTTTTTGTTTAGAATTAAACCCCGCAACACAGTTTCGAAACTCGGCGGGGCTTAGATTCCAATATTCGTCAATTTTTAACCCTATTTCGAAGGCTCTTGATTCGTTATCTCGCCAGCTTTGGCTGAAATTTTTTCTTCGATTTCTTTGAAGTGTTCTTCCATCCGTTTGCGAGCCTCCTTCAGAGAGATTCGAGAGCTCTGAGGTAAAAAACCGCATTCACTCAATCTTTCCATAATTTTCAAAATAACTTCTTCAAAACCGTATTTATCTAAAGCATCAGCGGCTTCATCTTCAGTCATTCCGCCTGCTATCATAATATCGGCAAGGTTGGAAAAACCTGCAAAATTATCCAATATTTCCAGAAAATTCAAGCCAGTTTCTCTTTCCATTTTTATAATATTTTTCGCTTTAAATTCAAGATTATTCATAGAGTTTCCTTGTTTAATTTAATAATTTCAAAGTGGGGCGAATTTCAACGCCCCTATAGTTTAGGATTTTTTCACTCGAGTGAACATTCCATTAATTGAAAGTGTTGCAGAATATGTGTTAAATCCGTCGACGGTTCGTTCACCAACAGCAAATTTTGTTAGAGAAGCGTCGAATTTGTAAACTGCACCGCCATCTTCGGTTGTGCGAATTTCGAATTTTCGAACTTCACCAGCTTCAAACAACGTCATTACTTTCTCGACATCAGCATAATCTTCAATATTTCCTTCAATATCGAGATCACCAACTTCCACTGCTCCTGGGATATAGCGTTTTCCAGAAATATCAGCAAGTGTTGAAACATCGATTTTCTCACGTTCAGCGCTAAGTTCGCCAATGCTTGTCAAACCACCAAAATTAATGTCTACTGTAGCACCAGCTTTTGCCATAACGACAAGCTCTGCGCCAATTGAACGAGTGGCATTTTTCCTATCAGCCATATAATCTCCTTATTTTTTACTATTAAATCTGTTATTTATATGAAAAATACTTGAGTCTGGATTTGGAACATCACTTGAGAATTCAAGATAATAACCAATCTCACGCATTTTCTTTTCGATCTCCGAAAGAAGTTTTGAGGCTTCCTTCGAGCTACTCGCCCAAATATCAACCGTTGCGATTATTTCTTGAGCAGAAATTTCACCTTTCAGTCCATATTGTGGCGAGTTATCATCAATTCGAAAAGTTAAGGCTGGAAGTTTCTTAAAAATATTTTGTCCACTCAATGAAACAGCAATGCCAGTCTCTTTAAGTTTTTCGAAAATTTCTTGTTTTGGTAGAAACATTATTTCACTGCCTTTCTAACTTCTTCTTTGATTATTTTGATTGAATTATTTCGGTTTTCCCTTAATGCTGGCCATAGAAACGGCTGAGCCTTATTTCCACGCCAATCCGACCGATAGCTAACTTCAACTTCTGTATTAGTGTTCGTGGATTGTCCTCGCGATCCAGTTCCAAACTCAACATAAGGCGCATATTCGAGATTGGTAGAAACCGTAGCAGTCACATTTTCTCCTTGAACTTTAGCCTTATCAGCTCGAATTGATTGCCGAAGTGCTCCACTATCGACAGGGGCTTTGTTTTTAGCTGAACCTTGAACTAGCATTGCTGCTTTCGAAACTCCACTAATTAAAGCATCGTTGATCGAATTGAGGTTTCTACTATTAGCTATTGAAGTTGAAACCGAAACTCTCATAGGATTTTTCCTAAAATCAAGGTGTGTGAATCGAATCGTTTAACTTCAACTGTTTCAAAATCTCGCCCATCAATTCGCATTTTATCGCCAATTTCAATTTTTACAGAGGTTTCAGCTGTGATCGCAACACTAGCGTTTAATTTAGCACCTAACTCCTCAAAAACCTTACCAAGCTCCGAATAATTCACATTCGCCTTGAATTCGCTTTTTTTCGAGGTAGATTCAACCAATCCGCCTTCTTCGTCAAAATCTTTACTAACTTCGAAAACCTCAACTGTTTTGTCGTAAAATGTGCTTTTGATCGCCTTTTTAGCGCTATCTGGAAACAACATTTATCCTCCGATACGGTTTTAGAATCTCAACATAGCCGTCGAAAATTTCACTATCTTTAGCCGTTGCAAAATAGCTTTGCGCAGCATTCTGATAGCTAACACTCTGACCATTGTCGCTCATACTTGAGATTGCTCGTTCGGCGGTTCGATTCGCAGCACTTTCGAATTTAATAAAATTGCCACAGGTCATATTCGCGAGAATCCTAACTAATCGACGATCGAAATTAGCTTTCTCTGGAAGATTCAAGTATAACGAGACACGGTCGCAAATTTCGCCGACGGCAAACTTTAATAACTTTTCATCTTCAAAATTAGCAATTTCTTTCGCTTTAGCTATAACTTCTATTTCGAATTCTTCCTGTGGCATTTTATTATTCCTCAACTTTTTCGGTCTTTTTAGGCTTTTCTACTGCCTCAAGAGGTTTTCCGCTTTCATCGCATGGCGTGTAATCCTCTGGGCGAGCCTGATATTGTTCAACTATACCTGACGCCTCTTCGCCAGAACCAACTTTTACTGATTCTGGCACTCCAACGACAAGACCTGTTGAATTAACGAGAAAATACTTCATTTTTCCTCCTTTTTTAGGTTAATATTAAGCTAAATCAGCGTAGAACACGAGATCTGGTTCAACAGCTTTTGTTCCTTGAGTAAAGAAGAGTGAAGCTTCAACCGAGTTTGAAAATGGCACTTTTTGTGGATCAAAATCAAACACGTTTACATCTTGAGCGATTGCTCCTTCGTGCATTGCAATGATTGCTTTTGTTTGTCGGTGGTTTGAGAAAATTCGAACCTGACCGTTAAACAAAACATCAACCTCACCAGTAATCTCGTTTTTAACCTTGTTTAGGTAATTTGCGAGTTTACCATAAATTGCTGGTGTCACTGTCAAAACAATTTCGCTTCGATCTACACCATCAACCCAGTCATTCTTAACAGTTTCAACTGTTTGAATAACTTTTTCGAGCACTTCCTCGATTGGTGTTGCTGAAGTCAAACTCTGAATCTCTGTTCCTGATTTAACAGCTTCAGCAAAGAATGCTGTATCAAGATATCGAGCTAGTGAGCTTGCTTGTGAGTTCTTTCGACGTGTGATAAGGTCAGCAATACCAAACTGTTTAATATCAGTATTGTCATATTCCTCAACGATTTCTTGGCGGTCATCAATGTTATTAATAACACGTCCAGTGTTGCGAACTGGTTCACCTTTGCTATCTTTACGTGCTGAGCCATAATTTTTCGCAACAGCGTTTTTCAAGCGGTCGTAAGCTACTGATCCAGCGCTTGGGTTTCCAATTCCAAAAGTATTTTTAATTTTAGTTGAAACTGTTCCTTTTATTACAGCTTCTATGATTTGGCCTTTAATTTCAGCCAATTTTGCCTTTGTTTCGGCATTGTCGGAATAGATATTATGTGCATTTGCTGCCATAAAATCCCTTTCTTTTCTTGAGTCTGATTAGAACGAACTTACACCATTGCTTTGTGTGTAATTTGATGTCGCTCCTTGTGAGTTGTTTCCACCAACATCTTCTGGAGTTTTTCCAGCAAGTTTAGCTTTCACGCCTTTTTCAAGAGCGGAATTCCAAACTTTCGAAAGTCCTTCGATGTTCGAATCCATTTTTTCTGCGTCGGCATCGACAACATAATTCACGAATTCTGATGGAATTTCTTTCGCAGCAAGTTTTTCAGCGGCTTCAGTTTTGCGTTCTCGCATTGTGATTTTTCTTTCGCGTTCTTCGAGCTCACTGATTTTCGCCTTTTGAGCTTCCGCAGCACGCTCTTCATCGCTAAGCTTTGCCTTTCGTTCCCATTCTTTCTGGGCTTCGGCAAGCCGCTTCTCGAATTTAGCCTCATCTTTGGCGCTTTTTTCGTTCAAGCGCTTTGACATGATTTCATTCACTTCATCTTGCGTGAAAGTTTTCGGTTCATCACCCTGTTGATTCTGGTTCATACCGTTTTCGCCAGCAGGTTTTGTTGAATCAGGATTGTTCTCCATATTCTCCTTTCGATTTTACGCTTCTCAGCTTGATATTCCGCCCCAAGCACGACTTTTGGCTTGGGCTTTCTGTGTTTTTCGCAAAAAGAAAAACGACTCTCAGCTTTATGCTAAAAGTCGCAAATGGTTCTAATGATATTATAGCATAATGTTTATTCTTATGCAATACGTTTAATAGCGCGCACCATTTTCAAGATTTTCTCGCTCTTCGATCATTCGTTTCTGAATATATTCTGGGGCGTTATAGAAAAAAGGTTTGCCATTTTCTATCGATTTCCGAGCAGCTTCAACGCAATCTTTGATGTGTTGCTCATCTCCACCAATCACCAGAAAAGCAGGCTCTCCGAGATCGTCAAATATTTTAAATTTTCGCGCATATTCATCTAAGACTTCGTCGCTATACCACAAACCATAAACTCCAACTGTGTCTTCGTGGGTAAATTCATATTTTGTTTTCATTATAGTTTTGAAATCCTTTCTAATAATTCGTTAAACATACTAAAGCTTTCCGGCAAATATTTTTCATAAAGCTCAATTTCCTTTTTGTCATCTCGAGCAGTTGCTGAAAACATTTCGGCAAAAGCCTCCGAACCGAGAAAACGCTTTTTATGATTTTCAATTTGTTCCTTACTTAATTTTACACCTCTTATCGTTTTTCTGCCATCCCAATATTTCTGTTCGTGACCCATTCCAAAGACTCTTAACCCGTTACTAAACGCAGCACCACCATATAAATCAAAAATACTTGCTAAATCATTTTTTGAATAACCATTTTCAAGTTCGTTTTTAAGTTCAACAGACAAATTGTGTCGTCTATAGGCCAAATTTCTTCCTTCTTTAGTTTTTAGATACCTATTTGCTTCGTCAAAAACGGTTTCACCAAGAGTTTTACCATTAGAAAGTTCAAACTTACCAGTAGCTCCATAAAATGAGCCACGCCCTGCTCGGTGATCAAAACCGTGACCGTATTCATGCAGAAAAATCTCAAATGGTTTTCTTATATCTCTTGGATTTCCAGTTGAACCATCAAATATACCAGCTATACGAACACTTACCTTATTTCCAAGCACGCTAAAGTTATCATTCCCAAGCGGTGAATCTTTAAAAGATAGCTCGCTCGAAAATTTAGCCCAAATAGAACGATGAGTTTCTGGCATTGCGTTTAGTTTTCTGACGACTTTTTCTCTAATATCATCAGTTTTTAATGCTTCATTGAGTGAATCTTCAAGTTTCAAGCTTTTAATATCAGAATTATTAACTTTTTTAGTTGGTGGTTTTTTAATTTTAACTTCAATCTTATCATCTGCTGGCGAAATGGTCGGCGTTGAAACTGGTTCGGCTTTCGAAATTCCACTAACTTTTGCCCATTTTTCATAGCTCATATTTGGTATATCGTAATTCTCGCCCGTTTTTGGATTTCTGGCAATTCGGGTTTCTGGATCGAATTCTTCACCAAAATATGCGGCTGTCGTTGTTCGGCAAAGTGGGTGAAATGGCGGAAAGTTCACGCCTTGTTTAGCTTCACTGATTTTAAAAACTTTATGGTCTTTATGTTGGCAGATATCGCTAGTCCGGCCGTCTAGTGTTGCAATGATACGGTATTTTTCAACTCCTAACTCTTGGTAGGCTCGTAGCTCTGCTGAATTGTGGTAAAAAGCAGATTCGGTGCGAACGAGCCGTTCAGCATAGAACCGCCCAACATCAAAGCGTTCACGAACTTCACGGATTGTTTTTTCAGGACTTTGTCCAATTGCTACGGCTGTAGCTATTTTCGAATTGATTTGCTCAGCTAAAATATCAGTATTTGCCCAGATACGGTTCGAAAAATGCTTTCCTTCAATTTTATAGTTCAAAATTTCCTGCACAGTTCGTGAGTTTAATTTCGAAAAGGTCAAAAGTGAACCAAATTGCTTTTCGGTGTCAAAGATTGCTTGATTATACGAATTATTAATTGTGTTTATAACCGAATTAGCCGTGAGATTATTTTGTTCAATTCCAGCCTTTTTTAGTTCTGCCCAAATCTGGTTATTGAGCATTTCTAATCTTGTCATTCTGAAATCGTAATTCTCTGGTAGATATTGATTTAATCCGAGTCGTTCCATTTCAGCTTTAAGCCTCGCTATATTTCCGCTTGGTTCAATGCCTTGTAGTGCAAATTTGTCAAAAGTTTTATCGTTGCGGTAATAATTGGCATATAATTTCTTAATTTCACGAATTGTTCGAATTTCAGCATCAGTGTAAGCGTTTTTTATCCGGTGAATATAGCTCAAAGATTGCTGTTCTTGATTTTCGAAACGGGCGGCGGCACGGTTTTGCCAATAGTCTACGGATCTAGTCTCGTTTTTTTCTCTATCTTTCATAAAAATCTTTCGAAATATATAAAATATAGATAGTCTTTATATAAAGTATCTATATTTTATATATATTTTCCGTTCTATTCTTCTACTTTTTCGTTCTGATCTGTAATTTCAGCACTATTCATTGCATTATCTGCTTCGTTTTTCTCGCTTAGCGCAAGATTCACTGTTTCTTTAGCATCTCGCACGAATGATAGCTGACTGACAAGCGTTTCGCGATCCACAAGTCCGTTAAGATTGTTGATAATTTGGCTGGTTTCAAGGTCATTTTGTGGCAAAGCTCGTTTAAATACCACATCAATATCTTCAGTTGAAATTTTAGCCATCTTTGAACCTTTTACAAGAAAAGAATTGTAAATCCGGAATCGTTCAAGTAAACTTCGTTCGAAATATCGCTCTTTGTCTTTGATGTGTTGTTCGAAATCAAGGAGCTTATATAGAATCGCCACACCGCTCGAATTGCCAGCAAAGTTTTCATCGCTCATATCCGGTGTCATTGAAATTTTGTGAATATCGGCAGCAATAGTTTTTCGAAGAACGTCAGCATCGGCTTCATCGATCGATTTCACAACATATTCAATTTTGGCGTCTTGTGGAATGTTCGCAACCATTCGGCTGTCTTTAAGCATTGCTTGCTGTTCTGGTGTGAAGTCTGTGCCATAAAACGCAAGCAGTGCATCAACCAAACGTTCACGGTCGATTATACGGTCAGATTGAAGAATGTTATAAGCATCAATCAATGGTAATACCGGTTCTGAATCACCCATTCGGTCTGAACCGTTCAAATATTCAACAATTGGCACTTCGCCAAAGTTATGATCAGTTTTAATATCTTTGCCAGTTTCTGGGTCACTTTCAAAATTAAGCGTTCCGCCTTTCAAAGTGCCTTCTTGTGTATAATCTGGCGTTAAAATTGTAATTTGGTATGAATCTCTTTCGATTTTTCCGCGCGCATTGATAATTTCTTCGTAAACTATAGCGAACATCTTTTTATGTTCAACTGTTGTATCGTGAACTAAAATTATATTTCGCGGGTCGATTTTCACACTTCGAACTTCCGACTCTTCGTTAGCGTAAATTCGCTCATAAGCTACGCCATAAATACTTGCATGTGTTGCGAGCTCGACATCAAGATTTGAAATCGCTTGTTTACGGTATGAATTATTCAAGTTCTCAATGTCTATTTCTTCACTCGAAAGATAATTAACTGGTGATCCAAGCAAATAACCAACATTAATTTTAGTGATATATCGTGCAAAATTAGTGATTGCGAGCAGTTTATTCGGTGTTTCACGTAATGTTACAGGTTTATTAGCATAATAATCAGCAAGAATCTTAAATTTAGCTCGATCTTGCTTGCGTTTGTCGCTTTCGATTAGGTTTTTTATCAATTTTCCTGTTATTTCTGTATTTTTTGGTAAGCAATAAAATTTTTCCATATTTCCTCCTTTTACTCTTAGAAAATTAGTGAGTTTGTGCCTGTTGAGCCTCGATTTGAATTTGTAATAATGATCGGCTCGGCTCTAGCGGTGCATTGCTCGAAGATTCCGGCCAAAATATCACACATGTCATCGTGGGCGTTTTTACCTTTACGTTGATATCTCAGAACTTCATTAGCAGCTTCTGGCCATTTCTTCTGCCAATTCGGCGGCATAAATAGATGATTTTGTAACCACGCGCTCGATGATAGAATACGACTTTCCTTGTTTTTGGTTTGCGTTGGTGTTTTGATAACCACTTTCGAATTTCCATTTTCTTCAAGAATCCTTTTCACATTACGCGCAAATCCACGACCGCCGTTGTTGCTTTCAATCCTCGCAACGCTCACATCGCCGGAATCTAACATTTCAGCAACGGCCTTTTCAGTAAATTCCATCGGTTTATCAGTATAAGTTATGTCAGTTATATAAACATCTTGACCATTCTTAATGTAATTAGCGCTAGCAAGGAAGTCAGCACCTTTATCAGCAGTATCGGTGATATTTTCAACAATTCCCTCAGGCAATTCATCCCACTCCATAAATGGTTTAAATAATCGCCCTGCAACGTCAATTGGTTTCTGGTTATAATTCGCCTCCACAATATCCATATTCATTGCTCGAGTCTTTTTCTTAAAAGTTTCGTAGTTCAGAATATCATCGCACAGCATTTTCGGTTTACCTTTTGGAGTTTTTGTTACGGCGCGATATTCAATTACTCGTGGTTTAAACTCTTTGATAAATCGCCCAGCAAGGTCACCAGTCGCC
Organism: uncultured Candidatus Saccharibacteria bacterium; assembly: GCA_963517825.1. Taxonomy (GTDB): domain Bacteria; phylum Patescibacteriota; class Saccharimonadia; order Saccharimonadales; family Saccharimonadaceae; genus Nanogingivalis. Next base: position 22,619 of record CAUQGB010000008.1, read on the forward strand.
CAGCGTGTCATTACAAGGATTATTTTCCAGTCATTGCCTTCAACACGTGAGAACATCGTATTATTGAACCAATCCCAATGTTCATCGAGCACGCGTTCGTTGTAGGCTTCCTGTGAACTTTTAATAACGTCATCGATAATGAGAAAATTCGCACCAAATCCTGTCGCCGTTCCCTTTGGGCTTGTAGCGAGATAATTCGGCTCGCTCGATCCTTCCAAGCTCCACATTGAAGCAGCAGCCTCGCCATACTTTACGCGAGTTTCTGGGAAGATATCGGAATAAATAATATTCGAACCAGCTTTTTCGGTCTGAATCATATTTCGAACATTTCTTGCAAAAATTCCAGAAACCGTATCGTTATATGATCCTGTCATAACTTTCGCTTTTGGATTTTTTCCGAATAACCAAGCAGTTAAATTTTGAGCAGTTAATGATTTTCCATGTCGTGGTGGTGCATTAATTACTAACGTTTGCTCATCACTCTCAATAAAATCTTGAATCTGCCTGCAAAAGTCTTTTAAATATTTGCGTTCTTCCTTGTAAAAATTCGGGTGCATTAACTTGCAAAATTCAAATAAATCAATTCTTGCAAGCTCAAGCTTAAGCTCTCTTTGAACTTCTGGATTTTCGAGTAGTGCTTTGTTCATTTTTTAATGCCTTTCGAATTTCTGCTGCAGTTAAACCTTCGAATGGTCGTGGATTTGTTTTTTGCTCCACTTCCATTTGAATTCCTTGTTTTGCCTTTCCCTCAGTTCGGTCTGTAATTTCAATTGTATTGTAGAGTCCGGCCTTTTCACTATTTCTTGCATCGTAAACTCGCCTAAATGCTACTTCTTGAGCCATGGTTCGCTGATCATCTGGGTGATCAATCGCCCATTGGTTAAATTCTTTCACGGTTAAACTCAAAAAATAGTGATATTGATAAGAAATGCTATCTTCTGGTTTCCATCTTCCACGATTATTTGGAATATTCCCTTCTGGCTGTCCGAATCTGCGGTTCAGTGGCGGTTTTCCTCTACCGACAACATAATCTTTTTTTGGCTCAGTTTTCTTTTTGGTTGTTGCCACGTATTTCCTCCTTCTAATTATTTTTCAATTTTTCTCCTGCTTCTATTGGTTGAACGTTCGTAGTGAAGATTATTTGCGATTAAATCACCGATCGTTTTTTCTTTCAAAAAACCTCGATTTCCAAGAAGAATAATTTTCGGCTTCCGAATTATGCTGTTCTTTGAGGAATATTCACCATCAATTTGAAGTTCAGCTAAAATCCGGCGGTTCGCTTCATTAAATAGAAAAACCTTATTTTTTCGCTCACGAAACCAAAGCTCAGAATTTAATCCGCATTCCTTTAAAATATCGTTTGCTGCAAATAGCGCTTGCTTAATAAGCTTTTCTCGCTCAAAAATTTCAGCTCCAATCGCTCTTGTGCTTAATATTCTTGTTGTTGCGATATTCTCTAGTTCTGTTATTGGGATATTTTTTATCATAGAATCTCCAGTTAAATTTATTTTTCCCACCAAAAAAGCGGACACTGAATTATCAGTATCCGCAAATGGTTCGTAACTTTATTATACTATTTTTTGGCGCTTTTAGCAATTTTTGGAAAGCTAAATATTGACAAAATTCAAGTTGTTTGTTATAATGAGAAGGATTTAATTTTGAAAAATCATAAAAACCCCAACAAAAGTCTCAATTTTATTAGTTTAATATTGGGGCTTTTTGTTTTGTCTCAATAATAAAATGGAGATATCTATGATTTTTAAACTTGATGAAAAAAGGAAAAATACAATGAGAGAAAGACTTGGCGAAGCGTGTCAATTTATTGATGACGAACGCTATTTGCCGATGTTTCGGAATAGACAAAAACGATTCCCTGAAGAATTTGCAAAAAGTATTGAACTTGCCAAGAAAATTAAAAACGGCGCGAGTAAATATTTTGCTCATATTTGGAGTTCTAAAAATATAAATAAATCACTTGAAATTTTACGTAGCATTATTAACCGTGCGAAATCTTTACTTGCAAAAATTCGTTTTGAGAAGAAACAACTAGCTCGAATTAGTAAAGCTCAGAAAGGTGCGAATTTTTCTTTACGCGAAAGATATCTGGAGCTTAAAAATGCTAAATTAGATCATAGCTCACTGCTATAATTTAAATTTATTTTTTATTGAAATTTGGGTTTCTAACCCTTTATTTCTTGCGCTTCGTTGAAAATATTACAACATATTATTTTTTATTGTAAAATAGTAAAAAATATTCAAATTACAATGTCAAATAAAATGCTTGCGTTATTTCAGAAATGGAGTCTGCGATGAGATAATTTCATAAAATTTTAATAAAAAAATAAGCCGAAATGGTTTATATAAAATGTTGATTTAATTTATTTATTTTTTATATAAAGGAGATTTAGATTTATGCTTGAAGATTACTCACCTGCTGAGAAACAGGTTTATCAATATATTGAATGGTGTCAATTTGTTGCTAATTTTACCGAAGCAACTATTAAAAGTAAACGTTCGTATTGTTGGAGTTTTATTGAAAAAATGAACATTTACGACATTAAAGAAATTACAGAAAATGAGGTTAACGAATGGGTGCGCTGTCGTCTTTCTGGAGATAAGGGCTTTTCAAAAATATCAGTAAACGCTTTGAGGTCTGAAAAAATTCAGATAATGGCTTTTCTCAAATGGGTTCACAATACACAGGGCGGCACTAAAATTCGTTTTCCGTATGTGGTTAATCCAAAGCCTGAGCCAGTTAACCGTAAATTCTATAGTAGCGCAGAAATAGACGATATGATCGATAAATGTAAAAGCTTAAAATCTAAAATGATAATTTCACTCGCCTTCGATACTGGGCTTCGCCGAATTGAGATAGTAAATATCAAATTCTCTGATATTGTAGGTAATCAAATTAAGACTATTGGTAAAGGACGAAAACTTGGATTTGTTTATTTTTCAAATAGAACTAAAAAATTAATTGAACAGTTTTCAAAAACTAACGAATCAGGAGAAATATATTTGCTAAAAAGACGTGAAGAATGCAGGGCGGAATCTTGTGCTTCCGTCATGACGGAGCGGCTAAAACGTGAATTATTTAAGATAGGCTACCCTAACTTTCAGATTCATGAACTTCGCCATTCTTTCGCTACAGATTTACAGAAAAAAGGCGCAAGAATTGAAGAGATCCAAAAATTAATGAGACACGGAGACCCAGCTGTTACTCAGCGTTACCTTCACGGGCTTGATGGTGTCTTAGGTGATGTTTGGGCTAAATATAAAGGTTAAAAGACTATTTTACAAAAAATAGTCTTGACAAAACTGCTAATGTTTGATATAATGAGAGCATAGAAATGAGGAAATAACCTCATCTACACTTTAACAAGCTGGAATAATTCTAAAGAGTTATTTCTGCTTATGTTGTTATATTATATCATATCTTAATTTAGCTAACTAGCACCTAGCTCAAAACAAAATCCTCCACACTCACCAGCTTCTGCCCATCCACTAACAACATCCGAATTGCATAAACCATTGCATCCACCATATCATCGTGTGCTCCATTCGGAAACTCCATTAATTGATCGTGCAAATCCTGAATCTTGTTTGCGTTTTGCAAAAAATAAATCTTTCCGGATTCGAAAAATCGACTGACACTAATTAAACGTGAAGTCTTATCGGCATTAGCTTTTAACCCAACCAGCGGTAGTCCAGCTAACAAATCTTTAAACACCAAGCCTAACGCACCCTCTTCGATTCCGATCCTTTCAGGCGAAAATCTCGCATTCAACCTTTGAATATCCGCCCCGTTCTCTGAAACACTAAAGCGATCATTACCAACATAACGCACAAATACATTGCCAAATTGGTCGAGGCTCGCCACTACTTTTGCAGTTGGGTCGGCAGTATCTCGTTGCGAAACAGCCGGGTCGATCGCTAAAATTGTTCTTCGAATTACCGTATTTTCGGGCAATTCATCAATCCACTTAATATTTTCAGGCTTCACAATCAAATCATCTTCGCTAAGTGGCTTATTTTGATATTCTTGAGCAAACACAATCGAGCCCACATATTTCGGGTGGTTCGGATCATCTCGCAAAGCTTTCAACTCTTCCAAATTCATATGTTCCGGCCATAAAGCAAATTCTTCGCCTTTCTCATCTTTCATGATTGCAGAAAATAGCATTGTTCGCCAACTCCGAAAGCCCTCTTTGCCATCTAAGATATTCTGCAAAAGCGAATCATAATGCAAAATCGTTCCAATCATAATAATTCGCCCTTTTCGGCTCAATGCCGGCATTGCCGCTTTCCGAAACCAATCTTTGAGCTTCTTTCGTTGATAAGCCGTTGCAACCTGTTCGTCATTTTCTAAGTCGTCAAAAATAATCAAATCAGGGCGAGCTGAGCCGTCTCGAATACCACGAATTTTCATTCCAGCCCCTTTTGCAGTCCACCGTACGCCACTTGACGTTTTAATATCTCCATCTCGCCACAATTCGCCAGTTAAATCACCATAAAGCCACTTTAAACGGATATTGCTATCAATCTCATCACGCAACGCATTCACAAACTCCACACTCTGCGTTACAGTATCACTGATAATTAAACCAAATCGCACCTTTTCTTGAACTGTTGCCCAAAGTGCATAAGTAAAGTTAACAATTGTCGACTTAGCATGGCCACGAGGTGCACAAATTGCTACTCTTGAATTTTCACCACTAATTTCTCGCAAAATCTGCTTGTGAAAATCCGGCGTTTCTAATTCGATATATTCTTTTGAAATAAACCAACCAAACAAGTGGATATTTTCAGGTCTCTTAAAAATGCCCCTTAAAACTTTCCGTAAAAAGGGTTTATCATGGCGATATTTCTTGCAAATTCGCAAAATATCTGCTCTTGTCAGTTCTTTATTAGCTAAAGATTGCTTCGTCGAGCTCGGCATCACTCAAATCCTTTTCTTTCTGAGCCTTAATCTTCAAATCCTTTTCATCACGCCAACCACAGACATTTTTCATTGCAAAAATCACAAAACTTGCGCTCGTCACACCAGCGAGCCCGATATTAATCAAAAACTCTTCTTGCAACTCTTTCGCTTGCTTATAGGCTTCGGAAAATTCTTTATGTTTCTTTCTCCATTCGTGCAAAGTATCCTGATTAACCCCAATTTTTCGTGCAAATTTCGCAAAAGTTGGCATTTCATTCGCCACTCGTCGCTGAATAATACCCGAATCACCACCATCGGCACTAAGCTTACGTATATCTTCAACTACTCTTGTTGCATTCACGCTAAAAAACTTTATAAGTTCTCTACAATATTTTTGACTATATTTTGTAGGTCTTCCAACTTTTTTCTTCTCGCTTTTTTTAGCCACATTTCCTCCAATCAAAAAAAGACTCCGTAAAATCGGAATCCGTGTCATCTATCATAATTATATCATAAAACCAAGCTGAACGCATAAGTTATTTCTTGCTAATTGGGAGCAAGGAGTAGCTTTAAATGTGCAGTTCGAACCTTTTGACACGCCACTCTAAATACACGGCACGTTCAACTTGGTATTTCGAACTGATAGGCTACCCACTTCTACATTCTTATTATACCATAACCACAAGCAATTTTCAATGTTTTTATTCGTATATTGACAACTTCACTCTAGTTTGATATAATTAAAGAGATTTACATGGATCCAAAATTGCCTCACGCCGTTAGCTCGGCGATAGGGGCTTTTTTGTTTTAAAATAAAAAGTCTCAAGCTTTTAATAATACTAATTTTAATATTGAAAGCAGATTTATGAATCCAAAATCTTTACAAACTTTAAAATTAAAGCTTGGCGATGAAGCCTTATCTTTAATTAGCAATCATAATTTCCTACCGCTTTTCCGTAAATGGCAAAAGCAAGAACCGAAACTTTTCGCTCAATCTGTGAAAATGGTAAAAACTATGCAAAAACAAGGCAAAATTCGCGATAAACAAAAATACTTTGCCTCAATTTGGAGCAATAAAAATGCGAATAAAACATTAGACATTATTCGTAGTTTTTTAGCGCGTGTAAAATCTAAATTAGCTGAAAAACGAGAAGATAAACGAAAAAACGAAGAGATTAATCAATTCGAGCGAGATTTTAATAGCGCTGGTTATATTAAATTTCAAAAAATGAAAAAGCGTTTTGCTATACAATAGACAAAGTTTTAAAAATTAGTTTAAAAAATCAAGTTGCGAGCAATTCGCTTGTTTTGTTGCGTTTATCCTAAATTATTATATAATATTCTACAATAAATAAAATTATAAGAAAATAAAGGGCAAATTATGTAAAATATCACAAAATATAATGCAATTTTTAGCAAATTTATTTAAGCTGCAATTATTAGATTTTTTCATTTTTTAAATCGAGAAATAGCTTAAAGAATATCATTTAAAGAATATCAATAAAATCATTTAAAATTCAATGAAAGGAAAATATATTATGTTAATAGATAAACAAATTAACTTATACATTGACTGGTGTAAATTAGATGCAGGCTTTACCCCTGCTACAATTGAAACAAAGCGTTATAATTTACTTAAATTTAAGCAACAAACAAAAATAACTGATATTTCTGAGTTTAATTCTCGAAAGTTCACTGAATGGAAAATGGCAATGCTAACTGGTGAATTCGGCGGCATAAAGTATACTCCGCAAACTTGCAATAACAGAATTAAAACAGTTATTACTTTTGTAAAGTGGTGTAAAGATATGGGAATTAAGACTGGTATTAAAACGCCCTTAATGACAACTTTCAGGTCGCCTGAAGATATTCGAGATTATATTTATTATTCTAAAATCAAGTTTTAGAAGTCGCTAAAAACGCAAACCTTGAACATCGAACAATGATTTTATTATTATTCGATTCAGGCTTAAGAATTAATGAATTTAGAAATATTCGTGTCGCTGATATAGATTTTTTCAATAAACGCATTTTAGTATTAGGTAAAGGTCGTAAGATGGCGTATGTTTATTTTACGACAGGAACTGGTATAGAGTTATTAGATTATATTGATGAGCGAGAATTACTTAAATCAGATTATCTGTGGCGAAGTGAGAAAAACCAGGGTATGCCCTATACTAAAAAATCATTGAGATTAAAATTAAAGCGTGAGTTTAAAAAATTCGGCTATGATAATTTCCATCTACACCAACTCCGGCACTCTTTCGCAACTGATCTAGTAAATAATGGCGCATCTCTTCAGGAGGTTCAGCATCTACTCCGTCATGCCTCGATTAATACAACTGAAATATACGTTCATAATTTACAAAATTCACTTGGTGACATCTATAAAAAGTTAAAATACGAAAAGTTCTTATGATTAAGTATTGACTTTTTGAAAACTATGTGCTATAATGATTACATAAGTTTGAGAAAACAAATTCTCAATCAGAAATTATTTAAAACTTTACGCGAATCGTACCGTTTCACAAGATGCAAGGTTCTCATCCTGGCAATCGGGGTTCGATTCCCCGTGAGGTCACCAATTTTTTTGAAATACTTAGCCTGTTTCGGTAACGAGCAGGCTTTTAAAATAACCTTACAAGAGTATAGTTCCGTAAGGTTATTTTTTACATATTTAGAAAAATTTTATCACAGCAAGTGATGAGTTCGCGTAAGATTTTGTCATATTTTTCATAAACTCGGAAGCCTGCCGCATAGGCGTGTCCGCCTCCACCAAAATAGCCTGCAATATCCGCAGCAATTGGTGAATTTGTTCGAACTTTTCCGGTGAGCTTTCCGTCTGGGTAGGTTTTGATTGCTACGCAAGCTTCTACACCCTCAACCATTCGCATCTCATCGATAACTAAAACACTAGGGTTATATTTATCGGAATACTCTTTAATTTCCTCCCAAGGGATATGCACTACTGCTAATTTTCCGTCAAAAAAGTATTCAATTCGCTGAATTAACCGCCCTTTATATTCTAGAATTTCAGGAGCTTTTTTAGATAATTCGCGACGTGATTCTTCTAGTTTGGTAGAACTTGCGCCGAGTTTTGTCAGCTCTCCGGCAACTTCAAAAGTTCGAGCTGAAGTGTTGCTTGTTGAAAGTCCTAGGGTATCGCTGAAAATTGCACCTAAAATATCTTGTGCAGCGGTTTGGTTTATTTTCCAATTAAGAGCGTTTGTGATTTCGAAAATAACCTCTCCAGCTGAGCTTGCTTCCTCTAGAACTAGTTCATGTTCGAATGTTATATCGGGTGTTGCATCAGTATGGTGATCAATCACTAAAACTGGAGTTTTTTCGAGTAGATTTTTATAAAGAGGGTCTTCGACTATTTTCGAAAGCAATGTATTGCTTGTAGTGTCAACAATTATGAAAAGATCAAATTTTTCATAAATTGAACCTTCTATTCTATCCCAACCGCTAAAATATCGTAAATATTTTGGAATATCTACGGGACAGAAAAGTTTAACAATTTTTCCGAGGTCGCTCAAAATTTCTTCTAAAGCTAAAGCTGAGCCCAAACTATCACCATCTGGGTTTTCGGCTTGAATTACGCAAATTTTTTCTGCGTTTTCAATCATTTTTTTAGCATTTTCGAAATTCATTAAATCACCTTTCTTCCTTCTAAGGCGTGGCTTAAAGTAATTTGGTCGGCATATTCCAAATCAACGCCAACGGGCAAGCCACGAGCAAGGCGTGAGATTGTTAGACTTTCGAAACCTTTTTCGCGCAAAAAATTTTGAATATAGAGTGCTGTGCTCTCCCCTTCAACACTGGCATTCGTTGCAATAATTATCTCTTTAACTTCGTCTTTCGAAATTCTATCAGCAAGCTCGCGGATATGTAATTGGTCGGGTGTAATTCCGTTAATTGGTGAAATAACCCCGCCCAAAACGTGATAAGTTCCGTTGAAATGTTTTGTTTTTTCAAGAGCAACTATATCAAGCGGTTCTTCGACTACCGCAATCAGTTTCTTATTACGTGTTTCATCTGTATATAGTGGTGAAATTTCTTCATCTTTCGAAATTAATGCAAAAGTTATAGGGCAACTTTTAATGTTTTTGTGTAAATTTAAAAGGCTCTCGGCAATTTTCTCACTTATAGTAGCATTATTTTTTAATAAATAGTAAGCGTAGCGTTCTGCTGTTCGTGAGCCAACGCCAGGGAGTTTACCAAGATTCTCAACTGTTTCAATTAATGATTCGGGCAAAATTTGTGACATTTTTTTCTTTCGAAAAGATTAAAGCCCCAAGTTTCCCAAACCGCCCATTAAAGGTTGCATTTTTTCTGCAGCAACTTTTTGAGCTTCCTCTAGACCATCGCGAATCGTAATTTGAATCCAATGCTCAAGCTCTTCGATATCGTCAAAATCAATTAGTTCAGGGTCTAATTTTACACTTTTAACTTTCAATTCTCCTGTAAATTGAATTACAACTGCCCCCTCGCCAGCTTCAACTTCAATGATCTCTTTTTTAAGTTCTTTTTGTGCTTTTTGTAGTTCTCGAACCATTTTCATTTGGTCTTTAATTCCTGCCATAATTCCTCCGTTTAAAAATATTGTACTCTTATAATTTTATCAAAAAATGGCTCTAAAATCAACCTCGCTGTAAAATATAAAATCTGTCAGCATTATCTTTGCGATTTGAGACTAAAATACGTTTCACTTTGTAATTTGTCGGAATTTTTGTGTTTTGATAAGCTTCTTTCGAAAGAATAATCTCTGAATCTTCGAACTTATTTTTTAGTTTAGCCTTGTTTTGATGTTCGAGTGTTTTATAAAAATCTTCTTCATTTTTCGATACCATTAAAACTCTGTTCGAACCTGTTTTTTCGAGTAGAATATTCAAATCTTGATTAAAGGCTGCAATCGGTTGAGGTGAGTATTGATAGCTTAAAGCAAAAACTGAAAGATTGGTAATTAATAGGTTAAAAACAAAAATTGAAACTGGAATTAAGCCGAAGATCCGAGCATAAGGGTTTTTTGGAAAAAGTGCATACCAGGTGTTAATTAAGCCCTGCAACCCTGTAATTGTTAAAATCAAAATTGGCATGAAAAGAATTGTTATTGTTGCTGGATTGATGACACAAACCAATAGCAAAATTGCCGTCCAGATATTGATTAGGTAACCTTTTGCGGAGTACTTTTCGATAAATGTAAAATATAGCCCAATCGCAATTAAAATTGCTGTTGCTGGATTAATTATTGGTGAAATCATTCCGTTACTCATTGGGTTTGAGAAGCTAAAAAGTGCTAAAATTAAGCTTTGTATATTTTTTAAAATATCTAGCGAATTTGGAATCCCAAAAATTATTTTCAATATTGAAACATCAAATAAAATTGAAACTAAAAGTGGTGATACTATTGCTAAAAACAATGCTGAAGCTGCGATTTTTTGAGATTTTGGCTCTTTTTTGATGATGAATCGTAAGTGTGGATGTGCTAAAATTGTCACTAAGAATGCTAACGCAATGTAAGAACTTAGGGGCGTATAAAAACTAAGACCTAAAATTGAAATTAAAGTGAAAATTTGGCGCTTCTTTGGCTTTTTCAAGAATTCCATTCCGCTCCAAATGAGTAAGATTGGATAAAAAATATAAAGAATTTCGCTTGTTCCGTTTTGAGCAATGAAGAAAAATTGACTTGATGTGATTGCGACAATAGACGCAAAAATAGAGGCGCGTTTCGAAAACCACATTCCTGAGATTTTTGTTATAAAAAATATCGAAAATAGTGAGATTAAAACTGACGGTAATTTAATTGCAAAATTGCTTAAACCAAAAATATCAATGCTTGTTTTTTGTAAAACTCTAAACGGAAGATCTAGAATGTTGTTTGAGAAAAAATTAGAAAAGTTTAGATTTATTGCAGTCTTGGCACTTTCAATCTCGCCCGCAGTTAGACCATTTGGTGCAAAGAACAGGGTATAAATAATCACCGCAAGATAGCTGAGTGATAAAATGCCAACTCCAATTTGATAACGAAAATTATAAATCCAAAAATCACTAATTTTTAATTTTTTCATTCCCTTTAGTATATCACATTTTTTTTTGAAAATCTACTTCAAGCTCCAAATATTTCCACCATTATTTGAAATTAGCCCTTTAATTTCAAGCATTGTTGCAGCCTGATTGAAATCGCTTACGGAAAGTCCAGATTGTTTGATTATTGAATCGCTAGCAGTTGTACCGTTCTTTGAAAGGATTTCAATAATTATGTTTTCGGCTGGCGTATCTCCTTGAAAGAGTTTGGTTTGTTTCTCGAAACGGTCTGGAATTAAAAAATCAAGTAAATCTTCAACTGAAGTTAATGGGTTGGCGCCATTTTTAATCAACTGGTTGCATCCTGCAGAAAGCGGTGAAGTGATATTTCCTGGAACTGCGAAAACCTCCTTCCCTTGGTCGAGGGCGTGATTGGCGGTTGAAAGCGTTCCGCTACGTGCAGCAGCTTCGATAATTACCACAGCATCAGCGAGGCTAGATACTATTCTATTGCGTGCTAAAAACCGCCAGGGTTGGGCTGGTGTTCCATTTGGATATTCGCTTAAAATTGCCCCTTTATTTTCAAGGATTCTTTGTCCTAAATTCTCGTGCGAACGTGGATATATTCTATCGACGCCATTCGCAAGAATAGCTAAGGTAATTCCACCGCTATCCAGCGCCGCTCGATGAGCAACCGAATCAATCCCTAAAGCCAAACCGCTCACTACTATAATGCCATTTTTTGCACATTCACTGGCAATTTTGGTCGCAACTTCTCTACCATAGGCGCTCGGCTTTCTAGTTCCTACGATTGCTACGGTTTTAACTCTTTCTGAAGGTAATAATCCACGAACAAAAAGCTGTTTGGGCGGGTCTGGTATGTGTTGTAAATCTTTAGAATAGTTTAATAGATTGGGTTTGATTTGAATAGTTTTCATAAAATTTTAAAATAGTATTGACATTGATGTATGTTTATGATAATATATAGATATTGATAAAATAATTCAAAAATTTGTCAATAAAACTTCTATCTATTGTTATATTGTGCAATATACTTTAAATAATTCTTTACCCCTCCTTTATATGTTATAAGAATCTTAAATATTGCACATAATAACCTCTTTGACCGGCGAACCCTTTGTTGAATTTTGGTGGGTTTTCAGCTTCGAGATTTTCGAGCCTTAGCGGGTGAGTCGAAGAGATAAAAAACCGCCTAAGCGATGCCCACCCGTGCTTAGGCGGTTTTTTATGTTGTTGTATTAAAATATATATTGCTTTTGTCAATGTGCTTAAGGTTAATAATTAACTCTTCTATTTTAGCATAAACGGTTATGTTTAGCAAGTTTTTTGAAAAATTAAAAATCGTGCGTCCTCGCAATATTGTCGCACGATTTTTAACTAATATAAATCTCTCAAATTTTTTAGAATGAAGCTTCGACTGCAGCCCAAGTAGTATCAGTGTTGTCTTCTGGGATAATGATTGTGACTTGGTCGCCAGCTTGGAGTCGGAAGTAAGTTACGCTCGCAAGCAGAATTTTATATTCATTTCCACCCGCTTCAACAAAGAATGACCCGTCATGATTGACTAGAGTTCCGATTATTTGTTTTCGTGGAACTGGACCAATCTGTTTATAAATAAACCCGCCATCTTCATTAATTGTGAGCTTCAATATATCGCCCTCTACAAGCTTTGATTTTGAAGCATAATTTGCTGGAACGGGATAGTTTTTGCCATCTGGACCAATCATAGTTTGACCATCAAAAACACCTTCAATAACTTTACCGTGAGGGTTTTCGATAATCGAATTGCTTGGAGCTGTAACGATGTTGTCTTCACCGCTAATGCTTATCAACAATTCTTTAGCTGCTGCAAGATTCGTTTCCGCTTCTTGAATCAAGCTTTTCAGCCGTTTTACTTGTTTTTCTGGTAATTCAGACATATTCCTCGCATTTTCCTTGTCTGTTTTCTTTTGATATTATCTTTTAAATATTATCACGAATTGCTAAAAAAGTCAATATATTTCGTTAATTTTAAGCTAATTTTAAGTTTTCCACAATTTTTAATCTGTTTAATATTAAATGATGTAATTTTTACAAAAATGCTTATGTTTATTTTTCCTAATGTTTATCGATATTGCATTGACTTTTCAAGACAATAGTTATAATATGAAAATATGAATAAGCATAAACTAAATAAAGGTTTTACGATCATTGAAGTTGTTTTGGTTCTTGCGATTGCGGGATTAATTTTTCTTGCTGTTTTTTTAGCCCTTCCCGCTCTTCAGCGTAATCAACGAGATACGCAACGTAAAAACGATATGTCACGGTTTAAGGCTGCCTATCATCAATACCGTGCGAACAATAAAGGTTCAAAAATTGGCGGAGTATTCAACGGTGAGTCTATGAACAAACTTCCAAATTGGGATAATTTCATTAATGAATATCTTCGAAAAGATAATGACACTTTTCGCGATCCTCTTGGTGAAGATTATTTTGTTCAGGAGGGGTTGTGGGATTATGCTCGAGCCGGAGGGGCTGGAACGGGTGTTATTACTATTAAAGATGGTCATGTTTGTGACTATAGTTCTAAGAAGCCAATCAACCAAAGAATTGTTAGTGGAAATGGTCAAACTGCAAGGATTTGGCTTGAATCTGGTGAGGTTTATTGCTTAGATTTACTTAACTAGTATTTTCTTGAAAAATTAATAAAACCCTCAATTGAGGGTTTTTGA
>CAUQGB010000009.1:0-28406 GCA_963517825.1 uncultured Candidatus Saccharibacteria bacterium
CCGGTGTTTGACCCGTAATTTTTGTAACTGTATTTTTTACAGCTTCTTGAAAACTCTTGTCTTCTTTCTTTTTTCCTGTTCCTACGCTAACAACGATTTTTTCAAGCTTTGGAACTTGGTGGATATTTGTTAGCTCTAGTTCGCTTTCGAGTTCTTTAACAATAGTGTCTTTGTAAAGAGTTTTCAAGCGAGGAACATAAACAGTAGTTTTAGCCATTATTTATCTCCTTTTTTGCTTGATTTAGCGCTTTTAGCTTCTACTTTTTTAACTTTGTGAACTGGAGTTGGAGCATGAATGTCTTTTACTCCACCACGTGGATTAAATTGGTTTGGTTTAATATGACGATGTTTTTCACCAACACCTTCAACTAAAACGGCATTTTTCTTTGGTAGAACTTTAACAACTTCACCTGTCAAACCTTTATCTTTTCCACTGATAATTACAACATTATCACCTTTTACGATTCCATTTAACGCCATATTAGAGCACCTCCGGAGCTAAGCTGATAATTTTGTTATATCCCAAATCGCGAAGCTCGCGTGGCACTGGACCAAATACACGAGTTGCTTTTGGGGTTTTGTCGTCAGCGATAATAACGGCAGCATTGTCGTCGAAACAAATAGTTGAACCATCTTTTCGACGAATCTGGTCGCGAGTTCGCACAACAACAGCCTTCACAACTGATTTTTTCTTAACATTACCAGTTGGGTTAGCGTCTTTAACAGTAGCAACAATAATATCACCAACTCGTGCGTAGCGGCGTTTTGAACCGCCAAGAACACGAATACAAAGGATTTCTTTTGCACCACTGTTATCTGTTACTTTAAGTCGGCTTTCTTGTTGGATCATTATGCCTCCTCTTTCAATTCTACTGAACCTCGGGCTTTTTCAACAATTTCAACTAAAGCAAAGCTTTTAGTTTTCGAAATTGGTCGAACTTCTTTGATAACAACTTTGTCGCCTTCACCAGCTTCATTGTTTTCATCATGAGCAGTATATTTTCGAGTTACAGTATATTGTTTGCCGTAAATTGGGTGTGTTTCACGGCTATGAACTGTTACGGTGATAGTTTTGTCGGCCTTAGCACTCGAAACAACACCTGTCAATGTAGTCGCCATATTAGATTTCACCTTTCTTTACGAATTTAACTTTTACTGGAAGTTTGTGGCCAGCAAGTCGCATAGCTTCGCGAGCAACTTCTTCTGAAACGCCATTCATTTCAAACATGACAGTTCCAGCTTTAACTTTTGCCACAAAGAATTCTGGATTTCCCTTACCGCTACCCATTTTCACGTCTTGTGGTTTTCGAGTAACTGGTGTATGTGGGAAAATTCGAATCCAAACTTGACCGCCACGTTTAATGTAACGAGTCATAGCTGTTCGAGCTGATTCAATTTGTCGTGAATTGATTCGCTCATTTTCAAGGCTCATTAGACCGTAGTCACCGAAAGCAACAGTGTTTCCACGAGTTGCTCGGCCTGGGTTTTTACCTTTTCGAACTTTTCGGTGAGCGGTTTTCTTTGGTAACAAAATAGCCATTACTTAATATTCCTTTCACCTTTATTAATCCAAACTTTTACGCCGATGATACCAGCTGGAGTTTTTGATCGCGCGCCGTGATAATTGATGTCTGCACGGATTGTATGTAGAGGCACAGAACCTTCTGAGAATTTCTCGCGACGGCTCATTTCAGCACCATTCAAACGTCCGGCAACCTCAATACGAACACCTTTCGCACCAGCTTGCATTGTATTTTGTAGAGCCATTTTTACAGCTCGACGGAAGTTAATTCGACGTTCAAGTTGACGAGCAATATTTTCAGCAACTAATTTAGCTGAAAGTTCTGGTCGTCGAACTTCTTCGATATTAATTCGAACTGGCAAGCTAACCATTTTTTCAAGTTGAGCTTTTAGTTCTTGAACGCCAGCACCACCACGTCCAATTACAACACCTGCTTTTGCAGTATGAATTGAAACAGTGATAAGATTTTCTGTTCGTTCGATTTCAATTCGGTCGATAGTTGGTCGACTTTCGAATCGTTTTTCGATAGTTTTTCGGATTTTGTCATCTTCAATCAAGAATTTTGCAAAATCTTTTTTCTGAGCAAACCATCGTGAATCCCAGTTTTTATGAGCTTGCAAACGGAAGCTAATTGGATTAACTTTTTGACCCATTATTTGCTCTCTTTCTCTGCTTTTGCAGTAGTTTTCTTAACTTCAGCTTTTTTAGCTGGAGCTTTTTTCTCTTTAACAACGCCAGAAACTTCTACTAAAATATTTGAAGTTTTCTTTTGGAAAGGAAGCGCCATTCCTCGCATGTGAGGTTTAAATCGCTTTAGTCGTGAACCAGCTGTAACCGACAAAGTTGTGATTACAAGAGTTTTTGGATCAGCATTATCGTTGTTTTTAGCATTAGCTGCAGCCGATTGAATAGCTTTTTTAACAGCTAAAGCACTTCGGCGTGGCGTGTGATCAAGGATAACTAGAGCATCAGCAACAGTTCGACCTCGAACAAGACTTGCCACGATTGAAACTTTTCGTGGAGCCTGACCAATACCTTTGATGTAGGCACGAGTTGTTACATTAGCCATTATTTCTTATCCTTTCCACCGTGTTTTCGGAATTTACGTGTTGGCGCAAATTCACCAAGTTTATGTCCAACCATATTCTCTGAAATATAAACAGGAATATGCAATCGACCATTGTGAACAGCGATAGTTCGACCAACCATTTCTGGTGTAATTGTGCTTGAGCGAGCCCAAGTTTTAATCACTGTTCGGTCATCAGCTCCAAGAGCCGCTACTTTTTTAGCAAGCTTAAAGTCGATAAACGGACCTTTTTTCAATGAACGACTCATTTATTTTCTCCTCTTAGCTTCGTGACGACTCTTCACGATAAATTTATTAGTACTCTTGCGTCGGCGAGTTTTGTAGCCGAGAGTTGGTTGACCCCAAGGTGTGCGTGGAGTTGAACGACCAATTCCGTGTCGTCCACCATCACCACCACCGTGTGGGTGATCTACGGCATTCATAACAACACCACGGACTGTTGGACGAATACCCTTGCGGCGTTTGCGACCAGCAGAACCAAGTTTAATATTTTGGTGTTGAATATTTCCAACTGTTCCAAGAGTTGCCTCTGCTTCCAATCGGAATTTTCGAACTTCGCCTGAAGGTAGTTTAACTTGTGCGTAATCACCTTCTTTAGCCATCAACTGAGCTTTTGCACCAGCTGAACGAACCATTTGCGCACCTTTTCCTGGTGTGATTTCAATCGCATAGATCAATGAACCAACAGGAATTTCTGAAAGTGGCATTCGGTTTGAGGCTTCAATTTCAATGTCTTTTTTACCAGTTTGGAAAACTTTTCCTTGGAACATTGATGTATCAGCCAATACATAGTAGAATTTACCATTTTGATCTTGAACTCGAGCAATTCGCGCACTTCGGTTTGGATCATATTCGATTTCTCGAACTGTTAAAGTCAAACCTGTTGGCAATTTGTGAGTTAAGATTCGGTAATGTCGCTTAACACCACCACCTCGGTGTCGAACTGTAATTCGACCAGAGTTGTTGCGTCCAGCATTTTGCTTTTTCGCTTTCAAAAGACTTTTTAGCGGTTTTCGAGTTGTGATTTCGCTATAGTCTTCAGTCGTCATACCGCGTCGAGCAGGAGTCGTAGGATTATATTTCTTAATAGCCATTACTTCTTCTCCTCAGCAGTTTCAGCTTCAGCGCTTTCAAAGATTGCAATTTTATCGCCTTCTTTTACAGTCACGTAAGCTTTCTTGATATCTTTTTGAGTTGTTGAACCAGCAACGTATCGTTTTGGATTTCGAGATTTGTTGATTCGTTTAACTTTACCAGCTTGAACAACAGTTCGAACACCAGTTACAGTTACTTCAAACTCTTTTTCAATCGCTTCTTTGATTTGATTTTTATTCAAAGTTAGCGGTACATTAAATACGTAAACATTTTTTGTTGTAGAAAGAGCATAAGCTTTCTCGGTTGCTCGTGGAGTAATAGGTTTGATCGCCATTATTTTTCTCCTCCTAACCAGTTTTCGATTGTTTCGATTGCTTTTGGTGCAATAACAATGTGATCAGCGTTCAAAATGTCGAACACATTTAGATACATTGGCGAAACAAGCAAAGCTTCACTAATATTATTTGTTGCACGAATTAATTCGTCTGTTTTTTCAGCAACGATAAGAACTCGTCGATTCAAGTTATTCTCTTTCAAGAATTTTGCAACTTCAGCAGTTTTACCAGTTGTTTTGATATCTGCAACAAGAACTTTATCAGCTTTAACTGTCAAAGCTTGTCGAAGAGCAACTCGTTTTGAAGTTTTTGAAATTTTCTTAGTATAGTTTTCATTACCACGTGGTCCAAAAACAATACCACCGCCTCGCCAGATTGGGTTTCGAATTGATCCAAATCGTGCGCGACCAGTTCCTTTTTGTCGCCATGGTTTTTTACCACCACCGCGAACTTCACCGCGTTGTTTTGTTGTAGCGCTTGCTAAGCGGTTATTAGCAAGATAAGCGTCATAGGCAAGCTTCAAGAGTTCATGGTTTCGAACTTCAACTGCAAAAACGCTTTTTGGAAGAGTTGTTTTTTCAGCCATTATGCTTTACCTCCAATGCTAACAAGACCTTTCTTTGGTCCTGGAACAGCACCTTTTAGCCCAATTAAGTTATTTTCTACATCGATATAGGCAACTGTTAGATTTTTAACAGTAACTTTATCGTGTCCCATTCGTCCAGGCATTCTTTTACCTTTAAAGACTTTTTGTGGATACATCGATCCGATTGAACCAACACGACGTACGTTTCCGTTTCCACCGTGTGAGCTCTTGCTTGTGTTAAAGTTATGTCGCTTAACTGTTCCAGCAAAACCTTTACCTTTGCTTGTTCCAGTTACATTAACAATGTCTCCAAGCTCGAAAGCTTCAACATTAATTTTAGCGCCAACTTTTACATCCGCAGGGATTTCGTCAACGCGGAACTCACGAAGATGTTTCGGAGTTACCTCTGCTGGTTTTACATGTCCAGCCACGGCCTTGCTCAGGTTCTTACCCTCACCAAATGCCACTTGAACTGCGTTGTAGCCGTCTGTTTCAACGGTTTTAACCTGAGTCACAGTTACAGGGCCAGCTTGAACGAGCGTAATTGGTGTAACAACGCCGTCTTCGCCGATGATTTGGGTCATACCAATTTTGGTACCGAGAAGTGTTTTCATTTCACTTATGCTCCCATTAATTTAATATTAGTAAACTTTCCACGATTAAAGCTTGGCATTCGCGTGGTTTCGAAAGCGGGTTTTCCCTGTTACGACCCTCGCATAGCCAAGTTTTACATTTACGTAAATAAAGTTCATCCATAATTTTAGCACATTTATCCCTAAAAAGCAAGGGTTTTATACCAAAATCTTATTTCGAAAATCGCATAGCGACGGCAAAAGTTGTTTTAAATTTTTCAGTTTTAGCAATTCGTTCATTTTTAGCTAAAATTACGCTGTTTGTTTCATTTACTATCTTTTTTGCGATCGCAAGACCTAAGCCATAGCCTTCCGTGTGATTATTACAACTTCGAACTTTATCACATCTATAAAATCGATCAAAAAACTTATTCAATTCATCTTGTGGGATCTCATTCGAAAAATTCGAAACAGATAAAACAGCCTGTCGATTTTGCCTAAAAATCTTCACTTCAATTGGCTCTTTTGAAGTATTATATTTTAACGCATTGTCAATCAAAATCATCGCCATTTCATCGATTGCCGTTTCATTATTTTGAACGATAAAATCTTTTCCACCTTCAAAAATAATTCGCTTTTCAGCATCTGGAAATTTCGAAACTCTCGCCTTAACGATTTCATTTAAATTGACAGCAGAAAGAGGAATTCTTTCATTAATTTTTGAAAGGCTGAGAAGCATCTTTACCATAGCAGTTAAACTTTTTGCCTCTTCTAAATTGCTTTCCAGAATTTCACGAAGCTCATCTTTTGAGGCTGTTTTGTCTTTTAGAATTATTTCAGTTTCAAGCTGGATCGCGGCAAGTGGCGTTCGAATTTCATGGCTCGCATTTGAAACAAATTCAGACTGTAATTTGTGAGCTTTTTCAAGAGGCTCTAAAGCACGGCGTGCCAGCCAAAAACTACCAATACCGCCAGCCAATAAAATTAAAAAATCTAAAATTAGAATTGATTCAGTAATCTGTTCGCTAGCTCGTTTGTTCCTTGCTGTGATAATTTTTTTACGAAGTTCATCTGTTCCGTAGCTATTTTTGTCTTTCGAAAAACTTGTTTCAATGAGTGGAGTGGAAATTTCCATAGTATTCGTATTGATTGAATAAAAAATTACAATATTAAAAATTCCAACAATCGCTAGCAAAATCAAAAAATATAGCATCGAAAGGCTAAAATGAGCACTTTTAAAAATATCACCACCGAATTTAAATAATTTTCGCTCTTTATTGTTCATCAATTTTATATCCTATTCCTCGCACAGTTTTAATTAGTTTTTTCTCAAAAGGCTTATCAACTTTTTCGCGCAAATAACTAATATAAACTTCAATATTATTCGGTAAAATATCTGCATCATAATCCCAAACATGGGCAATAATTTGTTCTTTCGAAACTGGCCGGCCAGCATTTCGCACTAAATATTCGAGAAGTGAAAACTCTTTATTGGTAAGTTCAATTTTTTGATTATTTCGAAGAACTTCGTGCGCGTTTAAATCTAATGATAAGTCTGCGATTTTTAAAATGGTTTCAGCTTGGGTTTGTGGTCTTCGAAGCAACGCTCGAACGCGTGCTAAAAGCTCATCTAGATCGAAAGGCTTTGTCAAATAATCATCTGCACCACTATCTAAACCCTCGGTTTTATCTTGAATTTCGCCCAATGCAGTTAAAAGCAAGATCGGAACAGTTTTACCTTCTTCGCGGAGCTTTTTAATTAAGCTCAAACCATCATAATCACCTGGAATCATTCGATCAAGAATCAATAAATCATAATCAATCATTCCCGCCATCGCGTAAGCATCAGTCCCATCGTGCGAAATATCCACGGCGTATTTTTCGTTTTTCAAAGCTCGCCCAAGCGCTCGAGCAATTTTTCGTTCGTCTTCAACAATCAAAATTCTCATATATAATTATTTTATCACGCTTTACTTAAAAAATCCTGAAAATTTATTTTTTCGAAAAAAGAAAAGCCTCAAAATGAGACTTAAAATGAGAAATTATTTTGCTAGAAACTTACGGCGAGTTTTTCTCTTATTAGACTTTATGAACTTTTTAAGTTTATGCTCAAAAAGTCCAACATAATACATAAAGTCACTTGATGTATCAATTTCGGAAAATATATTGTCATCACTTATAAAAATGACTCCAATTCTCTTGGACCTTTGATAGATAGATATGTGAACTTCTAGGAAATCATAGTCCATACGACATTTATGACCGATAAATGATGTTGAAGAGCTTTCGTCGTAAATACGTTCAACCTTATCCTTGAAAGTTTCTTCAAATAACTTTATTAAAACATCTTCGCTAATTTGCATAAGGTTCCACCTCCAAGTTTTTTGATTTTGAAAATCTTTTAAATTATACAACTTTTTACAATAAAAGTCAAGAGCCGCCCCTTTTCCGAGCGACTCTTGTTAATTTTTTAAGTCAATTTAAGCAATTTTCTTTTTCGAAAAAATACTTTTGAGATTTACTTTTGAACCGTAAGAAATTGTTCCAAAGCGGAAGATTCGCACAGCGAGCCAAACGGCAAAAATAGCAAAAATGACAAGAAGTGAAATTCCAATAAAAGCTTCCGTTAAGCTCAAAGTTCCCAACATATTTCGAAGAAGTAAAGAAATTGGTGAAGTTAGTGGGAAATAGCTCAAGAAGATTGTTAAAGTACTTGGCTCGCTTGAGAGGAATGAAGGAAACACGAAAAATGGCATCATTAGCGGCATAATAATTGCTGCAAAATAATTTGAAGCCTCTTGTGCAGTTGGCATCGCCGAGCCGAGCGCAACAATAAATCCTGTTGTCATCATAAATCCAGCAATTAAAATTACAGCAGAAATTGCAATTGCACCAAAATCCCATTTAATAGCTGAAACAATTGGCATTAAATCTGGTAAGTTTAAGTCTTTTGCGAGTGTGCCAATGCTTGAAATAGCTACAAACCCAATTATAATCGGTACGATTATTGTTAAAATTTGAACAATGCCTAAAACCATAATTGAAATAATTTTCCCCAAAATCAAAGTTTTGGCCGAAATACTAGTTAAAATCATCTCCGTTACACGGTTTTCTTTTTCTTCAGTCGTGCTTGTAAGCATTCGATTCGAAAGAAAAACTGTAACAAAATAGAAGATTGCTAAGAAGATTCCTGGTATGATCATTCCTGGGAATTGGTCATATTTTTCGCCGTTTTTGAAAAAAGTTTGTTCAGTTTTATAAGTTTCATTGATTAGGGCTAGCTGATTTTTATTTGTCGCCCGAACACCAGAATTCTTCAAAATAGTTTTCAAAACAGCTGAATATTTAGCATTTTCATTAATATTTGTGTTCTTTCCATAGATCTCGACTTTTTCAGCAGTTAAATCTTTTGGTACGAAATAAAATGCATCGAGCTTTCCTTTTTTTACGGCTTCGATTGTTTTTTGTTTATCGTTCGAAAAATCACCCTTCAACTGCAAAATAAGTTCTTTCGAGACCAAACCACTTTCATCTTGAACCTGAAATGAAAAACTTTCTTTAGATAACTTTTCCTGATTCTCTTTTGCTTGCGATCCAGAAATTGCTCCAAACATGAACATTACACCATAAATTGCAGGAATCGCAAAAATTGCAATCCAAAAAGTTGGCTTTTTTAGTGCACGTAAGATTTCGAACCTTAAAACTGTTCCTAGATTATACATTTTTTACCTCATTTTCCACTTCATTCTCTTCGCCATAAATATTCAAGAAAATCTCGTTCAAAGTTGATTTTTGAACTTTAAAGCTTATAATTTGCAGATCCTTCGAAACTAGCTCTTTTAAAATTTCTTGTGAATCCGCCCTTAATGAAAGTTCTGCATAGTTTGTTTCTTCTTTAATTATTCCGAATTTATCGCTCTTTGGTAACTCTCCCACAAATTCAAGAATAATTCGCTGTTCTCCAAATTTGTTTCGAATTTCATCAACTGTACCATAAGCTTTCATTCTTCCATTCTTCAAAAGTAATGCGCGATCACAGATTTTTTCGACTTCCTCCATCTGATGGGTCACCATCATAATTGTGGCACCACGAGTATTTTCCTCTTTAATAATATCCATTAAAAGTTCACGATTAACAGGGTCGAAACCTTTTGTTGGCTCATCTAAAATAAGTAACTCAGGCTTTCCCATTATGGTAATTCCTAACTGAATTTTTTGTTGCTGGCCGCCCGAAAGCTTATCAATATTTGAGTTCGCTTTATCTTCTAAGCCAACACGTTTTAAATATTTTTGCGAAAACTCTCGAGCTTCTTTTCTTGAAAGCCCTTTAAGTTGCCCAAAATACTGCATTACATCAATAACTTTTTCTTTTTTATAAAGTCCGCGCTCCTCGGGTAGATAACCAATCGCACCAACTTTTTCGGGAGAAAATTTCTCACCATTAATCAAAAGCTCACCAGAATCTGCCTGATAAATGCCTAGAAGAGCTCGTATTGTTGTTGTTTTTCCACTTCCGTTTGAACCTAAAAAACCAAAAACTTCACCTTTTTTAACATTAAAACTTAGCTCATGAATGATTTTTTTATCACCAAACGACAGTTTAAAATCTTTTATTGAAATTATATTTTCCTCTGTCATATGTATAGTTTATCATAAAAATCAAAAAAAAAAAAAACAGTTTTCAATATTTTAATATAAAAATAAAACAGCCCAAAATGAGCTGTTTTAAATGTTTTAAAAAGAATTACTTATCTTCTTTCACTGACTTTTTCAAAGGTGTAGAAACTTTTTCAAATTTACCACCAGCTTTTTCAATAGCTTCTATAGCAGATTTTGAAGCTGCTTGAACTTTCAAAGTAACTTTTTCGTTCAATTCACCTCGAGAGATAACTTTAACTTTGTGGAAAGGAGTTTCAATATATCCTTCTTCAAATAGTCGGAAGTTATCAACTTCACCAGCTAGATCATTTAGATGATCAAGATAAACAACTTGAGCTGGTTTTCGCAAAGATTTGAATCCTTTAGCTTTTGGAGTCGCCTGAACAAGTGGATTTTGACCACCTTGGAAAGTTGCACGAAGTTTCTTTCCTGTTCGAGCTCCTTGACCTTTAGTACCACGACCAGCAGTTTTACCACGACCAGCTGAGATACCGCGACCAACACGGATCTTATCTTTATTTGCAGAAACTTGGAGTTCATTGTATTTCATTACTTAGTCTCCTTTTTAGTTTTTGGTGCATTTAACCATTGCTCTTTAGGGACAAGGCTCTTCAAAGCATCTATAGTTGCGTAAGCAATATTAACTTTATTTGTTGAACCAAGCGATTTCGAAAGCATGTTTCGAATTCCCGTTACACCAATAATTTGTCGAACAACACCACCAGCAATAATACCAGTACCAGGGGCTGCAGGTTTCAAAAGAACATGTGCACCAGTTACTTTTTTCTCAGCTTCATGTGGAATTGTGTCGCCTTCAAGTGCGATTTCAATCATATTTTTCTTTGCAACGTTTGTTGCTTTAGCGATAGCTGCAGTCACGTCTTGACCTTTAGCTACACCAACACCAACTTTATTTTTGCGGTCACCCACAACAACAAGTGCCTTAAAGCGGAATCGGCGTCCACCTTTAACAACACGAGAAACTCGGTCGATATTAATAACTAATTCTTCGAATTGTTTTTCTTCGCGTTCTTGTCGGCGATTATTATTTCGGCGATCGTTTTTTCGACCGTTATTTCGGTTGTTCCGATCGTTATTTCGGCGTGGAGCCTGAGTTTTTTGAGCTTCAGCCATAATTAGAACTCCAATCCTTCCTTACGAGCAGCATCTGCTAGGGCGTGTAGACGACCTGCATATTGGCGACCATTTCGGTCAAATACTACTGTATTAATTTTAGCTTTCTTTGCTTTTTTAGCAATTTCTGTACCAATTTTTGCAGCAAGTTCTGTTTTTGAACCTTTAGCTTTTGAACCAACAGTTGTTGCTGAAACAAGAGTTTTTTGAGCAACGTCGTCGATAAGTTGAGCTGAAACGTGCAAATTACTAATAGTTACAGTTAAGCGTGGGCGTTCAGCTGTTCCAGAAATTTTTGCTCGAACGCGACCTTTTCGCAAAGCTAAGTTTTGTTTCTTAAGTGCTAACGCTTTAGA
Organism: uncultured Candidatus Saccharibacteria bacterium; assembly: GCA_963517825.1. Classification (GTDB taxonomy): domain Bacteria; phylum Patescibacteriota; class Saccharimonadia; order Saccharimonadales; family Saccharimonadaceae; genus Nanogingivalis. The sequence goes on from CAUQGB010000009.1 coordinate 11,347, forward strand.
CATTACTTACCTGCCTTTCCTGCTTTTCGCAAGATAACTTCATCAACATATTTAATACCTTTGCCTTTGTACGGTTCAGGTTTCTTCAAAGCGCGGATTTCTGCCGCAGCTTGACCAACAGCTTGCTTGTCGATTCCTGCAACTGTAATAACCATTTTATCGTTAGAAAGAGTAATTCCTTCTTTTGCTTTATAGATTACAGGGTGTGAGAAACCAAGTTGCATCTCAAGCTCTTGTGGATTGTTAGTTTGGACACGGAAACCAACTCCGTTAACTTCCAATTTCTTTTCGAAACCTTTTGTAACACCAATAACGGCATTATTTAAAAGAGCTCGTTGTAATCCGTGTTGCGCACGAGCCACGCGTTCGTCATTTTTTCGAACAACTTTTAATGTTGTGCCGTCAAGTTCGACAGTTACGTCTGACAAATGAGGCACAGTTAGCTCGCCTTTAGCGCCTTTAACTGAAATCTCGTTCTCGTCAATCGTGATTGTCACACCAGCCGGAACCTCAATAGGTAGTTTTCCGATTCGACTCATTGAACTTTTCCTTTCATTTAAAGAGTGTTTGTTTGCTTCGTGCTGGTCATTTCTTTTCGAAATGAGGCGCAAAATCTCCCAAATTTCACTCGCAATTAATATTAACTTTACTATTCTATCACATAAAACGTGTTTTTTCAAGCCTTTTCGCAACTATTTTACGCTTGAAATATCTTCGAAAAAAATATATGATAATATCAACTGTTTAATTTTCAGCGCACTTTAAAAGGAGGAACTATTATGAAACTTAAAGACGCTGCTTTTTACGATAATTTCGAAGTTTTTACAGATGCTATTTCGAAACGCGGAAAAATGATGTCTTCTAAATTCGACGAAGATGAGTTTTTTGAAACTGAAATTTCCGATAAAAACTACGAAATTCTGAAGGGTGTAATTCTACCCTCTAAAATTTCGCAAGAATTCGCCCAAAACTTCGAAATGATTTTGTCGTTAATGCTTCGGCTCGATCCAGAAAATCCAACTCGAAAACTTGGTTGGCGTTCGGATGAAAAAATCCACTCACTGTCGCCAGAAACTTTCGAAATTCTGCTCCAACCGCTGTTTATTCAAAATGTTTCAAACCAAGTTTTTTACGAAATCATCAATTTACTTCTCACGGATTGTCTTCCAGAAGATTTGCTTGATAATTTCATTCAAACTTTACTTGCAAAAAATCATCTCAAAAATTTGAAGATTTTCGGTGATATTTCGCATCACAAAATTACTAAAATTGATGAAGATTTTATCGAATTTATGCTTTACGACATTTCATTTTACTACTATAATTTATATGGTTTAATGAACTCTGCGTATAAATTGGAATTTTGGAAGTGGATTTCGCTCAAAGAAAAGAAAATTGCTAAAAATCCAGCTGCGAGATTTTTTGAAACAAAAGCTTATTTTGAAAATATTCGCGAAAACGATCCAAGAACACATGTTTTGAATGAAGTTCGTCGGCGTCGGCGACAAATGATAGCTTTCGTGAAAGATTCTAACGGTGATTTTGTAAAAATTTCGCAACTTTATAATTGGAATGAAGAATTCGAAAAACTTAATAATGAAATTCTCAATTTTCCAAAGCGATTTCAGCGGTTAAAACAGGGAGAAAGCAATAATCACCATATGTTTTTCCCTTCTGGAATGTATGATTTTCCGTTTCCGATTCACGAATATCGCAATCGCAAAATTAACCAAATTCGAATTTTGAAACGCGCACATGAGGAAATGAATAAAGAAATTTTCGAATTTGCCGAAAAATATGGAATTCCAATTTTAAATAACGATTTTCTGACAACTTTGCGTTCATATCGGCGAAATTTTCAAGATCCGTATTTAAATTTCTTGGGTATAATGCAGGCATTTTGCGAAATATGTTTGGCTTTCGAACCTTCTGAGAACGAAATTCAAGAAAACAGGGTTTCGAAAACTTTTATGCTTGCCGCTAGGTTTTATGATTTATTCAACCTTCAGCATAAACATATTACCTTAAAAACTATTCGATAGATTTTTACCGCAAACTTAGTTTTGCGGTTTTTTATTTATAATTTAAGCTTTAAAATTCGCACAAAGGTTTTTAGAATTGATTCCTTAGAGCGATCCTCTTTTTCAATTTCGTTAATCATTTCAAGTTCGTCAGAAATTATTCCATCAATTGGCTCTTGGAGATATTTCGAAATTTCACTTCTCGTATTTAGCGTCCAAACAAATATTTTTCGATGCATTCTGTGAGCTTTTAATGCTAAATCGTGTCGATACGAAAAGTCTTCGATCACATAAAAATCAATTTTTGAATTATCGAAATCGCCGAATTGCAATGGTATCACAAAGCCAGTTTCGATTTCAGGTGCAATTTTCTCTATCTTTCGCACCAAGCCTAAATCAAGCGACATTATTTTAAATTTTCGCTCTACACCAAGTTTTCGAAACTTCTTCACAAACATTTCGGCAAAATTCTCCGGCTCATCACCACTTGGTTTCAGCTCAACTAAAAGCTTAATTTTTAACTCCTCTGCTCTTTTTACATATTCTTCAAAAGTTGGAATTCGGCTTTTGAAACCATTTTCGAAAATTGTTAAATTTTGAATTTCACTTAAATCCAAATCTCTAACACGTGCATTTCGACCAGTTAATCGCTGCAAATTATAATCGTGCATCACTACAAAATTATTATCACGCGTGAGTTGGATATCCATCTCTACATAATCTGCACCTTTCTTTTTCGCTGATTCAAGTGCTTCAAGAGAATTTTCAACTCCGCCCTGGATATCGCCACGATGAGCAATTTTGAGGATTTTTGTGTCGATTTTTCGGTAATAAATCTGAATTCCATTAATAGCTATCGATCCGCTCAAGAGTAAAATCATAAAAACCGCAAGAATACTTGAGCGTTTTCTTTTTTCTTTTCTATTTTCAATATTTTTTAATCTCTGAGGCTCTATATTATTTAATAAAACTATTACAATTGATATTTTAGTCAAAACCGAAAAAGCAAAAAAGACTGCGTCGAACATAGTCTGAAGAATTGTTCTCGAAAGCAAAAAACCAAAAAAAGGTTTAAAAATCCCTAGAAAACCAACAATGATAAACATAAAAATTAAGCCCAAAGCCATAAAAATAATCTCAAAAATACCAATTGGAATTAAAATTTGAGGCATTTTCTTTTTGGTTATCTTCCAGCTTTCTTTAATACTTTTCGAAAGTGGCTCTTCTTTTAAAATTGTGCGTGGAAATGTGAATATTAAACGATAGTTTATATAAAAAACTGCGAAAATTAAGATAAAATACAGCAAAACTCCTGTTGGCGTTTTTAAAATTTCGCCTGTAATAAACGCAGGAATTCTAAGTCGTTCGGTTATTGCAGTAGAAAGTCCAAGATTCTCAAGCGGAACCATAGAGATAAAGTAAATTATAAAAAAGAAAATTTGCAAGCCGACTAAACTTTTTAGTTTTATGAAAGATTTAGACAAGGCAGTCTTTATGGAAAAAGCCGAAGATTCTCTTCTAGAATTAATAAAATTGATTAAAATAAAAAATTCAGCAAAAGTTAAGAATGCAACGAGCAAAATATAAATTGCACAAAAAAGAGAGCTTAATGGGTTTGAGAAAATTAAATAGAAATTATCTTTAGTTAGGTTTTCTTGGTTGGAGAATAATAAAATTAACCTAAAAGACCAAAAAAGTAAATTTATCCCAATTACAGACATTGTAAAATGCAAAAACGAAGCACCAATCAAAAGTCCATATTTATTTTTATAGAAAAAATTCCAAGATTGTTTGAAGTTTTTTAGTAGTCTCATAATATTTATTTTCAAATTTTACCATATTTTATAATAAAAATAAAGCTTATTCTTGCCTCTCGATTCTAAAAATGTTACAATATTATTCTATTTAGTCCATATTGGAGGTACTTTTATGTTTAAATTATTTAAGACTAATGATATCGAAGTTCTATATGATCCTAAGAGCAATTTTAAGAGCGACGAGCTCAAAAATAAAATCGTAGAACAAATCATGAATTTGCAAATTCTCACGCGCGGGTCATATTCGCAAGAAGAATTTGATAGTAAGAAAGAGTGGTTTTTTATTCGAAAGAACGATGGAGTGACCACAGCGGTTGGACTTAAATTTCTTAAAGAAATTAAAGTTGATAAAAAAGCTATAAATGTTTACGTAATATCTGATTTCGTGAATACTGCCAATTCTGCACCTAAAGCTAACAGCAATGAATTAACCGAGTTATTTTCGGAAGTTGTTAAATACGCCAAAAAAGATCCACAGATTGGCTATTTAGTTTGCGCGATTCCACAAAAAATAAACGCTAGGCCACTCGCAAGGGCTGGCTTCAATGCTAAACTTTTCAAAAAGAGTCATTTTTATTCTTCGGGTCTTATAAATGAATTGTCTAACCATATCATTCTCAATTCAGAAGAAAAATTTTCTAAAAGCAAAATCCTTACCAAGATTCGCTCAGAAGAGCAATCTCGCAGGATGCTCTTCAAGAAAACACCAAAATCTTTAGCTAGAGAAATTAGAATCATTCATGAAAATAGGAAATTTATTGAAAAAAATAAAGACTCGCATGCATACTATGGTTTAATCGCCGGTCTTAATGTTAAAAAATAATTTTCATCCCCCTCATTTTGAGGGTTTTTTCTTGTTTAAAAAACTGATATAATATAGGATATGAAATACATCCAAACAATCATTTTTCGAAACTTTATTTCCCCAATTTCAATTGCAATTTTTATTCTTGCAGGCGGGCTTTTGCTTGTTGGCGAGGTTCGTGATGCATGGTTTATTTCTTTTGTAATTCTAGTAAACTCCTTTATCGGAACAATTCAGGAGGTTCGTGCATATTTAACCCTTCGAAAAATTGAATTAATGAGCGCTCCTCGTGCGATGGTTTTTCGAGATAAAAAGCTTGAAGAAGTTTTGTTTACAGAGCTTAAAGTTGGCGACAAGATTTTTCTAAAAACTGGCGACGAAATTCCCGCAGATGCAAAAATAACAAAGTCAAATTCTTTTGAAGTTAACGAATCAATTCTGACAGGAGAAAGCGATGCTATTTCGAAAAATGTTGGCGATAAAATTCTTTCAAGTGCAATTGTTGTTTCGGGAGAAGCTGAAGCTGAAGTTTTAGTTGTTGGTGAAAATACTGAAGCTGGTCAAATGGCAGCAAAACTCAAAAACTACAAACCAAAACTTACGCCAATTCAACAAAAGATTTCTAAATTAATTTCAAGGTTGAGTTGGTTTGCGCTCATTCTTGCTATAATGATATGTATTGTTTATTTCTTTATTTTTAAAGAAGATCCAACCACAATCTTAAAAACTATAACTTCTGCTGCGGTAGTGGTTGTTCCAGAAGGCTTACTACTCGCAAGCTCATTATTTTTTGCTTATGGGTCATTAAAGCTACTCCAAGCTAAAGTTTTACCACAAAAAATTTCTGCAATTGAAGATATGGCTTTGCTTGAAGTTCTTGCAACAGATAAAACTGGAACATTAACTTCTCCTGAAATTAAATTTAATTCTTGCGAAGTTATCAATAAAAGCTTCTCGAAAGAAGAAGTTTCACATATTTTAAATACTTTAAATTCAGAATCCGCCGAAAAAAATGCCACATCTAAAGCTATTTTAGATGAATTTAGACACGGTGGAAATCTTAAAATTACAGACTATATGGCTTTTTCAAGCTCACGAAAGCTCTCAGGAATGACTTTTTTAAACGATAAGAAAGAAGAATCTATTGTTTTTGGCGCTCCTGAATTTATTCTAAAAAATCTTTCAGAAGATAGTGAATTTAAAGATATTTCGAAAAATATCGATAGTTTGGCATCTCAAGGATTGCGAGTTTTGCTTTTGGCTAAATTTAAAAAATCTGGTAAAATTCCAAAGCTTCTCAATAATGAAAAACTTGAGCCAATTGCAATAGTTACACTCAAAAATGCACTACGCCCAAATGTTCAAGAAACTGTTAGTTTTTTGCAAAATCGTGGCGTTTCAATTTGTGTAATTTCCGGAGATAATCCACGAACTGTGAGTTTTATTGCACTTGAAGCCGGAATTAAAAATGCTGAAAAATATATAACTGGCGCAGAACTTGCTAATCTTTCTAAAAAAGACTTCGAAAAGGCTGTTCTTGAAAATACAATTTTTGCACGAGTCCTACCTGAACAAAAAGAAAAAATTATCGGGGTTTTTCAGAAAAATAAACTTTACACAGGAATGATTGGCGATGGTGTAAATGACGCCCTTGCGATAAAAAAATCAGATTTGGGTATTTCCATGTTTGATGGCGCACCTGCAACGCGGCGAGTTGCAGATTTAGTTTTAATGGACAATTCATTCACTTCCTTACCTAGCGGCGTGAAGGTTGGAAATCGAATCATGCTTTCAATTGAAATGATTGCAATTCTCTTCTTCCACAAAATTATTCTTGGCGTAACTATTCTTTTTACAACAATGATTGCTGGTGTTAATTACCCTTTTTTGCCTCGTCATATAACCTATATGAATTTCATTTTAGTGACAATGCCAACAGTTCTAACTACACTATTTCCACCAATACCTAAAGCTAAAATCAATCCAAAAAACTTCTGGCGAGATACGCTTTATTCAATCATGCCGGTGGCGATTTTAAGTGGTTTAGCGATTTCATTCATTTATGTTAGTCTATATATTAAAGTCGGTGGTGATTTTGCGAGCAGGCCTATGATGCACGGAATTTTAGCAACCGTCGTAATTGCTACCGCTTGGTTTGGTGTTTTTGCGACAATTTTGAGCGAAATATTCCTTGGTTCGAAACCTTCAAAGAATAATAAAATCCGCAGATCACTTTATATTATTGGAACTTTGATTTTTACTGGTGTAATTTTCAGCACTCCAATATTGCGTGATTTTTTCGAATTCAACTTGCCAAATATTAGTCAATTTTGGTTTGTTTGCGCAGTAATCATTCTTGTATCAGTCATTCAGTTGTTTATTGCATCAAGCAGATCTAAAAATAAATAACTTCTCAGAAAGCTGAGCAATATCTTTAGGAGCTAACTCACTATTAAAAAGAAAATGTAAAAATTAGTCTTTTATTGTGCTTGTGTTTGTGATATAATTGTTTTGATAAAACTTATTTAAGGAGGAAAATGAGAATAAGTATAAGAAATGCTAAACGAGCTTTCTTGGATTTTCGCAATGCACGATTCAAGAAACTCACTATTTTAGTGGCTATTTTAGCTGTCACTACTTTGGGCGGATATGGTGCCTTAAAGCATCTTGCCAATGCTCAAAATGGCAACTTTGCCGACAATGTTAAAACATTCATGGAAATGATTGCAAAAAAAGAAGATAAGTCCGAGAAGACTGAGTTTTATTCGGGTGAAGATATCATTATGAATTCACGAGTAGAAGTTTCGAGCGAGGGGTCGGGAAAGTCCTACCCAAATGCTTATTTTCTTTTAAAAGTTCCAAAGAAGTATTTAAAAAATGATCCTCGAGTAACAGCAACTTCCGCTATAGTTTCAAGCCAAACTTCTAAAGATAACGATTACTATATTTATAGAGGAAATTATAAAGAACTACAAGCTGGATCAATCAATTCAATAAATTACGCTATTAATTTCCAGGATCTTGAAACGCCTGAAAATTACAAACCAGAGATTATTCATGAGCTCTATGATGAGAATAATAATCTTTTAAGTAAACAAAGCAAGACTCTTAATACTCTTAAGTATAAGCCGAATATTAGGACTATTTTTTATCTATCCCCCTCTAAACCAATTGCGGCATACACAAATAAGGAAAAGACAAATATTGAGTTTAGGGAAGCCGATATTTATCTTGGATCAACCTTTGTAGATATATCTAACAGTAATAATACTATTGGTGGTAAACAGATTGCCTCAATTATATATAAGGTTACTCTTCCTGAGTATGCCAAACCTTCTCCAGAATCTATGGAGGATGGTGGCTGGACTTTTGATGAAAATACAAGAGTCGCAACCATTGATAAAACCAAAGATAGTAATTCAAGTAGTATATACAGATATCCATATAAAGAACTTAAAATGAGATATGCTAAAAATACGCCACAATCAGTCTTAAACAAGCAAGTTGAGTTAAAATTTGAAGCTATTGTAAATTATACTGACGGGACTTCTCTTAATTCGATAAGCTATAAACCGTTTACTCCTACAATTCTCGACTATCCAACCGATGGTTTAGTTGGGATCAGGAAAGATACAACTAATAATGGGGCAGATTTTCGATATGTTTCTAAAAATATAGATGGTATAAGTGCAGATCGTGTTTATGATATAGATAGTATTGATTATAAAAAAGGGAAAAATAGTGGATGGTATATTTATATTAATGTCTTAAATAATGGATCCGGAATTAGTCAACCAATTAACTACATTAAAGATAAAATCAATAATGACGAACAATATATATACAGTGTTAGATATTCGGGTAGTTCTAATAAAACTGATCTCTTTAGGGATTTGGGCGTCTCAAAACTTGATGTCTATGCAATCGATGCGAATGGTGTTGAAACGAAAGTAAGCGAAATAACTGACACTACTTCTTATAAGACGACTTATCTTCCTTATGGAACAAAGAGTTTTAAATTGCAGTTCCCTAAAAATACAAAACTACCTTCAAATACTAACGGATTTGGATCTCAAGATTACTTTAATTTTGAAGTGGAAACTAGGTTTTTTGATATTGATAAAATTCGAAATTCACTATCTCAACAAGGGCAAGAATATGTTGTAAAAAATAGCGCTTTCCTTAGCCTTGATGCTAATTCCCCAGAGAAAGAAGCTAAGGCGATTACTGTTTTTGAGAGAAATAGAAAATTAGTTACTAATAAGATAGAGAATTATGGAACGACAAAACAACCCATAACTATATCTGGAGGTCGAGTAGAGTTTTATGCTATAAGAAATGATAACGCTATTAAAAATCCAGTTTATCACCTTCTATTCTCAGATAATCTTGGAATTGGTAATAAAGCTCAAGAATGTATAGATAAAGGTAATTGTTCTCTAATTCGGAATTATAAAAATACTGGTAAGCAATTGTTGAAAATTACAAATGTTGACATTAAATACGATCACGATTTTTCTGATAAATTTTTATCAGAACTAATTAAGGTTGTAGATACAACTCCAAACGGTGAATATGCTGTTGATTTTATAACCACCTGGGATCCAAACGACCAATTCCGTTATGGTAATGGTAATGATGATCTTGATTTCAGCGATGACGGAAGTACTAACTCAACAAACATCGCTCGCTCATCAACTAAATTTACTGTTTTAAAACCTGAGCAAGTTGCTATTAAAAAATATGTCCGCAAGCACAATAAGGGAAATTTCGAAAATAGCGTTTCGAAGCTCGACCCAGCAGATTTAATTGACTATCGAATTTCAGTTATTAATATCTCTGATCGCCCATTGCTAGCTTCACGCGCACTTGAAGTTTTGCCAACTACAAACGATAAGAAAATCGTTGAAAATAACCAAGGTGTTCAAGAAGATCGCGGAAGTCAGTTCCCTGTTAAACTAACTGGTGCAATCGCTGAAAAAGAAGGCTTTAAAATTAGCTATTCAACAGATGAGCCAGGTTCAAATCAAAACGAATCTTGGAATAAAAACTTTGTTGATAAGGATGCTATTTCCGATTGGTCTAAGGTTCGAATGATTAAGATTGAACAGAAGCAAGGCTTTAAAATCCCAGCTCAAACGATTGAAAACTTTGATTTCACTTCTCAAATTGATCCAAAGGCTACCGATAACACTATTGCAAATAATAGTGTTGCGGTGACGATTAACGCAAGTGGAAACTTGGTTGAATCAGACCCAGTTGAGGCAAAAGTTGAATATCCTACAGTAATCGAAGGTATCGCTTTCGAAGATAATAACAAGAATAATGTTTTTGATGAAAACATTGACACCCTTCTTCCAGATTACACCGTTGAGCTATTTAAAAATACCGACAACACCCCTGTTCAATCAGCTAAAACTGATAGCAATGGTCACTATAGTTTCAAGACTAAAGATTTTGCAGATTATCATGTGAGATTTACACGAAAAGAAACTTTAGAAACTGTAAAAAAGAGCTCTGCCGCCGATAATGCAAATGATAATAAAGCAAGCCATGTAGCTGAAGGTTCAACAGAGGCAACTGTTCGAAGTTTAAGCTTCACTAACAATGCTCAAAGTAAACACTTCTCTATAAATATTGGAGTATTTAGGCCTCGTGGATCTGTTGAAGTTAAGTTCGTTAACCAAAACGGTGATGAAATAGAAGCAAAAAAAGTTATCAAAGAGAATGCTTTGATTAACGAAAATTACACCGCGACAAAACCAGCCGAGATTACCAAAGATAATTTAGTTTACGTTTTCGAAAAACTCAAAGATGGTTCAGACCCAGAGAACGGCACAGTTAAAGAAAAAACACAAACCGTTATCTTCCAATATAAACCAAAGGAAGGTGGAAAAGTTGAAGCTAAATTTGTGAAAGCTGGCACAAACCAAGAAATTTCCCCTGTTGAAATCGTAAAACCAGCAGGAACTCAGGTTGGAACTGAATATTCAGCAACTTCAAAACCAGAAATTAATCAAAATGGACTGAAGTATGTTTATAATAAGATTTCAGCAAATTCCGCACCGGAAAATGGACGCGTTAAAGCTGATTCACAAACCGTTATCTTTGAATATTCTCCAAAAGCTGGAAAAGGCGTAAATGCTATTTCGAAAATCATTGGTTCAAACAAGACAATTAAAACTGAGACTGTTTCACCAGATGGAACTCAAGTTGGAACCCCATACTCAAGCACACCTCAGCCAGAGATTACTCACGAAGGAATAACTTATGTGTTTAGTTCTTTGATTGAAAATTCAGCCGCTCAAAATGGTAAAGTTTCAGAACAAGAACAAACTATAATTTATGGATATGTTGCTAAAAAAGGTGGTCAAGTCTTAGCTCAATATGTTGACCAAAACGGCAAAACTATCAAAAATACAAAGATAGTTAAAGCCACTGAAACACCTGTTGGAACTGAATATTCTGATGAGCCCGATCTTGAAATTACAAGCGATACTGGATTGGTCTATACTTTCGAAAAAGTAAAATCTGGTTCAAAGACTGGCCGTGTTGAAGCTAAAACGAAAGAAGTAGTTTACCAATATACGCCAAAGCTCGGAAAAGGTGTAATTGCTCGTCTATTGAATTCTAAAGATAATTCAGTTCTGGAAAAAACAAGAGTCGAAGAAGATGGCAAGCAAATTGGAACATCATTTAGCTATAACCCGCCAAAAGAAGTTACTGATAAGAAAGGCCTAATCTACACTCTTGAAGCCAATTCTAAAGCTGTTAACGGTAAAATTTCGTCTGATTCTCAATCCTTTGATTTTCATTACAAACCAAAGGAAGGTGGAAAAGTTGAAGCTAAATTTATCGACCAAACAGGTAAAGAGCTTAAAGGTACGGTAGAAATTCTAAAAGCTAAAACTCAAGTTGGAACACCTTACTTCTCAAAAGCACCAAAAGAAATCACAAAAGATGGATTATCTTATGTTTTTGAAAAAATCGCAAAAGATTCTGCCCCAGAATCTGGAAAAGCTAAAGATATCGACCAAACGATAACTTATATATACGCGCCAAAGAAAGGTGGTACAGTTATCGAAAGGTTCCTAGATCAAAAAGGCAACCCAATTCAGAACGAGAATATTCTACATAAAATAGGTACTCAAGTTGGAACACCTTTTGAAAGTGTCGGAACTAACCGAATTGAGATCAACGGTCGAATCTACCAACTCAAGAGGATTGAAGGAGCTCAAAAGGGCTTTGTTGTAGAAAATGAAACAATAATTTCATATATCTTTGAAGATATTACAAAGATTGCTGCACCAAATACCGGTTTTGTAAGAAATGTAAGTTCAATTATTGCTCTAGTTTCGGGTGTAATACTAACATTCCTTACAGCAAAAAACTTCAAAACTCGAAAAAATTAAATTAATATAAAGAATGAGCATCGAATTGGTGCTCATTCTTTTTTATTGATATATAAAATCTTTAAACTTAAAGATGATTAATATCTTCATCTAACCTTACTGCATACTAATAAATAAAAATCAGGCTTTTAAACCTGATTTTACATTGCAATTTTTTTGGTTGAAATAGATTCGTTTGATATTCGATTTTGTTTTATGGCCCTTCTATTGTCTTTTAATGACTCCAGCTTTTCTTTAACTTCTTTTGCTTTTTCTATATTTTCAACTTTAAGATAAAGCGATCCTAGAGTTCGTAAGGTTTGAGGTCTTTCATCGAGTTCTATTGCTTTCTCTAGCGCCGAAATTGCCAATTTATCTTTTCCCATTTTTTCAAGAGCTCGAGCATAGGCGATATATCGAGTTGGTACAGAATCTTCAATCTCTAAAGCCTGTTCGAATGCTAAGGCGGCTTTTTGATAATTCTCGGTTTCAAGATAGATCAAACCAACATTATGGAGGCTTGATGCGCTACTTTCTAGGCTTTGAGCAATTTCAAAGCATTCAATCGCATCATTAAACTTTTTTTGCCCTGCATAGATTATCCCTAAACGGTTATAAGCCGTAGAATTTCGTTCATCAAATCGCAATATTGTTAGCAAAACCTTCTCTGCCCGTAAATACTTTTTATCGATAATTGCCTCTTGCGCTACACGCCACAGCTTATCGATTTTATTTGCAAAATTATCCGGTAAGGCGTTTTTTGTTATTTTTTCGGGATTTTTTAGAAAAACGTAAGTACTAAGAATAATAATTAAAATTAAAACTAACATACTGAACTATTATAGCACAGAAACTGATGATTTGGCAAATTTCAACTAAGAATCAAATCAAGAAGAGCCAGTTTAATATTTCCATTTTTTAAGATTATATCATAAGTTTTAAGTATTTTTTTTGTCGTGATTGCTCTGTTTTTAGGGTTTCGATCAAAAGTTTGATTAACCATTTTGAGCAAAATTTCTAAAAATTTTAGAATATTATTTCTTTCTGGTTTTAGATCTTTCACAATTAATATTTTTTCAAATTTCGAACCCAAAAACCATCTTTTTGCAAACTCGGCAATTTCCATCTGTTCATTAAAATATTTCTTACTACTAGAGAGTTTCTCAATCTCACCGGGTAATCCATTCGCTATAAATAAGATCTTCTTTTTATCTTCTTCGCTTAATTTTATTTCTTTGAGCATTTTAATTGACTCAATTTCTGATATAGGTAAAATCCGCAAAATTTGTGCTCGTGAAAGTATAGTTCTTTCGAAAGCATTTTTGTTTTCGGTTAAAAGTATAAAAGAAGTATTCTTATTCGGCTCTTCGAAAAGTTTCAAAAATTTATTTTGCGCAGATTCGTTCATTTTTTCTGCGTCCATCAGTACAAAACAACGCCTCTTAGCACTTTTAACATTCGCTTTTTTCTGCAAAACCTCAATATCTTCAACATTAATAATTTCAGTTTTCTGTGCACCGTGGATTGTTGGCTTAAATTTAATTATTTGAATATCTTTCGAAAATTTTAACTTTTTTAGAGCAAAATCAAAACCGAACCCACGAGGGATCTCCACGATCGTTGCGTGTGAATTTAAAATTGTATTTTCAAAGAAATCTCTCATTTTTATAACTCAAAATTTTCAGGGATTTCTGCTTCAAAAACCATTCTTTGCGAATCTTTTTCACCATTTTTTGGTGGAATTGTAATTTCCAAGCTTTGCGCATGTAAAAACATTCTGTTTTCAGCTTCAGCTTTAGTAATAGTTTTATCATAAACTCTATCACCCAAAATTGGATGCTTTAAATAACTTAAATGAACACGCAATTGATGTGTTCGACCAGTTTTCGGCATAAGTTTCACTAATGAAAAATCTCCATTATCATTAAGAACTTCATATTCAGTTTGGGCTGGCTTTCCCTTTGCATGAATCATGAAAGTACTCGGAGCTGAGCCATTTCTCGCTATAGGTAGATCAATTAAGGCTTTTCTTGGATTCAAAATACCTTTAACAATTGCCACATAGGTTTTTTTCGCAGTCCGTTCTGAAAATTGCTTTTGTAGCTTTTTAGCAGTTTTATCATTTTTTGCACCAATTATTACACCAGAAGTTTCACGATCAAGCCTATGAACAATGCCGATTCGGTTTGTTCCCTCACCAAATCTCGCACCACGACTTTCAAAAAAATCTGCAACAGTAAATTCATCATTTAAAGCACCTTTGCTATGCGTTAAAATTCCACGAGGCTTATTTATTACAATAACATTATCATCTTCAAAAAGTATTGGAAAGTTGATTTTTTCGGCAGTTTTTTCTGGAATTTCTAACTCAATTTTATCGCCTTTCACGATTGCGTCTTTTGGTTTCTTTGCCGTTTTTCCATTTAATTTCACAAAACCATTTTTAATATATTTTTGAATCGTTGCTCGCGAAAATTCTGGGTAATTTTCAGCCAAATAAACATCAAGTCTTGTTTTTGAAGCAATATTTCGAAAGAGATAAATATCTTTACCTTCAAACGGCAAAGCAAAACTCATCATTGAATCTAGCGGATTTTTAATTAATTCACCTTCAACATCACCAAAATGCTTTCGAAGAAGGTCTTGAATATAGAATTCATCATCTTCAGCCATTCCATCAACCACGATAAAAAACTTATGTTTGTTAAATTTAAAAGTGAAAATTTCTGAAAATTCATCGGCGGTAATCTTTTTTAGCTCTTCAATATTTCGCGGAACATTTTCTTCACCTGCAATTTGAAACTTTCGCAAAATTTTTAAAATATCACCAGAATTAAACTTTGCCATTTTTATCTCCAAAATAATCAATCTTCATTGCTTGTTTAACTTCTTTAAGGGTTTGCGCTGCGATTTTTTCAGCCTTTAAGCTTCCTTTTTCAAGAATTTCATAAATCATATCAGGATTTTTTTCTAGTTCAGCTCGTTTTTCACGAATAGGCTTCAAAACTTTATCCATCTCTTCAATCAAGTATTTTTTAACCGCAACATCACCCAAGCCACCTTTTTGGTAGTGAGCTTTCATTTCAGCAACTTTCTCTTTATCTTCAGCAAAAACATCAAGATACGCAAAGACTACATTTCCTTCAATCTTTCCAGGGTCTTCAACCCGAATATGTTCAGGGTCGGTATACATCTTCATCACCTTTGCACGCATTTCTTCAAAAGAATCCGCCAAATAGATACCGTTATTTAAGCTTTTGCTCATTTTAGCTTCCATTCCGTTAATTCCCGGCAAACGTCGTTCAATGCCTTCTTTCGAAAGAATAACCTCTGGCTCAACAAGCGTATCTGTTTCATATGTTTGATTGAACGATCGAGAAATTTCACGAGTTAGTTCAATCATTGGCATCTGGTCTTCGCCAACTGGTACATGGGTTGCTTTAAAGGCCGTGATATCTGCCGCTTGTGAAATTGGGTAAAATACAAAACCACTCGGTACACCTTCACCGAAGTTTTTTTGCTTAATTTCAGTTTTAACAGTAGGGTTGCGTTCAAGGCGAGAAATCGAAACTAGGTTTGCATAATACATTGCAAGTTCTGGCAGTTGCGGAATTTGACTTTGCACAAAAATTGTAGTTTTCGAAGGATCAATCCCTGCTGCTAAATAATCTAGAGCAACTTGCAAAACATTATTTCGAACTTTTTCAGGATTTTTTGCATTATCAGTTAAAGCTTGCGTGTCGGCAATCATAATAAAAGTTTCGTATTCGCCCGAATTCTGCAATTCTACACGTTTTTTTAATGAGCCCACATAATGGCCAATATGCAATTTTCCAGTTGGTCGGTCGCCCGTTAAAATAACTTTTTTATTCATATTTCTCCTTTAAAATCTTATCAATACCTTTCGAAACCTGCTCAATCATCGATTTTGTTGGATCGTGAGCGCTCAAAACTCTTGAAGTTGTGATATTTTTATTAATCCTACCGAGTTTTCGAATATTTCGCCCAATCACAACGGGGTCAAAAACTCCATAAATGATTTTAGTTGGCGTTTTGGTTTTTGAAAGTACTGCAAAAGTATCTTGTTCAATTATTGCTTCTTTTAAAGCTCTTCGAATCGGCCTAAACTGCTCTTGAGATTCAAATTTAGCAACATCAACCGCACCAGTATCAATAACTGCATTTATAAATTTAATTGATTCTTTTGGCTTCGTGACAATTCTTTTATAGCTTTGTTTCAATATAAATTCCTGGATCGAGCCGCGCGCTTCTTCTGGCGAATAAATTGGTGGCGAAAGTAGAAAAATTCCATCTACTACGTTCGAATATTTTTTCGAAAATTCTGCTGCTACCAAAGACCCCATTGAATGACCAACTAAGAAAAGTGGTTTTTTATACTTTTTCATCAAAAAAGCCATTCTTCGAACCGCCCTTGCCTGCATTGAAAGTTGCTGAACGCCCGCCCATTTTGGTTTTGGCGATTTTCCGTGACCAATTAGATCAACTGCATAAATATCAAGTTCGCCCTCAATTTCGCTTTCGGCTTTTTGCCACATTCCAGCATCACTCGCAATTCCATGAATAAAAATCACCACAGCTTTTGGGTTTTGAGACTTTCGCATTTTTGTAATATTTAATTTATATGGAATGCGTAAAGTTTTATGCAAAAATGAGTCTAACATTAAAAATAGTATACCATAAAATACATATAAAATAAAGCTAGGCTATTTTAATAAATGCTAAATTCAACCCTGCATATATAAAATATATTACAATAATTTAAAAACCCCTCGAATGAGGGGCTAAAGTTGATAGATTATGAGTTTGTTATTGCTTCTTGCGAAGCGCCAACCATGCTAGAGCGGCTACTAGCATCCCTAACAAGGTTGTAGCAACTGAATCTTTTTCACCAGTTGCTGGCAATTGAGGTTTATCTGGTTTAGCTGGATCTTTTTGATCTTGAGCTGGTTTAGTTGGAGTTGGCGCTGGCTCTGGATTCGGAGTTGGTTCCGGAGTTGGAGTTGGC
>CAUQGB010000010.1:0-20646 GCA_963517825.1 uncultured Candidatus Saccharibacteria bacterium
TTCATCAATTGCCGAACGTTATTAGTACACTTCAACAAATTGCAACAATTGGTATTTTTATCACAATTTTAATTAGCTTAAAGATGCTACCGCCACGTCCAGAACGCTATAAAAAACGTCGTTCTTTCTGGATGGTTGCGCAGTGGGTTTATATGCCTGTAACTTCAATCTGTTATAATGCGGCAGCTGCAGCGTATTCACAAACTCGATTAGCACTCGGTAAATATCTTGATAAATTTGATGTTACTGAGAAGGGGCGAATCGAAGATGTTGAGCGCGCTAAGGCGGAAAAAGCTAAAAGGCGAGCATTGAAGAAGGGGAAAGAATAAACACCCTAAAAAGGTGTTTTATTTTGGACTTAATATTCATTAAATTTAAAAGCGGCCACTTCGACCGCCTAATGTAGGGACATTTGTAAGATTTTTCTAAACCTTACTAAAATTGCGTTGTCGTTTGGGTGACAAAAGTAGTATGCGAATATGAATGTAACAGTTGCTAGAAACTTAAATAATTTTTAATTTTTTGCCCAAACCTGGTTGAACTTTTTCCGCAGTTCAACCTCACTTTTATTTTAACGTTTTTTATGGAAAAGTTCAAGTATAACCACAATGATACTCACTTTTTAAAGACTGAAATTTTGTTCGCTTTTGGTAAAAAATGCATCTTTATAATTAAAATATTTCACGCGAAAGTCAAATAAAAGGAGGCGAACAAACTCAAAACAAATATATCACCAGGTAAATAAAACTTTTCAAAAGCCAAAAACTATCTTGTGGAAAAGATTTTAGAAAATGTGCAAAACTAAAATACTAAGCACGCTATATGTAGGGATGTATTAAAATAGGATTTAATATAATTATAAAACTAAAATGCCGCACATTGAGTGCGGCATTTTAGAAGAATGATTATAAAACAACAACATTAAATATAACTATAAAGGGTTATTATATTATAAGTTGGTGGGCGATAGAGGACTCGAACCTCTGACTTTCACAACGTCAATGTGACGCTCTAGCCAACTGAGCTAATCGCCCGTGGTTTTATTTTAGCAAAACTTGCAAGAAAAGTCTAGTGGTGATAAAATAAAAGATAGTTAAAAATATTATTTTCGAAAGGAATTTAAGTGGAGAATAAAGAGGAGAAACTTTTTAAGATGCGCCACAGCCTCGCTCATATTATGGCAGCGGCAGTTCAGCGAATCTACCCAGACGCGAAGTTTGGTGTTGGTCCAGCAATTAATGATGGATTTTATTACGATATTGATTTAGGTGATGATAAAATTTCGGAAAATAATTTTGGCAAAATCGAAAAAGCGATGCGTCGAATTATCGCCGAGAGCCAAGATTTTGTGCGAAGCGAAGTTTCAATTAAAGATGCAATTAATTGGGCGAAAGAAAATAACCAGCCTTATAAATTAGAGCTTTTGAATGATCTAAAAAATACAGGAACTACTAACGCGAAAATTCTCGCTGAGGGTGATTTTGAATTGGGTGATGGCGCTGAAACTGTAAGTTTTTATACAAACGGAAACTATAAAGATTTATGCCGTGGTCCGCATCTTTCAAACACTAAAGAAGTTGGTGTATTTAAACTAATGCGTGTGGCGGGTGCTTATTGGCGTGGTGACGAAAAAAATCCACAAATGCAACGACTTTATGGTGTGGCTTTCGAAACTCAAGAAGAACTTGACGATTATCTTCGAAAAATGGAAGAAGCTAAAAAACGCGACCACCGCAAGTTGGGTAAAGAACTTGATTTATATACAGTTTCACCACTTGTAGGAATCGGTTTGCCACTATTTACGCCACGCGGAACAATTTTGCGTGATGTTTTGGCGAACTATTCAAATCAATTGCGTCAAAAATACGGTTTCGAAAAAGTTTGGACTCCGCACATTACTAAAAAAGATTTGTACGAAAAATCTGGACACTGGGCTAAATTTGGTGAAGAACTTTTCTTGGTTAAATCGCAAGTTACTGGTGGTCAATTCGCACTAAAACCAATGAACTGTCCACATCACACACAGATTTTTGCTTCAAACCCAAGGAGCTATAAAGATTTACCAATTCGCTATCTCGAAACTACAACAGATTATCGCGATGAGCAAACTGGTGAACTTGGTGGATTAAATCGTGTTCGTTCTTTAACTCAAGATGATTCACACATCTTTTGTCGAACAGATCAAATTGAAAGTGAGATTCAAAACTTATTGGCGGCCGCTCATGAACTTTATTCTGGAATCGGTATGAAATTGCGGGTACGTCTTAGCTATCGTGATGAATCTGACAGCTATCTTGGTGATCTAGCTGTTTGGGAGAGTGCACAAAAGCAGCTTAAAAAAGCGGTTATTTCAAATAATCTAGAATATTTTGAACAAGAAGGTGAAGCTGCATTCTATGGTCCGAAGATTGACTTTATGGCGACAGACGCAATTGGTCGTGAGCACCAAGTTGCAACTGTTCAGCTTGATTTCGTTCAACCTGAACGTTTCGAGCTTTCTTACAAAAACTCTGAAGGTCAAGATGAGCAACCTGTGATGATCCACTGCGCTTTACTTGGCTCAATCGAGCGATTTATGAGTGTTTATATCGAGCACAAAGCTGGTTGGTTCGATTTTTGGGCAGCTCCAGAACAAGTTCGAATTCTAACAATTAACGATACTTTAAATGACTATGTTGAAGAAGTTTCGAAAATCCTTTCTGGTGTTGTTTTGAATACACCAGTGAAATTTAATGAAATTCGTTATTCTGTAGATAATCGAAATGAATCTTTAGGCAAGAAGATTCGCGAAGCAACTTCAATGAAAATTCCAGTACAATTAATTGTTGGTCCTAAAGATAAGGAAAATAACGAAGTTAGCGTTCGCTTTAGGAAAGACGGTGAATTTGTTGAAGAAAAAGTTGCGCTTAATAATCTAGCTACATTCATTCAAGAAATTTAAGTTATGAAAAACAGCAATACATTAATTGTTATTACTGGCCCCACGGCAAGTGGAAAAACAAGCTTGGCTATTAAATTAGCCAAGCTTTTTGGCGGTGAAATTATTTCTGCTGATTCACGCGCTATTTATAAAGATATTGATATTGCTTCCGCTAAGCCCACGATTGATGAACGGGATGGAGTTCCGCATTGGGGATTTGACCTAGTTGAACCGGGCGAGCGCTTTACGGCGGCAGATTTCAAAGAATACGCTTATTTAAAAATTGAGGATATTTTGAGTCGAGGAAAAATTCCATTTTTAGTTGGAGGGACTGGCTTATATATTGATGCTGTATTATATGACTATGGATTTGGCGGGGAGGTTAGTGATGCTTTTCGGCGAAAATTGGATTCAAAAAGTCTTGAAGAACTTCAAGAATATATTTTAGAGAATAAAATTCAAATGCCTGAAAATTTTAAAAATAAGCGTTATTTAATAAGGGCTATAGAAAAAAGCGTAAGCGTAAAGAGAGAAGATTGTAAAAAAGTCAACAAATATAACGCTATTGTTGTGGGAATAACAACGCCACGCAACGAATTGAGACAAAGAATTTTTCAAAGAAATGAACTATTTTTTAGTTCAGGTATTATTGAAGAGTTTAAAAAAAATGAACAGAAATACGGAATGGATTCGGAAGCAGCAACAGCTAACGCCTATCCACTTGTACAAAAATATTTAGCAGGTAAATTAACGCAGCAGGAGTTGATTGAAAAAATGAGTGTTCGCGATTGGAGATTGGCTAAGCGTCAAATGACCTTCATGAAGAGGAATAAAGATATAATTTGGCTTAATTTAAAAGATGCTGAACAATTTATTATTTCGAAAATTAAAAAATGAACAAAAAATTATAAAAGGCTAGTTGATTTTTAAAAAGTGTGGTAAAATATAGATATGGAACAGAGTATTAATGCACTATTTGGTTCAAAAACTAGAGTTAAGCTTTTAAACTTGTTTTTTAATAAGCCAGATGAAAAATTTTATGTTCGAGAAATTTCTAGAATAATTGATGAGCAAGTTAATTCTGTTCGAAGGGAGCTAACAAATCTCGAAGGAGTTGGTGTTGTAAAAAGTTCTACAGAGGATCGAAAGATTTTTTATAGAGCAAACCAGCGATTTAAATATTATTTGCCGTTAAGAGTTATTTTTGCGGGGGTTAAATTCTCAGAGAAAGAACACGATGTTAAAAATACGACAGTGTCGGATAGCTGGCAAAATAAAATTTCTAACGTAAAAAATTCTTTAGACCTGCTTATACTATTCGGTGTATTCACTGACGATGAAAAATCGGATATAGATCTATTGATTGTGGGTAATAATTTTAATGGCTCCTTATCTAAGTGGGCAGCAGATCTTGAAAAACAAGAGGGCCGAGAACTAAACTATATGATTCTATCGATGGAAGATTTTTATTATAGGTATACGACTCAAGATACTTTTGTGAAACAATTGTTCAAGGGTAAGTATAATATAGTTTTCGACAAAGAAAATCTTCTTGAAAAATTATAGAAAGTGAGAGAAAATGTTTGATATTGAATATAAGGGTGGAAATACTGTTGTAATTTCAACGAAAAAATCTTCACTAGTAACTGATCCGAAAATGTCAGTTAACGGGGAGAAGGATATCGTTATTAAAGATGGAGTAGAGCTGGTTACTGAAGAACGATTCGCAACTCGTAACGATAACTATAAGTTAACAATTAGCTACCCGGGTAATTATGAGGTTTCAGACTTTACGATTGCGGGATATCCTGAAAAACGACATATAGATGGTGATTCTGAAGGTAAAAAATCAGTAATATATAGTATTGATATTTCAGGGGTTAAGATTGGATTCCTAGGAAATATTGGCCCTAATATCTCAGACAATCAACTTGAGAACCTAGGGGTACTTGATATCTTAATTTTGCCTATTGGCGGCGGGGGATATACACTTGATGCAACATCGGCTGCAAGTATTGCCAGGAGATCTGATGCAAAAGTTATTATTCCCGTGCACTATTCTGATGATGGAATAAAATATGAAGTTCCGCAATCTGATTTCTCTCTGTTTGCGAAAGAACTCGGATCTGAAGTTGAAAAAACTTCGAAATATAAGGTCAAATCTGCAGCAACTCTGCCAGAGAAAATGACAATTGTGCAAATTGAACGAACAAAATAAAAAAGAGGTTTAATGGCCTCTTTTTATTGATTTAAAAAAGAAAAACCCACAAAGTAGGGAATTCTTTTTTGAGAAAAATATTATAAAATACCTTTTTTCTTCAAAGTTCGGATAGCTGCGGTGCTCAAGTTTAGTCGAACTTTTTTACCATCAACAACGATAGTTTTCTTTTGAATGTTTGGCTTAAAAGTTCGTTTTGTGCGTCGCAATGAAAAGCTAACGTTGTTTCCGTGTTGCTTTCCTTTTCCTGTTAAATCACATACTGCCATTTTAACTCTCTTTACTTTAATATTTACAATCTGTTCCATTATAGCGTATTTTTGAAAAAAGGTCAAGTGGTGTATAATAGATATATGGTTTTTACAATTATTATTTCGTTAATTTCGATTTTGATCGCAATGATTGTTCATGAATTTTCGCATGGTTTTATTGCATATTTATTAGGTGATGAGACGGCTAAAAAGGATGGTCGGTTAACCTTAAATCCTCTAGCGCATATGGATCCATATACTAGCGTAGTTTTACCGATCCTATGCGTATTCTCAAACCTTCCTGTAATTGGGGGTGCTAAGCCGGTTCCTGTTGATTTTGAAGAGCTTAAATGGAAAAAATGGGGAATGGCTTTAGTTGCGTTTGTAGGACCACTCTCTAACTTTATTCTGGCTTTTTTAGCGTATGCAATAATGCATGCTTTTAACGTTTCTTATGGCGATTTAGCTACGGGATTTTCTGTATTTGTTAAAATTAATCTTAGTCTTGCAATCTTCAATCTAATCCCAATTCCACCACTTGATGGCTCACGAATTTTATATCCAATTGCACCAGAATTTGTTCAAGATTTTTTTGATAAACTTGAATCTTATGGACCGATTTTTATTCTCATGATAATGTTTCTGTTTTCAACAGTCATTTCGAGCTATATTAGTTTATGTATGAGTTTTACTCTTGAAGGATTTGCGGTTCTTTTAAGATTCTTTGGCTTGTAAGATGAAAAAGTACTAGATTTTTTATATATAAGTTGGTATAATTAAGTTAAGCCCTACTAACGTATGATTTTTCCTGAATAATCATTGATAG
Organism: uncultured Candidatus Saccharibacteria bacterium; assembly: GCA_963517825.1. Classification (GTDB taxonomy): domain Bacteria; phylum Patescibacteriota; class Saccharimonadia; order Saccharimonadales; family Saccharimonadaceae; genus Nanogingivalis. Next base: position 6,216 of record CAUQGB010000010.1, read on the forward strand.
AGGAACTCCAAATGATGGTCTGTTATCGTGGTAATAGGCTGAGGAGGTATCCACCGTATAATCTTATGCGGGGAAAATATCAAAGTTAGTAGGGCTTTTTATATCGTCTAAAATTTGATATAATAGGGATAGCTTGTTAAATGGTCGCTAATTGAAAAATTAGAGGAAAGTCCGGGCAGTATAGAGCAAGACAGTTGCTAACGGCAACCGAGGGAAACCTTAGGGAAAGTGCCACAGAAACGATACCGCCTGAAAAGGTAAGGGTGAAAGGAGTGAGGTAAGAGCTCACAGTCGCTTACGGTGACGTGAAGCGAGAGGTAAACCCTGTCTACTGCAAGGAGAATTATAAAATATGGTTGCTCGCCATAATTCGATAACCGCTTGATTTAAGGAGTAATTCTTAAACTAGATAGATGACCATTCATGACAGAACCCGGCTTACAGACAAGCTTTTAATGAAAATAATAAAAAACACACCTCTTTCGAAAGTGTGTTTTTATTTATTTTGAAAATTATTTTACTGATTCAACAATCTTCGCAAAAGCTTTAGGCTCACTTACTGCTAATTCTGCAAGAACTTTTCGATCTAACTCGATATTCTTCGCTTTTAGACCGGCGATAAGTTTACCATAAGTTGTTCCGTTTTCGCGTGCGGCGATATTGATTCGAGTAATCCAGAGAGCTCGAAGATCGCGTTTGCGATTTCGGCGGTCGCGGTATGCATATTGCAATGAGCGAATCACGCCTTGTTTAGCTAAACGATATGAACGTGTTCGTGCATGTTGCATTCCTCTAGCTGCTTTTAGGATTTTCTTATGCTTTGCTCGTGCTGTTACACCTCGTTTTACTCGCATATTATTTTACTCCCAATGCTCGTTTAATATTTTTAGCCATTGCACCTTCAACGGTTGCAGTGGTGTTAATTCGTCGTTTTCGACTCTTGCTCTTTTTTGAAAGCATGTGGTTCTTAAAGGCTCGACGGCGTACTACTTTGCCGCTTCCGGTAAGCTTCATTCGCTTAGCTGTGCCTTTATGTGTTTTCATTTTAGGCATTATTTACTCCTTACTACTAAACTCAGATTGCGGCCAGCCATCTGAGGTTGCTGTTCGACGATAGCATGGTCCTCGAGAAGGGAGATAATTTTATTAGCCATTTCGAAACCGATTTCTTTGTGAGCCATTTCGCGACCTTTAAATACTATTTGAAGCTTAACTTTATTTCCGGCTTCAAGAAATTTTTTAACTTTTCGAAGTTTTATTTCAAGATCTCCAGAACTAATTTTAAGTCCAAAACGCATCTGTTTTAGTTCGACTTGTTTGGCTTTTCTTTTATTTTTCTGCTGTTCTTTCATCTTTTGATATTGGAATTTACCCCAATCGATGATTTTTACAACAGGCGGTTCAGCATTTGGCGATATTTCCACGAGGTCTAGTCTTGCTTCTTGGGCAAGACTAAAAGCATCTTTTAAACTCATAATTCCAAGTTGTTCGCCACTTTGGCCGATAACGCGGACTTCGCGCGCGCGAATTTCCTCGTTTATTCGATTTTTACTGCTAATAATTTTCCTTCCTTTCGAGTTGCTATTTTTCAGCAATTTACTCGCATATTATTTTACCAAATTTTTAAAAATAAATCAAGTGTTTTACTTAATTATCATTTTTATAACGATACTGGAGGGCTTCGCTGATATGATTTGTTTTTATGTTCTTTGACGAATCTAAATCTGCAATCGTACGAGAGACTTTGAGTATTTTTAAATATGCTCGGGCGGATAACTCAAGTTTTGAGGTTGCTAAATTTAGTAAATCTTCAGCCTCTTTTGAGATGTTGAATTTATTTTTTACATCGTTGGTTTTGGCCATGCTATTGTATAAATTACTACATTTATAGCGTTTATGCTGTAATTCTAACGACATCTCTATCTGTTTTTTAGCATTAGCATGTTCATTATTTTGAATGGTGTTTTTTGAAAGAAGATTTTTATTATGTATTCTATCCACGCTAACAACCATATCGATCCTATCCATTAAAGGACCGGAGAGTTTTCTTTGGTAGTTAAGAATTTGTGCAGACGAACAAGAACACTCTTTGTTTGTATTACCATAAAATCCGCAAGGGCAAGGGTTCATTGTAGCAATAAGCATAAAATTTGCAGGGTAAGAGCTTTTTCTGTTTGTGCGAGTTATAGTTATTTTTTTATCCTCCAATGGCTGCCTTAAGCTTTCTAGTGTAGATTTAGGAAATTCTGGCATTTCGTCTAAAAATAGAACACCACTATGTGCTAAACTAATTTCGCCAGGGAGAGCCTTTGATCCACCACCGATTATTGAGACTTTACTTGCGGTATGATGCGGCGTTCGAAAGGGTCTTTGGATATTTAAATCAACCTCATCAATCAAGCCGTGAATCTTTAAAACTTCTAGTAGTTCACTTTTCGAAAGTTGCGGAAGTAGGTTTAGAGCAGCTTGGGCGAGCATTGTTTTTCCTGTTCCTGGGGGACCAGTTAATAATATATTATGTCTGCCAGCTATTGCAATAGTTAAGGCTCTTTTTGCCTGTTCTTGACTGACTATATCATCAAGAATGACGCCACTGCAGTTATCTTTAAAAGAGCTGCTATTCTTTCCATTTTTTATTATTTTTTCATTCTTAAGATGAAGAAAAACTTCTTTAAGATTTTTTGCACCAATTAGTTTTATATTATCTATTACTAGGCTTGTTTCTAAATTTTCAATAGGTAGGAAAATTTCTTTAATACCTTGATCTCGAAGTTTCTCGACAATATTAATAATGCCTTTAATTGGCCGAAGCTCTCCACTTAAAGATAGTTCACCGACGAATGCACGGGATTCTAACTCGTGCTGCCTTATTTGATTCGAGAGTGTTAAAATTGAAATCGCAATAGGTAGGTCAAAAAAAGTTCCGTCTTTTGGGATCTCTGCAGGTGCTAAATTTATGATAATTTTCTTGGTAGGGAAATCTAACATTGAATTTTTGATTGCACTGCGAACTCGTTCTTTTGCCTCATCGATTGCCTTATTACCCATTCCAACAATTTGTAGTCCTGGTAATCCCTTCGAAGAATCTCCCTCTACTTCAATAATTTCTGCTTCATAGCCAATGGGTGCGGCTGAAATAACTTTACTCACCATAATAAGATAATTTTAACATAACCGTTTAGAAATCACAATTTTGTGGTATAATGTAATTATGTTGGGGCTGAATTAGCTTTAGACAAGAGGAATTTAACAGTTTAGCTTGCAAGTCGTTTACTACGTAAAGTAATAAAATAAATGCAAAAAACTTTGCAGCTCGAGTTGCAGCATTCTTTGCTCCAGCTCCAGCAACAATTGTCGCTTAATTTTTTGGCAATCATTTTTTAAAATAGGGCAGTGCGTGTTTTAAAAAGTGTCATATATTTTTCACTGATAGTTTAAAACCTTGCGATAAGTTTTAAATGAGATTTTTTCGCAACTTTTAATGTATTTTTGTTTATTTTTAGAGCGTTAAATTTTATTTAGAATAAACTAAGCTTGTAGAAGGCTAAAATGTTACCTTTTGGACCCGAGGGCAGTTCTCGGCAGCTCCACCAAAAATGTTTTTTCAAATACACGTTTAGAGCGTATTTTTATTTTTATATAAAAATAAAAATGAGCGACTGCGAGGAACGCTCATTTTATAAATAGTAATGTGGAGTTTTTGATTTTAATTTTAGGTTTTTGTGAACTGCGGAATTCACTGTAAATAATTTTTATTTTTGGCTTATGTATAAACTTTTTATTCATAAGCTACCTCTATGATAATCTAAATTAAGCATAAAGTCAATACTTTTTTAGACTTTTTTGTATAATTTTTTTGTTCATTAAAATTAACAGATTTAAACGTGTTAAAAGTACATCAAAACCAATTTTATTGCGCTTATGGTATTGACTTTTTGAAATGCTTGTGATACAATAAAGACAGCTTTGGAAGAAATAAAAAGCAAAAATAAAAACAGTATAGCACATTCCACCAAGCACATTCTAATTTTTACAATTTTATAATTTTGAGTTGTCCGGTATTCTTTACGGAGTTTGAACGGCGATTTGAGATTAAGGTTTATGAAGTCGTCATTGGACTTTTAACTTATTTTCGAAACGCCAAAAAGCTCCGCAAAAATAGCGTAGAGCGCTGAGGCTAATAAGTACTTATATTTTCAAAAGAAGATATTTAAGGAACCCTCAATGAAATATGCTTCTCCTTGCGAGAAGCGGTCAACTAGCTCAAAAGAGTAAGCCGTAGACCACATATTTTAGTAAGGTATTTTGTTATGATGGATTTTCTACTTGCTTACTCTTTGGGCTGAATCTAATAGAATGGTATTATGTTATGATTTCAAAAATTATTTTTAGTCTGTCTGGGTTGTCGGGTATTGGTATTTTTTTAATGCTTACCCAAACCTCTCCTAATAAAGTTGGTCCAATTGGAATCCTTGCATTGTTCGCAATGATATATTTGGTCTTTCTTGGTGTTATTTCGGTTTTTTTATATTCATCACATCGGGTTTTTCTACTTGCATATTTCTTACTTCGAAAAGGTCAGCCTTCAATTCGAAAGCAAGAAAAAACTCCAGCCTTCTTTTTTAAATATTCTGCTGCGCTTGCTTTTGTGCCAATTGGTATTATAGCAAAACAATCCACCGGCGGAGTTGGGATATTTGAAATATTGTTATTGATAATTATTGAAATAATTGCAATAATATACATTTCAAAACGCTAACGTTTGTGATATAATAGCTACATATGGAACCGCAAAAAAATCTTGAAATTCCACGAGTTCTTGAAGCTCAATCGCAACCAATAAATAATCCTCACGAAGTGGGGAATTTTGGCTTTGAGCAAAATATAAACATAATTGATAGCGATAAGGCTAGAGCCGAAGCTATGCAAGCTTTTTCGAATCAAGATTCTCAGCAACCCGTTCCGCAAGTTATTTTGCCAACTGTTCAAGAACCACTAACTAACATCCCACCATCTGCAGTTCCAGCTACTGCAAGAGATATAGACCTCATGGAAGATGAATGGGTAAAAGATTTGAAAAAGATGGTAGTTGAAACTAAGGGCGATCCATATGCTCGTGAGGTTCGATTTAAAGAAATGCAGATAGACTATTTGAAAAAAAGATATAACAGAATTATAAATGGTGGGAAGTAATGGGGATTTGGATAATATTATTTATTAGCTTTGTAATTATTTGCGTGGCTTCTTATTTTGCTTTTGACCAATATAAAAGAATGGTTCAAGAGGCAAAAAATTATGAGCGTGGTTTAAAAATGGTGCCAATTCGAATTCACCTTCCGCCACCAAGCGATGACCTTGAGGTTGGTGGTCGTGATGAACGGGATGTTGTAGACGAAGTTCTTTCTGAAGCTCAAACAATGTATAATATTATCGCAAGCACTGCAACAAAAGGGTTTAAAACTAAACTTTATGGTCAAAGACATATTTCTTTCGAAATTGTTGCAAGCGACGGTCTTGTTCGCTATTACGCAGTTGTTCCTGCGGTTTTGACTGAAACAATCAAACAGGCGATCTCTGCGGCATATCCAGCCGCTCGCCTTGAAGAAGTTGAAATGGAGAATATTTTTTCTCAACAAGGAAAAATGCAGGGTGTAATTGGTGGTGAGTTTGAGCTAAAAAAAGACTATTTTTATCCAATTGCTACATATCAAGAAAGCCGTCGCGATGCTGCCCGTGCATTATTAGATGCTTTGAGTGGTGTTGAACGCGGAGACGGTGCTGCTATTCAGATCATGTTTAGACCAGCACCTGAAAACTGGTTTTTTAAATCAAACGAAAAAGTTGAATCAATCCGAAAAGGTAAGGGTAAGAAAAGTAATAATGCCGCTGCTGCGCTTGATATTATGGAGGCTTTGTGGAAACCTCCTACATACGGCTTAAAAAACTCAAACACGGATCTTCCTCAGTTGACCGCTTTAGAAAATGAAGAAATTCAAGCGATTGAGGATAAAACTAAATATCCAGGATACGAGGTTCTAACTCGTGTTGTAGCTTCTTCAACTACAGCCTCTAAAAGTCAAGCAATTTTACAATCAATCGTTTCAGCATTCTCATTGTTCGATTCACCTCGTTATAACGGATTTAAATTTAATATGACGAACAATATTGAAGAACTTGTGACTTCTTATATTTTTCGATTTTTCCCGCAAAGTATTAACCATAATATTCTAAACAGCGTTGAGCTTTCTACAATTTTTCACTTACCAAATCAAAATTCTATTCCAACTGGAAAAATTGAGCGTCAGAGGATTCGTCAAGTTGACGGTCCAACTGAGCCAATGAAAGAAGGCCTATTGATTGGCGTGAATGAGTTTCGTGGTGTTGAAAAGCAAATTCGTCTCGGAATTAACGACCGTCGTCGGCACACCTACATTATTGGGCAAACGGGTATGGGTAAATCTAAGCTCCTTGAGAATTTGGCTTATCAAGATATAATGGATGGGAAAGGTTTTTGTTTCATCGATCCACACGGAGATTCTGCTGAAGAACTTCTAGGGATGATTCCTCGATCTAGAATGGATGATGTGATTTACTTTAATCCAAGTGATACTGAGAACCCATTGGGCTTTAATATTTTCGAAATTGAAAGTCCTGAAGATATGGATTTCGTGATTTCAGAAACCAACTCAATGTTGAAGTCTCTTTACGATCCAGGAAATACTGGTGTTGTTGGTCCACGAATGGAAAATATTGTTCGAAACGCAGCCTTACTGTTAATGAGTGATCCTGAAGGTGGAACATTTATGGATATTCCAAAAGTTTTGGTTGATCCTGAGTTTGCAAAGCAGAAAATTAAATACCTTCGAAATCAACGTGCGATTGATTTTTGGACGAAAGAGTGGCCTGCATCTCAAAGGTCTAATGATGCGGGTGAACTTGTTTCTTGGGTTGTTTCAAAATGGGCGCCATTCGAAAGTGGGTTAATTAATAATATTATTGGCCAGAAAAAAAGCGCTTTCAATATTCGAGAAGTAATGGATAACAATAAAATCTTGCTCGTTAATCTTTCTAAAGGTAAGCTTGGCGAAGCTGCCGCAAAACTACTAGGTATGGTTTTCGTGATGAAATTCCAAGCAGCGGCGATGAGCCGAGCAGATATACCCGAAGATGAGCGAAAAGATTTTTGTCTATTTGTTGACGAGTTCCAAAACTTTGCAACAGATTCGTTTGAATCAATTTTGTCTGAAGCTCGAAAATACCGCTTGAATCTTATTCTCGCAAACCAGTTTACAACTCAGTTAAAGGATTCGATTAAAGATGCTATTTTCGGAAACGTTCCAAATAAAATTGTTGGTCGCGTCGGTATCGATGACGCGGAGGTTCTTCAAAAGGCATTTACTCCGACATTTACAGCAGAAGACCTAACTAAAACGCCAAATTACAACTCAATTACAACAGTTTTGGTTAACGGTTTTCCTTCAGCACCTTTCACAATGAAACTCTTGCCGCCAATTGGTCGTTCGAACTCGGAGATTCGTGAAGGCTTAAGGAAGTACTCTGCTTCAAAATATGGTAGACCTCGTGCGATTGTTGAAGATGAGATTAGAAAGCGCTTAAGCGTTAATCCTGCACCAAAGCCAGCTCAACGTCCTGTGGGTCCTACTGCTCCTCAAGTAGCACAAAAACCGCAGATTAGTTGGCAGGAAAGAGCGTTTAATGCTGCCGGATCACCGACTTCAAACAATACCGGAAAACCTCAAAATTCTCCAGTTTCAAACCCTGTAACAAACCAACAAGATTCTTTCCTTGATGATTGGATTAAGAAGCGTGATGAATTAAGAAATAAAACGGTAAGCTCTGAAGAAGATAGCGCGCCAAAGAGCAATTTAGCGCGAACATTTCAAAAGAATATTCTACAGACTCAGCAGCAGAATTCAAGTGGGTTACAGAATAAAAATAATCCACAAATTCAGCAGCAGATTCGATCACCGCAAATGCAGTATAATTCTGTGATTCAAGATATTGCTTCGTCGAAAGAAGAGAAGGTAGAGCCAAATCGGTTATCAATACGGGAAGAGCCATCTCAGAATAAGGCTGGTAGTATCAAAAAAATTGGTAACGATGAAGTAATATTTAAAATCAGGTAATTAATTACCTGATTTTATTTTTAATGAATTTTAGAATGTAGAATGTAATTATGTATGTGATAAATAGTGGGAGAATGGCGTTAAAATCAATTGTAAAGCCATTTAATATACAAATATATAATAATATATAATATGTTAATAAACTAGCACAGAGAGCGAAAAATAGCAGTTTAGGGATTATCACTTTCTCTAGCATATCGGATATTTTTTCGATAGAATTTGAATGGATAATTTTATGAATTATCTTATCTCTTGAGGGTGATTCTTCGTTGATAAATTTTAAAATAGATTTATATTTTTTATCTTGCATTGTTAAAATCTCCTAAATGACGTTTAAAATAGCGAATTTCTTTGTATAATAAATTTGTACGCAAAGTCATATAAACAGATATAGCAAATAATATAACAAAGAAAAGGATATTTTTAGCGGTGGTTTTAAATTTCGAATAGCTAGAGAGCTGGTCTACTAAAGTTTCAATACTTTTTAAAACGGGGCATTTTACAGGATAAGCTAATTCGTTTCCAAAGTTAACCTTAATAATACAATCAAAAGAATCGCCTTGTTTTTTAAGCGTGGGGAATTTTTCTTTCATTTTTATAGCAAATATTTTTCTTTCAGATTGTCCGGCGTTGATCGTATCTTGATTCCAATAAATCTTATCACCAGACTCTTTGTAGTCGGCACCATCAAATAAGTCTGCATATTCTAAAACATCGCTAAGATTAACTTCGAAATTTGTTTTTTGAGGAAGATTTGAGATGTTTTGAATTTTTAATGTATATGAAATAATATCCCCAGGTTTAAGATTGTGCTTTGCAGTTGAACTAATACTATAGACTAAGTTTGGGTTAGCGGTATTACTTTTAAAGTCTTTTGTTTTTATAGGAGTATTTAAAGAATTTATCAAAGAGGAAAAGAAAAAAGTAAAAAATACAAAAAGAATTGTGAAACTACTAAAAGTCCACCAGCGTAAATCTTTCTTTAGCTTGTTCTCGTAATTTTGTATTTTATTGCCCAATGAAGGGCTTCTATAGTAACCTAAAATAATATCTTTAAACATAACCCACCTTTATACTTACATTTTACCATATTATTGTTATAAAAATAAGCTTTGTTTGAATTTTTTTCGAAAATAAGGTATAATACAGATATAAATTTATTACAGAAATTCTGAAATGAGAGGGAAGAATGTCTAAACAAAAAGAAAGCAACTACGACGGGTCGCAGATTCAAGTTCTCGAAGGTCTTGAGCCTGTTCGAAAACGCCCGGGAATGTATATTGGCTCGACTGGTTATGAGGGAGTTCACCACTTAATTAAAGAAATCGCAGATAACTCTATCGACGAAGCAATCGCTGGTTATGGAACAAAAGTTATCGTGCGAATTTTAGCTGATGGCGGCGTGAATATTACTGACGATGGTCGTGGAATTCCTATTGATATCCACCCAAAAACTGGTAAAAGTACGCTTGAAACCGTTTTAACTATCTTGCACGCTGGTGGTAAATTTGGTGGTGGCGGCTATAAAGTTTCTTCTGGTTTGCACGGTGTTGGTTCGAGTGTGGTTAACGCACTTTCAACAAAAATGATCGCTGAAGTTGTTAAAAAAGGCCAGTTGTATCGAATTGAATTTGAACGGGGAGTTCCAACAACTGAACTTAAAAAACTTGGAAAAACCGATCGCGAAGATGGAACAAGTATTACGTTTTATCCAGATCCAACAATTTTCAAAGAAACAGTTACATTTGACTATAAGTGGGTTGTAAACTATCTTCGCCACCAAGCATATTTGACTAAAGGTGTTTATACTCAAGTTGATGATGAGCGAACTGGTGAGCGGCAAGCTTTCTATTTTGAAGGTGGAATTCAAAGCTACGTAAAAAGCTTGAATGTTGGTAAAGAAGTTCTTTCAGACCAACCTTTCTATGTTGAAAAGAAAGTTGAAGATTCTATTGTTGAAGTGGCGATTCAATATAATGACAGCTACAATGAAAATGTTCGGGCTTTTGCTAATAACGTTATTAACCCTGATGGTGGAACGCACGTTGTTGGCTTTCGAAGCTCATTAACTCAAACAATTAACGAATATGCACGTAAAAACAATCTTCTTAAAGAAAAAGAGGACAACCTTTCAGGTGATGATATTCGTGAAGGTTTGACCGCAATTATTTTGGTAAAATTGCCAGACCCACAATTTGAAGGTCAGACTAAAAATAAATTAGGAAATCCAGAGGTTCGCCGTTATGTTCAACAGGTAATGAACGAATATTTTGGCTACTATCTTGATGAAAATCCAGCAGTCGCAAAAAAGATTGTTAATAAAGCACTTCTTGCAGCTCGAGCACGAAAAGCTGCGCGTGCGGCTCGCGAAAATGTGATTCGAAAAGGCGTTTTGGACGGATTGAATCTGCCGGGAAAACTTGCTGATTGTTCTTCGAAAAAGCCAGAAGAGTGCGAACTTTATATCGTTGAGGGAGACTCGGCGGGTGGATCTGCTAAGAATGGTCGTGACGCAAAAACCCAAGCAATTTTACCGCTTCGTGGTAAAGTTTTGAACACAGAACGCGCGCGTCTAGATAAAATGCTTGCCAATAACGAAATCGTTTCGCTAATTAAGGGTATGGGTGTTGGAATCGGCGAACAATTTGATATTTCAGGTTTGCGATACCATCGAATTATTATTATGACCGATGCCGACGTCGATGGAAGTCACATTGCGACACTTCTTATGACTTTCTTCTTCCGTTATATGCGAGAAGTTGTTGAAGGTGGTCATATCTATCTTGCAAAACCTCCACTTTTCTTGTTGAAGGGCGCGGGAAACAAACATTATTATGTTTATAGTGATGAAGAACGTGACGCAAAGATTAAAGAATTGATCGAAGAGCGAAAAGCTCGCGGAACAAACATTAACCCAGAAGATAACGAAATTAAGCAAGCTGGTCTCACGGGAATTCAGCGCTATAAGGGTCTTGGTGAAATGGATGCAACTCAGCTTTGGGAAACCACAATGAATCCGGAGAACCGTGTGCTTGTTCAGCTTAAGCTCGAAGATGTTGAAAAGGCAGATGCAATCTTCACAAAACTTATGGGAAGTGAAGTCTCGATGCGAAAAAGCTTTATCCAAGCAAATGCAAAATATGTTAACCTTGAGGAATTGGACGTTTAATTATGGAAGATAAGAATAAGAAGCCTCTTGAAGGTGAGATTGTTGAACAACAAAACCATTCGAAAGTTCTAGAATATCGAACAGTTGAAGATGTGATGGAAGATTCATTCCTTCGATATTCGATGTCGGTGATTATCGACCGTGCGCTACCAGATGTTCGCGACGGAATGAAACCAGTTCATCGTCGTGTGCTTTACACGATGGGGGAAATGGGTGTTCGACCGGGATCAGCATTTAAAAAATCTGCGCGTATTGTCGGTGACGTAATGGGTAAATACCACCCGCATGGTGATAGCTCAATTTATGACTCAATGGTTCGCTTAGCGCAAGATTGGGTAATGCGATATCCTCTCGTTGAAGGTCAAGGAAACTTTGGTTCGATGGATGGCGATCCAGCTGCTGCGATGCGTTATACTGAGGCGCGTCTTGGTCGAATCGGTGATATTTTATTAAACGACCTTGATAAGGATACTGTTGATTTTCGACCAAACTACGACGGTTCTGAAAGTGAACCATCAGTTCTTCCAGCGAAATTACCAAACCTTCTTTTGAATGGTCAAATGGGTATTGCTGTTGGTATGGCGACAAGTATTCCAACTCACAATTTAAGCGAAATTGTTGACGCAACAGTTGAACTTATAAATAATCCAGAAGCTAAACTTGAAGACTTAATGAAACACGTTAAGGGTCCAGATTTCCCAACAGGTGCGGTAGTTTATGGTGGAGCTCCAATGATTCAGGCTTATCGAACTGGTCGTGGAAGTGTTACTATGCGTGCAGTTGCTGAAATTATTGAAACTAAACGCGGCCGACATCAAATTGTTGTTTCAGAGATCCCATACAACGTAAATAAAGCTTCCCTAATCGAAAAAATTGCTGAATTAGTAAAAGAGAAGAAAGTTACTTCAATTGCCGACCTTCGAGACGAATCTGCGCGTGGAACAGTTAAAATTGTAATTGATCTTAAAAAAGATGCGTATCCAAAGAAAGTTCTTAATCAGCTTTACAAGTTAACACCACTTCAATCAAACTTCCATTACAATATGCTTGCTTTAGTTGATGGTGTTCAACCTCGAGTACTTGGTTTGAAGGAGATGCTTGATGAGTTTGTGAAGCATCGTCGTCACGTTGTGCGTCGTAGAACGGAATTTGAACTTAAAAAAGCAAAGGCTCGTGCACATATTTTGGAAGGTTTAAAGATTGCACTTGATCATATTGATGAAGTTATTGCAACAATTCGTGCTTCGAAAACTACTGATATTGCTGAAAAAGCTTTGCGTGAAAAATTTGGTCTAACTGAAATTCAAGCAAAAGCAATTCTTGCAATGCAACTCCGCCGATTGACTGGATTGGAACGTGAAGCAATTGAAGAAGAACTAGCGGCATTGTTGAAACTTATTGGTGAGCTTGAAGCTATTCTTGCCGATGAAAATGAAATTCTTCGAATCATTAAAGAAGAGCTTCTCGAACTGAAAGAAAAATATGGTGATGAGCGCAAGACTAAGATTATTAACCATGAACTTGGTAAATTCTCAGATGAAGAACTGATCCCTGAAGAAGAAAGTGTGATTCTCTTAACGGGTGAAAATTACATTAAAAGAACTCTTCTTGCGGATTATCGTCGTCAAAATCGTGGTGGAAAAGGTAAGCGTGGAATGACAACAAAGGATCAAGATATTATTGATCAGTTAGTCCCAGCAAGTACACACGATTGGTTGTTGTTCTTTACGAATAAAGGTCGAGTGTTTAGACTTAAAGCTTATGAAGTTCCAGCGGCTAGTCTTCAAGCAAAAGGTGTTGCAGCGGTAAATCTATTGCAACTTCAGCCTGAAGAGAAAATTACATCAATCATCAAGCTTGAACAAAATAGTAGTACAGAAGATTACCTCTTTATGGCTACTGTAAAGGGTACTGTAAAAAAGACAGCACTTAAAGATTTCACTAATATTCGAACAAATGGTTTGAACGCAATCAATCTTGATGAAGGTGATGAATTACGTTGGATTCAAAAAACTAATGGTCAAAGCGATATTATCGTATCGACATCTGCAGGACAAGCTGTTCGATTTAACGAAAACGATGTTCGTGCGATGGGTCGCGCTGCTCGTGGTGTGCGCGGTGTTCGTCTCCGACCGAATGACAATGTTGTTGGAATGGATGTTGCTAAAGATGGAACACAAAAACTTCTTGTTATTTCGGCAAATGGATACGGAAAAGCAACAAAGGTTTCAAACTTTGAAGTTAAACATCGTGGTGGAATCGGTGTTAAAGCTGCGATTACGACTGCAAAAACTGGCCCAATTGTTTCAGTTCAAACTTTACCAGAAGCTGTTTCGGACGCATTAATGATTTCAAGCGGTGGTCAAACAATTCGTGTTGCAGTTAAAGATATCCCGACTCTTGGTAGAACAACACAAGGAGTTCGAATAATGAAACTTTCTGACGGTGATACAGTTGCGAGCGTTGGTCTAATGGAAGAAAGTAGAGAGGAAGAATGATGCCGAGATATTTAGTAGTTTTCGTATTGGCGTGGGTAATTGCGCAAGGTGCTAAATATATTCTTGAAATTCGAAAAGATAAAAGTGCAAAATTTAAGCGGATCATTACCGAGAGTGGCGGAATGCCAAGTTCACACAGTTCAGTGGTGATCGCGCTTGCGACACTTATTGGATTGCGCGAAGGAATTTACTCACCAATTTTTGGTCTCGCTTTCGTTTTTGCGATGATCGTGATCTATGATTCAATGAAAGTTCGATTCTCAAGCGGAGTTCAGGCTGAGAGAATTAATGAAATTATCGAAAGCCAAAATCTAAATATTAAAAAAGTTCGAGTTGTAAAAGGCCACACACCTCTAGAGGTTGCTGTAGGCTCAACAATTGGAATTTTCATCGGATATATAGCATTTTTATTAGGACTATAATAATAAAATTAAATAGGCTTTTTGGAGTCTATTTAATTTTCTTTTAAAAAAGTGTTGACTTTTGAAAATCTATTAAGTATAATAGTTATTAGTTCGACGCGTGGAGTTAATAAATCGCGAGATTGAACTGATAATTATGAACTTTAACAATTTAATTGTGCAAATTTATCGTCAGTCTATTTTATAGATTATCAA
>CAUQGB010000011.1:0-10074 GCA_963517825.1 uncultured Candidatus Saccharibacteria bacterium
AAAAGAGATTATAGATAAAGGAGAGGTTTCAATGCTGATGTTATCATCTCTTGGGTTAAAGGATATAAAGGTTCGCTTTATTCCTGCCAATATAGTTTACAACAACTATCTATCTGCCATGAAAATGGATATTTCTTCACTGAAATTATAGATGAAATATTTATTTTATATCGTATAAGGAGAAGAGAGCATAACACAAAACCGCTCATTTAAAGATTATGTAAAAACAAAAATTTGATAATGAAATTTGAGCGATTGCTGAAACTTTTTTCAATAGTAATATGTCCTATATTAAATCTTTAGCAATAAAATTACATAGACCAGGTGAAGTTGAGATTGGTGATATTAATTTAGAACATGTCTAGAATGAAGATAAAGAAGATATGAGAATCAATTTTGATATTGCTGTATCTGTTAATTTTGATATACAAGAGGACGATTGTCGCTATAATGATTATGAAGAAAAAACAGTATGGTTATTAATTGAATATATAGGTGATTTAGATAAACAATTGGATGACTTTAGAATTTTAAGCTGCGAAATTTATAGTGGTAAAAATAAAGTTAAAACATCTTTAGATGATTCTTTGGTGGCAGTAATTTCGACTAAGGATTCGGAAAGAGTATCGAAGGTTTTTAAAATAAATATTATCTTGAAGCTTTAAAAGAACCTACATATTTAGATCCTTTAAAATTGGTCGAAACTGATGAGTGCAAAGCTAGAATTTACACAAATAACTGCCGATAAAACAGTTTTTGGAAGGTGTTTTTTTTGAGACCTCTGAAACAGAAGTTTATGATAAGTCAAAAGGCGAGTATGTCAAACAGCTAATAGACGGCAAAGCCTTAACCATCATTAATGAGGGCAAAATAAACATCGAAAACTACAAAAAAGCAGGTTTATCTGCTCACGATGTTTAAATTACAAACTAATGGTATTTTTTCATCAGACGGAATAAAAAGAGCTATCGTTGAACAAAATGGGCAATTAATTATAATTCACTTTGGTGAAGAAAATCCAAAATTTCCTATCATTACAGATGGTCAACTACAAAATGATATTCTTAAAGTGATCGGTAAAGATGAAAATGGCTTCTTGCTGAACTTAAAAAACAAGGAGTAGATAAGTATAGCGATGTATTCCTAGGTGAATATGTAGATAAAAAACTAAAGCTAACTACCAAATAAAACGGAACTAAAAAATAACTCTCATCACGAGAGTTATTTTTATTGATTGGTTTAAAAAGATTTGATTATCCTTCTACGCAGTTAGCAACACCGTTTTCAGTTTTAACTGATACAACAATTGCGTTACCTGCAACTATCGCACCGTCGGTACCACATTGAGCTCGGTTTGAAACAACCATATTTCCAAGATCAGTTGGTGCATCATGAGCGCCCGTTGCTGGTGTAACTGTATATGAATTATTTGTTGATGGGTCGTTAAACTTTGAATCATTCACAGTAACGTAATTACTAATAAAGTTACCATTTAGAGCGTTTTCGCTCCAAGGCAATGCTCCTCGGTTGTTTGAAGTGAAGTCTGTAACTGCTGCGCGCAAGCGTGAAGCATCATTCTTTCGTTGTGTGTCACGTTGTGATCGTTGCAATGCTGGCAATGCCAAGAATACCATCAAGAAGATAAGACCCGCGATAGCAAGCACAAGCACAACTTCGATGATTGTGAAACCTTTTTTATTATTTTTGTTGATTGAGTTCATATTGAAAATCCACCTTTCTATGAACATTATTATTTATATTTTTATTTACGGTCTGTCCGTATGCAACCATTAAAGCACAAGCACAATCATTTTGCAAGGCTTTTTTAAAGAATTTTTAAGAATTCGGTGGTTTATATCTAAAAAATTATTGCATTAAAATTTTTTTATAAGAATAACGTTGTGCTGTGCGCCAAGAACCGATTGAATCGGAATTAAAACAACGAATCTCGCCATCACGGATTTCGGCAATCTCAACAAGAGCAGGATTATAAGAAACGCGTTTTTTGTAATAACGAAGCTCAGAATCTTTAACGTCGTGCCGACCAGGAAAAACCTCTAAAAATTGAACTTTTGCACGCTCAAAAAAGTAGTTTTCGAAACCACTTGGCGGAAAGAAATAAGCTGGTTTTAAGTTCATTTTCGAAAGAATATATTGAATATCACCCAAAGTTGCACGCGCTTCAACTGAAATGAACGCATAAACGCGACCTTTTTTGCTTTTAAAAATGGTAGCCTCGGCCGAATAACCAACCGGAAGATTGCGCGAAATAACTTCTTCAACCCCAAAACTAACACCAAAATGTTTTTGCAAGAATTCTTCAAGATTTTTATCAGAATAAGCGTGATTTTCCATAAAAATATTTTAGCACACTTTCGAAAAAATGGAAATATCTAAATAAGTTATGCTATAATCGAAAGTATGGATATTACGAAAGGCTTAAATAAAAATCAAAAAGAGGCGGTGAAAACTTTAAGCGGACCAATGCTAATTTTGGCAGGTGCGGGAAGTGGCAAAACCAAAACTTTAACGCACCGAATTGCAAATTTAATTGCGCACGGCGTAGCGAGCGAAACGATTTTGGCGGTAACTTTTACCAACAAAGCTGCACGTGAAATGCGAGAGCGACTTGCCAAACTACTAGGTCGAATTGCGCACGACAGATTGTTTATGCCTTGGATGGGAACTTTTCATGGAATTTGCGTGAGAATTCTGCGACTCAAAGGTGAGGCAATCGGCATTGCACACAATTTTGTGATTTATGATGAAGACGACCGACGAAGCCTGATTAAAAAAATCATGAAAGAATTACAAATTGACGAAAAAAGTTTGAAACCGCAAAGTGTTTCAAGCGCAATTTCGAATGCAAAAAATCAGCTTTTAACGGCAGAAGAATTTGCAAACGGCGCAAACTGGGGTTTTGAGCAAAAAGTTTCTGAGATTTTTTTGCGCTACGAAAAAGAACGAAACAAAGCTAATGCGCTAGATTTTGATGATTTGCTTTTCGAAACGGTAAAATTACTTCAACAAAATAAAGAAATCCGCGAATTTTGGCAAAATAAATTTAATCACATTTTGATTGATGAGTATCAGGATACGAACGCGGCGCAATATGCGATTATTAAAATGATTGTGAACGCCGAGCGAAATATTTGCGTGGTTGGTGACGACTGGCAGAGCATTTATTCTTGGCGTGGTGCAGATTTTACAAATATTTTGAATTTCGAAAGAGATTACAAGGGCGCAAAAGTGATAAAACTGGAGCAAAATTATCGTTCAACTGAGAATATTTTAAACGCCGCCCACAACGTGATTTCGAAAAACCACAACCGAACCGATAAAAAACTCTTTACTGAACTCGGTAAAGGTGAACCCGTTTTGGTGCAAAGTGCGCGCGATGAAAGCGAAGAAGCGGCGAAAATTGCAGGCCAGATTTTCAGTTTTAAAACTGTTGGAGCACGAAAATTCAGTGATTTTGCGATTCTTTATCGTACAAATGCGCAAAGCTATAACTTCGAAAAAGCGATGATTCGGTATCAAATTCCGTATAAAATTTTTGGCGGAACACGCTTTTATGACCGCAAAGAAATTAAAGATATTTTAGCTTATTTGCGAGTGATCTATAATCCGCTCGACCGTGTGGCTTTTGAGCGAATCGTGAATGTACCGGCGCGCGGTTTGGGTGCGGTGAGCCTTTCGAAATTCTTGGACTGGCAAAGTTCGAACGGTTTGGATTTGATTTCAAGCTTACTTCAAGCTGGAGAACTTTCAACATTAACTTCACGTGCACGAAATTCATTGGTAAATTTGGGCGAGATTTTTCGCGAATGCCAGATTTTAAGCGAAAACTCATCAAACCCGAGCGAAATTATTGAGAGAATTTTAGAACGAACAAATTACGGCAAAAATGAAAAATTAACTGAAACCGAAGCAACCGAACGGAGCGAATATCTTTCAACCTTAGTGAGTGAAGCAAAAAATTACGCAGATTTGGCAAGCTTTTTGGAAGACGCCGCACTGATGAGTTCAACTGATGCGAAAAGTGGCGACGAAGTAAATCTAATGACTTTACATGCCGCAAAAGGTTTGGAGTTCCCAGTGGTATTTTTGGCGGGAATGGAAGAAGGAATTTTTCCGCACAGCCGAGTTTTTGATGCGAGCGAAGATGATTTAGAAGAAGAACGCCGACTTTGTTATGTGGGAATGACGCGCGCACGAGAAGAGTTAATTTTGAGTTATGCCGAATCGCGAGCTGTTTTTGGCCAACGAAATTATTCTAGTCCAAGCCGTTTTATTACTGATGCCGAGCTAGAGCTACCGAAAAAGGATTTTGGCGGTTGGAATGATTTTTCGAAAGAAGATGATTATAGCCAAGAGGTTAGTTTTGAAGAATTTGATGATTTTTATTCCGATGAGTGTGGCTTGCAAATTGGTGATCGCGTGAAAAGCCCCGCTTTTGGTGCTGGTATCGTTAAAGATATTGATGGATTGGCGGTTGAAATTGAGTTTGGCAACGGCAAAATTCGAAAACTAAACGCTGAATTTGCCCGCCTCGAAAAGCTCTAAAAATTTGACCTTTCGAATTTTATTTGCTATAATTGCTATTAATAATGCGAGTTTTACAACCTATTTATTTTTATAAAAAACAACTTCTAATTGCGGTATTTGCTTCGCTTGGATTTTTGCTTCTATTAAATATTTTTGCAGTTGCGGGTAAAAATTCTGCAAAAGCTACAGGTCAGGGAAACAAAATTTTAACTGTTTTTGAAAGTGGCCAAAAAACTTCATTCAAGACTAACGCAAAAACTGTTCGAGAAGCGCTTAAAGCACAAAAAATTAATTTCTCAAAAGAAGACAGTGTTGAGCCAGGGCTTGATGAAGAATTAACCGGCGCTGAATACAGCATTAATATTTACCGCGCAAAACCAGTGGTTATTGAAGATGGCGAACTGAAAACAAAAATTCTAACCGCAGCACAAACTCCTCGCCAAATCGCCGAAAAAGCTGGCTTAAATGTTCACAATGAAGATAAACTTGCTTTTGAAGAATCTGGAAATATTCTTGAAGACGGCTCGATAAATACACTAAAAATTACTCGTGCTAAAGAAATTTCTGTCGATCTATTTGGAAAAACCGAAAGTTTTCGAACACAAGCTAAAACTGTTGAGGATTTTTTGAAAGAAAAGAAAATCGTTCTTGGAAAAGACGATGGTATTTCGATCGACCTAAAAACTCAAATTGTGAACGGGTTGAATTTTCGAATTTGGCGAAACGGTAAGCAAACTTTGACCGTTGAAGAACCAACAGATTTCCAAACTGAAACAATTCAAGACGCTAATAAAGATTCTGGCTATAAAGAAATCAAAGAAGCTGGTGAAAAAGGCACCAAGAGCGTAACTTATGAAGTTGAAATGCAGAATGGTAAAGAAATCTCACGCAAAAAAATCAATGAAACTGAAATTAAGGCTGCTAAAAAACAAGTGGTGATTGTTGGAACAAAAACTAGCCTCCCTGCCGGATCACACACAGATTGGATGAGCGCGGCTGGAATTTCTGCTAGCGATTACGGATATGTTGACTATATTATCACTAAAGAATCAACTTGGCGACCAACTGCTCGAAATGGACAATATTACGGTCTATACCAAACCTCTATTTCTAACTTAAACAGACATGGTTGCTCAGGCTCAACTTTAAGCGACCCCATTTGTCAGCTCCGTTCAGCATCAATTTACGCAACAAGCCGTTACGGCTCATGGGCAGCAGCATATGCACACTGGAAAGCGAGTCATTCGTGGTAAAGCTTAGCTTTAATCAGAAATCTAGTCAAAAAAAATCCAAAAAAAGAGAAAATTCAAATTTAAAAAATAATAAATCTCTCGGACAGCACTGGTTGCGCGATAGATTTATTTTGGACGGAATCGCTGAAGAAGCCGAAATTAAAAACGGCGATTTCGTGCTTGAAATTGGCCCAGGCCTTGGAACACTAACATCTTCACTCTTAAGGTATGCTGGCGATGCAGGCGAAGTTCTTTCAATTGAGTTTGATGAAAACTTAGCAAAAAAACTACCAGCACAATTTCCAGGTAAGAATCTCACTGTTCAAAATGCGGATTTTTTAGATTTCGATCTTTCGAAATTACCAAAAAAATATAAAGTTGCCGCAAACGTGCCGTATTACATTACTTCAAAAATTATCGAAAAACTACTCACAAGCGACAATAAACCAAGTGTTGCTGCGCTTTTAGTTCAAAAAGAAGTAGCTGAGCGAATTTGCGCAAAACCTGGAGATTTAAGTATTCTAGCGATCGCCTCCCAGATTTATGCAAATGCCGAGCTTGGCCAAATTGTTGAACGAGAGTTTTTTACACCACCGCCAAAAGTTGATTCTCAAGTGGTTATTTTAAAGGCTAGAGAACAAAATCTAATTGAAAAATTTAACCTCGAAAACAACTGTCAAGTTTCTGAAAAAGAATTCTTTCGAATTGTTAAAGCTGGTTTTGTAGCAAAACGTAAAAAAATTTCGAAAAGCTTGAGCGCTAATCTTGCAATTTCGAAAGAAAAATCTGCTGAAATTTTAGAAACTTGTGAAATTTCGCCAGACCTACGCGCACAAGATTTAAAAATTAACGATTGGCTAAAAATTTCGAAATTATTTTTTAACCGATAAGTCTTTTCTAGCTCAATCTTTTTGTGTTCACTGCTATTATATGATATAATTATAAGCAGTATGACAAAGAAAAAACTCTATATCACAACCGCAATCCCTTACGCAAATGGCGCGCCACACATTGGTAATGCGCTCGATTATTTAATTGCCGACATTTGGTCAAGATACCAACGACAACAAGGAAATGAAGTCCGCTTTCAAGTTGGGACAGATGAGCATGGAAATAAAATTGCCGAAAAAGCAGCCGAAAATGGCTTAACTCCACAAGAATATGTTGATGGAACTGTTCAAAATTTCAAAAATTTAATGGACAAAATGAAAACAACTTACACGGATTTTATCCGAACAACAGATTCACATCACGTTGGAGCTTCACAATATATTTGGATGAAACTTCAGCCTTATATATATAAAAATACTTACGAGGGCTGGTATTGTACAGGTTGTGAAAGTTTTTACACCGAGAAAGAAGTAGCCGAATCGCATGGGGTTTGCCCAAATCACCAAAAACCTTTCGAAAGACTTTCGGAAGAAAACTATTATTTGCGAATTTCAGAATTTACCCCAAAAATTATCGAAGCGATTGAATCAGATCGGATGAAAATCATTCCAGAATATCGTAAGAAAGAATTTTTGAATTTTCTAAAAGGTGGGCTCGAAGATGTTTCAATTTCACGACCAAAAAAGAATCTAACTTGGGGAATTCCAGTTCCTGGCGATCCAGAACAAATTATGTATGTTTGGATTGACGCCTTAGCAAACTACCTAACTGTTATTGGCTATCCTGACATTCCTGAGTGGGAAGATTTTTGGCCTGCAAATGTACAAGTCATTGGTAAAGATATTTTGCGTTTTCATGCTGGAATTTGGCCAGCAATGCTACTCGGCCTTGGATTGCCTCTGCCTAAAACTCTATTAGTTCATGGTCATATTTCAAGCAATGGCGTAAAAATGAGCAAATCTATCGGAAACGTAGTTGATCCGAATGAAATTATCGATAACTATGGGCTAGATGCTTTTCGATATTATTTCTCGCGCCACGTTGCAACTCAAGATGACGGTGATTTCACTTGGGAGAAATTCGAAAACGCCTACAATAACGAATTGGGTAACGATTTAGGAAACTTAGCCTCACGCGTAGCAAACATGGTTAAAAGGTATCAATCTGGCGTGATCGGTGAAATTCCTCGTGATGAACACGACCGCCACACCTACAACAACTATATGAAAGGTCTAGAATTCAACAAAGCTATCGATGAAGCTTGGGGATTGGTTCGCGCACATAATCAGTATATTGAAAGCGTAAAACCTTGGGAAATTGCTAAAAAAGCAAAAGAAGATAAGGATGAAGAAAATCACTTAGCGGAAGTTCTTGCGCATTCAGTTTCGGGACTTCTTCAGATCGGCGAAATGCTTAAGCCTTTCATGCCCGACACAGCCGAGAAACTCCAAACAATTTTTGGTAGCGGTGTAATTCGCGATGAAGAGATTGGGCTACTTTTCCCAAAAATTTATCTTAAAACTGAAGATCCACGTGCCGCAAAAATTGCAGCAGCACAAAACAAGCAGCAACCTAAAAAATAACCAAAGAACCTCGGCTTAATGCTGAGGTTTCAACTTTTCGAAAGGATAAAATGAAAATTATTGATTCACATTGCCATATTCATGATAAGGATTTTCCAATCCCACAAAGTGAAGTTTTTGAAAATATGCAAAACGCTGAAATTTCGAAAGCGATTTGTATTGGCGAAAATCTTGAAAATTCAAAACTTGCAGTCGATTTTGCAATTGAAAATTCCGGCAAAATTGAGCTTTTCTCAGCAATTGGCGTGCATCCACACGAAGCAGAAAAATATAATCCAAAAGAGTTAATTGCAGAGCTTGAACAACTTTCAAAAAAACCAAAAGTTGTGGCAATAGGTGAAATCGGACTTGATTATTTTTATGAAAATTCAAATCGTGAAGCACAAAAAACGATTTTAAAAGCACAGCTTGAACTTGCACAGGAATTAAATTTACCAGTGAGTTTTCATGTTCGTGGGGCCTTTGAAGATTTTTGGCCAATTTTTGATGAAGTTTCGAAAAACGGTAAAATTCGTGGAGTTTTACATTCTTTTACAGATTCGAAAGAGAATTTAAATGAAGCTCTAAAACGAGATTTATTCATTGGCGTGAATGGCATTTCTACTTTTTTAAAAAAGCCAGAAGAGCTAGAAATGTTTGCCAATATTCCACTTTCGAAAACTTTGATTGAAACAGATTCACCGTTCTTGGCGCCAAAAGGCAAACGCGGAAAGCCGAATCAGCCTGCATTTTCAAAATTAGTGGTTGAAGATTTAGCAGAAAAACGACAAATTTCAGTCGAAGAAGTCGCCAAAATTACGTCCAAAAACACTGAAGAGCTATTCAATATCTAACATTGTCGCCTTATTGACAAATATATAAAAATATGATACAATCTAAACATATTTAGAGGCAAAAAATGAACAATTCTGATAAAAGTTTATACCAAATTCCATATTATTCAGAAGCTCCCAAAGAGCCAGCTTTAGAAAAACCAAGAATAAAGATTGCCTATGACCTGCCAAAGCAAATGCCTTTAAAACCAGTTAAACAGATTCAAAAGACCGCTTTACCGCAAAGAAAAAGAACACAACAAGTTAATATTTTTGATGAGATGTTTGCAAAAAGTGCACAAATTTTATACCTTCGAAATATTGCGGAAGAAGAAATTAGAAATACGCACTTTAAATATACTAGAAAATCTTTCTTTAAAAAAGCAAAAAAACACGAAAGCAACCAGCTTTATTATAAATATCTCTTCAATCAATTCAAGAAAAATCCACAAGATATTTCTCGAGCATTAATTGATCTTGAAAGCAAAGTTGGCGCACAAATTTTTGGACCGACAACAAATGGCATTCGACGAGAATTTTTCGTGCTAGATCATAATTCTTGGATTTATCATGAAGAGTGGATTGATGGAAAGCGAAAAGTACATCAAAATACAACCAGATATGAACTTCGAAAAGACCAAGTTATTAAAATTGAAGCTGGTCCACACTATTTTGACCTAAAAGGTGCTGAACTCCAAAACTTTCACCACGCAGTGCAGGTTTATTACCATAATGTTTCACGATTAGTTTACGGTAGATAGTTTGAATTTTTAGAAAAGGTGTGGTATAATTGTTCAGAATTGTTTTATTTTTTAACGAAAGGAAAGAAATGGCTAAACACAAAAGTTGGCACGGAGCAGACCGCAAACGAGCTTTGCGCGCAAAACTAAAAATTGAAAAACGCCGCGAAGCAAAACGCCGCGAACGAATCGCAGCAGCTTTGGCCGCAAAATAATTTTCGAAAATCGCTCTCATATGGGGGCGATTTGATTTTTTTAGAAGATTATG
>CAUQGB010000012.1:0-9060 GCA_963517825.1 uncultured Candidatus Saccharibacteria bacterium
CCGGAGTTGGAGTTGGCGCTGGCTCTGGATTCGGAGTTGGTTCCGGAGTTGGAGTTGGCGCTGGCTCTGGATTCGGAGTTGGTTCCGGAGTTGGAGTCAATCTCTTATAGTCTAAAGACATAAATAAACGCCCTCTCGAAAACCCAAAGTTTCGACTCATTATGCGGTAGGTCGCATTAAAACCGGGCATCCACTCATCAAAATTCGAGACCACCTGATAGCCATCAATATCTTTATAAATATTGACAATTTCACCAGGATTTATAGTTCCAATTTTTGGTGGAGCTATTTCCTCCCCGGTATCTTTATCATAATATACGATACGGTATTCTAGCGGCCTTGTTTCTTCAGCTCTTACAACACTAGCTCCAAAAACAGGAACATCAGTCAAAGCTGGAGCAACAGCCCCAAGAATAGCCATAGAGAACAAAGAAACACCTAACTTAGTTAATTTTTTCATGATTTTTTCCTCCAAT
Source organism: uncultured Candidatus Saccharibacteria bacterium (assembly GCA_963517825.1). Classification (GTDB taxonomy): domain Bacteria; phylum Patescibacteriota; class Saccharimonadia; order Saccharimonadales; family Saccharimonadaceae; genus Nanogingivalis. The sequence goes on from CAUQGB010000012.1 coordinate 477, forward strand.
ATGGAATTGATATTTTTTTGCCTTTTAGGCATGTAAGAATTACGAAAAGGCTCCCATCAAGACCATAAAAAGGAAAAACATGAGTAAGTAATCTTAAACTCTTGTCTTCAACTTTTAATGTTCTTGATAGAAGCCTTACTATTTAAACTATCTATCAACTGAGTAGTAGTTTATCATATTTCTGTATATTTGTCAATAGTTTTTAGTAATTTTACAAAAACCACAGCTATTCTCTTGAGTTGAAAGCTATTTCGAAAAGTGCTAAAATATAAAAATGGAACTAAAAGATTACACTTATGAATTACCTGAAAATAAAATTGCAGCACATCCGCCAAAAGTTCGTGGCAGTTCGAAATTACTAGCTTTAGATCGAAAAAGTGGTAAAATTACTGATAGCTTTTATAAAAATATCGCGGATTTCTTTGAAAGTGGCGATTTGCTCATCTTAAATGATACAAAAGTTATTAAAGCACGGCTTTTTGCTACAAAAGAGAGCGGAGCTGAGCGCGAATTAGTGGTTTTAGAACGACACAGTTTTGATAGCGACTGGCACAAGCATAAAGTTATGTATCGTGGAAAAATTAAGTCTGGTGATAAGCTTTTTGTAAAAGATTCTTCATTAAAAGATCTCACCCAAAATAATTTCGAAAAAGCAGAGATTAAAGTTGAAGAAATTCTTGGTGATGGGCTTGCGATCGTGAGCTCAAAAATCGATCTTCGTGATCTTTGTGAAAACTTTGGCACCGTTCCTCTTCCGCCATATATGAGAAGAAACGCCACGACACTTGATATCGAGCGCTATCAAACTGTTTTCGCAGAAGAAAAAGGATCAGTTGCAGCACCAACCGCTAGTTTAAATATGACTGATGAAATTTTAAATTCATTAAAAGAAAAAGGTGTAAAAATCGCACATTTAACGCTTCATGTTGGGCTTGGAACTTTTATGCCAATTCGAGTTGAAAAAATTGAAGAGCACCGAATGCATCAGGAATATTTCGAAATTCCAGCTGAAACTGTTGCGAAAATTCAAAAAATCACACAAAATGGCGGTAGAATATTCGCACTTGGCACGACGGTCGCTAGAACGCTCGAATATGCCCATAATGCAATTTTCGAAAAGAACTTAAATGGAAATTCTGGTAATCGTGAAGATTTAAGTAAGATTTCAAAATCTCAAAATGGCGATTTATCAGGTGAAGCAGATATTTTTATTTTTCCAGGATATGAGTTTAAAACAATTCAAGGTTTAATCACGAATTTTCATGCGCCAAAATCAACAGTTTTAATGCTTGCGAGTGCTTTTGCCGGCTGGGAAAATATTAAAAATGCTTACAATCATGCAATCCAAAATGGTGAATACAAATTTCTATCATATGGCGATTCAATGATTATCTACCAAAATAAATAGAGCGAATTAACGCTCTATTTTACTTTTTCGAAAGTTATTCACCAAGTGAATATTCATTCAAGACTTTTAAGTTTTCGTCAAATTCAAACACTAATGGTGGAAAATTAGGAATTTCGACACCCATAATTTCGTCATCACTCAAGCCTTTGATATGTTTTACAAGGGCACGGATTGAATTTCCATGAGCACCAACAAACACATTTTTTCCGCTTTTTAGAGCTGGCGCAATTTGATCTTCCCAGAACGGCAAAGCTCGTTCCAAAGTAACCTTCAAATTTTCAGCATCCGGTACAACCGAATCATCCAATAAAGCATAACGGCGATCATTATGTGCAGAATATTCATCATCTCGTGGCATTTCTGGCGGAAGCGTATCATAAGAACGGCGCCAAATATGGACTTGCTCTTCACCAAATTTTTCAGCCGCTTCAGCTTTGTTTTTGCCAGTTAGACCACCATAATGTCGCTCATTTAAACGCCAAGATTTTGTAACTGGAACCCAAAGCTGGTCAGAAAATTCCAAAGCCAAATTTGTTGTTTTAATCGCACGCTTCAAAACAGATGTAAAAGCAACATCAAACTCAATTCCAGCATCTTTAATTAATTTTCCAGCATCAATAGCCTGCTGAACACCTTTTTCACTTAAATCAACATCAGCCCAACCAGTAAAAAGGTTTGCTTTATTCCACTCACTTTCACCATGTCTTGCAAAAACTAATTTAGCCATCTCTCTCCTTTCGAAAATTCATTTTATCTATTTTAATTTTAGCACTTTCAAGCTATTCCTTCAAGTCTTAACTTATAGCTTATCATTGACTTAACTACTAAAATATGTTAAAATTTACCTCAATCGAATGATAGCTCTTTAAAAAGTTAGGTAAACTATTTTGAGTTATTTTTTAGAAATTTCTTATTAAAGGAGGCTCTTAAATGGTTAAGAAGAGCAAAGACCAAGATGAACTGAAAAAATTTGAGTACATCTTAAAAACATTAGATAAATATCCGGATTTAAAAGCACTATTTTTGCAAAAAGATCTTGAGGCAATAAGAAAAGCACTCCAAAACCAAACTTCAATCCCTAGAGATTCTTCGCTAAGAATACAAATAGCAATAGTGCGGCTTCATGCGAAAATCGGCAAAACTGGAGAGAACCGAAAGCCGAAAAGTACGAAATCAGAAACTGGAGGTAAATTAAAAAATATCAGGTCAACTGATGATAAGCTTGTTAAAGAGCTGAGAAAGATTGTCACAGATAAAGATAGACAAATTAAAGAGCAGGAAAGTAAAATTGAAGAGCTAGAATCAAGACTTGAAAAAGAAATTCAAGAACTTAAGGAAAATCACAGCGATATCTTAGATTCAAAAGATAAAGAAATCCTAGAGCTTGAAAAAGAGAAAAACAAGCTTGATCTTAATAATAAAAGTCTTGAATCCGAAAAAAATAAACTCAAAAGAAGGCTCAAGAATAAAGGTTCCTCAGAGCTGCAGTCGAAATATGATTCTTTAAAAGTAGATTTTAAAGAAAGCGAGAACGAGAACAAACGTCTTACTGAAGATAATAATAAAGCACAAGAAATAATTCAAAGACTTAATTCTGAAATTGAAGAGAAAGATAAAACCATTGAATCTCTCGAAGAAGAAATTAATAGCTTTAAAGATCCTGAAAAACTTCTTAATGCTTTTGTTTCAGTAGTACAAGAAGACGCTAGATCTTTAGCAATAGAAGCCGCAAAAGACTTACTTGAAAAAGAACTAAGTAATTATTCTAGCATGATATCTAGTTTAACAAAAAATTTCAATAGTCGCTTTTCGGAAGTTAATGATAGGTTTAATAACCTACAGGCGCTGGTTCAGCAAGAAGATACCAAAGAAGAAATTCACGAATCGGATCCAGACTTCTCTGATGAGGATTTAAAAATTATGAAAAATTTAAATATCTTATTTGTGCAAAATGGGAGCTACAAAAATTTATCCCAAACGCATGATAATCTTTTGAATAGTTTTGGCGGAAAATCAGAATTTTTTACCAAAGCCGATAGAACCTCAAAGACTAAAAATACGTTAAGGTCAGCAATTGAGGGTAAAAAATTTGATTATATAGTTCTGTATTTAAATGGAATAAGCCATACGATAACAGATGGAATAAATGAATATCAAGAACCTAAAATTATTCTTGTTCGAAAAGGTCTTGAAAATCATATTTTAATTAAAAGTCAAATCCTCGAAAGATATCGCCAGCATAAAATGCAGCAACCTAACTTTTAGCTTAAAACCTCAAATTTGAGGTTTTTTATTTTTTAAAAAACGCCAGCTTTCGCTGACGCTAAAATAAAATACTTACATTTACATTGTCGAGCCATTCATATGTTTCACGCGAGCGGCGATTTCATTATGGCGACCTTTAACCATTGGACGGGCCTGCGGGTTGCCTAGGTAGCCACAGGTTCTTTTTACGACATCACAAGTTCTTGGGTCGCTATTACCGCAATTTGGACATTTAAATCCTCTTTCAGTTGGTTCAAAATCCCCTTCAAAACCACACTCGTAGCATCTATCAATTGGTGTATTTGTTCCCAAATAACCAACCCGGTCATAAGCATAATCCCAGACGGTTTCAAGAGCTTTCGGATTTTGTTGCAAGACTGGATATTCGCAATAGTGAATGAAACCACCGGTTGCACCCGCTTTAACGTAATCTTTTTCAAAATCAAGTTTTTCGAAAGGAGTTGGATTTTTTCGAACATCGTAGTGAAAAGAGTTAGTGTAATAGCCTTTATCGGTGATATCTTTAATTTCACCAAACTTTTCTTTATCAAGACGACAGAAGCGGTCAGTTAAACTTTCACTCGGTGTTGAGTAAACACTAAAGTGATAACCAAATTCATCACTCCATTTCTCGCAAAGTTCTTTCATTTTTCGAATGATAGAAATTGTGAATTCTTTAGCCTCGGGGTTATTTTCCCATTCAGAGCCATAAAAAACTTTTCCAACTTCATAGAGCCCAATATAGCCGAATGAAACTGTCGCTCTTCGATTTTTAAAGACTTCATCAACTGAATCTTCAGGACTCAACCTTTTACCAAAAGCACCGTATTGATACAAAATTGGCGCATTCGCTGGTGTTGCTTCTTTTGTGCGATTGATTCGATAAACCAGCGCATCTTTTACAATTTGAGTGCGTTCATCAAAAATCCGCCAGAATTTTTCGAAATTACCGTCGGATTCAATTGCAATTCGCGGCAAGTTTAAAGTAACTACGCCCAAATTCATACGCCCAGAATTTACTTCTTCACCGTTCTCATCTTTCCAACCTTGAAGGAAAGAGCGGCAACCCATTGGGACTTTAAACGAACCCGTGAGTTCCACGATTTTATCATAAGATAAAATATCCGGATACATTCGCTTAGTCGCACACTGCAAAGCTAATTGCTTAATGTCATAATTTAGATCTTCACGATAAAGATTTACGCCACGTTTAAGCGTAAATACCAGCTTTGGAAAAATCGCCGTGCGTTGCGACGCACCTAAACCTTTAATACGAATGGTTAAGATGGCTTTTTGAATTTCACGTTCAAAACGATTGGTTCCTAGACCGAAACCAAGGGAAGTAAAGGGTGTTTGCCCATTCGAAGTGAAGAGGGTATTGATTTCATACTCTAGAGATTGCATGGCATCATAGATGTCTTTTTGAGTTTTCTTCCAGGCGTACTCCTCACGCTTGTCTGGTAGTACCCATTCCTCTGCATCTTTGAGATGTTTTTGGTAATTTTTCTCTGCATATGGAGCCAAGACTTCATCAATACGGTCTGCTGAACAGCCTCCATACTGACTTGATGCAACGTTGGCGATGATTTGTGATATCTGAGCAGTCGCAGTTTGGATAGATTTGGGGCTCTCTACCTCCGCATTCCCAATCTTAAAGCCATTTTCCAACATGCCCTTGAAATCAATCAAGCAGCAGTTGGTCATAGGGGTATATGGACTGTAGTCCAAATCATGATAGTGGATATCCCCTTTTTGATGGGCATTCGCCACATGTTTAGGAAGCATTTGAAGTCCGATTGATTTTCCAACAATCCCTGCCGTCAAATCACGCTGGGTATTAAAGACATCGCTATCCTTATTGGCATTTTCATTGACAACTGCCTGATCTTTGTTGAGCAGTTTATGAATACTGAAGTTGATATCTGTCGCTTTTGAGCGCTCAAAATCCCTTTGTGTCCGATAAGTAATATATTCCTCAGCTATCGCATATTCTTTAGCTTCAAGGAGTTCATGCTCAACAATATTTTGGATTTCATAAATTTGGATATCATAGAAGAATCGCTTACGAATTTCCCTAATTATACTATCAACAATCAACTCAATCTTTCTTTCCCGTATTGGATCAATTTTCCCAACAGCACTAGCAGCTTTTAAAATCGCTACTTTAATTTTTTCTTGATTAAAAGGTACTATACGGCCATCACGTTTAATCACCTTAATACCCTCTAAGGAAATCTTTATTTCTTTGAGCTCTAAAGATTTTAGCTGCTCCCTGCTAAACAGTTCAAGTTGTTCTTCCATTTTTATTCACCCCATTTTTCTATAAAATTGAATTGTAAGTATTTTTAAAGTTCTTCTGCTCGACTATTTAATTATAGTGCTTTTGTTTATAAAAATCAACAAAAAACGCTATATTTAGCGTGTAATATTTACAACAAAATAAAACCACCTCTTTTGAGATGGCTATTCAGTGTCTTATTTTTTTGAACTTCGGCAAAACACTGTTAAAATTAAAAGATACAAAAAGTCAAAAATTATTTCGATAAAGAATGGTGTAGATATTTTTTGCGAAATAAGGTTTGGAAAATCTATGAAAATTATTTGCGAAGAAATAATAGAAACGAAGAAAATAGCTAAATCTTGTTTGAATTTTGTCTCGCCTGAAATTTTATTCAGTAAAATCACTGAAATAATTATTTCGAAAATCAGTTTCGAAAGTGACAAGATAAAACTAAACTCCGCAAATTCGTCACCAACAATATCAAAAAAAGAAAAAAATATAACTTCTTGATTTACAAGCTGTTTGATTATTAATAAAATCGAGCTCAAAACAATAACCGAAGATAGAAAAATCATCATTTTTCTATTGATTTTTTCTTTTCCGACACTCCTTGCCAAAATAATTACCGTACAAATTAGAATTACAATAATTTTTTGTATCAATGTACTCACCTCCAATATTGTGATTTATACATTATATAACTTTATTTCAAAAAAGTCAAATCAAAAAACCAATCGGTAAAAAGAAACTTATAATCCCACAAATTAGAGAAATTGCATAAAAAACTCGCCGATTTTCTTGACGGTTTTCGAAAAAATAAATTAGCAAAAAAGAACTAAAAACCCCAATCGGAATACTTATATTTGTTTTAATTTTTAACCAGATTAAAGCAAATAAGGCGCACGAAATAAGTTTCACCAAAAAAACCGAATCGCTTTCGGGATTTTTTTCGAAACCACGACGACTTAATTTTGTGCGATTTCGCGCATAAGTTCTCTGTTTGCTATTTTTGCTCATATTGCTTACGATTATATCATATTTTTGTCAAAAATAAAACCGCCCGAAGGCGATTTTGAAAATTACATTTTGATTTCTGCATCAACTCCAGCTGGAAGGCTAAGATTTTGCAAAGAATCGATAGTTTTTGGTGTTGCATTGCTAATATCAATGAGGCGCTTATGAACACGCATTTCGTAAGCTTCACCACCCATTTTATAGACATGTGGGCTTTTTACTACAGTAAAAGTGCTTCGTCGTGTTGGTAGAGGCACTGGTCCTGCAACTGTTGCACCAGTTCGAATTGCTGTGTCAACAATTTGCTTTGCACTTTGGTCGATAACTTTATGATCGTATGCCTTTAGGCGAATACGAATTGTTAGGCCTTGTTCTGCCATTTTTTCTCCTTATTTTGCGTTTGTAACTTCTTTCGAAATTTTAAGATAACTTCGAACGAATTCTCAAACAATTTATATCACCTTAATATTTTAACATAAAGCTGCCTAAATTACAATAGAAAAATTCTCGCTTAAACGAGAGCTTTAATTAAAGGGGGCTTTTTAAGAATTCCCTATATTTTTGTATAGCAAAAGTATAAATGATAGGTTTATTACTAACTACATCCATTAAAATAAAAAGCACCAAACGGTGCAATTTATTAACCTTTTCGTGGTTTAACTTCATTTCGACCAAGAGACTTCTTAGTTTCTGTGAAGATTTCATGTTTTCGTGTCTTTGGATTGTATTTTCGCAAAGACAATTTTTCAGGTGTATTCTGAGTATTTTTGCGGGTGTAGTAAATTCGGTCGCCAGTAATTTCACTTACAAGACCAATAATCTTTCGTTTCGTATTCTTTTTAGCCATAATCTCTCTTAAATTTATTATTTACGTTCTGTTCTATTTTATCATAAGATTTCGCAAAAAGCAAGACTTTAGTATTTTATTGACTTATTTTATTTTTTATGGTATAATTTTAATCATGAATAATTTTTTAAAATTTATACAAAAAACTTTAAACAATTCAAATGAACGCATCGTGCTACAAAGATTTTATTTATTTATAGCATTATTTGGCTTCGTTATCGCAAGTTTTTTAAATATTTTCGAAAATTCAATTAGTAGGGTAGTCTTAATGATAGTCACCATTGCAATTTCTATATTTTTTCTTAATGCAATAATATGGACTATTGGTGAAGCTTTGAAAATTAATTTTCTTAGAAATAATAAGAAATAGCTATGCTAAACTTTTGCATCTAAAATAGAACCGTTTCTTTAATCCAGAGTTGTTCATAATCTTCATTCTCTAAACCAAGTTGGTTTGAAATTCGAATCATCTCGTCAAGACGTTCAGCTTCATCTTTGATATCAAATTTATCTAAAACTTTAAAAAAATATTTATCTCCAATTCGATATTTCATTATTGTTACAGTTTTCATAATTCTCCATAAAATTATTTTTAGACAAAATATACCTAATTATTATATATCAAAACCCTTAATTTGTCAATAGAAGCCTCGATTTAATCGCTAGCTGATCGTATTGACATTAATATAATTTATATGGTATAATTCATTTATTCGCCGCGATAGCTCAGTTGGTAGAGCGCATCCATGGTAAGGATGAGGTCTCGGGT
>CAUQGB010000013.1:0-7066 GCA_963517825.1 uncultured Candidatus Saccharibacteria bacterium
CACTACGAGATGATGCTGCATAAACAATAAGTGGAACCCAACCTCCAAAGGCAGCCATTGGTGATTGAAATACGGCCGTAACGTGACCATCGATCAAACGAATCAATTTCATTAAACCATCGACAAGTGGAACATTTCGTTTTTTTGAAAAATACAGATTTGCAACGTAAGGAATATCACTAGCACCATACATCCAACGACGAAGCTGGATAAATTGGGCTTTTAGTGTTTTTGGTAAAGTTTCACTTAGAACCGCATCTTGATAGATTGGCACACGAATCGGCACAACGTAATAATCGCCACCAAAATGGAAATAACTGCGCCAGAATTGATGTCCATCCTCAACAATTGTGCGGGTTGACCAAAAATCCATTTCAACCAACGCATCTAGAGGTTGAGAATGTGAGGCAAAATTTCGTAAAAGGTGCGGCCGCATTGTTGAAACAATATTCCAGAATGAATTACCGGTTGCAACCACGCGCATTGGCGCTGGAACATCCCAAATATTATTCAAAAACAATGAAACCGGCTGATATGATAACTTTTTACGGTCTTCATGAACAATAAAACTATAAGTTGCGCAAGCAAAATACTCATTATGTGGCTTATTATCACTATCAAGCGTAGTAACGAGCACATTCTCGAAAGGAATTTTATTATCTTCGCAATATTTTTGTAATACTCGGCCAGCAAAAGTGATATTTCCACCTTTTCCAACAACCTCATTCGGTAAGTTTTTTGGATGTTTTACAATTTCGAAAGCCCCGAAACTTTCCGAAAACTCTTTTTTGAGCCGAATTGCGGTTTTTTCAATTTCTTTGCCGCCTCGTTCCTCGTAAGCTAAGAAAATAAGTAAGTTTCTTGCATCATAATTTGAGGCTAAAACAGATTGGATAGTTGGCTGAATTACTTCATAAGACTCATTATAAGCTGCAATAATTACCGCATTTTTTACCTTTGATGGACTTGGAAAGTTAGCTGGATTCTCTCTAATATCATTTAAATTTCGAAGGTGGTTTTTGAACTCATATTCATTATTAACCTGATTTTTGAGAGTATATAAAGATTTTTCAGCATTATCAAGATCTTCCAAACGTTTATTCCAGTCAACTTTTTGAGCTTTTTCAATCTGAAAATGACCTGTCATCATTCGATATGCAATGCCAATAGCCTTTACAAAAAGAGTTGTAATAATTGTCAAAAGATAAAGAGATGCCAAAAAAGGCGAAAAAAACGAAAGCAGAAACATCAAAATAATTGCGCCAAAACTCAAAAAAGCTGGCAAGATTTCGAAAAAGCGATACTTAAAAGTTCGCTTTCCGAGTGGAATTTCAATATCTATTTTGTTGCTCATTAGTTTGGAATCTCACGTATTGAATTACCTATAACTATCACACCAACTAATAAAAGAACAATACTAAAAATTGCAAAAATTGCCGCCGTACGCCTACCAGAAATGCTATAAATTTTTGCGATAATAATATTATGAATAAATGCAATAATTAGACCAAAAATAGACAAAATAATACGATATGTCCAGGAATCTTTATAAAACTCACTAGTGCCAAAAACTGTATAACGCGCGTTTATTAGGTAGTCATATGATTTTGTGTTTAAAATCATAAAAATAAAGAAAATAATTCCAAATAGAAATACAGAAACCATTAAAATTAACATTTTACGGTCTTTTAAAATTGGTTTAAATAAATTAGCTATTGTTTTCATAAAAATAAATTGGAGCCGATGAGCAGGATTGAACTGCTGACCTACGCGTTACGAGTGCGTTGCTCTACCAACTGAGCTACATCGGCATATACTTAAATTATACCACAAACTTTTTGAAAAATAAACCAAAAAAGTGCTTGATTTTTTACTTGGAGTCTGATAAAATTGTATTAGTCTACTGATGCGCTCGTGGTATAGTTGGCCTAGTACGCCTCCCTGTCACGGAGGAGATCGCCGGTTCGAATCCGGTCGGGCGCGCCAAATTTAGACTTTTAAAAATCGCTTTAGGGCGTTTTTTATTTTTAGTTAAAACTTCGACATAATAAAAAATAAAAGCACAACTTTCGCTGTGCAATTTGTTTAGTCGACTTTAATATATTTTTGAATTTTACCGTCCTTCTCAAGTTGTTCAAGCTGTTTGTTAAACTCAGTAAATTTAATTTTTATTGATTCATAGCTGACTTCGTTGTCAGTTTTTTCAATCAATTTTACGATGTAATAGCCATCTCCTGAGTTTGAAATGAACGGCTTTGAGGATTCCCCTATATTTAAATTCGCTGCAGCTTTAGCACGACCACCATCGATATTGGTTTTTCGAACCTTTCCAGGTTTTGAATACTCAATTTTATCACCAAAATATTCAACAGCTTTCGAAAAATTATTCGAATTTTCACTTAAATATTTCGAAACTTCATTTTTAAGTTTGTCGGCATTTTTGTCGATCTGTGTAGTAACTTTTCGGCGAAGTAGCGGTAATTCAATAAACATTCGACGGTATTCATTTGGCGAAAGGCCGTAATTATCAGCTGCAATTTTATATAGAGCGCTTTCAGTAAGCTCAGTGTTTTGCGTTTTTCGCTGAGCATCAAAGACTTCACTAATTTCTTTATCTGAAACCGAAATTCCAAGCTCGCGAGCTATTTTTTGAGCATAAGCATTCGCAATCGCATTTTTCATTGCTTTTGATTTGTTCAAAGTTGAAAGAGCGTTCGTGTTATTGGCTCCTTCTATTTCGTCCTTCTTAGCGTTTGCAATTTGCATATTTGCCCGATACTCCATTAAATAATCACTATAAAGCGCCTTCTCACCATCAACTTTTGCGACTGGAAAAGGTAATATAGCCGTAAAACGATAAATAAACTCACTTGCATTTTGCACTCTATAAAGCTGGTACCAAAGCAAAATTGCACCTGTAATTAAAATTACACCAGCAATAACCAAAGCATTAACTACTAAACGATTCTTGCTATATTGAACGGGATATTTAAATTTTTTACCTTTATTCAGAATCTCACGCCGCTGCTCTTCAAGAGTTGTGTTTGTAATTTTATCAATCTGGCTTTCGCGAGATTCAGCCCTTTTCGAAACTTTATCTCTAATTTTTTTGGCCTTTTCTTTAATATTCTTCATCTTCTTCCTCCGTTTTAATTTTCGAAATCGCATCTTGAATTTTGTTATAAATATCTTCTGGACGCTCAACATTTTTAATCTCTAAGTCACCCACAATTGTTAAAATATTAATTGTTCCAAAATGGAAAATTTCACCAAAAAATCCTGGGATTTCAAAATTAACACTTTGAATTTTTGAAAGCGGCAAATCCATCATTTTTCGACCAAAAAATCCTTTTTGTGTAATCTGTCTAATCCGCTCATTTGAAACAATATAAAGAGAATAATACCAAAGCATAAACTGATAAAGAAATAAAATTAGACCAACGATAAATCCACCCAAAGCGATCCAAAGAGCATCCGTTATATTATCTGACGTCAACATGAAAAATGTCGGTAAACAAGAAATTGCAAAAATACCCAAAAAGAGGTAAAAACCTTTGCGCATCGCAATAATATGCTTTCGAAACATAAAGAGAAATTCTTCACCTTCTCTTTGACCTTTAAAAATTTGTTCTTTCATAAATAAAATCAGTGGTACCCCGGACAGGAATCGAACCTATAACCTTTTCCTTAGGACGGAACTGCTCTATCCAATTGAGCTACCGAGGCTTACTTCTCTATTTTAACAGATTTTTACAAAAATAGCGAGATTTTAACGCGTAAATTTTTCTCGAGGTGAATGATAGTCGTAAATTTCATGATCAGCAAACCAATGTTCAATTTCTTGTTTCGCTTCTTCAACACTTCCCGATGCATGAATTAAGTTCGGAATTCCAACATTGTGTTCATCCGCATAGCCAAAACTCATGTGCGAATAATCACCACGAATCGTTCCTGGGAGCGCAGCTTTTGGTTCGGTGCCACCAACAAGTTTTCGCACCAATTCAACCGATTCAACACCTTCGAGAACCATCGCGATCACAGGTCCTTGTGTCATAAATTCCAACGCCATATCAAAAGCTTTTTCGCCACGGCGCGTCACCATTTTACCAATTCCTTCATAATGTTTGTGATAATGCTCTTTATTTGGGAAGATCATTTTTGTGCCGATGATTTTTAAGCCAACTCTTTCGAAACGTGTTAAAATTTCGCCCACAATTCCACGCTGAACTGCATCGGGCTTGAACAAAATTAGTGTTCGCTGAATCAACTCTTTCGACATAAAAAATCCTCCTTAAAGCTTATACTTAAAATTATACTCTTTTTTCGAAAAAAATGCTATAATAAGATTATGTATATTTCTGAAGGAATTGAAGATTTTATTGAATCGCTCGAAGTTGAAGGTGGCCGTTCGAAAAAAACTGCCGAGAATTACCAGCTATATTTAGAGCGCCTTGTGGAATTTTCGGGAGATATTCCTGTTAAAGAAATCACTTCTGAACTTGTTCGAAAATATCGCCTGTGGCTTAACCGTTACGAAAATGATTCTGGCAAAAGTTTAAGTAGAACCACCCAAGCGTATCATCTTATCGCGCTTCGAAGATTTTTAACTTATCTTGCTCGGCGCGATATTAAAAGTTTGGAACCCTCAAAAATTGAACTACCAAAAATTGTTAAACCCCAGGTAAATTTTTTGCACTACGAAGAAATTGAACGTTTAATTTCGGCAATTCCAAATGAAACTGAAAGCGATTTACGCGATCGTGCAATTATTGAGTTGCTTTTTTCTAGCGGGCTCCGTGTTTCAGAACTTGTAAGTTTAAATCGCGGAAGTATCAATACAAAACGACGTGAGTTTACGGTTCGCGGAAAAGGAAACAAGGATCGCCCAATTTTTATTTCGAAAAAGGCCGCCGAACATATTGAAAATTACTTGCAAGCACGAGAAGACAACCTTCAGCCCTTGTTTTTGAATTATTCAAAACGCTATAAAAAACCATCAACAGATGGAAATTATCGGCGAATTACTGCCCGCTCAGTCCAGCGAATGGTTGAAAAATACGCGCGCCTAGCAGGAATCACAAAGCACGTTTCACCACACACAATGCGCCACTCTTTTGCAACGGATTTACTCGTGAATGGTGCTGATTTACGCTCAGTTCAAGGCATGCTTGGGCACGCCAGCATTGCAACAACACAAATTTATACGCACATCACCGATCAACATTTGAAAGAAATCCACGAGCGATTCCACAGCGAAACAGAATAAAAGTGGCCTTTTGAAAGCCACTTTTTTCTATCTACCAAGAGTTCGAACAGTTAAATCGAATCTATTTACTGCGCAATAGTTACTTTTAACATTACCTTCACAATTGTAAGTACTTACATTTATATCGTTATTATCTGGGGTCCCCAAAATATAGGAAATGTTTATTATCATTTGATTCGAAGATGTACTTTTTAAATTAGGTGAAGTCGTGAAACTAATTTTGTGAAGTTGAAGATTAATTTCTCCAGCGGTTAAAACATCAGTAACGGTATTGTCTCTAGGAACATGCCCCCATAACCCGCCAGTGTTCTGTGCATCTTTTGAACAATAAGACTTTGCATAGTCGCGAACTTTAGCTAGACGAACAAGAGATCCGTCGGTGTAAGTAATTCTTTGACCAGTTCCCGCTCCTTTTTCATCTTTCAGGTTGGTATTCCATAAATAGCTCACTGTACCTGTACAAAACGCGCCAGACTGACCAGATGCACTAGTTCGATAGAAATCTGTTTCATTTCGTTCACCATTCCAGCCATCAAGAATCGATGATGAATTAAAAGTTTTTGTAAAGTCTGTATTAATTGTCCGAGCGGCAGTGTTTAAATCTTTATAAGTTGTACCCCTAGTAATAGTGTTAGTTATTTGAATAATCAAACCAGCAACTGAAATTAATAGAAATGCAATCACACCCATTGCAAGCATTAATTCCATAATTGTAAAACCTTTTTTAGTCCCTTGGGTCATATAACCTCACAATCGTTCCAAGTGTTGTATTTACATTACTGCCTGGAGCAGACCAGCATGCACGAATATGAAAATCGTAATATCTCGTATTTGGCACATGAACCTTTTCAACCCAAATGCCCTCCGCGCGTTTATAGGCAAGGCCATCGCGCAACCAATTCGAATTTGTGTCCGCATCATCGCCGTAAGAGATTCGTGGGTAAGTTATTGCGCTACTAATATTAGTACGATAGCCACGATTATTGCCCATATCTCTTGTCGCAATAACAAAAGCACTTGAGCCTCGTGTGCAAGATTCGAGAGGTGTTGCCGAACCTTGCGCGTCTTGCGTTAGATTATCTTGCCAAAGTATTGCAGGAGAACTTAATGACCCAGTGCCGTCAGACTTATATTCAGACAAAAATACCCCATTTGCAAAACGTAAAGCCTCAGCCTGTGTATCCATTGCATTTCTCGCCATCGTGAGTTGTAGGCTCGCTAGTGCACGCGACATTCCGTTATTCATAGTCGAAAGACCAATCAACATAACAGTTGCAAAAACAGCAATAGCAAGAAGTACCTCAATTAGTGTATCACCTTTTCGAAATTTCATTACAAATTCTTTCCATCAATTATTACATCACCGAATCGTGCATCACCTTCTCTGTCACCACCGCATGAAGATCCGTTAGGACCATCAAGTGGAGCAATTTCTACCGCAGCAGAGGAAGGACCGATTTTTACAACCTTATTCCTATCACCAAAGAAGTTAAAGCTACTTGCGTACCATTGCACACCATCGCCTGAAGGACGAATACAAATATCTACAGTCTTTTTATTGGTGACAACCTTATCATTGCTGATATTCATTTCCCTAAATTCAGCAATATTCGCATCATTACTGTCAGCCCCATGATCTATCATGGCGGAGGTGGCAAGAGTAACTATTGAGTTATCTAATGGTGACCTTAAAATAAATACACCAGTTATAGTATTGAGAATGAAATTAGCACCACTATCAGATCTTAAGTTCATACCATTACCGAATTTACGCCTACCATCACCTTTATCTCTATTATC
>CAUQGB010000014.1:0-3802 GCA_963517825.1 uncultured Candidatus Saccharibacteria bacterium
TACACCTATCACGAGCATAAAATAATAGACAGAACACCCTACAAGAAACATAGATGTGTACAATTTAAATCCTTTCGTTAATAGTTGTTTACTATAGTTGAAGATTCAAACTTACACATCTTCTGATTCTCTATAGTCTGTCCTGCCTTAATATTTTTTATGGTAAACTTATTATAGTCTTTTTTATTTCGATTGTCAAATTAAATATCACTACATCCCCATAAAAATTTTAAAAAATATTTTCTTGTCCAACTAGACAAAAGAATACCAGCTCATTTTTCTCTAAATTTTCGGCTATTCCAATAGTAAACTCAGTTTTATCTTGTGTTGTGAAAGCTCTTTTTTCTAAATAATTTACAATATTTTCTGTTAAGGTTATCATATCTTTCATTTTCGAAGCAGTATAGTCATAACTGGCTTTTACAGATAAAGCGAAACTTTTAACAATAAAAATTTTATTAATAGCTTCTTTGGGTAAATGTCTATCAATAATTTCATAAAATTCATCTTCATTTTTACAAAAGCCAGCAATTAAGGTTAATTTGTTGCTGTCTTTAAAATTGCTTTCAATAAACTGAGCGATTCGCTTATTGATAGTTTCATTTTGAATTATTAAACCATTCTGGATAATTGGCATTTTGGAAATAGAATCTTGAATCAAAACTTTTAAAGCGGGTGAAACGAGATTTTTATTATTGTTTAACGCTTCAGGCTTATATAAATCAAAATAAAAAATCTGTTGTTTGCTTTTTAAGGATTCCTCAATAGCTTTTCTATGTGAATATGGAGTTAATAAAACCTCATTTTCAAGATACTTAAAAATGTGCTGGTTAATGATTTGCGCTTGTCTTAATTCTTCTGAGTTCTTAGAAGGAATATTCGAAAGATTCACCAAGAAAATAAAAAGGGTTGCCAAGTAAAGTTCATCTTCTTGGCAATGATTAAGTAATTCTATTTTTTCGCTACCAAAAACAACGGTAGCTTTTTTGGTTTGGCTTAAAAAAGCTGATTTGATTTTAAAAACAGCTTGCTTATAATCGAAAGTTTCATCACGGTTTAAATCTTTCAAAATATCAACTATCCTTTGAGATTGAAAGCTTAAATCACTAATCGGCAAAGCTTCGCGGTAAAATTCTGGAATTTCTTCGTCTCCCGTAAAAAGGCGATTACTAGAGACACGGTTAATTTCTGGAATAAATGAAATTTTAGGGTTGTTTTCGCCCACCAATCTATTCAAAATACTATTGACGAAATCTTCTTGGTTTCGTTTTTTCTTTTCAGATTTTTGCAAAATATAGCAAAACCATCCTAATCTAAATTCGGTCACACGATTTCTCCTTGAGATTTCTGAGATTTTTTACCTGATGAATGAGATAAAAATATTCGTTACACTATAATCATAAACAAAGTCGACAATGTTTATAACATAAATTATACCAAAATCAAAGGAGAAATCTCATGAATCATATTCAAAAATCGACCCCAAAAGTGGAACTTTCTCAACTTGTTAGCCCCTATCAGTTAGAAGTCGCTAAAACACTAAGTGAAGCGATGGCAGATAATCAAGCTCTGGAGCTTCTCGCTAGCGATATTTTATATAAAGTGGGTAATCTGGCGCTTACTCAGTCTGAAATCCTCAAAAATACACCAGAAGCTAAAGCATATACAGATTATATTCTAAAAGCGTTCACTTATTACGCTACTGAAAAAATGAAATGAGGTAGCTTTATGATGGACTACTTTATAGCTTTTATAATTATCGTCGTTGCCATATTTATTTGGGATTGGTTTGAAAAACCAAAACAAGCAGATAAAAAGCACTATAGCGAAGAAGAAATTGCCCTGGCAGAATTTCTGGAAAAACGGCAAGAAATCGATCAACTTTTCTTGGTTGCAAAATCCGAATTGAGAAAATTTGAAAGAAAACAAAAGCCTTGATTGGACTAGACAAAAGGAAAAAATATGTTGAAATATACTACTGTTTCATTGCTTACAATTCATTCCAATCGCTCTAAAAACTAAAGGTAATGAAATTTAACTTTTCACCAATTTTCTTGTATAAATGGAGGCAGAAAGGAGACCAGCCATGAAAAAACTAATGGGATATATTCTTGGACTTGTTGCTTGTGCTTGGCTTATTAACTGGGCGGTGAAACTAATTCTGGAAGTTTGGTGGTTCTTTATTTTGATGACTGCGGTTATTTTCATTGGCTGGCTTACCTTTCGGATTATTAAATCTAAAGATTGGAGGTAGAAATGAAAAGAAAGTTCGAAACACTATCTTGGAGCGAGTGGAACTGGCAACGTCCGTTTTCTGAAGAAGACGTCAAAAGTTTGCTTGGACAGTTGGTCGGTCTAACTCGACGGAAAAGCATTGTTTTTGAAGTTCGCATGACTAGAAATCGCGTGCAGTATCTTCTGGGGACGGAAGAACAAGATAAACGTCATATTCACCAGCTGATTCAATCACATCGAGCTATTCAATTTTCAAGAGTCTCAAAACGCGAAAAACTTTCGGTTGCACGGTTAGTGAACATTAAAGAATCTCACTATGCTTTAAAAACGGACTCTGCAGAAAACATGATACGTTCAAGCCTTACAATTTCAAAAATACTTCAGCCAGATGAAACAGTAGTTGTTCAGTTGGTAATTGGCGCAGGTTCACCACCTCGTCCACAACCCAAAGATTTGCCGAATTTATCTGCTAAGTGGTATCAAGTGATTACAAATAATATTCCTGAGCTTTCTGAAAACTCCAAAAAGCTGATGAAACAAAAACTAAACCAATCTACTTTTAGGTGTGAAATTCGTCTTGGTGTCCAATCTCGCAGTATTTTGCGAACAAAGGAATTTTTTGACAGCCTACTTAGTAGTTTTCGCATGATGGAATCAAATGCAACCATTGAATTAAAACCACTAGCTATCCAAAAACTTAATCAAGCGCAACCTTCTTGGGCTTTCCCATATAGTTTATCTGTCTCAGACTTAGCTTGTTTCATGCTTTTACCTATTGGGGAAGAAAATATTGCAGGTGTGCCAAATGTTCACCCTAAATTAGTAGTGCCACCTTTAGGCTACAATATTAATCGGAAGATTCAGCGAAGTCTGGCGCAAACGGTGGAAAGTCAATCAAAACCAATTCAGATTTCAGCTCAAGCTGGCAAAAAGCACACCGTTTTTCTCGGCTCAACTGGTTGCGGGAAAACCACTGCTATGAGTAACTTGATTTTATCAGATATAAACTCTAAAAATCATAGCGTCGTTGTGGTGGATGGCAAAGGTCAACTTACTCATGAACTTTTAGAGCGCACATCAGCTGAACACGATGAAGATACAGTAGTCATTTCACCAACCGCCAAACGAGTTGTCGGAATAAACCCTTTTGAACTAACTAGATATGGTATTGAGCCCGAAGTTATCGCAGATTATCTTTTAGAGCTATTTAAAGGGATTTATCCTGAACATTTTGGAATTTACTCACTGGATATTTTGTCACACAGTTTTTTAACTTTGGCGCGCATTCCAAATACTTCTTTAGTGATGTTACCGAGCTTACTCTCTAATCAATCCTTTCGAAACAAACTATTAAGAGAGTTAAAAGACCCAATCGGGCTGGAAAGTTTCTGGAACTGGTTTGAGCTACTTAGTGAAGCTCAACGTCACCAGATGTTAAACCCCATTTTGAATAAATTCCGTCAATTTTTACTTCGTCCGCAACTTCGGGCAATGTTGGGGCAAACTAATCCCAATTTCAGTCTTGCAGAAATCTTCAAAAGCCGAAAAATCGTATTGATTCCACTAA